>CAZAVK010000050.1:0-2516 GCA_964488645.1 uncultured Rikenella sp. | reverse complement strand
GCGTTCCAGTCCTGGATGCAGCAGCAGTACCTCGCCGTCAACGAGCGCGGGCAGGACATCAACGACGCCTTCGGCACGCTGGCGCCGTTCTCCGAGAACACGACCACCCTCCTCAAGGTGCTCAACAGCCAGCAGGCGGCCGTGCAGCGCCTCGTGAAGAACACCGGCGTCGTGTTCGGTGCCCTGGGCGCCCGGCAGGGCCAGCTCGCCAGCCTGATCCGCAACACGAACATCGTGTTCGGGACGACGGCGAAGCGCAACGCGGAGCTCGCGGCGACGTTCGTGGCGCTCCCGACCTTCGAGAAGGAGAGCACGCTGACGCTCAAGCAGCTCGAGGCCTTCGCGATCAACACCGACCCGCTCGTCACGCAGCTGCGCCCGGCGGCGCTGCAGATGTCGCCCACGTTCATCGCGGTGCAGAAGCTGGCGCCGCAGCTCAAGTCGCTCTTCGCGGGCCTGGGCCCGACGATCGACGCCTCGGTCAAGGGCTTCCCGGCGGCGTCGCAGACGCTGCGCGACCTCGAGCCGCTTCTGGGCCAGCTCGACCCGTTCCTGCGCAGCCTCAACGCGCCGCTCGAAGACCTGACGTACTTCGTGCCCGAGCTCACGGCCTTCTTCGCGAACGCCACGGCGGCGACCCAGGCCGCCGACGCGCCGCCGAATGCCCCGGGCTTCGTCCACTACCTGCGCACGACCCAGCCGGTGAACCCCGAGACGCTCGCCGAGTTCCCGAACCGGCTGCCGTCGAACCGGACCTCGCCCTACGCCCTGCCGCGGGCCAGCGACCAGCTGGCCAAGGGCCTGCAGAGCTACGAGACCCGCCAGTGCACCGGCGGAACCGATCCGCAGATCGTCGGCCCCGTGCCGGGCCTGCTCACGCCCGAGGCGTACAAGCTCAACCTCGACTTCACCTATGGGCAGGAGGGCAACCCCGGCCAGCAGCCCGCCCCGCCGTGCGTGCAGCAGGCGAAGTTCCCGTCGCTGGGGGCCATCCCCGAGCTGACGCAGTACCCGCACGTCTACGCCGAAGGCGCGATCTCCCCCTGACCGGCGGCGCCGGTCAGCGGGCGGGCCGCTAGCCTGAGCCGGCGTGAGGGTGAAGAGCGCGTTCGAGCGGATCGTCGGCGCCGCCGTGCGCCGGCCGCTGCCGGTCGTGGCGGCGGTGGCGGCGCTGGCGCTCGCAGGCGCGGTGCTCGCCGTCCTCACCTTGCGGCCCGCCGCCGACCCGGGCACGTTCGTGGACCGCAGCAGCCCGGCGTTCGCGGCCACCGAGCGCGCGCACCAGCGCTTCGGGGACGACGCGATCCTCGTGCTCGTGCGCGAATCGCTCCCGCGGCTCATGCTCACCGCCGACCTCGGGCGCCTGCTGGCCCTCGAGGGCTGCCTGTCCGGGAACGCCCCCCGCGGCGCGACCTTCCCTGGCGGCCCGCGCGGGCCGTGCGCGGCGCTCGCGCGGACCAAGCCGGTGCAGGTCGTGTACGGGCCAGGGACCTTCATCAACGAGGCCGCGCGCCAGATCCAGACCGAGTTCGCCGCCCAGCAGCAGCGCTCGAAGGCGCGCGAGGCGGAGGCGGGGCGCGCCGCGCGCGAGATCGCCAAGGCCCAGGGGCGCAGTCCGGCCGACCAGGCCCGGCTGGCCGCGGAGGCCCGGCGGCTCGTGCAGGCCCAGTTCCTGCGCGACTCGCTGCGCCTCGCCCTGCAGTACGGCATCCGCTCGCTGCCGCGGCTGGACGATCCGGCGTTCGTCTCGACGGTGGTGTTCGATCCCAAGCGGGGTGCGAGCGTGCCGAAGGCCCGCTTCGCCTACCTCTTCCCCAACTCGCGCAGCGCGCTCGTGCAGGTTCGGCTGCGGCCCGGCCTCGGCGATGCCGGCCGCCGGCGCGCCATCGGGCTGGTCCGCCAGGCCGTGGGCCTGCCCGCGTTCAAGCTGACGGCGGGGACCTACACGGTCACCGGCGTTCCCGTGCTCGTGAGCGACCTCACCGATGCGATCTCCTCGGCCATCCTCGTCCTGCTGGCCGGGGCCCTGGCCGTCATGGCCGCGGTGCTGCTCCTGGCGTTCCGGACCGCGCGGCCGCGGACCCGGCTCGTGCCGCTCGGCGCATCGCTTGCCGCTGTCTCCCTGGTGTTCGGCGGCATGGCCGTTGCCGGCCTCTCGCTCACGATGGCGTCGATCGCGGTGCTGCCGATCCTCATCGGGCTCGGGGTGGACTACGCGATCCAGTTCCAGTCGCGCTTCGACGAGGCGCGGAGGGAGGGGCAGGACCCGGCGGCGTCCGCCGCCGCAGCGGCCCGGCGGTCCGGTCCGACGATCGGCACCGCCTGCCTGGCGACGGCGGCGGGCTTCCTCGTGCTGCTGCTCTCGCCGATCCCCATGATTCGGGGCTTCGGCGCGCTGCTCGTGGTCGGCGTGGCCGTCGCGTTCGCCGTTGCGGCCACGGCCGGCTTCGCGCTCCTCGTCCTGGCCGCCGGGGGCACGCCAGTGCCAGGGCCGCTCGGGCGCGCCGCCGCGGGGA
>CAZAVK010000049.1:0-2801 GCA_964488645.1 uncultured Rikenella sp. | reverse complement strand
GAGGCCATCCGCATCGCGCGGATGGCACGCGCGCTGGAACTGTCGGACTGGGTCAAAGTCGAGGTGATACCCGATCCCAAGTACCTCCTGCCTGACCCAATAGGCACGTTCGAGGCGTGCAAGGTGTTGGTGCAAGAGGGCTTCACGGTGCTGCCCTATATCGGCGCCGACCCGGTCCTGGCCCAGCGGCTGCAGGAGCTCGGAACAGCCACCGTGATGCCGCTTGGTTCGCCGATTGGTTCCGGTCAGGGGCTGCTCAACATCGAGGCGATTCGCATCATCATCGAGCAGGCGGAAGTGCCGGTTGTGGTCGACGCCGGGATTGGCGTTCCCTCTGACGCGGCGCAAGCGATGGAAGCCGGCGCTGACGCGGTGTTGGTCAACACCGCTGTCGCACTGGCGAATGATCCGGCCACCATGGCGTCGGCTATGGCGCAAGGCGTCGAGGCCGGCCGAAAGGCATATCTCGCGGGCCGCATTCCGCGCAAGGCGTATGCCTCGGCGAGTAGCCCACTCGAAGGAGTGGTTGGCGCGCGGCCGTGACCGGACGAAACCTCAGGCAAGATCTGCGGCTTTACCTGGTCGCCGGAAGCCAGGATGCTCCGTATGGGCTCCTTGAGTCGGTCGAGGCGGCGCTGCGCGGTGGTGTCACGGCCGTTCAGCTAAGGGAGAAGTCGGGTACCGATCGAGAGATCCTGTTGCTCGCGGAACGGGTTCGCGAGCTCTGTCGCGAACACGATGCAGCGTTCTATCTCAATGACCGGTTGGATCTTGCGCTCGCCGCCAATGCGGACGGGTTGCATATCGGGGTCGACGACATTCCGATTCCGACCGCGCGGCGCATTGCGGGGGACAGCTTCGTGATCGGGTTTTCGCCCGACTCAGACGTTGGGGCCAGGTCGGCGCAGCTGGAAGGCGCGTCCTATCTTGGCATCGGCCCGGTCTTCGGAACGAAGTCGAAGCATGACGCAGGACCGGCAATCGGTCTCAGCGCGCTCCGGCGCCGAATCTCCATTTCGGGGTTGCCGGTGATCGGCATCGGAGGAATCGATGCCGAGAATGCCGGTTCGGTCATCGAGGCCGGTGCAGCCGGCATTGCCGTCATGAGCGCGGTGTTGCGGGCGAGCGATCCTGAGTCAGCTGCTCGATCACTGCGAGAGGCCGTGGATGCAGCGAGTTGAGCCGCCTATTCTGATGTGGGTGACCGACCGACGTCGCTCCGATGCCGAGCTCTCGGACCTGGCAAGGTCCGCCGTGGCCGGAGGCGTCGACGTCATTCAGGTCAGAGAGAAGGGGCTCGATCGGTCCTCGCTCGCGGCGACCGTGCAGGCGGTTCGCGCTGCTTCCGGGACGTCGATCGACCTGGTCGTGAATACAGACATCGAGCTCGCGCAGGCACTCGGTGTCGGCGTGCATCTTCCGGAGATCGGCCCGACCATCGCCGAGGCGCGTGCAGTTCTTGGACATGACGCGCTCGTGGGCCGGTCAGTCCATTCACCGGATGCGGCGACGGCATCAGAGGGAGCCAGCTATCTCGTTGCAGGTCACGTTTTTGAGACAGCGTCGAAACCAGGGCGAAGCCCCTTGGGTCTCGATCGGTTCGCTGAGATCGTTGCCGTTGCGCCGGCTCCGGTCATCGCAATCGGTGGAATCACACCGGAACGTGTGCGGGCTGTCATGGAAGCAGGCGCTGTCGGAGTTGCGGTTCTCGGACCGCTGACCAGGCTTGCTACCATCGGATCCGAGGCCGCCGCATATCGCTCAGCTCTGGAGGCATGCATGTCACGTACAGAAAACGGGTCGATTTCAGCGACCATCAACGGCAAGGAGGTCACGCTACCCGCGGGAACGACGGTTGCGGACTTTCTTGCTGGGCGCGATTTGCATGAACGCCTCGTCGTCGTCGAACGGAACGGTGAGATCATCAAGCGTTCGACCTTCCCTGAGGTCGTCATCGAAGAGGGCGACCTGCTCGAAGTCGTGCACTTCGTCGGCGGGGGTTGACGATGCGCCCGGAGTCCAACGGCAGCGTGCGATATCCACGGTGTACTCGTCCCGAAAGGGAACTCCTTCGGCCACCAGTCGCTGTTTCATGATCTCGGGATGACCGAACGCCCAGCCGCCGCTCAAGAAGCCCTCGCGGTTCACGACACGATGAAACGGAAGCTCGAGACCGGGAGGTGAGCCTGCAATTGCCCAGCCGACCTGACGCGCGCCCCGCGGGTCTCCCAGAGCGAAGGCAATGTCGCCGTAGGTGGTGACCCGCCCTTCGGGAATCTGCCGCACGATTTCGAAGACTCGCTGGGCAAAGGTGGACTCGTCGAATTCGGTTGATTCGTGCCATTCCTGGTGCATTCTCTCGGCTGACTCCCAGCGTGTTTGAAACCGATTCGCTCGGTTTCGACGCTATACTCTGCTGGGTTACGCTCTCCCTGCGGCCCCTTCATTCCGATCGGCGATTACCACCTAAAGGCATGACCTCCAATGCGATCCCTGTTGAAGAAAGTATTCGGCTCGTCTCCCGACACCAATGTCAACAAGCTCAGACCCCTAATCGACGAAATCAACGCGCTCGAGCCGCAACTGCTCGAAGCGTCGGACGACGAACTGCATCAGTTCCGGCTCGTCTACACCTCACGGTACAAGGCGGGTGAGAGCCTCGACGACCTGCTTCCCGAGGTCTTCGCTCACGTGCGTGAAGCAGCGCGACGCGGACTCGGTCAGCGGCACTTCGACGTTCAGCTCATGGGCGGCATCGTGCTGCACCAGGGCAAGATCGCCGAAATGCGCACCGGTGAAGG
>CAZAVK010000048.1:0-2896 GCA_964488645.1 uncultured Rikenella sp. | reverse complement strand
TGGTCATCCCCTCGTTCTGGTCGGCCCGCAACCTGCCCGACCGGGTGCTGGGCGAGCCCGAAGCCGCGGACGATGGCGAACCGGCCGCCGTCACCTGACCCCCAACCTAAGCCCGCAACCGTGGTGGGTATGTAATTCGTCTATATAGACGAAACTCATACCCACCTAGCGTGGAGACCGCTACTTTGACCGACCTGACGGGTTGTAAAACTTGACACGGATCAGGTTTTGGTTATGCTCCCGGCTGGAGAGGAAAGCGGGGAGCGGGAAGGATGAGGATGGAGCGTCGCATGATCGAAAGCAAATTGGGCAAACTCGCCACCGGCGGCCTGCTGGCTCTCGCCTTCTTCGGGCTCCTGATGATGATCGGCGGACTGCATGAGAAGGCCTGGTCGGCCCCTCGCAAGCAGCTCTCCAATCTGGGCAACCGGCCCAACATCATCCTGATCCAGGCCGATGACCTGGTCCGCTCGGACATCCGCTACATGCCGAACGTCAAGAAGTACCTGACCGCGGCCGGCACCACCTTCACCAATTACAACGCTCCGTACCCGCTTTGCGGCCCGGCCCGTGCCGCGCTGCTCACCGGCCAGCTCTCGCACAACAACGACGTGCTGTCCAACTTCAAGGCCAATGACGGCGGCTACTACCAGCTGGCCCAGCTGCCGGGCAGGCAGAACCAGAAGAACTCGCTCGGCCCCTGGATGCAGAAGGCCGGCTACCGCACCGGCTTCGTCGGCAAGTTCCTCAATGACTACGGCACGCTCGACCCGAACGAGGTTCCGCCGGGCTGGAACAGCTGGCAGGCGCTGATCGACCAGTCGACCTACGACTACTACAACTACGCGATGAACCTGAATGGCAAGGTCAAGTACTGGGGTGACCCCGAGTACGCCCAGCAGCAGTTGAACCTCGGGACGATCGCCGCCACCAACGCGCCGACCACCTTCGCCGAGTTCCTCGCCACCTTCCACGAGGCGTTCCCGGTCTGGGACTACTTCGGATGGCAGCGCCCGCAGGACTACACGATGGACGTCAACGGCAAGATGGCCAACACCTTCGTCCAGAATTCGGTCCGGTCACGCAAGCCGTTCTTCCTCTACTACGCGACCCCCGGGCCGCATGCCGAGGACACCAACCACCTGCAGGGCCTGCGCCCCGGCGCACCGAACCCGGACCCGCGCCCGCCCAAGCGCTACGAGCACACCTTCGACAACGTCAAGTTGCCGCAGCCCCCCGACTTCAACGAGGCGGACGTTTCCGACAAGGCGAGCAACGTGAAGAACCTGCCGCTTCTGGACGAGGCGAAGATCGAAACGGTCACCGCCAGCTATCGCGGCCGGCTGGGAGCGGTGAAGTCGATCGACGACCAGGTCGGCAAGATCGTCAAGACGCTGAAGAAGAACCGCGAGCTGAACAACACGGTGATCATCTTCAACTCGGACAACGGCTACCTGCAGGGTGAGCACCGCCTGGCCGCATCCAAGTTCCTGCCCTTCGAGAATTCGCTGCGGATCCCCCTGATCATGCGGGGCCCCGGGATCAAGGCCCACGCCACGGTCTCCAACCCGAGCCTTGACGTGGACATCGCCCCGACGATCCTCGCCGCCGCGAAAGCGAAGGCGAAGCCGGGTCGCCTCTTTGACGGCATCTCCCTGCTGGCCGCGGCGAAGAAAGTCAAGAAGCTGCCCTACCGCGACATCCCGATGGAAGCGGAGCGGCCGCTGTTCAAGTTCACGACCCCGCTGACCCAGTTCGACCTTCCCTTCTACGGCGTCAAGACGAACCGGTACAAGTACGTCCACTGGTCCTTCGGTGACGTCGAGCTCTACGACATGAAGAAGGATCCGTACGAGCTCGAGAACCTGGCCAGCGACCCGGACATGGCGGGCGTGGTCAGCCAGCTGGAGGCCAAGGCGCAGCAGCTCCAGGACTGCAAGGGCAAGACCTGCCGGTGAGTCCCGTGATCGATCCGACTCCGGAGCAGTTCAAGGCCCTGGTCGAGTCCGATGACGATTCGCCGATCGTGATGGTCAACCTGATCCGCTTCAAGGATCAGGCGACCGGAATCGACGAGGGCCGGACCGGGGCGGAGGCTTACGCCACTTATGGCCAGAACATCGCCCCCTACCTGGCTGAAGTGGGCGGCGAGGTGCTGATCGCCACCGCCAGCGTCGAAAGCATCATCGGGCCGGAGCAGGCCGAGTGGGACGCGGTACTGCTGGTCCGCTACCCGTCGCGGAAGGCGTTCATCCAGATGATCACCAACCCGGGCTACCAGAAGGAACATGAGCACCGGGCAGCCGGGGTCGAGGAAGCCCGCCTGATCCTTTCCGGCCTGCAGTACCTCAAAGAGTCTTGAGCGAAGGGGCCGGGGAGACCGAAGCGCCGCCGGCCGTGGTCGAGGCCGGCGCCTACTGGCCGAGGCCCTGGTCCGGTGAGGACGGAGGCCCGCGGCGACTCTGCAAACCGGAAGGCCAGCCCGGTCTCGGCATCCAGCCCGGTGAGGACCTTCAGCTCGAAGTCTTCCGCGACAGCTTCGCCGCCGACATGCTGATCCGGCGCGAGCCGGGCGAGCTCTACGCGCTCCGCCACGACATGCCGAGGGGCGACCCCCTGGCCGGTGACTGTGAGGGCTGGGTCGAAAAGCTCGACCCCGAAACCCTCAAGCCGCTGACCGTCACCCAGCGCTTCCCCGCCGGCCGCTACTGGCCGGGCGGTATCGCCGCCCACGCGAACGGGGACATCTACATGATCTTCGGCTGCTGGGCCCGCCGCTTCAGCACCGACCTCGAACTCAAGGCCGAACGCCGCCTGCCGGTCAACCGGCCCTACAACTCATTCGTGATCCTCGACACCGGCGAGCTGGTGACCAAGGATTGCGACGCGCCCCGGG
>CAZAVK010000047.1:1688-2904 GCA_964488645.1 uncultured Rikenella sp. | reverse complement strand
GTGAACGGGATGTTGTCCCACAATAGACTGTTAATTAACACTTTACAGTGTCCAAAGCTCACTAACGCTTTAGAGTCGCAGGGATACACAGATAAAGGTGTCCCAGAAAAATTCGACACTCATCCATCAATAGATGATTGGGTTGATTCGCTTGGTTATTATATATATAGCATGTTCCCGATGAATAGAAAAATGTCAAGCCTTAAAACTGGCGGGGGTATTTAATGGTAGAGAATCATCAAGATTATAATCGTATGTCATTGCGCTGGGATAGGTGCAGGGCTGCAGCGGCTGGAGAGGATGAAATACATGAAGGCGGGGAAAAGTGGCTGCCTAAATTATCACTTGAAACAGATGATGATTATAAAAAACGGCTTTACATGACACCGTACTTTAACGCAACATGGAGAACTATTATAGCGCTGCGTGGGCTAATGTTTAGAAAAGATCCTGTAGTGAGCGATTATGATGATAAGTTGGCATCAGTAGACGGAGTATCACACGACGAAATCTCTAAGCGAGTAGCATTGGAATGCTTAACTGTCGGGCGCTGTGGAGTGCTAAACGATCACGATGGGATAATGCCAACGATAAGAATTTATGTGGCTGAGTCAATATTGAATTGGGATCAAGACAAGCTTGTAAGGTTGTTCGAGAGTAAAAATGACAAGGGAGTAGAAACTCATAGGGTTTTGAAACTTGATGATTCTGGACTGTACATGCAGGAAGTGTATGAGATTAAAAATGGGAAAGAAACGCTTATAGACACAATAATACCAATGATTGGCGGTAAAAGATTTGACTACATACCGTTTACTATAATTGGAGTAGATTCTCTGGACTGGGATGTGGAGATACCGCCGCTAATTGATCTGGTAAACGTAAACATGCATCACTATGTAATGTCATCGGCATATGAGCGCGGGTGCTTCCTGTCTGGTTTGCCATCGCTATTTATATATGGCAATAGGGATAATGACAAAGTGATCTATATCGGGTCATCTATGGCAAATAGCTTTCCAGATCCTCAAACTAAAGCGGAAATACTTGAGGTAAGAGGCAACTTTGGAGCGTTGAAAGAAAACTTATTATCAAAAGAAATGCAAATGGCTGCACTAGGGGCTAAGATATTGGAGCCGCAAAAGGCAGGTGTAGAATCTGAGGGTGCGCTAGCTAGAAGGATGAGTGGTGAAGAATCTGTCCTGGCAGACATGGC
>CAZAVK010000047.1:0-1588 GCA_964488645.1 uncultured Rikenella sp. | reverse complement strand
AGGTATGAGGCTGGCCAAAGGCGTGCGATTGAGCAAGTTTTAGCAAAATTAGAAAAGCAAGTAATAAAAACGCTTGATGCTAATATCATAAGTGAAAAATATCCTGATTTACCTGATTTTACAGAATTCACTCAGCACAGCATCGATCTTGCCATGCAAGATTTTAGCAAGGCCCCATCATTAGCTGTAATAGATAGGCTTTACAAGCCAAGGTTTGAGGGCAATGTCATGCGTGACTGGTGGACAAGGGCCGGTGAGGATTTAAAGTTCAAGGTTAAAGGAGTTATTCGTCAAGGAACTATAGAGGGATGGGATAAGGCAACTATGACGTCGTTCTTGCGTTCGTCATTTGATGGTAACAGGCGTCAGGCTGCTGCAGTAGTGCAAACTACCATTCATACGATATCAAATGAAGCAAGAATGGCTGTGTATGAAGCCAATGACGATATCATAGGCGGTTTTTATTGGCTATCAACGCTTGACAGCAGAACGACAATCCCTTGCGTTGGTAGGTCTGGTTTGCAATGGGACATTAACAAGGAACCAATGGGACATAATATTCCATTTGCAACCCCTCCGATCCATTGGAATTGTCGATCAATAATGATGCCTAAGCTATTGACATTTAAAGATGTTGGGGTTAATCTTGGAGAGGCGAATATTACAAGATCATCAAAATTAGGACAAATAGATAGTAAAATTAGCTTCGATAAGTTTCTTGGCATGCTATCCAAATCTGAACAGGATGATCAATTAGGCATTGGTAGGGCGCAATTATGGCGCGATGGAAAGATAACATTATCTCAGTTGCTAGATGCTACTGGGCGTGAACTGACTCTAGGGGAGCTAAGAGCGCGATATGATTAAAACCGTGGTAGATAAAGTAGAAGATATTCCAGAAGCATTAAAAGAATTTTATGAGGAGCGAGAAGGTAAGTTCTATCTTCAGACAGATGAATCGAAGGCACTGAAAAGCGCTTTAGAGAGAGAAAAAGAAGGCTCTAGAAAATTAAAGGAAATGCTTGCGGAATATCAATCTAAGTTTGAAGAAGCGGAAAAGAAAAAAGAAAAGGAAAAGCTTGATGACGGCGACATAGAAGCAGTTATAGAAAGCCGTCTGGCTAAGTATAAGCAAGATTTTGAATCAAAATTGAATGCAGAGATTGCAACAAAAAATAGCTTGATGAGCAGTGCTTTAAAAGCTGAAATTAGAAGCAACGCATTGAAAAACGGCGTAAATTCTGACGCTGTGGAAGATGCTATATTGCGTGGGTCTGGTTTGTTTGTAATAGATGCTGATGGTAGCATAGTCGCTAAAAAAGATGGTCAGGTTGTTTTTGGAAGAGATGGAAAAACTCCATACTCGATTTCTGAATGGCTAGAGGAAATTAAACCAAATACATCGCACTGGTATGCTGACCAAAATAAAGGCGGCGCTGCGCCTGGTGTTAAGAATATGAACTCCAAGTCTAAAACAATGCAGAGAGCGCAATTCGACAAAATGTCATCGTATGAAAAAATGACATTTGCAAAAGAAGGCGGAAAAGTTACTGATTAAACTATTTTTTTAAAAGGATATTGAATTATG
>CAZAVK010000046.1:0-2992 GCA_964488645.1 uncultured Rikenella sp. | reverse complement strand
ATGTGGTCCATGACCTCGTGATGCTCGGGGTCGAGTTCGTTGGCGATGAACAGGATGTGCTCGTCGTCGAGTGCGTCCACGAGGGCCTTCGCACGCATCGTCGCTTCGGCGTCGGTGGGCATCGTCACCAGTACGTGACTGTGGGAGCCGGGCTCGAGATCCCTGGGGTCGATCAGCGCCGTGACCTCGACCCCGTGCTTGGTGCTGAGCGAGTCGATCAGTTTGCCGACGAACTCGTTGTCGCCGTTCGAGACGAGCAGGGTGGCCATTCCCCCAGGGTAGGGTCAGGGGACACTGCGGATGAAGCGCACCAGGATGCCCGACAGCACCATGACCACAGCGGTCGCGCCGAACAGCGCGGGGTAGCCGAGCAGCGTCACCAGCGGCGCCGCGAGCACCGGGGCGATGATCTGCGGAGCGGTGTTCGCGATGTTGATGACACCGAGGTCGCGGGCGCGGTCCTCAGCCGCGGGCAGCACCTGCGTGATCAGGGCCTGGTCGACGGCGAGGTACACCCCGTAACCGGTGCCGAGCAGGAACGCACCCAGGCACGCGGCGGGGAACGCCGGAACCAGGGCCAGGATCAGCACCGACAACCCCATCACGATCGACGCCACGATCACGTAGATCTTGCGCTTCCCGCTCTTGTCCGAGAGGCGACCGCCGATCACCGCCGTCACGATCGTCCCCAGCCCGTACAGCCCGATCAACGTGGTCTGACCCTGCTCGGGCTGCGGGTACTCCAGGAAGTCCTGGAGGTAGAACAACAGGTAGATGGTGGCCAGGGCGGTTCCGAGCCAGACGAGGAACCGCGTGATCCACGCCCACGCGAAGTCCGGGTACTTCGTCGGGCTCACCCAGAAGCCGGACCAGAACCTCCCCCAGTGGAACGGCGCGATGGCGTCCCGGGGAAGCCGAGCGTCAGGGATGAGGGTGACCATCGGAAGCAGCAGGACGACCATGACCCCAGCGACCAGCCACGTGCCCTGTTGCAGATCAGGCACGACGTAGGAGACCAACGCGACGCCGACCACCACGCCGAGCACCTGCGCGAGTCCCACGAACCCCGACACCAGACCGCGCTGCTCGACCGGAACCTGATCGGGGATGTACGCGGTCATCGCGGAGAACGCCATGTTCGCCGCGGCGAGCACGAGGAACCACAGCAGCGCCAGCCCGACGATGCTGTCCTGGTAGGACATCACCACCATCAGCGCCGCCGCCACCACCGCCCCACCGATGATCCACGGGCGCCGGCGGCCAAGCCGCGACGAGGTGCGGTCGGAGAAGGCACCGGCCAGCGGGTTGAAGACCATCGCGGCCACCGCACCGAGTGCGCTGACCCACGCCAGCGCCGCCTCCTTGCCGTCACCGCCGGTGATCGCGTCGGTGTAGCGGGGCAGCAGGTTGTTCAGCGGCGTGATCAGCACCATGAGGATGCCGATGTTGGCCAGCGTGATGCTGACCAGGAAGACCCAGTTCACCTTCGTGGTGGGCTCCCGGAGGGCGTCCACCGTCACCGGCGGCGATGACCCCGACACGCCCCGACCATAGCGCTGCCGTGTAGGCGAAGGCCCGCCGTGCGAACGCACCCGGCGGTAGCCTCGGGAAGGTCAGCAGCGGGAGGACCCATGATTCGCGTCGGCATCATCGGCTGCGGGCGCATCAGCGACCTGCACGCCGCCGCCTACCACCACTTCGACCACGCACAGATCGTCGCGATCGCTGACCCCGACGAGGCAATCCGCGCGACCCGCGGCGACGCATGGGGCGTGCCGCAGGACGCCCGCTGTGCCGACGCCGAAGAACTGCTCGCACGCGACGACATCGACATGGTCGAGGTCCTCGTCCCCCACCACCTGCACGAGCAGATCGCCCAACAGGCTGCGGCGGCCGGCAAGGACATTTCCTTACAGAAGCCGATGGCGATGGACCTCGCGCAGGCGGACCGGATCATCGCCTACGCGGCCGACGCGGGCGTGACGCTGAAGGTCTTCGAGAACTTCGTCTTCTACCCGCCGATCCAGCGGGCCCGCGACCTCATCGACAACGGCGAGATAGGCGACGTCCTGAGCATCCGGCTGAAATCCGCGGCCGGCTACTCGACCGAAGGGTGGGAGGTCCCGGCCGAGGCGATGGCCTGGCGTTTCGACCCGGCACGCAGCGGCGGGGGGCCGCAGGTGTTCGACGACGGCCACCACAAGTTCGCCTCGGCCTGGTACCTGCACGGTTTCCCGAAGACCGTGCACGCGTTCATCGGCGACAGTTTCAACGGCGTGCTCGACTCGCCGTCGGTCGTCACGTGGCAGTACGCCGACGGCGCGGTGGGATCGTTCGAGGCGACGTTCTCCCCCGAGCTTGCGCTGCACGGCAAGTACTACGGCCAGGACGACCGGATCGAGATCACCGGCACCAAAGGCGTGATCTGGGTGACGCGTGGCCACGGCCGGATGAGTGACCTCGCGCCGGTGATCCTCTACAAAGCCCAGCGCACCATCCACATGGACGACATGGACGCGGACTGGGGCGTGTCCTTCGTGAAGTCGGGACGCCATTTCGCGAGAGCCCTTGAGGACGAGACCGAACCCGTCATCACCGGCCAGCAGGGCCGCGACCTGCTCGCGTTCTCGCTGGCGGCGCAACAGTCGGCCCGCACCGGCGAACGGGTTCCGGTCGAGCCGGGCCCTCCCCCTCCCGCGACCACCTGACGCCACGGCCACGCCCGGGTACCGTGGCTGCATGGCGACCACGACTGAGACGTTCGAGACCCACTCCCCCGGCGACGGCCGGGTCATCGGCACCTACCCGATGATGGAAGCCGACGAGGTGCGCGAGATCGTCGACCGCGCCCGCATCGCCGCCCTGTGGTGGGCCGACCTGGGCTTCGACGAACGACGCCGGCGGCTCTTGCGCTTCAAGGGCCTGCTCGCCCGCCGTTCGCGCGAACTCGCCGAGCTCGTCCACGCGGAGAACGGCAAGCCCACCGACGACG
>CAZAVK010000045.1:0-3066 GCA_964488645.1 uncultured Rikenella sp. | reverse complement strand
TCGTAGGGATTGCCGTCGGCGAGATGGCCGAAGGGCGTGAAGACATAATCGCCGTTGTCGCGCCCCACGGCGCAGATGACGTAGCGTGGCGTTCCCGTCGCGGCGTCGAGGCACTCCATGAGTGCGAGACTGCCGTCCGCTGCCGCGCGCAGCAGCGTCTGGAAATTGGTGCTGGCGTGTGCGGGAATGCTCATATGTGCTCTCCCTCGTCGGAGAGTGTCTCAGCGAGCCAGCCATCGGTGTAGGTCCAACCGATCGTCTCGCCGGTCGCGAGGTCGAGGACGTGCGCGCCGCCGCCGAACCCATCGAGCCAAGGGCGCGAGCAGGTGTTGGCGTATTGGAAACCCCATCGGCCCGTCAGCCCGAACTCGGCGGCGCAGATCTTCACGAACTGAATCAGCCGTTCGGGATCGCCGGTCACATCATCACGCATCCAGAGCTGAGAGCCGCCATGTTCGGGCTGGATCGACAGCAAGAAGCCTTCCGAAGGCGGCTCCTCCGACGCGCCGTCCTCGGACAGCTTGTTGTAGAGGTCGAGCGCGCGAGCGGCGTTGTCGGGCGTGCCGACGTCAAGCAGGCACGAGAAATGAGTGAAATAGTCAGCCATGATGGCCTCCTGAAACGAAAACGTCCGGCGCGATGGCCGCCGGGCTGAGGAACGGATTGGGAAGGACAGCGCGGGACGATTGAAGCCGCCCCGCGCCGATGCGCTATTCGGCAGCGACGACGTGCAGGACTTCGTCCTCTTCGTCGGAGGGTTCGTCATCGTCGGTGAGGAAGGCTGGCAGCGCCTCGTCGCCTTCACCGCTTGTCGCGGGCTCGTCATGCTCGATCATGCGCAGCGGTTCGGGCAGCCAGCCGCTGTCGGCGAGCAGGCGTTCGGCCTCCTTCGCCATGTCGCCTTTCTTGAGATGGTCGATGAGCTGTGCGGCGCGATCGCCCGCACCCTCGCGCACCGCAGCGAGGATGCGCGGCTTCGTCACGCGGCCAAGATAGTTCTCGACGGTCGGACGGAAGCCCACCTCCACCATGTCGAGGCCGGTCGCACGCGCCAGCCGATCTGCCTCGGCCATGCGGCGGTCGAGGCCCGATTGCGAGGCGCCGCTGCCACTGAACGGATTGGGCCGCTCATAGAGCGCGTTGATGCCGTAGCTGACGCAATGGGCGAGGAGCGCCAGGCGGCTGGCGTCGTCGAGAGTGGCGAGCCAATCCCACAACGCGTCCTCGTCCGCAGGCAGATCCGCCTTCCAGTCCTCGTGCCGCTGGGCGATAGACTTGGCATAGGATGTCTCGCCAAGATCCTTGCTCTGTTCGCGGAAGAAGACGTGATTGACGGACGCCTGCAAACTCGCGCCGGACGTGCCGGTGCGCTGGAAGGTGTCGCGCACGAGCTTGTGCAGCAAGGCCGTCATCGCGACCTGCGGATTTGCGCCGACCGCATCGCGAAGCGCGAGCGTGCGGTGCGCGGTCAGTTCCGTGACGAGCCGTTCGGGCAGCGGCTTGATGACATCTTCCTCATCATCCTCCTCCGGCTCGGCCGACTGGCCGCCGATCGCGATGATGGCGCGTTGGACGCTGCCGGTGTTTTCGGCGCCAGCAGAGGCCCCGGTGGGATCGGCGACGCCATCGACCTCATGGCCCCTGGCGTCGACCGGCGCCTCGTCCTCCGGCCGGACATAGCCACGACGAACGACAAGCTCGCCTTCGCGATCGACGCTGACGAACACGCCGGCGCGCACGATCTCAGCTGGATCGTAGATAGCCGGGCGTTGCTCGAACGCTTCGAGCGCAGCTTCGATTTCGTCCATGCGCTGGTCGATCTCGTCGGGCAGTTCGTCGGCTTCGGAATATTCCGCCTCGAGCCGGTCGTACTCCTCGCGTAGCGCCTCGCGAGCCGCGCGCTCGTCGTCGGTGAGATCGACAGCGGTGCCACTCATGACGCGAAGGCCGTGATCGTGGCCATAAGGCAGATCAATATCGACGCTGATCCACTTCCAGCCTTCGGCCGCGATCTCATCGGCGATCGCCTTCAGCTTCTCGGAGACCAATCGGTCGAGCAGCGCCGGCTCCTGAAGCCAGCCACCGTCATCGGTCTCGAACAGGTCGCGAAGGATTTCGCCACCCGCCGCCTGATACGCTTCAACGCCGACAAACTGCGCCCGCTTGTCGGATGCGGGAATGGAGGTTTCGGTGAGGAACTGGCGGATGTGCCAGGGTTGGCGACCATGGGAATGCTGGACCGCCTCCCAGACCTGTTCCTGTCGGGCATGGTCCGGGTTGACGGTGAACGCCATCAACATCTCCAGCGTCATGCCATCTTCGGCGTAGATGCTGCACAGCACGGGCGAGACGGTTGCCAGGCGCAGGCGCTGCTTCACGATCTGGACGGTGGTGAAGAAGGCGGCGGCGATCTCCTCCTCAGTCATGCCCTTGGTCCGCATGTCGAGGAACGCGCGGAACTGATCAAGAGGATGGAGCGCGACGCGCTGCGTGTTTTCAGCCAGGCTGTCGTCCTCGGCGAGGATCGACGTCGCGGGATCACGCACGACGCAGGGCACCGGCGAAATTTTGGTCAGGCGCTTCTGCTTCACCAGCAGCGCGAGGGCCTGGTAGCGACGGCCGCCGGCGGGCACCTCGAACACGCCGGTCTCGCCGCCATCGGCATCAAGGACCGGGCGGACATTGAGGCTCTGGAGGAGCGTGCCGCGGCGGGCGATGTCCTCGGCCAGCTCATCGATCGAAACGCCGGACTTCACGCGCCGGACGTTGGACTGGCTGAGGACCAGCTTGTTGAAGGGAATGTCGCGCGAGGGCGAGAGGGTGAGTTTCTGAACGGCAGTAGCCATCGTGGTCGTCTCCGCGACGGGCGCCGAGAGCCTCTCTCTCGACCCTGAACCCGTCACGAAGCGAAGCGCCGCCCTCTTCCTCTAAAGAGAGCAGCGCCATGGACACTGAACGGTGCAAAGCCAGAAAATCCGTGTCTCCGCCTTTCCGGTTTTCAGAGGATCAGGCCGCCTCCCGCTCATCGTCGGTCATGCCGAGATTGGTGTCCGGTGCGAAGCCAAG
>CAZAVK010000044.1:0-3200 GCA_964488645.1 uncultured Rikenella sp. | reverse complement strand
CGCTTGGCGGCACCGGCCGGCCGCGAGGCGGCGAGCGCGATGGCCATGCGGTCTTGCAGCGAGCGGGCGCCGCCCACCGAGACGAAGTCCATGATCACCGCAAAGGCGACGGTGTGGCCGTTGGCGGTGCGGCAGTACCCCGCGAGCGCCGAGACGTTCGACAGCGTCCCGGTCTTGGCCTGGCAGCGGTCCTGGGCCACCGTGCCGTTCATCCGTCCGGCCAGGGTCCCGCTGCGCCCGGCCACGGGCAGCGAGTCGCGGAACACCTTTGCGTTCGGGCTCGAGGCCATGCCGTCGAGGGTGCGGACGACGTTGCGCGCCGTGGTCCGGTTGCCGCGGCCCAGCCCCGACCCGTCAACGATCGTGGGCCGGGCGCCCCACCGGGCCAGCTGGGCGCGCACGACCGCAGCGCCCGCCGCCGTCGAGCCGGCGCTGCCGAAGCGGGCGCCCAGGCCCTTGAGGAGCATCTCGGCGAGGAAGTTGTCCGACGGGTGGTTCGTGAGCCGGATGATCGTCCCGATCGGCAGCGACTCGGTCTCGGCGAGCTGGTCGGCGCCGTCGGGCGCTGTCCCAGCCCCGGGGGTGCCGGAGACGGAGATTCCCTGTGCGCGGAGGGCGTCGATCAGCCGCGCGGCAGCGTAGACGGGCGGGCGGTTCTGGAACCCGCTGCCGCCGAGGCCGCGATTCCAGTCCAGCGCGCTGAGCGGGCCGATGTAGATCGACGGGGCGTAGCCGGAGTCCGGCACCCCGCGCCGCGAGTCGAAGAACGACTCGTCGCCCAGGACGCGCCCCCGGACCTTCTTGACGCCGAGCCGGTCGAGCTGGCGCGCCAGGTCGCCGGTCGTGCCGCCCCCGCCGTAGGCGCTGCGGGTGAAGGAGTCCGACCCGAACGTCGGATCGCCTTCGCCGCGCAGGTAGAGCGTGCCGCGGTAGGTGCCGTCGTCGCCGAGCGACCCGGTGCCGAGCACCTGCGTCGGGATCGTCCCGTCCGGGCCGTAGCGCTCCAGGGCGGTCGCCGTCGTGCCGAGCTTGTTGACCGAGGCGGGAATCAGGCGGCGATCGGGACGGCGCGCCCACAGCGATCGGCGGGTCGAGAGGTCCAGCACGTACGCGCCCGAGGCGCTGCCGGCCGGCCCGAGGGCCGCGCCGAGGCGCGCCCGCAGGCCGCCTTCCGACAGGGCGGAGGCGGACGGGGCGAAGGCAAGAAGGGCCGTCACGAGGACGGCCCCGGCTGAGGATGCGCGCACCACGGTCGCCACATGGAAACACGCCGGGCGGGGGAATGGTGCGGCCGGCGCCCGGGATTGGGCCGGAGGTCGCACCTTTTCACCGATCCGCACCGTACAATGGCCTTCCGATGGGCAAGGTCGTCAAGCTCGAAGCCCAGGACAAGGACCGTCCTTCGTCAGGCCGGACCGCGTCGCGGCGCCGGCGGCGGTCCAAGACGGCCCTCGTCCTCGGCGGCGGGGGCTTCACCGGGGGCGTGTACGAGATCGGCGCGCTGCGCGCGCTGGACCTCCTCTCCGTCAACCGGACCGTCAACCAGTTCGACGTCTACGTGGGGACGAGCGCCGGGTCGTTCGTCGCGGCGCTGACGGCCAACGGCGTCACCCCCGAGGAGATGATGCGGGTCGTCAACCGTCAGGCGCCGTCGCCCTTCCGTGACGTCGACCTCGGGCAGCTGCTGCGGCCAAACGCCCTGGAGTTCCTGGCCTCCGCGCTCCGGATGCCCGTCCGCGGCGCGAAGGTCGCGCGCACCATCCTCGGCAACCTGAGCCAGCACTCGCTCATGGACATCGCGGTCGGCCTGGCCGAGGTGCTCCCGAACGGCCTCTACACGGGCTCGGGCATCGAGGACTACGTCCGGACCGTCCTGTCCGACCCCGATCGTTGCGACGACTTCCGCCTGCTCGAGAACGAGCTGTACCTCGCCGCCACCGACCTCGACACATGCGAGCGGATCGTGTTCGGGGCGGACGAATGGGATGACGTCCCGATCTCCACCGCGGTGCGGGCGTCGACCGCGCTGCCGATGGTCTACAGCCCGGTCGAGGTGAAGGGCCGCGAGCTCGTCGACGGCGGGATCGTCTCGACGACGAACGTCGACATCGCCGTCGAGGCGGGCGCCAAGTTCGTCATCGTCGTCAACCCGCTCGTGCCCTACGTCAACGATTTCAGCAAGACCGTCAGCACCCTCACCGGCTCCCGGCCCCGCCGGGTTTCGGACATGGGCTTTGCCCAGATCGGGTACCAGACGTTCAAGCTGCTGGCCTACCAGCGGCTGCACGAGCTGGCCCGCCAGTGGGAGTCCCGCTATCCCGGCGTGGACATCGTGCTGATCGAGCCCGAGCCCAACGACGAGCTCATGTTTACGACGTCGGTGATGAACTTCGCGGCCCGGGTCGACATCGCCCGCCACGGCTTCCAGTCGGTCACGATGAAGCTCGCCCAGGACTACGACCACTTCAAGGAGATCTCCGGCCGCCACGGCATCGAGATCTCCGCCACCCGGGTCCGGAAGGTCGTCAAGCACTTCTCCGCCGAGCGGGAGCGCACGCGCGCCTGGCGCAAGATCCTCGAGCAGACGACCGGCACCCTCCTGCGCCAGTCCGCGCAAGAGCCCAGCTGACGGGGCGGCCGGCGGCTACCCGAGGGCCTGGCGCAGGGCGTCGAGCAGGCGGTCGGTCGCCGGCCCGCTCTGCACTGTGACCCGCACGCGCGTGTCGTCGCCGAGGTCGCCGCCCTGGGCGACGATGACGCCGCTGCGGCCGAGGCGGGCGGCCAGCTCGGGGGCGGTCAGCCCGGCAGCGCCGAGCCACAGCGAGTTCGTCTGGCTCGGCGGGGCGTCCGCCGGCAGGTCGTGGAGGGCGTCGAGGATCCGGCGGCTGATCAGGACGCACGCCCGGTGGAACGCGCGCTCGAAGGCGCCGATGCGGATGCTGGTGGCGTCGTTCCTCGGAACGCGCGCGAGCCGGTAGTTCCGGACGCCGGGGCGCGCCTCGTACTCCACGAGGGCGAAGTCGTCGGGCGGGTGGGCGTGGAACGGGAAGGCCGTCACGACGACGACGCCGAGGACGACCGCCTCGCCGAGCTCGTCGGCGGCGATCCGCCGGAGAAGCGCGGGCGTCTCCAGGTCGCAGATCGAGCCGTCGGCGACGTGGCTTCGAGCGATTTCCACGAGGGTGTTCGCCCGGTCCCTG
>CAZAVK010000043.1:1787-3280 GCA_964488645.1 uncultured Rikenella sp. | reverse complement strand
CCGACACGCAAGGCCTCCACCAGCCTGATGCCGCCGGGCAATCGGCCTGAAAAGAGGCTGGGCTTGGGATCGACCGCCGGTTTCTTGAACGCGGCGACACGTTGATAGTCGGGCGTCGTCAGCCAGGTCCGCCCATCACCCTCGTCGGTGACGATCCGATAGAGGCCGGCAGGCGGGGCGGCTGCGGACTCGAGCAAGCGCTTGTAATGTTCGATCGACCACTTCTGGATGCCGCCACTGAGGGCTTCGGTTCGGAACCGTGCCCATAGCGCGGCGGTGTCGGGCGTCGGCCAGTCGTCGGCATCCGTGTAGGCTGTGATCTCGTCGGATTCGAGCCAGGCCCGCATCTCGGCGGGCGTGACGAAGACCGGCTTGGCATCCTCGATCGCCGCCATGGCGGCGCGCCGCGAAGGAAGACCCGCACGGATCAGCATCGACATCAGGAATTGCGGGACGCCGGTTTCGACCGCTGCCGCGGCGCCGCCTGCCACCGTTTCCGGCGACCAGCCGAGGGACATGCGGCGAGTGCGGACAGCTTCCAGCGCCCAGACCAGACGATAGGTGAAGGCCTCTTCGACGGCCCGCATGTTCTGCGGTCCGATCTTGGCCACATCCTCGCCGGACACCCAACTGCGCAGGATAGCTTTCCAATTCGCCGGCAACGCATTCGCTTTGTCGGGAATGAAGGGCCGCATGAACAGCAGGCGTTCGCCGAGACCGCCGAGCGCATCGACAAGTTCGTCGACGTCGCCGCTAAGCGCTGCTTCGTCAGCCCGGTCGAGGAGTTCGGCCAGCTCATCAGCCATGGCGTCGATGGTGAGGCCGGCCTCAAGCCCAACGCCCATGGCGAAATGTCCGCGTCGCGCCTGCGCCGTGGTGGTCTTCCAGATGAGGTCGGCGCGCGCCTCGAACACCTTCTTGTGCAGCGGGGCGACATCCTCGTCCTCACGGGCGATCTGGCGCGCCCAGAGCGATCCCTTGAGCGCCTCGTCCAAGAGCTTCGGCAAATCGGCGCGATCGGAATCGAGTGCTTCGATCAGGCCGAACACGGTCGCATCGAGGCGCTCGACGATCTGCGACAGCGGCTCCTCGTCGACGGTCTCTTCTTCGTCTTCGCCGCCACCTTCGTCATCGTCGCCATCAGCGTCATACTCCGCGCCGGCCGCCAGGCGCTCGGCCACCGCTGCTTCCTCCTCGGGCGACCTCCAGGCTTCACGGGCATTGGCGAGATATTCCCAGGCATCATCGCGATCCAGGACACCTTCGCGGGACAGGCGGTCAAGAATCTCGGCGACGATCTGGATGAGGCCGCTCTTCAGCGTGCGGGCCTTGGCGGAGGCGACCAGCTTCCCCCATTCCTTCTTCCGCCAATCGATCTTATCGAACATGACATGGACGATGAGGCCCTCGACGTCCACGAAGGCGCGGCCGGCCCGGCCGGCGACGTTCGCGAATTCCTCGCCTTTGATCTTCTCGGACGCCCGATACAGCGC
>CAZAVK010000043.1:0-1687 GCA_964488645.1 uncultured Rikenella sp. | reverse complement strand
GAGTCCAGATAGCCGCGCTTGCAGAGGTCCACGACCTGTTTGCCGTAGCTCTCGACCCAGTTCGCCTGGGTGGAGAAGATCAGCGTCCGTTTGCCTTGGCCCGCGAATTCCCATGCCGCAAATAGGGCAAGATGCGAGTTCTTGCGCGGATAGGGCTTCTTCTCTTTCCCCCGTGCCGGTTTCTGCACGACGAATTTATCGAGGAACGGACCATCGTCATCGAGGTCGAGTCGGAGACGTGCGTACTTGCCCCGCCAGGTGAGCGCGCCGAACCGCTGGCGCGTGGGGCGCCAGTCGGAACGCACCGGCTCGCCCGGTTCGTCAGAGCGTATCCACGCGGTGAGATCATCAAGTTCGTCGCCGCTGGGCAGGATCGCAGACAGACAAACGATACGGCGTTCGCCTGCGTCCGCGCGCCGAAGCAGACGCTGCACGAGGGTTTCATATCGGATCTCGCGTTCGCTCGGGCCGATCATATGGCCTTCGTCGAGAACGATCAGGCCGACATCGTCGATCAGCGACGGGTCGCTTCTCAGCGCGAAGTCGAGCTTCTCGGGCGTCGCGATGATGATTTCGCGGGAGCGCAGTGCGTCTTCATCGCCAGCCGAAAGGCCACTGGCGCCGTAAAGGGAGGAGACACTGAAGCCGAGCGGCGCGAATGTCTTCCTGAAGGATCGCTCGGTCTGCGCCGACAGGGCACGCAACGGCGTGACGATCAATACTCGGCGCGCCGATGATAGGGTCATCAGCGCGGCGATCTCGGCCACGCGGGTTTTGCCGGCACTGGTTGGCAGGGCGACGACCAGATCGTCGGTGACGTCCGTGGAGCGCCGGGCCGCTTCGCGCTGCGACGGCCACAGTTCCACCTCGGACGGCTTGCGGGCGTAGAGCGACGAGATGAACAGCCGGCGCAGGTCCGGGTATTTTTCCTCCGTCCCCTCCGGCGGCTCGGTCGGCAGGTTCTCGTGCAGCGAATGCTGCCAGAGGTCATCGATTAGGTGACGGCACAGGTTTGATATCCACCACAGCGGAACATTCTCGGCGTTGTCCGCCAGACTGACCGCGGTGGCGAGCAATGCCCGCGCGGTCTCGATCGGCTCGGGCTCGCCCGTATCGAGCGCGAAGTCAAAATGCGCCAGCGCCCGGCAGATCGTCGTGTTGAGGATGGTCGACAGTGCCTCGTCGATGTCCGGATCTTCGCCCGTCAGCGCTTCGGCAATCTGCTCGTCGCTGTGCGCCTCGTCGTCGAGCCACCCGCGCACGAAGCCGCGCAACTGGCCGAGATCGCGCAGGATCAGATGTCGGATCGCCGTTTCGCCCGGCGAGGCATTGAGGTCGTCCGCCGTCTCGTTGAAGAGCGAATAGGAGACGGCCGAGAACCCAGCCAGATGATAGGCCGCTGCGGCGATCGTGCGACGGAAACCGCGATCAGGCGACTCCGGATCGCCGTTGCGCACCAGGGCTTCGAAGGCGTTGGCGGCGCGCTCGAACGCCTTGCTGGTCAATTCCGACGCACCGGCCTGGGTGCGCAGGGCCATCCCGCCCCGAAGCAGGGCGAAGCCGTGTTCAGCAAGATCGGTTTCGATCGTCGCGCCGAGCGGCGGCGCATTCGCCGGCAGCATGCCTTCTTCGCGCATCAGCGACCAGGCGGCGCCACGATAGAGCAAGCGCCCGAGGATGCCATCGA
>CAZAVK010000042.1:0-3566 GCA_964488645.1 uncultured Rikenella sp. | reverse complement strand
AGCCGAAAACAGGATAAACCTTACTTAAAATTGCATGTTTATATATAAATAAGTATCTTTGCGACAATTAAATTAATATGAACCTACACGAAATAAAGACAATCAGAGAGGCAAAAGGTTACTCACAGAGGGAACTTGCCAAGAAAGCGAAGGTAACGCAGTGCCAGTTATCAAAAATTGAAAACGGTTTAACAGACCCGACATTTACTACTCTGATGCGGGTTTTGAAGGCATTAGGCGCAAAGATAGCGATAGTATAATACGCCGTGAAAACGGTAAACCTTACTTTTGCTTGCATATTTGATACAGAGTATTGTATATTTGGACTATAAATAAAAACACTATGAACTACTACTTTTTATCATTCGACATTAACCACAAAGTGAGCAATCACTACACGTTGGTTATAGAAAGCGAGGAAGGTGAAATTTATTCCTCCGACACATGGGATAAGTCACTCATTGACAGGTTAGAACTCGGCGACCCGACTGCGGAGGAAGATGCGATACTTTATGTAAAAATTCAAAACAGTTTGATATGAGTTTTTGGGATAAAATGACAGAGCCTCAACCGATTAATACGTTTTTTGACCGTGAAAAACGCAGGGCTGAAAGGCTGAAGAACTTTGAACGCTATGAGTTAGAAATGGCACAAAAAGAGCAAGAACTTATTGAAAAGCTAGAAGCTAGGAATAAAAAGCTGTCAAGTGAAAATATCGTATTGCAAAATAAGTTATTTGCTATGTATAAAAAAAACGGCGTTACATTAACTAAGCACACCCTAGAGGAAATCTTAGACGCTGTAAGTGAATACACTAGCCAATCAAAAGAAAGCATACGCAGCAAAACAAGGAAGCCGAGTTATGTATGGGCAAGGGCTATCTTTATTGTCATTGCGAAAAAGAATTATCACTCTGATAAATACATAGCTTCCTTTTTAAACAAAGACAGGACTTCGATAATTAACGCTAGAGATGCGGCGCATAAGCATCTTTCGGAAACAGATTACAAATTTATAAACTTATACACCAATGGACATCTTTAACACTTTGGCTTTTATAACAAAGCCTGACCACGTAGAACTCCCTGCGGAGGCTACATTAGAAGCGATTGAAACATTGACAGAACTTGACTACTGCCCGAATTGTGGATCGGCGGAGTGCGATTGTGAACCTGAAAACACTAACCCATGATTAAGTTCATCATTCTCGGATTTTGGTTTGTTATTAAAATCATTTCACTTATAAATCCAAAACATGGACATTCTAACTGAACGCCAACAAGTAGTGCAACGTCTAATCGACTTGACCACTGGCAGCGACACGGAAAAGATTATGCAAATGATAATGAATTTGCACAAGGTAGCAGATTACTTTGAAAACAAAACGGAGGTAAAAATTATTCCCCCTGTTTTATTGCACATCAGAAGTTAGTTATATATCTTTGTGTATGCGAACTCCAAGACAAAAACGTAAATCAGCAGCCTATCTTATCGGCGAATTTATGAAATACAATCCATATATTGATATGGTTGACCTGGAGCCGCTTATCGAAAAGGCATTAAAGATAAACGACATTATCGTTCACAACATGGATAAATTCTTAGACGATATTAACTTCATGTCAGTGAACGCACGTAAAATTGAATTAATCATCGAAAATTTAGAATATGAGTAAAATGCTAGTAGGGTCAATATGTTTGACCGATTTAATGGACTTCGCAAAGAAAGCGCACTCTGCCTATTCACGTGGTAAAAACGGCAAGGCTTATGTGAACATCGTATTATGGGAAAATGAACCCGACAAATACGGCAACACTATTTCCATACAGTTAAATTCTGTAAAGGACAAGCGGGAGGAAGAAGGCAAAGTTTACATAGGCAACGCAAAGCCCTTAACGCCGAAAAATGATAGCGATAACGAAAATGCCGAAGATGGAGACGGTTTGCCATTCTGATGAAACTGCAAGAAATCCAACAACAACTGAAAGCACCTAAAAACCAGTATAACAATTTCGGTAAATATCATTATCGCTCATGCGAGGATATTTTAGAGGCAGTTAAACCGTTACTTGGTGAATGTGTTTTGACCTTATCAGATACCGTAAAAGAGTGTGGTGGTATGGTATTTATTGAAGCAAAAGCTATATTTATTAGCGATGGTGAAACCGTTGAAGTAACCGCCTGTGCCGGTGTAGAGCATCGCAAAGGGATGGATTTGGCAATGAGTTTTGGTGCATCATCTTCTTACGCTCGTAAATACGCTTTGAACGGTTTGTTTTTGATTGACGATAGCAAAGATGGCGACAGCACGAATAAGAACAAAAAGAACGAAGGGAAGCCAGACTACACGCATGAAGCCGTAGGAAATTGCACAACCATTGCTGAACTTGAGAAAGTTTGGAATGACAACCAGAGTTTGCAAGGAAACAAAATCTTCAAGAACGAAGTAGCGAAGCGTAAAAAGGAACTCGGTGGAGTTTAACGATCTGAAATACAACTCTTTTGATGACTTGGAATACGACTACATGGACGAACCATGCACAGTATGGCAAGCATCACAAATAGACATCCTAATGACTAAGCCTACTGTAATATCAGACTTTGAGTATCGGATTATCAAAAGCCAGTTGCAGGACACTTTGACTTATGGCGAGGCGTTGGATATAATCGAAAAGCTAAAAAGCGGTTTACGATGAAGCATGAAATCTTTGCAGACGTTAAAGAAGATGGAACACTATCCACTGGTAAGCGATTAGAAGCCCGTAGAGCGTTCCAAAGTTTCGCAGGCAAAAGAGTAAGGGTAACAATAGAGCGTGCCTACAATAAACGCTCAAGCAATCAGAACAGGTTTTTTCATGGTGTGTGCCTTCCTTTAATCGGGGAGGCACTTTTAGAACTCGGATATAACGAGGGTCGTAACATGGAATGGGTGAAGGACTTTGTAAAGGTTAATCTATTGACAACCGAAATGCCAGACAAGCATGGTGAGGTAAGAAAATTTGTCCGACCTACTTCTGGACTTTCTACTTCGGAGTTCATGGACTTAATTTATGATTTGCAGCAATGGGCGGCTGAATACTTAGGTATTATCATTCCGGACCCGAATAGTCAAAGTGCGCTATTTTCTTAACAAACCTTACTTTTGTTTGCATATTGATACAAAGTATTGTATATTTGCTATATCAATTAACACTAAAACAAACACTATGAAAAACAGAAAAGGACAAACACTTGAACAACCCTACTTAGACATTGCGATGATGCGCAGGGAGCAGCAGGAATGGCGTGAAGGTATGAAAGTAAGGTATAAGAAATTTGAAGAAACGCAATTGTTAATTAATGCTTTTGATTGGGAAGAAACACCCGAAAAGTATGATTGGTGGCATGAAGTTTACATAGGCAAAACGCCCGACATCCCCGCATCCTCTCTCGCTGAATTAGAGGCGTGGAGGAAGGCGAAACTCATAGACTACAAAACCATGTATGAGGATTTGCTTGACAAACTTGAGTTCTACAAAAAAGCCTTTGAAGGGCTTAAAACAACTGTTGAGCAAAACTTACATAC
>CAZAVK010000041.1:0-3794 GCA_964488645.1 uncultured Rikenella sp. | reverse complement strand
CTTCTGGCAACAAGCCGAGCTTGCTTTGTGGCTTAATGTTACTCATTTATGCGAGTCTCAATAGATTGACGATGTCGGCCGCAGGTTAAACACCGCGGAATTGCCCCATAGATAAGATTCATGCTCAACCGGGTCCAGCATCTCCTCGAAGGCGAAGCTCTTGATCGGATCGCTGTTTGTTCCGTAAGGCTGCCGTAGCAGGAATCGAGGAAGGGCCAGTTGAACATGTACGGCTGCGGGCGCGCCTCGCAGCCGATTCCATGCGGTAACGTAATCTGCGGGCGGTTGGCAACGCCAATCTTGGAGGTCCGGGTGCAGGGCAAAGCTGTCGCAATTGACGAACCGTGGATGAGCCCCTGCGAGGCAGGCGCAAGAATGCGCCGCGCACACCCGGGCCAAGCCGAGTAGTATGTCAAGATCCTCCGGGGTGATCCCAAACGGGAAAAGCATCACGATCGCCGTCCACTGTTGGTCATCAAGCAGATGGGCCAAACCCGCCAGGTCCTGGCTCACTTCCGCGAGCGAGGCATCCAACAGGGATAGTTTGAGCGTGCCTCGTCCGGGCATCGTCGCACGAGGAAATCGGCGCTGCGCCGGGCTGCTTCCACGGCCTGAAAACCGGGGTGGTGCAGCACGTTCCGGAGGCGCGCAGCCAACTCGAGGTCAACCGCGGATCTCCATCCCGCAAGGGCTGCAGGCGCAGCCGGAGTGGCGTTGGTGGAGGAAGCCACGACGCTTTCGATGAATGCTTGGATCCCTGGGGCGGCCTTGCTTGCGGGAGGCACGCTAGCGGGTGGACCACCGAGCAAGCGCGTGAGCGTGGCTTCCGTGGATTCTGCGTCCGTCGTGATCGGGGGCGCAGCGGCGGCGGTGAGGGGAGGTGAGGCTGCGGTTCCAAGCAGCGACGGAAGTTCCTGGATTACTGCGGGCGATTTTTCAGGTGAATCAAGCGCCTGCCGTGCCGCAAGCAGTCTCCGCAACGGTGGAAGCTGCTGCAGCAGGGCATCGGGCTCAAAATCGTCAATACACTCGAGCCGAACGAGAATGGTCTCTGCGGATTCGGTTTGAACGGGCAGACGCAAGGCGGCCGGGTTGCGCGCCAGAACATCGCCCAAGGTGTCAACATCGGCGCCCGACAACTTTCGCGAAGCGAGCGGTTCGCGAATCCCGCGGTGGGCCCGTCCGCTGAAATCGGCGATGAGCAGGAAATGACTGGCGGTGCCGGGTGGTGACGCCGTCGCCTGAGAGCAGGTGCCGTAGGAAAAATCAAAGGCATGCCGGCTCGTGGCTGGGTTATTCATGATGGCAGATTCGATCCTCTCAGAGAGCAATCTACACTACTCTGCAAAGTCCGGTTTTTTGCGTCGTTCCCGTTCGCCTTTGCGGCTCTGAAACGTTAGCAACCCCACCGCTTTACCGACCTCAACCACGGCTTCCGAGCATGTCCCGTTACAGGATCAACCGGCGGCGAGTTGTTCCAGCAGCACGCTGACGATTTCTTCGTTTGCGATGAGGCTGGGAGTCAAAATGCTCCGGCACCGGCAGACCAATGTTTCCAAAGCCTCCCGCGGCGCCTCGAATACGGTTTCCAACGCCAGGGAGGAGACATCGCCAAAACTCTGGCAATACGCGTGCGGCCCGGCACCGGGAAACAGCCGTAGGACCAAAGCAATAGTGTCCAGCCAGATTTCCGGACAGACCTTGGCCCGCGCCTGGGTCGGGGCGCCGCTGGAGGCGACCAGCGCGTGGGGACTGACGAGATCAAGCAGCCGGGGTTCGCGTTCCAGCAGGGCTTTCAGTCGGGCAGAGAAGTCGGAGGCATCCTGCGCGTCTTTGCCCAAGTGCCGCGACAGGCTCAAAACCTCATCGAGAACCACCGGCAGATTGCCTTCGTTGTTGACTAGGAGGGCGCGGACAGCGATAACGCCCAGTGAATACAGATCGCAGGGGGAACTCAGTAACGGCCAGATCTCGTACGGCGCGCGCGGGAAAGCGGTCCCCGCCACGGGCTTGAGCAGCGCAAGCACCGAGTCAGGAAGCTTCGCGGGCACGGTGCGAAACCGCGCCTCCCGCGGTCCGATCGCCTCGGCTGTGTAAACATGGGCATAGAACTCCAGGCGCTCTTCCCCCAGGGGCAGCTTGAACCAGAGCAGATCCTGCGCATCCCAGCCAAGGTAATCTTCCGCCACCAGGGTGCCTTCGAGGACCACCCCGTCGGTTTCGTTCCGCACGCTGCGCATGCGGATGCTGCCGATCCCAAAGGAGTGGGCGCTCAGTCCCTCGGGCAGAAAGGGCGATGGCCGCGTCTTGCCGAGCCGGATGAAATAGCGCTGTTCCGTGGACTTGATTCTCAAGGGGTACGCCTGGCCGGGTTTGACCAGCACCGGTTTGGCCGTCCACAACGCCGGAAACGGCTCACCCACGGCCTCCAGATTGACGTTAAAACTGGAGGGCGTGACATTCAGCAAGGGAAGCTGTTGCGTCTTCACATACGCCTTGACTTCCGTGAACATGCCCAGCAGGGCGGAAAGTTTCAGGAAAAAAACCTCATTCAAGCATGCCGTATCATGATTCCCCCGGTGGAGCAGGAAGGGGAAGCTGCGGGGCGTCGCGGACCAAGCTTGGAGTTTTGCATAGACGGTTTCCGGGAACAGACGAACGGGTGCCGCGCCGACTTCGTGCCAAGTCTCCCCTTCGAGAATCCGGAGGTAGTCTTCCATCGCCAGTGGGCTAAAACGCGTCACCCGGATCAATCCCGCGTGCGGATTGAACACCGCACCCGCGCCCGGCGTTGTCACGAGACGCTCAATCCCTTGGACATGGGCGTTGCTGGGTGCATCGGGGGTCGTCGCCAGGAAGGTTTTCGGTTCGGCATCGCCGGGCTGGTGCAGATAACGGAAGGGCGACGTGGTATACGGGGGCAGACCGAACGAACTGAGTAGCTGATCATCCTTGCACAGACTCCATGGGGAGCGTTCCACCGGCACAAACGGGGCGGACGCGGCGGTGCCTTCGCCAATGAGCAACGGTTGGGGATTGGTGGTTTCCATCCCCGTCACGATCAACAAGTGCGGACGGGTGGCGCGGTGGGCGGCGTATTCCGAGGACCACCGCTGGTCGAAAACCCCATTGGCCAGCCGCTCCTGGTAGCTCGAAAAAGCGAGGTCCCTCAAGTCCAGGGCCTGCGCCCAAATCTCGACCCACTCCTGAATCCGCCCCTCGGCATCGCTGACCGCCCCGAGATAGACCCGGGATCCGGGCAGCTCCCGCAGCAGCACAAACCGTTCACCCGTGTCCGATGCCGACGCGCGCACCAAGAGACAAATGCGCAACGGGCCGCCGCCTTCGCCGTGGATGGATGCCAGCGCAAAACCGGGCGGGGGGTGATGAGGGGATGATCTCGCGTTGTCTTCTGCCATACAAGGTGGTTATGGCAGAAAAAACGCCGCTTGCAAGGCAATTTCTCGGGCCGCCGCATCCCCGCTCGCCTTGCGAATCTTGGACGGTTGAGCGCGGGCTTCCTGTGTCCGCGCCGGAAGAATCATCGCTTGCCCGAGTCAATTGATTTTGCGGACCGGCCCTTCCCAACCCCCTGCTCCCCAGACAGTTGGTTGAGGGAGATACCGTCTCGGAGCACGTGGTTTCAAATGTCGCAGATCATCTTGTCGCCGGGGCTTACCGCATCCACACAAAGGCCGTAATTCTGCGGCGGGACATGTCCCACACCAACTTGGCTTTATGTCAAAACTCTTTAGAAATGTCCCCTTAAGAACTCGGGAGATAATGTCCCCTGG
>CAZAVK010000040.1:2787-4088 GCA_964488645.1 uncultured Rikenella sp. | reverse complement strand
GTCGGTCCGGTCACGAGTGCTACACCCACGGTTGGGAATCTTCCTCCCCTGTCCCGCGTGACGCCACCGGAAGCACCAGAATCGAGCCATGTCCCATCTGGTCCAGCGCATGCGTCCCTACGAGCGCACGGTCTTCGGCGAGATGTCCGCGCTGGCGACGACGCTCGGCGCGGTCAACCTGGGCCAGGGGTTCCCCGACACCGGCGGGCCGAGGCAGGTCCGGGAAGCGGCCGAGCGCGCCATCGCCGAGGGTCATGGCGACCAGTACCCGCCGGCGCACGGGTATCCCGACCTGCGCACCGCGATCAGCGAACACCAGCGTCGCTTCTACGACATGTACGTCGACCCGGCCAAGGGGGTCGTGGTGACAACCGGGGCGTCCGAGGCGATCGCTTCGGCCGTCCTGGCGCTCGTCGAACCGGACGACGAGGTCATGGTCCTCGACCCGTACTTCGACCTGTATGCCGCTGCGATCGCGCTGGCGGGGGCGCAGCGGGTCGCGGTGCCGCTGACGGCGGACGCCCTTCGGCCGGATCTCGCGGCGATGCGCGCGGCCGTGACACCCCGGACCACGATGCTGCTGCTGAACACGCCGCACAACCCCACCGGCGTGGTCTTCACCCGTGCCGAATTGCAGGACATCGCCACGTTCGCCATCGACCACGACCTTCTCGTCATCGCCGATGAGGCGTACGAGCATCTGTGGTTCGACGACAACGTCCACGTCCCCATCGCGACCCTGCCCGGCATGGCTGAGCGCACGGTGACGGTGGGTTCGGGCGGGAAGTCCTTCTCCTTCACCGGCTGGAAGGTCGGATGGGCCAGCGGTCCGGCCGACCTCATCGGACCGGTGCGGGTGATCCGTCAGCATCTGTCCTATGTGTCCGGTGGACCGTTCCAGGATGCGATGGCGGTGGGCCTGCGGCTGCCGGACAGCTACTTCGACGGCTTCCGCGCCGACCTCGCGGCCAAGCGAGACCGGCTGTGCGCCGGGCTGGAGGAGCTCGGCCTCCGGGTGATCCCGCCGCAGGGAACGTACTTCGCCACTACCGACGTGCGCACGCTCGGGTTCGCCGACGGCGACGAGTTCTGCCACCGCGTGCCGCATGAGGCCGGCGTCGTGGCCATCCCGCTGTCCGCGCTCAGCGACCACCCAGAAGCCAGCGCCCCTTACGTACGGTGGGCGTTCTGCAAGCGCGACGAGGTGCTCGACGAGGGTCTGCGACGGCTGCGGGGGTGGCTGGGCTGAGCCCGGCGTACCGAACTGGTTGACCGGCCCGGGTCCGCAACCAGTTCGGTAC
>CAZAVK010000040.1:0-2687 GCA_964488645.1 uncultured Rikenella sp. | reverse complement strand
CGCCCGATGATCATCGCGGTGGGCAACGACGCGCAGTTCCGCAGACTGGCCGAGGTCCTGCAACGACCAGACCTCGCCGACAACCCCGACTACCTCACCAACTCCGACCGGGTCGCGCACCGCGACAACCTCAAGGCCGACCTCGAACGGGTGCTGCGCACGCACGGTGCCGACGACTGGCAGCGCGCGCTCACCGCCTCCGGCATCCCGTGCGGCCCGATCAACACGATCGAGCAGGCTTTCGAGCAGGCCTCGCGCCTGGGACTCGACCCCGTGGTCGACGCCGGCGGCATGCCGGTGGTGGCCAACCCGGTGGAATACACCGGGACTCCGCCGCGGTACCGCTCGGCTCCACCACAGGTGGACGCCGACCGCGCCGAGGTGCTGGCTCTGCTCGGGGAGCGCTCATGACCGCCCAGGAGCGCATGCTGGAGGCGTTGCGCACCGAGGTCCTGACCGGGGCTCTGCAACCCGGCGAGCAGGTCGTGCAGGAGCTCATCGCGGAGCAGTACGGCGTGAGTCGCGTGCCGGTTCGTGAAGCCCTGCAGACCCTGACCTCGGAGGGGCTCATCACGCACCTGCCTCACCGCGGCTACTTCGTCACCGAGTTGAGCGTCCCCGACCTGCTCGAGGTCTACCGCCTGCGCGAACTGCTCGAGACCGAGGCACTTCGCACCGGGATCCCAGTGCTCACCGACATGGATGTGGCCACCATCCAACACCTCGCCGATCGTGTGGATGAGGCCGGCGCCGGCGGCGATCTGGCCGGGCTCACGAACGCCAACCGTGACTTCCACTTCGCCATGTTCGAGGCCGCGGGGATGCCGCGGCTGCGCAGACTCCTGCGGCAACTGTGGGACGCCTCCGACGTCTACCGGGCGCTGTACTTCCAGCAGGCCGGCAACCGTGAGCGTGTCGCCCACGAACACGCATCGATGGTCGAGGCCGTCCGACGGCGAGACGTCGACACGGTGATCCGCCTGCACGACGAGCACCGCGATCACTCCGTCGCATGGCTGACGGCCGCCCTACGTCGAAACACCCAACCCCCTCACAGGAGAAGCCCATGAAGACACAGTCCCCCTTCGAGTTGTTCAGCATCGACTCCTTGCTCGATGACGAGGAACGTGCGATCCGCGATGTGGTGCGCGACTTCGTGGACACGCGCATCAAGCCGGAGATCGCCGACTGGTTCGAAGCCGGCCAGATCCCCGCGCGCGACCTCGCGCGCGAACTCGGCCAACTCGGAGTGCTCGGAATGCACCTCGAGGGCTACGGCTGTCAGGGGACGTCGGCGGTCGCCTACGGCGTGGCCTGCCTGGAACTCGAGGCCGGCGACTCCGGGATCCGCTCCCTGGTCAGTGTGCAGGGTTCATTGGCGATGTATGCCATCCACGCGTTCGGGTCGGAGGAGCAGAAGCAGCAATGGCTGCCAGGCATGGCCGCCGGCGAGAAGATCGGCTGCTTCGGGTTGACGGAACCCGACTTCGGGTCGAACCCGGGCGGCATGCTCACCCATGCCAAGCGGGACGGGGACGACTGGATCCTCAACGGCTCGAAGATGTGGATCACGAACGGCAATGTGGCGGACGTGGCCGTCGTGTGGGCACGCACCGAGGAGGGGATCCGTGGCTTCGTCGTCCCCACCGACACCCCCGGCTTCACCGCCATCGAGATCCACAAGAAGCTGTCGCTGCGCGCGTCGGTGACCAGTGAGTTGGTGCTCGATGACGTGCGACTGCCCGCCGATGCAGTGCTACCCGGAGTAGTGGGACTGCGGGGTCCACTGTCGTGCCTGAACGAGGCCCGCTACGGCATCGTCTTCGGCACACTCGGTGCGGCACGCGACTGTCTGGAGACGGCGATCGACTACAGCGTCAACCGTGTTCAGTTCGACCGGCCCATCGCCGGCTTCCAGTTGACGCAGAAGAAGTTGGCGGACATGACCCTCGAACTCGGCAAAGGCATGCTGCTGGCCCTGCACCTCGGCCGACTCAAGGACCAGCACGTCATCCGCTCGGAGCAGGTCAGCGTCGGCAAGCTCAACAACGCCCGCGAAGCGCTTGCGATCGCGCGGGAATGCCGCAACATCCTCGGCGGCAACGGCATCACCCTCGAGTACCCGGTGATCCGGCACATGAACAACCTCGAGTCGGTGTTCACCTACGAGGGCACCAACGAGATGCACACGCTCGTGGTCGGCGAGGCACTCACGGGGATTCCCGCGTACCGCTGAGCGCCTACCGCCCAGTGCGTGCATGCCGGCCCAGCGCCCAGACCGCGAGCAAGGACAGCACCACTGCGAAGCCGACCAGCACCGCGAGGTAGCCGCCGATCCCGGCGACACCGGCACCGTCGTTGATGATGGCGTTCCAACTGTCCATCGCCCAGGCCTGCGGAGTGAGGTGACCGATGCGCTGCATCGTGGTGCCCACCACCGACAGCGGCCACATGCAGCCACCCAGCATGCCCAAGACGATGCCGGCGGGCACCGCGACGGCGACCGCCTGGCCTGGTGTGCGGGCCACCCCGCCGAGCAGCATCCCCGCCGCCGAGGCGATCACTGAGTAGACGAGAACCAGCGTCACAACGGCAAGCGGATCGCCGAGATTGATGCCGAACCAGAGCACGCCGAGTCCCAGCAGGATCGCCGCCTGCAACAAGGCGATGAAGAACCGCGACAGCCC
>CAZAVK010000039.1:0-5222 GCA_964488645.1 uncultured Rikenella sp. | reverse complement strand
GCAAAAAGGTTTCACCCTGATCGAACTGATGATCGTGGTGGCCATCATCGGTATCTTGGCCGCGGTGGCGCTGCCGGCTTACCAGGACTACACAAAGCGTTCCAAAGTGTCGGAAGTGGTGCTGGCTGCTTCCGCCTGCCGCACCAATATTCAGGAAGCCGCTGATGCCGGTCTGCCTGCCGCTCCTGCGGCGAACGGCTTTGGGTGCGGTGAAACCGGCTCCTCTACCCCGACTGAAAGCCGCTATGTAGCGTCGGTAACGACTTCGGCCACTGGCATTGTGACGGCGACGGCACGAAACATTGGTACTGGCATCAATGGCAACACCATCATCCTGCGCCCATTCACCGACTCGGCCAATGCTACTGCCGCTACCGCTGCCACCTTCACCACGGGCACCAACGTGCCAATCCGTTCCTGGGTGTGCGCGACCAACATGGACTTCAAATACGTTCCTGCCAACTGCCGCAATACGTAATCTTGATTTGATGTGAATTGCAACGGCCCCGCGGGGCCGTTTTTTGTGGCAGCGAGCAGTGTGCTGTGCCAAAGAGCATGTATTCACATTTGCGTCATACAGGGCATGTTTTTTGCTTGAATCAATGTGGGATAAAACTCGTCTGGAGGAAATCGCCATGTTTCATCGAATCTCCATGGATGGCATGCCACGACGCGCTCAGGGCTTTACGTTGATTGAATTGATGATCGTGGTGGCGATCATCGGCATTTTGGCGGCCGTGGCCCTGCCAGCCTATCAGGACTACACCGTTCGCGCCAAGATGTCGGAGGTGGTGCTGGCCGCCTCTACGTGCAAGACCACCATTCAGGAAGTGGCGGATACCGGCATGCCCGCCGCGCCCGTCGCCGACGGCTTTGGCTGCGGCGAGGCTGGCAGTTCCAACGCCACCGCAAGCAGGTTTGTTCAAGAGGTGCACACCACGGTCACGGGCGAAGTGACGGCCATTGCGCGCAATATCCGGGCCGGCGAGGTCGATGGCAAGTACATCAAGTTCATTCCCTACACCGACTCGGCCGCCACCGCCGCCGCTACCAGTGCCGACTTCGTGACCGGGACGGCGCAGCCGATCCGGGCCTGGAAGTGCGGCACCGACATGAATTTCAAGTACGTTCCTGCCTCATGTCGGGAAGTGCTGTGATCGGGCATGAAACACATGGCGAGATTGAAATTTGCATTGATCTACGCGGGCAGGCATATACAGCTTTCTGCACTGGTGGCCATTGCTTCTTTGGCTTTTGTGTTCTTTTTGCTCTACCCCGCGCCGTACCATACGATGCTGGGCGTTGGAAGCGTATTTTTTCTGTTGCTGGCAGTGGATGTGGTCTGCGGGCCACTGTTAACCCTGATTCTGGCCAACCCAAAAAAATCAAGACGAGAGCGTTGGATGGACTTCAGTCTTATTGGTGTGGTGCAGATCATGGCTTTGGCCTATGGGCTGCACAGTCTATGGCTGGGACGGCCAAGCATACTGGCCTTTGAATACGATCGCTTGCTGATTGTCACGGCCAATGAGATTGAGCAGGAGACCGTGGCCGACAACAAAATTGGCTTGCGACACTTGCCCTGGTATGGTGTTGTGTCGGTGGCACTGGATCGCCCGAAAACCGCGGACGAGGTTTTTCGGAGTGTGGATTTGGGTCTCTCAGGTATCTCCCCGGCTATGCTTCCGCCGTGGTGGCTGCCCTGGGACAGCGCGAAACCAGCCATGAACCAACGCGCCAAGCCGGTGGCCGAGTTGCTGGCGCGCCGCCCGCAGGATGCGGCCACATTGCAGGCTGCGATCCAGGAAACCGGGCTGCCACCCGAGCAACTGCGCTACCTACCCCTGACGAGCAGCAGAACCAAGGAATGGGTGGCGCTGCTCGATGGCGAGCTGAACATGGTGGGTTGGGCGCCGGTCGACGGCTTTGCCGCGCCCTGATGCGGCCCACGTTGGGTGCTGATCGGAGAAGCAGCGGACACTTCATCGGTTGCTCTTGGGCAGCCGTGCAGGCGCGCGTGGGCGATGGGCGCGGGGCGCTGGTGCCGTTTTCGGCCGTGCGGCCGGGCGAAGCAAGAGGCTTGCTCTGGCGCGAGTTTGTAGTGACATGCCTACAACAACTCACATCAGCGAGGTGTCGCCATGACCATCACCACCCTGTCGAGCCGCGAGTTCAACCAGCACGCAAGCGAAGCCAAGCGAGCGGCCAACAAGGGGCCGGTGTTCATCACCGATCGTGGCCGGCCCGCCCGCGTGCTGCTGAGCTTTGACGACTATCAACGGCTCACGAAGCAGCGGCGCAGCATTGCCGATGCGCTGGCGATGCCGGGCGTGGCCGACATCGCGTTCGCGCCGCCGCGCGTGCGCGTCGAACCCCGGCCGGCTGATTTCTCATGATGTTCGTGCTCGACACCCACGTGGTGTCGGAGCTGCGCAAGGTGCGCGCAGGCAAGGCCGACGCGGCCGTGGCCGCCTGGGCGCAAAGCGTCGATGCCGCCGATCTCTACGTGTCGGCCATCACCATCCTGGAGCTGGAACTGGGCGTGCTGGCGATCGAGCGCAGGGACGCCACCCAGGGGGCCTGCTGCGCGCGTGGCTGGAGCAGCACGTATGGCCCGAGTTCTCGGGCCGCACGCTGCCCGTGGATACGGCCGTGGCGCTGCGCTGCGCCCGGCTGCACGTGCCCGACCCGCGCGGCGAGCGCGATGCGCTGATCGCGGCCACGGCGCTGGTGCACGGCATGACGGTGGTCACGCGCAACGTGGCGGATTTCAGGCCCATGGGGGTGGGCCTGCTCAACCCGTGGGAGGCGGCGCGGTGACGACGGCCCGGAACCTCGATGGCTCCGTGCGCTGGGTGTTGCCGCAGCGGCGGCCGCCGGCCGCGCCGTGCTTGCACAGCGATGCTTTCAACACGTCGCCCAAACGCCCGCCGCTAGAATTTGCCGCATGCCACCTGCCGACACCCTTCATCCCATCAGCCTGGCCACGGCCGCGGTGTTGACGGGGCGCAGCATGCGCACCTGGCAGCGCCGCATCGAGGAGGGCGCGGTGCCGCGCCTGGGCGATGGGCGCGGGGCGCTGGTGCCGTTCGCGGCGGTGCGGCCGGCGCTGGCGCTCGACCTGACCGACGAGGACGTGGCGATGCTGGTGCGCGCCGATCAGGGCGATGCCGCAGCGCAGGCCGACGTGGGCGCGCGGTTCGCGCTGGCGGCGCTGCAAGAGGCCGAAGCCGGCCGGGGCGGCGATGCGTTGGTGGCGCCGGATGCGGCGCGGGGGGGGGGGCAGCATGGTGGCTGCGCTGCACTTCCTGCGGCAGGCGGCCCAGCAGGGCCAGGCCGACGCCATGCACTGGCTGGGGGTGCTGCATGCGGCCGGGCTGGGCGAGGGCGACGGCCAGGCGCTGGCGCTGATGTGGATCGCCAAGGCCGCCGCGCACGGGCATGTGATTGCGCAGCAGCAATTGGCGGGGCTGATGCCGGGCAAGGCCAGTTCCGGTTGAGTGCACGCCAAGTCCTTTTCCTGATTGGAAACTTTCCTTGGCTGCGGGGGCAGACCTTTACCCTAACCCTCCGCCAGCGGGCGAGAGAGCACGCTTCAAGCGCGATACGCTATATTTTTAATGGCTTTCAGCGATTGCCGGGCGGGCGCTGCAGGCCGATTTGGGCTGATCGGCCGGGCTTTGGCATGGCTGGACGTTTATCGACACGGGGGCTATGCCCGCATGGGCGCCGTGCCTTGCACCGGCAGCGAGCTCATCTGTCATTTGTCATTTTGAAAGCGAGTTCGCATGAGCGGTGTGCGCGGCCCGGATCGACGGCTGGCCGAACCTTGCCGGACTTTGCCAGTCTCGCGAATGCGCGAGAGTGTGTTGCAATGCGGTCTTGTCCCATCAGTGCGTGCCTGTCCACCATGACCACCGCGCTCGTTGCCCAGTTGCGGGCTGTTCTTGACGGCCACCCGGACATCTGTCAGGCGCTGCTGTTTGGCTCTTTGGCGGGCGGCGCGGCCCGTGCCGACAGCGACCTGGATTTGGCGGTGGCGGCGCAGCGTCCGCTGGGTGCTGCGCAAAAGGCCGCGCTCATCGCTGCGTTGGCTGCGGCGGTGGGCCGCCCGGTGGATCTGATCGACTTGAAGACCGTTGGCGAGCCCCTGCTGGGCCAGATTCTCAAGCAGGGCCAGCGCATCATCGGCAGCGACGCGGACTACGCCGCGCTCATTCGCCGCCACCTGTTTGACGCGGCGGACTTCCAGCCCTATGTCGATCGCATCCTGCGTGAAAGGAGGCAGGCGTGGATCGGCTGATCGTGGAGCGCAAGCTCGATTCATTGCAGCGCTGCGTCGCGCGCATCGCCGACAGGTGCCCGCAAAGCATCGCCGCGCTGACCGCCGACATCGACCTGCAGGATGTGCTCGTGCTGAACATCAGCCGGGCCGTGCAGCTTTGCGTGGACCTGGCCAGCCACTTGATCTCTGACCTGCGACTGCCGCCCCCCGACACCATGGGCGAGGCGTTTGACCGGCTCCTGCAGGCGGGCATTCTTGATCCCGGGCTTGCGCTGAGGATGAAGAAGTCCGTCGGGTTTCGCAACATTGCGGTGCATGCCTACGACCAGATCGATTGGGGCATCGTGTTTGCCATTGCGTCACGGCATTTGCAAGACTTCAAGGACTTTGCCCGTGTGGTCGCGCTGCGGCTGCCGGCGCATTGAGGGCAGCGCCGCCGCGCATCCCATAGGCCACATTGCTCGCGCCACGCTGCGCACCCGCGCTGCACGGGGCCGGCGCTTGGCGGCGCAGGTGGTGGTTGCGTGACTTTCAACCTAGAAACGGCAGTTGACCGCTTGTCAACCTCAGCCATGCCGCATCCATGCAAGGTCTGGCGGCTTCGATGACCTTCACCTGTTGGGTGAGCGCGCTACGTACCCACCCGCACCGCGCTCGCCGCGCCATGCGGCGTTGCTCCTACTTGCGGGCATGAGCCCGCGGCGGCGTCGCGTCTTGCCTGGCACGCCGATCACGGCACGGGCGGGCACGTCCAACTGCCGTTTCTAGGTTCAATCGCGCGTAACGCGCAGCACCTCTTCGCGGCTGGTGATGCCGGCGGCAATCAGGCGTTCGCCGTCCTCGCGCATCAGGCGCATGCCCCTGGCCAGGGCGGCGGCGCGGACGTCGGCTTCGGCGGCCTGGCCGTGGATGCGGGCGCGGATGTCGTCGTCCACCA
>CAZAVK010000038.1:0-6363 GCA_964488645.1 uncultured Rikenella sp. | reverse complement strand
CCCGGCGTCGAGGCGCCGACCGGCGCGCCTGGCGGGGGCGTCGTGGCGAGCGCTGGCTTCGCCGCCGTGGGTGCGCCGGCAGGAGCCGCCGGGGCGACCTGCACGGTGGTGACGGCGGCGGCGTCGGAGAGCTGAATCTGCTTGGGCAATTCGGCCGCGACCAGTTCGCCCGCGATATGGAAGCGTTCGGCGGTCGGGGTGACGCGAGTCATCGTGGCCTTGAACGTCGGGTCCTTGATGAGCGGGGACTGCTGGATGGTTTGCAGCAGCGATCCACCGCTGCCGGTTTCACCCTGAATGATGACCTCGCGCGTCTTTTGGTTCGCGACCGGCCGGATTTCGAGCGTTTGCACCCAGGTGTCGTCGGGCAGCCGCTTGCTCAGGTCATCGAGCACCTGGACCACGAGCGGCGAGGCGTGCTTGCGTTGCAGTGGCAGGTTGTATTCGCTGACCTGCTTTTCGAGTTGTCGCTGCAACACGCTGGCGACCTCGGCGTCGGCACGTGCCTTCGCTTCGATCGGTTGCAGCGCGATGACCTGCTCGCGCAGTTGCCACAGCGGGAAGATGACCAAGGCGAGCGCGAGCAGCACGCAGAGCAGCATCAACGCGGGGTTGATCCAGCCATGACGATCGCCCGGGGCGTCGTCGTCGCGGCTGCTCGCGAACAGGTCGAGCGAGGTGTCGACGTCGCTCGGAGCGAGCAGCAGCCGTTTCACCTGAAGGTTGCGGCGCTGCGCCTCTTCGATGAAGGTGGCGACGCGCGCGCGGGGCACGGCGACCACTTCGACGCGGCAGCTGCGGCTGGCGGCGTTGCGCTCGATCACGCGGAAGTCGTAATGGAGGTCGCTCGGCTTGAGCGGGGTCAGACGGTCGATTTCGAAACCAAGCACTTGTCCGAGGCGTGGCTCGACCGCCAGCGGCAGTTCGATGGTGCGCCGAAAGCCGCCCGCCTCGCCCACCACCAGCGCGACGTCGCCGCCGCGCTGCGCGAGCGCGGAATGGGCGAAGGGTTTGCCGGCGTCGAGTTCGGCCGCAGCGGGCCACACGCGGTCGTCGACGGGCGACCACAGGGCCGGACGCTTGCCGCGCGCGATGCGGGCGCGGATCGCTGCGGGTATGCACTCGTAGAGATGTCGCCGCCACCAGCGACCGAATTCGTTCAGCGCCTGCGCCGCCGATGGCGCACCACCCGATGCGCTGCCCACGAGGTCAGTCACGCGCGCCTCCGGCGGTGGAGGTCGCGTTGTCGAATGACAAGGCGTCGGCCGCCAGGCCGCGCTGCCACAGGTAGAACTGAGGGCGGCCGCGTTGGTTGCCCTGCAGCCGGACGCTCGCTTCGCGCGATGCGCGGATGCCGTCGGCCGTCATGACGTCGGCGCGGATGCGGATGGCCTGCTGCCCACCGGCGAAGTAGGGGCTGCTGAACGGGAGCGGCGGCGGGGTCAGGCCGTCACGCAACGCGGCGTCACGCTGGGCGATCCAGTCACCGGCCTGGGCGGCGTCGATGCCGGGAATCAGGCGCATGACGGCAAGCGTGGCCGCCTGCGGGTCGATGCCGGGCGAGCGCGAATTGACCGTGAGCAACGGGGCTACCGCGTTGTAGATCTTCGGGGTCACGCCCATCACGTTTTGCAATTCCTCGACAGCGACGAAAAAATCGTTCGCCGGCAGCACTTTCTTGCCGGCGGCGCGGTAGTCATCGGCCTCCGCACCGTTGGGCCGTTTCAGGTTGTCGGCGTCCGTCCAGTCCTTGACGGCGGCGACGATGGCGTCGGCCTCTTCCTCGCTTGCGCCAGCGGAGACGAAAAGCTGTTTGAGCAGCGGTTCCGCGGCAAAGTTCAAATCGATTTTAGCAGCCTCGCTGCGGGCGGAAACGGCCATCTGGATGCCGCTTTCCGTCCATTGGTGCGGCACGCCGTCGGCCTTCCAGCGCTCGGCGGCCGCCTGCGCGTCGGGCGGGCGGGGGCGCGCGAGTTCGTAGACCATGCGGTTGACGGCGCCGTCGGCCGCCGCTTGGGCGAGCGCCGTCTGCACCGTGTTGCGAGCAAGCTGGGTGGTCAGGCGCTGGTTGTCGCTGAACGACAACGCGATGACCGACAGGAAGACGACGAGGCCGATCACGAGAATCAGGGCGATGCCGCGTTGCCGGCGCCGGCGCGGAATGGACCGTGCGTTCATCCGCGCGGCCCCGCCTGGATGATGCAGCGCTGGCGCTGAAAGTCGAAGTTGCAACCGAGCGCCTGCGTGAGCTTGAGCGGAATGCGCAGTTCGGGCCAGACGGCGCCGCCCTGTTCGGTGATTTGGATGCGGATCATCGCCGGCATGCGCGCGTTTTCGTCCCAGGCGTCGCGCCAGGTCCCGGCGTCGGGGTTGTTCAGAGGGTCGTCACCGGGGTCGAAATAGGCGAGCGTCAGCGATTCGATGTGGTCGGCGAGCACGATCGGGTCGGCCGCGGGAATGTCCGGCACCGATTTCTCCTCGGGGTCGGGCGCGGCGCGGCGCAGCACGAGTTGTTTGCGTTCGGGGTGGTTGGCGGCGGGGGCGACGATGAGTTGCCACCAATTGACGCCGCCCGTGGCGATTTGCGAGGTGATCGGCGCGAGGTAGGTGACGCTGTCGCTGCGACCGGCGAACTTGAGCGGCTGCCCGACTTCGCGCCGCCAGCGCAGCGGGAGCGCCCCGGCCAAATGCTCGCGCAGAAAGCCATAGGTGCGCGCGTACTGCTCGGTGCGTTCGCCGAGCGCCGCCGCCGCGGCAGTGGAGCGTTCGGCGCCGCGCACGCTGCCCATCAGGACGGCGGTGAGAACGGCGAGCAGCGTGATGGCGGCCAGCAATTCGATCAGCGTGAAGCCACCGACGCGGCGCCGGACGGGGGCGCTCATGGCGTCGGCCTCGGGGTGGCGACCAGCGTGCTCAGTTCGACGACGCGCGGGCGCGCGCCGCTGCCTTCGGCGTTGGCGGTGCTGACGCGAGCGACGACGCGTTTCAGATCATAAGGCGGGCGGATCGGCGAATCAGCGTCGTCGCTCGTCTCGGCGCTGACGGTCAGCGTCCAGGCGAGTTTGCCGTCGCGGCTGTTGCCGCTGGTCGTGCCATCTTCGAGCGCGCCATCGACTCCGGCACCGGCGAGCAGCGATTGGGCGAGCGTCGTCGCGTGCGTGTAGTCCGAGGCGACGGTGGCGGCGCGCACGCCCGTGGCGAACACTTGCGAGAGCGCCGCGATGCACAGCGCGGCGATGACGACGGCGACGATCACTTCCAGCAGCGTGAAGCCACGCGCGCGCCGCCGCCCGACGCAGGCGATGTCGAGGGTGCGTTTCATGCTCCGTCGTCGATGCTGATGTGGCCGGTCAGCCAGTTGATGTCGATGTTCAGCGTGCGATCCTTGACCTTGAGCGCGACGCGACCGCCGGTCGACCCGCCGTCGGGGTAGAAGCGGACGAAGGCGTGGTTGTCATCGAGCGTTTCGGCGGCCGTGGTGGTGAGTTCGAGCGCGACGTCGGCAGGCCATTGGCCGCGATGCTTGCCATCGGGCAGCTGAAAGGTGCGATCGAGCAGGTTGAATTCGACGCCGACATCCTTGCGGGTGATGATGGCCTCGCTGCGCGCGATGCGCAGTGTCTGCGCGACGTTGCGGGCGAGCGAGCGCTGCTGCGCGGCGCTGACGCCGTTCGAGAAGAGCGGCGGCGAGACGGCCGCGAGCAGCACGATGAGCCCGATGACGACGAGCAGTTCGAGCAGCGTGAAGCCGCGCGCGCGGCGTCGACCTTCGCCCGCGGCGTCACCTGTGCGCGCGTTTGCCGACATCGGGCGGGCGCGGTCCGCGCGGGACTGCGGCTCAGCCTCAGTTCTTGACGATGTCGGCGTTCTCGCCCTCGCCGCCTTCCTTGCCGTCAGCGCCGAGGGACTTGAGTTCGAAGGGGGTGTTGTTGGGGCCGGGAACGGTGTATTTGTAGTCGTTGTTCCACGGGTCCTTGATGTTGTCCTTGCGCAAGTACGGCCCGCTCCAGTTCGGCAGGTTGCCGGGGTTCTTGATCAGCGCCTCGAGCCCCTCCTGCGCGTTGGGGTAGCGACCGTTTTCGAGCTTGAACAGATCGAGCGCCTGCACCATCTGCCCCATTTCGGTCTTCGCGGCGCCGACCTTGGCCTTCTCGGTCTGGCCAAGGAAGCGGCTGCCGATGGTGGCGGCGAGCACACCGATGATGACGATGACGGCAAGCAGTTCCATCAGCGTGAAGCCACGCTCGCGTCGTTGTGGGGTCATGGTCGGCTCCTGAGCCTTGGTGGCGATGGGTGAGTGAAATACGACCGAAACGTCGTGCCCGGGCGCTGGTTGAGCGCGAAACGCGCCATCAACTTTTGCAGGAAATGGCGTTGGCAAAGGGCTTGGGGGCGAGTTGTGCATAAAGTCGAGTTTCGCTGTTTTTCGGCGCTAAGCCCGTTGTGGATGCGGTTTCCCGCAAAAAGTTGTATCGTAATCGTCGTCGTGACGAAGGAGGGTTCGACCGTCGTTCAGACGTTAAATTCCGTCAATCCGAGCAGCGCGCTCATCAGCGCGAAGATGATGCCTCCGACGACGACCGCCAGCGTGAGGATCAGGATCGGTTCCAGCAAGCCAAGGGCGCGTTTCAGCGACGTGTTCACTTCCTGGTCGTAGATGTCGGCGACCTTGATCAGCATGCTGTCGAGGCGCCCGGTCTCCTCGCCCACGGCGACCATGTGGACGGCGAGCTTCGGGTAGAGCCCCGTCTCCATCAGCGGCCGCGCAAAGCCCTGCCCCGCCTTCAGCCGAGCGACGACGCCGTCGAGCGAACCGGCGAGCGCGCGGTTGTCCACCGTGTCCTTGACGATGGTGAGCGCCGGCAGCAGGCTCACGCCATTGCCGAGCAAGGTGCCGAGCGTACGCGCAAAGCGCGCCACCTCGATCTTGCTGAAGAGATCGCCAAGCACGGGCAGCGTGAGCTTTCGGCGGTGCCAGTTCAGTTGCCCCTGCGGCGTGCGCATGCGGCCGCGCACCAGAATGATCACGGCGGCGGCGGCGACCAGCAGCATCCAGCCATCGTCGCGCAGCGCGTGCGACAGCGCGAGCAGATTCTCGGTCGCCGGCGGCAGCGCACGACCGAACTGGCGGAACGTGGCCTCGAACTTCGGCACCACGAAGAAGAGCATCGTCAACACCGCCACCACGGCAACCGCAACCAGCACGATCGGATAGAGCAGCGCCGACTGCACGCTCGAGCGCAGCTCCGCGCTGCGCTCCTGGAACTCGGAGATGCGCGCAAGCACGGGGCCGAGCGTGCCGCTGGCCTCGCCGGCGCGGACCATGTTCACGTAGAGTCGATCGAAGTGCCGGGGATGCTCGGCCAGCGCCTGCGACAGCGCCTTGCCGCCGCGCACGCGGTCGCGCAGGTCTTGCAGCAGGCTCGCCAACGGCCCGGTGTCGGCGAGCCCGACCAGCAGTTCGAAGGCGCGGTCGAGCGGCAGGCCAGCGCCGATCAGGTTGGCGAGGTCGCGTGTGACGCTGACGATCTGCTCGCGCGTGATGCGTCGCCGCGCCAGGAGCCGGCCGAGCGTGCTCGTCTTGCGTTCGTGGGCGGCCATCGCGGCCGAGGCTGCCGTCTGGATGCCGAGCAGGATCAGCCCCTGCTCGCGCACGCGCTCGACGGCGTCGGCTTCACTCGCCGCTTCGATCTGGGCGCGAACGGCCTCGCCCGAGGAGCGCACCGCTTCGAAGGCATACAGCGCCATCGGTTCGTCCTTTCAGCGTGACGGCAAACGGTGAGCCAGAGATCGCACGCCGCTACCCTTCGCGTGTCGCACGCAACACTTCCTCGACCGTGGTGATGCCGGCGGCCACCTTGCGCAATCCGTCGTCGTACATCGGCAACATGCCTTCGTCGATGGCCGCGCGGCGCAGTTCGCTGGCATTGGCCTTTTGCATGATGAGTCGGCGCAGCGGCTCCGACAGCGGCATCATCTCGGCGATGCAGACGCGGCCCGTGAAGCCGGTGTTGCCGCACTGCGCGCAACCCACGGCCTTGTAGACGACCGGCGTGCGCTCGGCGGTGACGCGCGCAAGCCCGATGTCGCGAGCGGTCGCCTCGTCGAGCGTGTGCGCCTCGCGGCAGTTCGGGCACAGCGTACGCACGAGGCGCTGCGCAAGCACGCCGATCAAGGTGCTGGTCAGCAGGTAGTCATCGACCCCCATGTCGAGCAGACGGCTCACGGTGGCCGGAGCATCGTTGGTGTGCAACGTCGACAGCACGAGGTGACCGGTGAGCGCGGCCTGCACGGCGATCTCCGCCGTTTCGAGGTCGCGGATCTCGCCGATCATGATGACGTCGGGATCCTGTCGCACGATCG
>CAZAVK010000037.1:0-6733 GCA_964488645.1 uncultured Rikenella sp. | reverse complement strand
TGCCCGATGGAGCTCTCGACCTACTTCCGTATCAACGCCTCCAACACCGGGCAGTTCGAGCGTACGCTACTGATAGCCGATGAGGAGGCCTATGTCAGCTACCTCGAGGGGTGTACCGCACCCATGCGCGACGAGAACCAGCTGCATGCCGCGGTGGTTGAGATAGTGGCCGAGCGGGGCGCCGAGGTCAAGTACAGCACCGTCCAGAACTGGTACCCGGGCGACAAGGATGGAAAGGGAGGCATCTACAACTTCGTTACCAAGAGGGGAATGTGCAAGGGTGACGACTCGAAGATATCATGGACGCAGGTTGAGACCGGCTCAGCGATAACCTGGAAGTACCCCTCATGCATCCTGCGCGGCAACAACTCAACCGGCGAGTTCTACTCGGTGGCCGTCACCAACAACCATCAGCAGGCTGACACGGGCACCAAGATGATCCATATAGGGCGCAACACCCGCAGCACCATCGTCTCAAAGGGTATCTCCGCCGGACTGAGCCAGAACAGCTACCGCGGACTGGTGAAGGTGCTGGGCAAGGCCGAGGGGGCACGCAACTTCTCGCAGTGCGACTCGCTGCTGCTAGGCGACAAGTGCGGCGCACACACCTTCCCTTACATCGAGGTAGACAACCCCACGGCCATCGTCGAGCATGAAGCTACCACCTCACGCATCGGTGAAGACCAGATCTTCTACTGCAACCAGCGGGGTATATCAACCGAGGACGCGGTAGGGCTGATAGTGAACGGCTATGCACGCGAGGTGCTCAACAAGCTGCCGATGGAGTTTGCCGTTGAGGCACAGAAGCTGCTGCAGATCAGCCTCGAGGGAAGCGTGGGATAGTCCCCGGAGAATGACTGGCAACAACCCGCACGACAAAACTGAGAAAAAGAAACAAGTACAAAAACGGAAACAACATTATACAGGAGATGCAAAACGAATTCATGTTACAGATAAAAGATCTGCACGCCTCGGTAGGCACCAAGGAGATACTCAAGGGTCTCAGCCTGGAGGTGAGGCCGGGTGAGATACACGCCATCATGGGCCCCAACGGCAGCGGCAAGAGCACCCTGGCCAATGTGCTTACAGGGCGTGAGATAGCCGTGGTCACCTCGGGCACCGTCACCTTCGAGGGGGAGAACCTGCTGGAGATGTCGCCCGAAGACCGTGCCCGCGAGGGGATCTTCCTCTCGTTCCAGTATCCCATCGAGATACCCGGGGTCAGCATGGTCAACTTCATGAAGACAGCCATCAATGAGCAGCGCAAGCACCGCGGCCTCGATCCGCTCTCGGCCTCCGACTTCCTCCGTATCATGCGTGAGAAGAAGGAACTGGTGGAGATCGACTCGACGCTGACCAACCGCAGTGTCAACGAGGGCTTCTCGGGCGGTGAGAAGAAGAAGAACGAGATCTTCCAGATGGCGATGCTCGAGCCTAGGCTGGCCGTGCTTGATGAGACCGACTCGGGACTCGATATCGACGCCCTCCGCACCGTGGCCAACGGGGTGAACAAGATACGCAGGCCTGACACCTCGGTCATCGTTATCACCCACTACCAGCGGCTGCTTGACTATATCATACCCGACCATGTGCACGTGCTCTATGACGGTCGCATCGTCAGGTCAGCCGGCCCTGAACTGGCTCTCGAGCTTGAGGAGAGAGGATATGACTGGATAAGGAAGGATACCGAAGTAAACGATGTGACATGGACTACCGGCCGGAAGTGATAGAGCGGCTGAGCGAGCTGTGGGGCAGGCGCGGCAACGGACTCCTCGAGGGTTCACCCGAGGTGTTCAACAGGTACCGCGAGGCAGCCTTCAGCGAGTTCCTGCGACTGGGTATCCCTGACAGGAAAAACGAAGCCTATAAGTATACCAACCTCGAGAAGTCATTCGGGTACAAGTATGAGAGGTACTTCTCTCCCAAGCCCGACGACTTCAGGGAGGCCGAGCGGTTCCACTGTGAGGTTGAAGACCTCGACGTATGGAACATGGTGCTGCTCAACGGGTTCTTCCCGCGGGAGGAGGAGGGGCTGGCCATGCTGCCCGGGGGGATCTGGGTGGGGAGCATGAAGGCGGCCGCCAGGCAGTTCCCGTCACTGGTGGAGAAGCACTACAACAAGTACATACAGGGCGAGAATGACGGACTGATACCGCTGAACACCGCACTGGCCACCGGCGGACTCTTCCTCTATGCGCCGAAGAACACCGTCTACACCAAGCCGATACAGATAGTCAACCTGCTGCAGACCCACCAGGATATGTTCGCGCAGGACCGCAACCTGATCATCGTGGAGGAGGGTGCTCAGATGTCGCTGATGGTCTGTGACCACGCCATCTCGCCGCAGCACTACCTGATCAACACCGTCACCGAGGTCTATGTGGGCAGCAACGCCCGGTTCGAGATCATCAGGATACAGAACCAGCACAACGACTCGGGCAAGATAACACACACCTTCATCCACCAGGAGCGTGACAGCTACTCCTCTTCGAACAATATCACGCTGCATGGCGGACTGGTGCGCAATGCCACCTGGCACAAGCTCAACGGCGAGAATGCCGAAGCCAACAGCTACGGCCTCTTCCTGGCTGACCGGCAGCAGCATATCGCCAACTTCGTGAAGGTAGACCACGTTGCCCCCAACTGCAACAGCAACCAGCTCTTCAAGGGGGTGCTTGACGACAATGCCAGCGGTGCTTTCAACGGCCGTATCATGGTACACAAGGATGCACAGAAGACCAACGCCTTCCAGAGCAACAACAACATAATCCTCTCCGAGACAGCCTCCATGGACACCAAACCCCAGCTGGAGATCTATGCCGATGATGTGAAGTGCAGCCACGGAGCCACCGTTGGGCAGCTCGATGAGAACGCCCTCTTCTATCTCCGATCGCGCGGTATCGATGCCCGTGAGGCACGGCTGATGCTGATGTTCGGGTTTGCACATGATGTCATCAAGAATATTAACATTGAGGCGCTTCGCGAGCGTATAGACAACCTGGTGCTGCAGCGCCTCCGCGGTGAGCTGTCGCGCTGTGCATCATGTGCCATCAAATGTGTGTGACGGGGGTTATGAATCTTTCGAAGAGTATAGCTGAAATACGGGAAGACTTTCCCATCCTCTCCACCAGGGTACACGGCAAGCCGCTCATCTACCTCGACAACGGCGCCACCACCCAGAAGCCGGTGCAGGTGATCAGCGTGATGGATGAGCTCTACCGCACCTGCAATGCCAACGTGCACCGCGGTGTGCACTACCTCTCCGACAGGGTCTCTGACCGCTATGAGGCTGCCCGCGAGACGGTAAGGGCATTCATCAATGCCGCATCCAGTGAGGAGATCATCTTTACCGCGGGCACCACCGCCTCCATCAATGCCGTGGCATTCTCCTTCGGAGAGAAGTATGTCGGCGAGGGCGATGAGATCCTCATCAGCGGTATGGAGCACCATGCAAACATCGTTCCGTGGCAGATGCTGTGTGAGCGGAAGGGGGCGAAGCTGAAGGTGATACCCTTCTCCGACGAGGGAGTGCTTGACCTTGACGCCTACCGCTCCCTGCTGACCGGGCGCACCCGCATAGTCGCCGTAACACATGTCTCCAACGTACTCGGAACCGTCAATCCCGTCAGGGAGATAGTTAGCGAGGCCCACCGCCATGGCATACCCGTGCTGGTTGACGGCGCACAGGGGATACAGCATGGTGTGGTTGATGTGGGTGAGATCGGCTGCGACTTCTATGTCTTCTCTGGGCACAAGGCGTATGGCCCCAACGGCGTGGGGGTGCTTTACGGCAAGGCTGCCATGCTCAGTGAGCTGCCGCCCTACCAGGGTGGTGGCGACATGGTGGCCAGCGTCAGCTTCGAAAAGACCACCTACAATTCGCTCCCCTTCAGGTTCGAGGCGGGCACCACCAACTTCACAGGAGCGATAGGGATGGCTGCCGCCCTCGACTACCTCACCTCGCTGGGGCGTGAGGCGGTGGCTGCCAGGGAGCAGGCACTGCTGGCCAGGGCTACGGAAGGACTCCTCTCGGTTGACGGGATACGTATCTACGGAACAGCACCGGGCAAGATCTCGGTGATCTCCTTCCTCCCGGGAGAGATACACCCCTATGACGCCGGCATGATTCTTGACAAGATGGGCATTGCGGTCCGCACCGGAACCCACTGTGCACAGCCTCTGACGGAGCGGTACGGCATCAGTGGCACCATCAGGGCCTCCATCGCCTTTTACAATACTGAGGAGGAGATAGATGCGCTGGTCGGCGGACTGGAGAGAGTGACCGCGATGTTGAAATGATACTTATGTGATGACAATCAAAGAGACACAGGACCAGATAATTGAAGAGTTTTCCCAGTTCGGCGACTGGATGGAGAGGTATGAGTACCTGATCGATCTGGGCAGGTCACTGCCGCCGTTCGATGAGAGGCACAAGACTCCGCAGTACCTGATTGAAGGGTGCCAGAGCAGGGTATGGCTCTTCCCCACATTTGAGAACGGCATCATCACCTTCACCGCCGAGAGCGACGCGCTGATCACCAGGGGCATCGTGGCGCTGCTGGTAAGGGTCTTCTCGGGCCACACCCCCGATGAGATAGTGAATGCCGACATCTACTTCATCGAGGCGATCGGGCTGAAGGAGAACCTCTCTCCCACCCGCTCGAACGGACTGGTGTCGATGCTGAAGCAGATGCGTCTATACGCCCTGGCCTATAAATCAAAACAGGAGCACTCATGAACACACAGGAGATACAACAGACCGAGGCACGCATAGTGAGCGTACTGAAAAGCATATATGATCCCGAGATACCGGTGAATATCTACGATCTCGGGCTGATCTACGAGGTCAGGGTTGACGAGGAGCAGGTGGCACATATCACCATGACACTCACCGCCCCCAACTGTCCGATGGCCGATGACATTGTCGAGGAGGTCAGGTACAAGGTGGCAGGCATAAAAGGGGTCAGGGAGTGTGACCTGAAGCTTACTTTCGATCCGCCCTGGGACCGCCATATGCTGAGTGACGAGGCCAAGCTTGAGCTGGGGCTGCTGTGACGGGCTTAACCACCCGGACGGCCTTGACCTATGTAGTCGACTTGGGCACTCTGGCAAGTTGTACCACTGTGCCCGGTATGGCCACTCTGGCAAGCTGTACCGCTCTGCCCGGTATGGCCACTTTGGTAAGTTGTACCACTCTGCCCGGTCTGGCTACTCTGGCAAGTTGTGCAACTGTACACGGTCTGGCTACTCTGGCAGGCTTTATCACTTTGAAAATCTGAAGGTGACCTACCGGCAGGAGATATCATTAACCGGAATAATCAGGGAGGCGCTCCGGAGGGAAGGCTTCCGCGCAGTGGGCTTTGCCCCTGCCGAGCCCCATCCTGAAGATACTGAACATATAAGAGCATGGATAGCTGCCGGCAGGCATGCCGGCATGGAGTACCTCGCCAGGGGGAGTGAGCGTATCGGCGATATCACCACCATGGTTGACGGCGCCCGGGCGGTTATCATGGCTGCCCTGCCCTACCGGCATGATGAGAGCGCCCCGGCCGAAGGCGGATACTTTATTGCCAGGTACGGCCGTGTGAGAGACTACCACAGGGTGGTCACCCGCAAGCTGAAGCGGGTGGTGGCGCTGATAGCCCGGGAGGCGCCCGGTGCGGTCTCAAGGGTATTCTGCGACTCCTCATCAGTCACCGAGAAGGAGTGGGCGGTACGTGCCGGGATAGGGTGGCGCGGCAAGAACAGTCTTATCATCAACGAAAAGATCGGATCATACTTTCTCCTGGGAGGCATAGTTACGACGGTGGCGCTCGACTACGATGAGTCGCCGGCACCCGACCGCTGCGGCAGCTGCCGCCTCTGCATCGATGCATGCCCCACGGCAGCCATCTGCAGTGATTACGATACCGGAGCCGCTGAAGCCAGCCCCCGTGACCACAATGCCGGGACTGGTGAAGCCATCTCTGGCGAATATGATATCCGGTCTGAGCGTGCAGTCGTAAGAGATCAGGAGTCCCGGCCCTCTGAAGCCATCTCCGGCGAACACCATATTCATCCCACTGCAAGCAACCGCAATGACCGGTACGGCGATATTTCTAATAAGGCTGCCGAATCACGCAACCGTACCATTGATGCGAGACGTTGCCTCTCCTACATGACTATTGAGAGCAAGGATGAGATACCCGAATGGGTGGGAGCAAAGATTGAGAACATCATTTACGGCTGTGACCGCTGCCAGGAGGTGTGCCCCTGGAACAGGGTGCAGGCAACGCCTCTTGACCCGGAGCTTCTGCCCGATTTTGACCCTACCGCACTGACCCGTGAGCAGTGGATGACAATGAGCGAAGAGGAGTTCATGAGCAGCTTCGCTGAATCGGCACTAAAGCGAGCCGGCCTGGAAAAGATCAGGGGAACTATCCGGTTTGTGGAGCGGCACCGGCCCTGATTCCGTGCCTGTATCAAGAGCCATTTTATTTTTCTGCACGGTGGTGAGCAATTCAACCCATAGCTCATCCTGACACTACTATCACCAGAAATCCGATTCTTCAGAAAATATCATGCACCTAATCGTAAACAATAACTCCCTGTTAGGCTGTTATTGTTTACCTTTGGTATACATATAAACGAGTTAGCGTACATATTATGAGAATCTTGGCTGCCATTATAATCCTTATCATCTCCATTATTAAGCTTAATGCTACTGGACAAGTCGGAGACATTATCATATGGA
>CAZAVK010000036.1:0-9772 GCA_964488645.1 uncultured Rikenella sp. | reverse complement strand
CGCACTTCAGCCATGAAGGTTCTTTTGAAGGATGGATGAGGAGGATCATCGTCAATACCGCGCTTGAGCGTTACCGCAACAGGTACTACCTCAGTCGGGTTGATGACATTGACGAGGTGAGTGAGCCGGTGTCAGAGCCTGACTCTGACGATTTTGCCGGCCTCGGGGCACATGACCTGCTGAACATGATCATGGAGCTGCCGCCCAAGTACAGGATGGTCTTCAATCTCTACGCCATTGAAGGGTACTCGCACCGTGAGATAGGTGATATGCTGGGCATATCTGAAGGCACCAGCAAGTCAAACCTCTCGAGGGCAAGGGATATCCTTCAGAAGAAGGTGAGGATACTTACCGGTGTAACCAGGAGGGTTGCAAATGTTTGAAAGGGAGCCAAATATTGACATCGTATTCCGCAACGGTCTGAAGAACCTAGAGGTTCTTCCGCCGGCCGATGTGTGGGACAATATCCCGCCGATGCCGGTCAGGCGCCGTCGTGCCGCGATGATCCCGGCCATTGCTGCCGGCGTGGCCGTGCTTCTCTCGCTCACTTTCCTTGTCACATGGTATCTCCGTCACAACAACTCTCCCCTTCTCCTCTCTGAGGTCGCCCTTCAGGGAGATGAGAGCGTTGCCGTGAGGCTCGATATCCCTGCCGCCGCGCCGCTCATCAGGTCTGCAGGACCCTCTGCCTTACAGCCGTCACCTGCCTCCCGTTCCGTCGCCTCTGATCACTCATCCGGCCCGGCAGGCCGCCGTGCCGCCGGTGCTGCAACTCCGGCCGCGTCACTCTCCGGGCTACGGCCCGGGTCACCGGCACTGACGGCATCGGACGATGCCGTCATCTCGCCTCCGTCGGCCGTTACCCCGGCCGCCCCGGCCGGCCAGGTCTCCCTGCCCGCAGCAGATAACCCTTCCGCGCTCCTTGCTGAAGCTGACCTGCCGGAGAGGGCTGATGAGATCACCGCGCCGGTCAGGATCGCCTCCGATGATATCACCGTTATTGTCGCCCGGCGCTTTACCGGCTCTGATGAGAGTATCAGGGCCACCCTGCCTCGTGAGTTCACTGTCAGGAGCGGACCGCGTATCACCCTCGGCGCCTCGCTCTCTCCGACCATGGGCTTCTCCAGGGCAGGTGACAACCTCAGGCTCACTGAGCTGATCAACAGTGAGACCGCCCGGCCCTCTTACTCGGCAGGGCTGACGGTAGGCTACAGGCTCTCGCCGCGGCTCACCATACAGTCAGGTGTCGGCATGGCATCGATAGGACAGACCATTACCGATGTCAGGGTCTATGCAGGGCTCGCCCGGCACTACGCCGTCAAGAGCAGCTACCTCTACAGCGTTGAAACCGCATCGGGACTGCTGCTGGCCAACAATACCGACCTCTACCTCACTGACAGCAGGAACCGCGTTGAGACCCGTATCCCGGCCGGCATGGCTGACCCGTCGAAATATCAGCTTGACCAGGTAGGATCAGACATTCAGCAGGTGTTCCGCTACGTTGAGCTGCCTATGATGCTTCGCTATAAGGTGATTGACCGCAAGGTGGGGCTCAACCTCTCGGGCGGTGTGGCATACGGCTTCCTGGTTGACAATGCCGCCTATACCGGACATGGTTCTGACATGGTCTATGTGGGAGAGACAGAAGGGGTCAGCCCCTTTAACCTAAGCAGCCAGATAGGCCTGGGGATGGAGTACAGCTTCTCACAGAAGATGACATTCAGCCTCGAGCCCCTCTTCAGGTACTACATCACACCGCTCAGTGACATCTCCGGCTCACTTTACAAACCCTATTCGGTAGGATTCTATTCAGGATTCTTCTTCAAGTTCTGACGCTTCACAGCAGATACCTGTTTCTTTCCCGTCCCCGTTTTTTTCGCTATTTTTGCACTTTCCAAATCAGAGCGCAATTATGAAGATCACACCGGGGAAGGCTCTTATTGCCATACTGCTCCTGCTCAGCGCAGGATTTGTCTATACTATCATTGTCTCGGCCGCAGGCCAGCATGAGCTGCAGGCAGTACCCACGGAGAACACTCCCGTAGCAACCTCATGGGCCATTCCCGAGCAGGTCAGCTTTGCCGGCGAGCCCTTGCCACTGCAGAACTTCGACACCCGCGAGAGTCTCGACCGCGAGCTTAATGCCACCGCATACCGGCACGGGTCAACGTTGCTCACCATCAAACGTGCCGGGCGCTTCTTCCCCGAGATTGAGAAGATACTGGCAGAGTATGGCATACCTGATGACTTCAAGTACCTGGCCTGCGCCGAGAGCGACCTGAGCAATGTCATCTCGCCTGCCGGGGCAACCGGCATCTGGCAGATCATGGAGCGTACCGGCAGGGAGTATGGCATGACTATCAACAAAGAGGTTGATGAGCGGTATGACCTCGACAAGTCAACCCGGTTTGCCTGTGCCTACTTCAGGAAGGCGTATGAGAGGTATGGCAGTTGGACCATGGCGGCAGCATCATACAACAACGGGCTCAGCGGACTGAATGAGCAGGTGGAGATACAGAAGGAGAACAACTATTATGATCTCCTGCTCAATGAGGAGACGGCCCGCTATATCTTCCGTATCGTGGCGCTGAAGCTGGTTATGGCTGATCCCGCCTCTTACGGGTACAGCATCAGCGCCAATGACCTCTACAGGCCGGTACCCTTTTCCGAGGTGAACGTTTCCGGTTCGGTTGAGAGCTGGGAGCAGTTTGCAAGACAGTATGAGACCAACTATAAGATCCTGAAGTTCCTTAACCCCTGGCTGCGCAAACCCTTCCTCACCAACAGCGAGCGGCGTGAGTATATCATCAGGGTCCCCGACAAGGATGCCCGCATAACCGCCGGTTCATAATCCCTTCCCATGTCTGTTCAGAAGGAGGAGATAAGGGTTTTTGGTGCGAGGGTACATAACCTGCGCAATATCAGCCTTACGCTGCCCCGCAACCGGCTGGTGGTCATCACCGGTCTGAGCGGCAGCGGCAAGTCGTCCCTGGCCTTTGACACCATCTATGCCGAGGGTCAGCGGCGCTACATGGAGACCCTCTCGGCCTATGCCCGCCAGTTCCTGGGCGGTATGGAGCGTCCTGACGTAGACCGTATCACCGGTCTCAGTCCGGTCATCTCGATTGAGCAGAAGACCACCAACAAGAACCCGCGCTCGACAGTGGGCACCATCACCGAGATCTATGACTTCCTCAGGCTGCTCTATGCCCGTGCAGCCGACGCCTACTCCTATGAGTCGGGAGAGAAGATGGTCAGGTACAGTGATGACCAGATACTTCAGCTGGTGACAGAGCGCTATGACGGGCAGAGGGTGTATATTCTTGCCCCGCTGGTGAAGGGGCGCAAGGGCCATTACCAGGAGCTCTTCGAGCAGCTGCGGCGGAAGGGGTTCCTCCATGCCCGCATCAACGGCGAGGTGCGTGAGCTCACCCCGGGGATGAAGGTTGACAGGTACAAGGTGCACTTCATTGAGCTGGTGATCGACAAGTTCAGGGTGGGAGAGGTGACGCCGAAGCGGGTGCATGATGCGGTGCTGCTGGCCCTCGATCAGGGTGATGGGGTGATGGCGGTGCTTGATGCTGACAGTGACGGAGTGCGTTACTACAGCCGCCACCTGATGTGCCCGGTGACCGGTATCTCATACAATGAGCCGGCACCGCATACCTTCTCGTTCAACTCACCCCAGGGCGCCTGCCCTAAGTGCAACGGCCTGGGTGAGATCTCCGAGGTTGACATAAGGCGCATGATGCCTGATCCCACCCTCAGCATACGCAAGGGGGGAATCCAACCTCTCGGCAAGTACCGCAATATCTGGATCTTCTGGATGATTGAGGCGCTGGGCGAGAAGAACGGCTTCACCGTTGACACCCCCATCGGCGAGATCCCTGAAGAGGCCCTCAACAAAATATTCTTCGGCTCCGATGAGGTGCTGAAGCTCTCCAACACCCCGCTGGGGGTCACCTCCAACTACTTCCTCACCTTTGAGGGGGTGGTGAGCTATGTCGGCAACCTGGAGGTGATCAATGGCCGCTCCGGCAATGGCCGTTCGGGCAATGGCAGGACGAAGGAGCAGTATGTGCAGTACCATGTCTGTCCTGAGTGCCATGGTGCCCGCCTGAAGAAGGAGGCACTCTGGTTCCGTATCGGCGGGAAGAATATAGGTGAGCTGGCTTCGATGGATCTGGCTGAGCTGCACCACTTCCTGGCCGGTGTCACCGACGGTATGTCCGAGAGGCAGAAGAAGATCTCAGGCGAGATACTCAAGGAGATACGTTCGCGGCTCGGCTTCCTGCTTGATGTGGGGCTTGATTACCTCTCGCTTAACCGCGGTGCACGCACCCTCTCGGGCGGTGAGAGCCAGCGTATCAGGCTGGCCACCCAGATAGGGTCGAGGCTGGTCAATGTGTTGTATATACTCGATGAGCCCAGCATCGGGCTGCACCAGCGTGACAACCGGCGGCTCATCGGGGCGCTCAGGGAGCTGCGCGATGCCGGCAACTCGGTCATTGTGGTTGAGCATGACCGTGACATGATCATGAGTGCCGACCATATCATCGATATCGGGCCGGGCGCCGGGGTGCATGGCGGCACCATCGTTGCCGAGGGCCCACCGGAGACGCTGCTCACGGCAGATACCCTGACGGCAGAGTACCTGAGCGGCATAAAAAGGATCGAGGTGCCCCGGCAGCGGCGTGAAGGCAACGGCCGGTTCCTCACCATCACCGGCGCCACGGGAAACAACCTCAAGGGGGTGACCATGCGTATACCGCTCGGCACCTTCATCTGTGTCACCGGCGTCTCGGGCAGCGGCAAGTCGTCACTGATCAACCAGACGCTGCACCCGGCACTGGCCAGGGAGCTGCATGGTGCCGGACGCATACCCCTCCCGTATGAGACCATTGAAGGGATGGAGAATATCGACAAGGTGATAGAGGTTGACCAGGCCCCCATAGGCCGCACACCCCGGTCAAACCCCGCCACCTATACCGGTGTCTTTACAGAGATACGCAGCCTCTTCGCGATGACGCCGGATGCCAGGGTGAGGGGATTTGGCCCGGGACGCTTCTCGTTCAATATCAAGGGTGGCCGCTGTGAGGGGTGCGAAGGGGCGGGGGTGAAAACCATAGAGATGAACTTCCTGCCTGATGTCTATGTGATGTGCCCCGACTGCGGCGGCAAACGTTACAACCGCGAGACACTGGAGGTGAAGTACAAGGGGAGGTCAGTCAATGACGTGCTTGAGATGACCATCAATGATGCCGTTGAGTTCTTCAAAGGCATACCTGCCATCTGGCACAAGATCAAGACCATGCAGGATGTGGGGCTGGGTTATGTCAGGCTGGGGCAGCCCTCTACCACCCTCTCCGGAGGCGAGTCGCAGCGCGTAAAGCTCGCAGCCGAGCTCTCGAGACGCGATACCGGGCGGACACTCTATATCCTCGATGAGCCCACCACCGGACTCCACTTTGATGATGTGAAGGTGCTGCTTGAGGTGCTCAACCGGCTGGTTGACCGGGGAAACACCGTGATGGTGATAGAGCACAACATGGATGTGATCAAGGTGGCCGACTATATTGTTGACCTGGGACGCGAGGGAGGACACGGCGGAGGGGAGATCATCTTCTCGGGAACACCCGAAGAGATAATAAAGATCAGTGACAATTATACTGGCAGGTATCTTCAGCCCGTTCTGAATGAGTAGAAAAGATTATTTTTAACGCCTAAATATTTGCACATGGATGAAGCTAAGGAGAAGGATCTGATCAGAGATGCCTTTGAGCCCAAGACCTGGAACGAGATCCATACCATGGACTCATGGCGGGTCTTCAAGATTATTGCCGAGATGGTTGAAGGCTTTGAGAAGCTTTCCAGGATTGGTCCCAGCGTAGCCGTCTTCGGCTCGGCCCGTACCCATTTCAACAACAAGTATTACAAGCTTGCCGAGGAGATAGCCTTTCAGCTGGTGCAGCGTGGTTATGGGGTTATCACCGGCGGCGGACCGGGAATCATGGAGGCTGCCAACAAGGGGGCGAAGAGGGGCAACGGGAAGTCGGTGGGTATAAACATTGACCTCCCCTTTGAGCAGAAGGCCAACCCATATGTTGACCGAGACAAGCTGATCACCTTCGATTACTTCTTTGTCCGCAAGGTAATGTTCATGAAATACGCCCAGGGCTTCATCGTTCTGCCGGGCGGCTTCGGCACCTTTGATGAGCTCTTCGAGGCGCTGACCCTGATACAGACCAAGAAGATCGGCCGATTCCCCATAGTGTTGGTAGGCGAGAAGTACTGGTCAGGGCTCTTCGACTGGATCAATGATGTGATGCTGAATGATGAGCACAACATCTCACCCGATGATCTGAACCTCTACCGGATTGTTGACGAGGCTGAGGAGGCTGTCTCATACATTGATCAGTTCTACTCACGCTACCTGCTCAGTCCCAACTTCTGATTACCAGCCGGGGTATCCGGCTTATCCGTTTCTTTGGTATCACCCCTGTCTGCCGGGCCGGCAGCATTTTTTCCGCCCGTGCGGCGGCTCTTTCCGCGGCAGCTGCTCCTCTCTTCCGGCGGCCTGCCGCTCCCGCCGGGTTCGGCATATTTTTTCTGCAGCAGCCTATCCTCCCTGCCGCCTAACGGCTCCGCTGTTTCACCTGCTGGTCTATCTCCCGCTCATGATCGCGCTTTCTGAGGCTGTCGCGCTTGTCATACTGCCGCTTCCCTCTCGCCAGCGCTATCTCAGCCTTGGCCAGTCCGCGCTCATTGATGAACACCTTTGTGACGATGATCGTCAGCCCGGTCTCATTAACCTTCTTTTCCCATCTGCGCAGCTCCCTGCGGGTCAGCAGCAGCTTCCTCTCGGCCAGCGGATCGTGATTGCGGATATTGCCCCAGTAGTACTCTGCGATATGCATTCCCGTGATGAAGAGCTCGCCATTGCGGAAGGCGCAGTATGAGTCGGTGAGGCTCGCCTTGCCGGCCCGTATCGATTTTATCTCGGTACCGGTGAGGCTGATTCCCGCGATGAGCTTCTCAAGGAATTCATAGTCGTGTGATGCCCTGCGGTTCTTAATGACAATATTGCTGCTGCCTCCTCCCATGGTTTCATTCAGGCGAAGAGCGCGAAATAGACGGTCTCTGTCAGTTTGGACAGCACCCATTGCAGCAGCAGGAAGATGATGATCATTGAGATGACCGTGGCGATGATCATTGGCAGCTTCTTGTGTTCGGGAGGTTTGAGCATCACCTCCATCCCTGTCCAGAAGATGAAGATCCCGTAGAGTCCGAGCAGGTTGATGAAGAGCAGCGACTCGAACAGGCGGCTGATGGTCAGTGACAGGAAAATGGGCGCCATGGAGTAGGCCACCAGCTTGAACGCTACCAGGAAGTCATGCCCCAGGTCAAGCGCCCTCATAATCTCCCTCACCACGAATGCCGAGGCGTAGATGCCGAGGTAGAGGAAGAGGAAGGTGCTGATGGCTGTCATCACCGAATACATCGGCTTTAGGGTTGTGTTGATGAAGAGCATCGAACCGATGAAGGCGCTTACCGTTACCAGTATGGTGAGCGGCAGGAAGAAGCTGCCCCTGACAAACTTCATCGGGCGGTTCTCGCGATGAACCACATCCCATGCCATGCCGGGATTGATGATGAAATACTTTGTTCTATGGTACAGAAACCTGAGATCCATGACCCTTTGGTATTTGCGAACGCCAAAATTAAGCAAAATTGCTGTAACCGGGGCGCTTTATGGCTATCTTTAATTTCTGATGGAGAAGCAGCTGCATGATATTGTCGTTATCACCGGCCCCACCGCCACGGGGAAGACCCGCCTGGCGGCGCTGCTGGCTGACCGGCTGGGCGGAGAGGTTATCAGTGCCGACTCGCGGCAGGTTTACAGGGGTATGGATATAGGTACCGGGAAGGACCTCTCAGACTATATCGTCGGAGGCCGCAGGGTACCCGTTCACCTGGTTGACATCGCCGATGCCGGGTACCGCTACAACGTGTATGAGTATCAGCGCGATTTCCTAAAGGTTTATGATGATCTTGTCAGGCGGGGTCTCTTTCCGGTGGTATGCGGCGGCTCGGGCATGTATGTTGACAGTATCGTCAGCGGATACCGGCTGGTACAGGTGCCGGTCAATGAAGCGCTGCGTGCCTCACTGGCGGGACTGAGCCTTGAACAGCTCACCGGGATACTCTCCGGATACAGGAGCCTGCACAACACCACCGATGTGGATACGGTGAAGCGGGCGGTACGGGCGATAGAGATAGCCGAATACTATGCGGCTCACCCGGTTGATGAACGCCCCTTCCCCGTACGTAATCCCCTGGTGACGGCGCTGCTGGTTGACCGCGAGACCCGGAGACAGCGTATCAGCGAGAGGCTCCGGGCACGGCTCGGCGAGGGAATGATTGAAGAGGTGGAGCAGCTGCTGGCAGGTGGTGTCACACCTGATGACCTCATCTATTACGGACTGGAATACAAATATATAACTCTCTATCTCTTAAATCGGATCTCTCTTGATGAGATGACCGGCAAGCTGGAGGTTGAGATACACCGTTTTGCCAAGCGGCAGATGACCTGGTTCCGTGGCATGGAACGCCGGGGAATCGTCATAAACTGGATTGACGGCAGCATGAGTGATGAGGATAAGCTCAACAGCATCATATCCATGCTCAGCCGCTGATGCTTATCTCAGGCCACCCGGGCACCATCTTCTCTTCGGATTCATTACCTTTGCCCAATAAATTTTTCAGGGGCATGAGTGTCAGGGCGTGCTTCGCTGCATGCGAGGCTCTCCTCTGAGGCCGGAGGCCCCGGTTACTTACAGGCTTTCAGAACTACAGATATGTTCGACATCAATACCACCCTCTTTGAGCTTCTCGGTTACCGCATGAGCCTCCTTGAGCTGCTTGCCGTGATAACCGGGCTCTTAGCCACCTGGTTTGCTGCCAGGGCCAATATTGTCACCTGGATCTTCGCTATTATCAATGCCGTTCTCTTTTTCAGGCTCTACTACCAGGTCAATCTTTACTCGGCAATGTCTCTCCAGCTCTTCTTCTTCGGGAATGCCATCTATGGCTGGTTCAACTGGAGGCGGCAGACCAGCGACACTGATGAGCCGGTGACGCTGTTGAGCCACCGTGAGAGGATTTCATGGGCGGCAGTGCTGATAATTTCTGCGATGGCTCTCGGTACCATTATGGGACGCATCCACATCTGGCTCCCGGACCTCTTCCCCGAGAGGGCAACTTTTATTTACATCGATGCCATGATTGCTGTGATGAGTATTGGTGCCTCACTGCTCTGCGCCCGGCTGAAACTTGAGAACTGGGTCCTCTGGATACTGGTCAACATCATGAGTATAGCCCTCTATTCGATCAAGGGCATAATGCTTGTTTCGGTGCAGTATGTAATATTCCTGGTGATGGCTGTCTACGGCTTCATCCACTGGCAGAAGAAGATTGCGGTTGTGCCGGCGTCGTGACGCTCCAGACCTGTAAAAAGCCGTTTAGTTCATCCTTTTTTTCGTGTTGGTTCATTTAAAATTATCTGAACCAAATTGCCTGAGACAATTTAATCCATGGAAAAAGAGAATGCTCTGACGCATTGAATATCTTAAAACCTTTTAACTTGTTACAGATACATTTGATCTCTTCATCACTAATATAGTTTTTATTCTTGTCATTAATTCTTATTTCTACTTCTTCCTGTTTTCCGCACTTTTTTGCAACACCCACGTAACCTATTGTAAATCAATGA
>CAZAVK010000035.1:0-16199 GCA_964488645.1 uncultured Rikenella sp. | reverse complement strand
GAATGAGGGGTCAATTAAATCGGAACGGGGGGTCAATTAATTTCGGAATATACACAAATATATTTCAGGCACGTGGCCTTGGGGGTTATGCGCTTTTTTACCATATGCCCGGTACTGATTTTTATCACCGGCTCAATCATCAATTCCGCAGGATAACTATATTTGTTAGGAGTCGCGAGGAGCACGATCCCGGTTGAGCAACCATGACATTGACATGGGATCTTCCTGCCTCGGACAATCAATTGAGCATTATTGACAATGACACGCAAGCCAAACGGAATCTGGGCAATCATTCTTGCCGCCGGCGAGTCGCAACGGATGGGTACACCGAAGATGTTGCTGCCCTATCGCGACACCACCATTATTGAACAGACAATCACCAATCTTCTCGCGGCCGACATTGACCGTGTGCTGGTTGTGCTGGGGGCCAACCGTGATGAGATCATGAAGGTCACACGGGGTTATGACGTCTTTCACTGTTACAATGACCGCTACAGTTGCGGTATGCTCTCTTCGGTCATCTGCGGGCTCTGGTCGATGCCGGCCGGATGCCGGGCTGCACTGGTCATGCCGGGCGATCAGCCGATGGTTAGCCCTGACGAGATCAACCGTGTCATCAGCGCCTACCTGAATGGGGACAAGGGGCTGGTGATGGCTGCTCACCGCGGTAAACGGGGTCACCCGCTGATTGTGGACCTGAAGTATGCCGAAGAGATCCTTTCGCTGCCTGACAAGGAGGGGCTCAAGGCATTGGCCGTCAGGCACCCCGGTGATGTGCTTGAGTCGGAGACCGATGATCCGTCAGTACTCCGCGATATCGATACCCAGGAGGATTATATGAATGAAATAAGCAAAACCTGAATATTATGGAAGAGACGATCCGGTTCACACTGAACGGTATGGAGAGGGAGCTGGTGACTGACCCGGGCCAGCTGCTGGTGAGGGTGCTGAGAGACCATTTCGGGCTCACCGGCACCAAGTATGGCTGCGGGATAGGCTTCTGCGGAGCCTGTACCGTGCTGATAGACAATGAGCCCGTCAGGTCATGCATCACTGCCGTGGGTGATGTGGCCGGCAGGAGTGTTGTGACCATCGAGGGACTCGGGAAGGGCGAAGAGCTCCATCCCGTACAGCAGGCCTTCATCGATCATGATGCACTGCAGTGCGGGTTCTGCACTCCCGGGATGATTATGAATGCTGCCGGACTCCTCCACCGGAATCCCTCTCCCGGGCGCGATGAGATCGTGGAGGGGATGGAGGAGAACCTCTGCCGTTGCGGAGCGCATACCAGGATAATCGATGCGGTGGCCGATGCTGCAGAAAAAATGAAGGGAGGGAAGAGAAGATGAAAGAGATGAAGAAGCGAACAGGCAGCAACGGAAATAGTGGCGCTGGCAGCAAGAGTGGCAGTATCAGGACCGGCAGCACCGGGGCCGGCATTGGCACCAACAGTAAGGCAGGCACCGGCACCGGCCGGACAGGCAGCCCGGCGCGCAGTGCCATGAAGAGAAGGAGCTTTGTCAGGGCCCTCGGGGGAGGGATAGTGCTCTTTTTCTCATCATGGGATCTGCTGGGACTGATGGCGCCGCCGGCACAGCAGCGCCGCAGCCTGACAAAAGACTACAACGCTTTCCTGCTGATAGCAGCCGACGGCACTGTGAGCTGCTATACAGGAAAGATCGAGATGGGGCAGGGGGTAATCACCTCCCTGGCGCAGATGATGGCTGATGAGCTGAATGTGCCCCTTGACAAGGTTAAGATGGTGATGGGCGATACAGCGCTCTGTCCGTACGATGCCGGCACATGGGGCTCGCTGACCACCCGCCAGTTCGGTCCGGCAATGAGGGCCGCGGCTGCCGAGGCCAGGAGTGTGCTGGTGGGTATGGCGGCAGATAGGCTGGGGGTTGATTCCGGCCGCCTTGAGGTGACCGGCGGAGTCATCTCCGAGAAAGGCAATCCCTCGAAAAGGGTCTCCTATGGTGAGCTGGCCAGGGGGCAGAAGCTTGAGAAGTACCTTGAGGTGAAGCCGTCAGTTGAGGACTACCGGCAGTTCACCCTTGTCGGGAAGCCGCTGAAGCACAGCGATGCCCTGGAGAAGGTTACCGGGAGGGCAAAATACACCGGCGACCTGAAGCTGCCGGGCATGCTTCATGCACGTATCGTCAGGCCTCCGTCGCATGGCGCCACTCTGCTGTCGGCAGATACCTCCGCCGCTGAAGCGATGAAAGGGGTGACGGTGGTGCGTGATGGCGACCTCATTGCGGTAATGAGCGAGAACCGCGACCAGGCTGACCTGGCTGTGGTGCGCGTAGAGGCCAAATACTCGTTCAGTGAGCTGAAGGTGAATGATCAGACACTATATGACTACATCAACAAGGGAGTTTACAGGGAGTATGTCACCCAGTCGGCCGGAGATATTGATGCTGCAGCAAAACAGTGTGACAGGATCTTTGAGCATGAGTATCATGATCCTTACCTGGCACATGCTCCCATCGAGCCGCATACGGCGTTGGCACAGTGGGAGGGGGACAGCCTGACTGTATGGGCTTCAACACAGTCGCCCTTCGGTCTGCAGGATACCCTGGCGGCACACTTCGGCATGAGCCTTGACAAGATCAGGGTGATCACCCCGTTCGTGGGAGGAGGCTTCGGCGGCAAGGCTGCCTCAAACCAGGGCGTCGAGGCGGCCCGGCTGGCACGCAAGGCCGGCAGACCCGTGATGGTTGAGTGGACCCGCGAGGAGGAGTTCTTCTATGATGCCTTCCACCCCGCATCAGTGATCAGGGTGCGGTCAGGCATCGACAAACAGGGGAAGATCATGCTGTGGGACTACAATGTCTATCTTGCCGGCACCCGCGGGGCAGATGCCATCTATGATATCCCCAATGTGAAGATAACCAGCTACAGCGAGGACCGTCAGCGCTACCGGGTACATCCGTTTGCCACCGGAGCATGGCGAGCACCCAATAACAACACCAACACCTTTGCGCGTGAGACGCAGGTTGACATCATGGCAGCTGCCGCCGGCACTGACCCGCTCGAGTTCAGGCTGAAGAATCTCCGGGATGAGAAGATGAAGGGGGTGCTCAGGGCTGTGGCAGAGAAGTTCGGCTACAAGCCCGGCAGGCTGCCTGACGGCAGGGGTGTGGGGATAGCCTGCGGTACCGATGCCGGCACCTGGGTGGCCTTCATGGCTGAGGTGGCCGTTGACCGCAAGACGGGCTCAGTGAAGGTGCTGAGGCTGGCCTGCGCACAGGATATGGGACTGAGTGTCAACCCACAGGGGGCACTGCTGCAGATGGAGGGGTGCCTGACCATGGCGCTGGGCTATACGCTGACCGAAGAGGTGAAATTCGAGGGCGGTGTGGTGAAGGATACCAACTTCGACAGCTATGATATACCGAAGTTCTCATGGCTGCCTGAGTTGCAGTGCGTCATCATGGATCGCCCCGACCAGGCGCCCCAGGGTGGCGGTGAGCCGGCAATCATAGGTGTGGGCGCTGCCGTGGGCAATGCCATCTTCCATGCCACCGGAGCCAGGCTCTTCAGGGTACCCTTCACCCCGGAGAGGGTACTGGCTGCTTTGGGATAGTTACTGCACCGGGGTGCCGGGCTGTTTCTTTCTGAAGAAGGTGTAGTTGACCAGTCCGTACCTGCGATGTCCGGCAAAACCCGGGTGGTCACCGAAGTTCTGTGCGGCGGAGTGCTCAAGGATCAGGAGGGTAGAGTCATGCACTGCACCCGATGCCATCACCCTGTCGGGTATCTCACTGAGCCACGGCAGGTCATATGGCGGATCGGCAAAGATGATATCATACTGCCGCCTGCATATCTTCAGCCAGTCGCGTACATCGAGGCGGTGCACCCGTGCCCGCTCCAGCCCCAGCTCTTTCAGGGTGTTGCTGATGAAGCGGCAGCTCCTGCGGTCGGTCTCAACAATATCAATCTCAACAGTTCCCCTTGAGGCAAACTCATAGCTGATGGCACCCGTCCCCCCGAAAAGGTCAAGCAGTGAGACCGACTCAAAGTCATACCTGTTATTGAGGATGTTCATCAGGCTTTCGCGTGCCAGGTCGGTAGTGGGCCTTGCCTTGAATCCTGCCGGGGGTCTGATGATTCGGTTGAGGTATTTGCCGCCGGTTATACGCACGAGGCTGCCGTAAAGAGGTTCAGCCAGCGGTGCAGGTCGAGCTCGTTCATCACGTAGCTGAAACTGTGCCTGATGAGAGGAGTGGCGAACCGTATGTTGTCTGAGAAGCTGAGCAGTGCCAGGTGCTCGTCACCGTAAGGCTCTATGATACCGCTTACGTTGATCGGCTCCTCATGCCGTATTCCTTTCCTGTCAAGCACCGAGAAAAGGAAGTAGGCATGATCCTGGGGTGCTGATACCTCGAAGCTGTTACAGAAGGTCAGGTTCCGCTTCTCCGTCACTATCACCGTGGCAAACCCCTTCTCACAGTGCAGGTGGATATGGCAGTCGTCTGACGCCCTGCTCGCCGCATTGACATGGCTGAGCAGCGTCTTGGTGTGATGCCATGGCTTCACACCGGGCCAGCGGGTGTTGAGTTCACTCATTATGTTCATCTCCGGGCTAAAGAGTACCACCGCCTCGGGATAGCTTAGCGTGTTGGCGATCACCTCTGTCTCTGCAGCTGCACCGAAATTGAGCTTCCAGTAGTCATTGCAGAGCGCAGGCTCAAAGACCGTTGCCGGAATCATTGTGGCATTCAGCGTGGGAATGATGAAAGAGGCTCTTTTGAAGCGTCTCCTGAGAAAATCATCGGTTTCGATTATCTCTCCCCAGCTGTGAGTGATCTCGCCCGTGGGATCGGTCCGGGGATAATGCCTCAGCATCACAAACTTGCCCCGCAGCAGATCAAGCACTGCCAGGGATAACCCCTCACCGGAGAGCTCCAGTGTAAGTTCGTAGTTATCAGTCGCGTTTATGTCCAGGGTCTCATCAATGAGCTCCAGGGGGTATATCTGCGACGTGCCCATTAATCCTCCCAGTTCCCCGCATTGTTATTCGGCACCCTCACATCACCCACCTTCATGCCGGGAAATCCGGCCGAGCTCTTCATCCGCTGGTCATTGTAGTTGATGACCAGTTGCCTGTCCATATCGGCGAGGAACACATCATTGAGCACATAGGCTTCAAATACGTTCACCAGCACCATTGACGAGGTCATCACCCGGCCGGCAGACATCTGGAATTCGGCATTGTCAACGCCGGGTACATACCTCAGCTGTTCAACGGGAAACCCTTTGCTGAAGATGGTATCGCGAACGGGTATATAGCTGGTATCCCGGCTTATCAGGCCTCTCCTGACGGCCTCTCTCTCGGAGGTGATACCCGAAGCAATCATGTCGTCAGTCAGTGATCCCCTTTTGAATACCACCGGTATGGAGTCTGTCTTCAGGAAGGTGATCAGGGTGTCAAAGCTGCCTGTATAGTGCCCCTTCACTGATTTGAATGCCTCCTGGGCAGTACGGATATCAATCAGTCTCTCCTTGATGAGGGCCTCTCTACGATCTTTCTCCTTGTTGAACCTGATGGGCTTCATGATGCTTTCGACCAGGAAATAGACCAGTACCAGAATAATTACCGTAAATACGATGTTGAGGGCGGTTTTCATTTTTTTTAATAATCCTTTGTTGACTAATTTAGTGCAAATTTATAAAAAAAGCAGACTGCCGGCCGGTTTGACACAATAAAATGAGACAGCAGAATATTGAGACCCTGCTTCTGAAGAACCTGGGTTATCCGCCCACTGGTGATCAGTCAGAATGTATTCGCCTGCTGGCCGGATACGTGGCAGACAACTCCAATGACACTCTCTTTCTGATGACCGGTTATGCAGGTACAGGCAAGACCAGTGTTATTGCATCGCTTGTAATCACTCTTTCGGTTTTACGTCAGCGGTCGGTACTGCTGGCTCCTACGGGGCGGGCCGCCAAGGTGCTGAAGTCATATACCGGCATGGAGGCCAGCACCATACATCGGAAGATCTACAGGCAAAAGTCTGCCACCGACGGTGTGGGCAGGTTTGTGCTTGACCGTAACCTGCACCGGGAGACATGGTTCATTGTTGATGAGGCTTCCATGATACCCGGCGAGTCGTCAGATGAGTCAATGTTCGGGAGCGGCCGGCTGCTTGATGACCTGTTTGAGTATGTCTATTCCGGAAGCAACTGCAAGCTGATACTGGTTGGCGATGTGGCGCAGCTGCCGCCGGTAGGGTCGGTTGTCAGTCCCGCCCTCGATGAAGCGGTGCTGCGGTCAACCGGCTTCGGCCTCATCAGCTGCGAGCTGCGCCAGGTGATAAGACAGAGTGAAGGGTCGGGAATATTGATGAATGCCACCGCAGTGAGGCGGCAGCTTGATGCTAATGACTTGTCGGTACCCGGCCTGGTGACAGAGGGGTATACCGATATTGAACGGCTTGCCGGTGCCGACCTGATTGAACGGCTTACAGAAACCTATGACAGGTGCGGTACTGACGGCACCATCGTGGTGGTCAACTCCAACAGCCTGGCCAACAGGTATAACCAGGGCATCCGCAACCAGGTGTTCTTTCGCGAGGAGGAGATCAGCAGCGGCGATGTGATAATGGTTGTCAAGAACAACTACTACTGGCTGAGGGATGAGGAGGGCGGCTCATTCATTGCCAACGGTGATATAGCTGAAGTACGCCGCATAAGAAACCTCGAGGAGGTGTATGGGATGCGCTTCGCTGATATGACACTGTGGTTTGGCGACACGGAGCTGGAGCTTGAGGCAAAGGTGATGCTGGATACACTGATGATGAAGACACCCTCGCTCTCACCCGAAAAGTCGCGCGAGCTCTATTATGCCGTGCTGGCCGACTATCCGGACATCAGGTCGAAGAGGAAGCAGTATGAGGCGGTCAGGGAAGATCCCTATTACAATGCGCTGCAGGTGAAGTTCGCCTATGCAGTGACATGCCACAAGGCGCAGGGCGGGCAGTGGGAGAGGGTCTTCATTGACCAGGGTATGTTCAGCCGCCAGGAGCCTACCATCGATTACCTCAAGTGGTTTTACACCGCACTGACCAGGGCCACCGACAAGGTCTACCTGGTAAACTTCCCTGACAACTGGTTCGCCGGCTCACAGTGAACCGCATGTAAAAGTATCTTGGCAGGCCGGCTCTCCGCAGTCGCAGTGGTCAGTTGCCCTGCAGGCATGAAGCCTTGCCCGGGACCTGGTATCGGAGGGTCAGGCGTGCAGGTGATTGTTCCTTTCAAGGAGGCTGTGCAACATATCCGCTGATATCATGCAGTCAGTCTTTTACTCTTATATTTGCACTTTCCGCGGGTATGGATATTACCGAAAGGCTGACATACCGGAAGATTTTCCTCTTCTGGGGCCCACTGGCGCTCACCTGGCTGATGATGGCCTTTGAGCAGCCATTCCTTATCTCCTTTGTCTCACGTCTCAGTGATGCCAAGATCAACCTGGCAGCCTTTGGCATTGCCGGCTCCTTTGCCATGATCATAGAGGCTCCCATCATCATGCTCATGAGTGCCTCCACAGCACTGGTTACCGGCAGGCACTCCTATCTCAAGCTCAAGCGGTTTGCAGATCTGCTCAATCTCACGGTCACCACCGCCCAGCTGATCATGCTGATACCTCCTGTCTTCCGGTTTATTGTCATTGAGGTGATGGATGTCCCTGAGGAGGTGGCTGCGCTGGCCCACACGGCTCTGCTGATCTTCCTTCCCTGGGCAGCCTCGATAGGCTATCGTCGCTTCTATCAGGGTATCCTCATACGCAATCACCTGACCAGAAGGGTGACCTACGGTACGATGGTCAGGCTGACAACCATTGTTGTGGTGGGTGTTCTGCTTTATTCGACAGGCATCAGGGGAGCATATGTGGGTGCTGCTGCGATGTCGGTGGCGGTGTTGCTGGAGGCGATAGCCACACGCTGGATGGCGCTCTCAACCATCAGGAAGCTGATGGAGACCGATGACCCCGGCAACAGCTCACTGCGGCTGCGAACCATTGCGAAATTCTACTACCCGCTGGCACTCACCTCACTATTGTCACTGGGCGTACATCCGTTCGTCACCTTCTTTCTCGGCCGCAGCAGGATGGCCGTGGAATCGCTGGCGGTATTGCCCGTGGTAAACTCGCTGGTCTTTATCTTCCGGAGCCTGGGACTCTCCTTCCAGGAGGTGACCATAGCCCTCATAGGGCGGGAGAGGCAGAACTACGCCGTACTGAGGAACTATGCCACGGCGCTGGGCGCGGTAGTCACCCTTCTGATCAGCCTCCTGGCCTTCACCCCGCTGGCCAGGCTCTGGTTCATTGATGTGTCGGGGCTCACGGAGGAGCTGGCCGGACTAGCCTACCTGCCGCTCAAGATAATGATACTGCTGCCGGCGTTCACCGTGCTGCTCAACTTCCAGCGGGCACTCTTCGTGGTCAACGGTACCACCGGAGCGATATCGAAGGCAACTGCCACCGAACTGATCGGGATAATAGTACTGCTCTTCACCGGTACGGTATTCCTCGATCTGGTAGGAGTGGTGGCTGCCGCTGTCGCGCTTGCAGCAGGAAAAGGACTCTCGACTCTCTACCTCGCGCCACGGCAGATGAAGCTTCTCAGGCAGTGGGAGGTGCAGGGAGGGCAGGAGGGCAGCCTTCGGCGATTCGCCCGGGAGAGGGTGATGCGGGAGCGGCAGGCCGAGAGACTGTCTGACGCCTGAATGGTATCTGCGGCCTCTGCCGGCAGATTCCTCCATCGGCCGGAAAAGGCTCACCTGCCGGCAGCTTCCCCCATAAGGGGATAAAGATCATATGACAAACTCAATTAATGACTACTTTTATCAATGAAACAGTCAGCTAAACCATAATCGCCATGAAATCATACCGAAAGGAACTCTGGTTTGAGACCCCTTCCCGCAGGGCCTACCTCAATATCACCCCACATGTTGAACAGTGCCTGGCTGACAGCGGTATACGAGAGGGCCTGGTGCTGGTCAACGCCATGCATATCACAAGCTCGGTCTTTATCAATGATGATGAGAGCGGCCTTCATCATGACTTTGAGGTGTGGCTGGAGAAGCTTGCACCTGAGAAACCACATTCTCAGTACCGTCATAATGGCTTCGAAGACAACGCAGATGCTCACCTCAAACGGCAGGTAATGGGACGCGAGGTGGTGGTGGCAGTAACCGGGGGGAGGCTCGATTTCGGACCGTGGGAACAGATATTCTACGGTGAATATGACGGGAAAAGACGAAAGCGGGTGCTGGTGAAGATCATAGGAGAGTGATTGCCGGTGGAAGACCGGCGCCTTTGCAGTTCATCGGCGAATGGCCTGTTGTGGGAAGCCGGCAGGAATCAGCTGACACCCACCTGTCTCTGTCTGCGGGTGTTGACTTACAGCTTCAGGTCGTGGATGATGGCATCGATACGGTCACCCAGCTTCTCCCATTCCCTCCCGAACAGGGCGGCCTCAGCCAGCGGCTTGTTTGCGGTGAAGTAATACTTGATCTTGGGCTCAGTGCCTGAGGGGCGCACAGAGATGCGTGTCCCGTCAGCCAGGAAGAACTGCAGCACGTTTGACTTCTCGAGGGTCAGTGCAGACTCCTTCCCCGTTGTCAGATCCCTTGAGATGAGTGACTGGTAGTCATCTATACGTACCACTTCTGTTCCGGCTATCTTTTTTGGCGGATCTGTGCGGTATCCCTCCATCATTGCCTTTATCTCGGCAGCTCCCTCAGCTCCTTTCCTTACCACGTTGACCAGCTTTTCACGGAAGAGCCCGTATTCGAGGTAGATATCTATCAGCAGGTCCCACAGTGATTTCCCGCGGTCTGCTGCCCATGCGGCAGTCTCGGCAACCATTGCGCATGATGTCACCGCGTCCTTATCGCGTACGAAGTCGCCCGGCATATATCCGAAACTCTCCTCTCCTCCGCCGATATATTTCTCCTTACCCTCGAGGGCCCGCATCAGTTCGGCGAAGTATTTGAACCCGGTCAGCACATTGTAGCACTTCACCCCGTTTCTCTCAGCTATCCGGTTGAGGATGCCTGACGTCACTATGGTGCTGATGATGTATTCATTACCCTTCAGCATCTTCTTCTCTTTCCTCTGGCTGATAATATACCAGGTAAGCAGTGCTGCGGTCTGGTTTCCGTTCAGCAGTTCAAACTCGCCCGAGGGTTTGCGTACGGCTATACCCAGCCTGTCGGCGTCAGGGTCGGTGGCCATCACCAGGTCGGCTCCCTTCTCGCGTGCCAGGGCAAGCGCCATTGAGAGGGCCTCGGGCTCCTCCGGGTTGGGTGAGATCAGTGTCGGGAAGTTGCCGTCGGGTATGCTCTGCGCCTCTACAGGGTATACCTTCCTGAAGCCGTATAGGGCAAGCAGCTCCGGCACCATCCGGTAACCTGTGCCATGCAGGGGTGTATAGACGATACCCATGTCGCTGTTTCTCCTGATTATGTCAGGGTTGAGGCTCATCTTCACCGACTCGTCAAAGAACATGCGGTCGGTCTCGGCGCCAATGGAGATGATCCTTGACGGATCGCCGCCGGAGGCTATCTCGGTCACCGAACTGATACGGCGTACCTCTTCAATGATACCTTTGTCATGGGGTTTGACCACCTGACCGCCATCATTCCAGTAGACCTTGTAGCCGTTGTACTCTTTGGGGTTGTGCGATGCCGTCAGTATCACTCCCGCATCGCAGCCGTAGTGCCTGAGCGTGAATGAGAGCACCGGCGTGGGCCGGAGCGATTCGAAGAGGAGGGCTGAAAAGCCGTTGGCCGCGAATATCTCTGCTGCAACCCCGGCAAAGTAGCTGCTGTTGTTGCGTGAGTCGTAGGCTATTGCCACCTTGATGTCTGACGGATTGGCTGCATTTTTCTTCAGGTAATTGCATAATCCCTGTGTGGCCATGCCCAGTGTGTAGCGGTTCATCTTGCTGGTTCCGGCACCCATGATCCCGCGCATTCCGCCAGTCCCGAACTCCAGGTCCTTGTAGAAGGAATCAATAAGCCCTTTCTCGTCATGGTCAAGCATATGCTTCACCTCATTGCGGGTGGCTTCATCAAACTCGCTGCCAAGCCATACGGCTGCCTTTTTCCTGATTTCATCGATGTTGATCATATTCTGTTGATTTTTGATATGCACTTTTTAAGGCTGGTTCTCCAGTGGGGTATCTCAATCCCGTAATTCTCCCTGATCTTCGCTTTATCAAGCACGCTGTATGCCGGCCGTACCGCTCTTGAGGGATACTCAGAGCTTCTGACCGGGTGAACGGTGCACTCTGATCCGGCTTCACGCACTATCTCGCAGGCCAGGTCAAACCAGCTGCAGACGCCCTCATTGGAGTAATGCAGTATGCCGGGTACAAAGGTATGGTTCAGCCTGATGACTCCGCTGACTATACTCATGATTGCGGCTGCCAGGTCGGCGGCATAGGTGGGTGTCCCGGTCTGGTCAAAGACTACGTTCAGGCTGTTTGACATGCCTGCCTTGCGGAGGATCGTTCTGACGAAATTATTGCCGTAGGCTGAGTAGAGCCATGAGGTTCTGATGACCATTCCCTCACTGTAGCCCAGGGCCCACTTCTCACCTTTCAGCTTGCTGCGTCCGTAGGCGGTGACCGGAGAGGGGATATCCTCCTCGGTATATGGCACCGGCTGTTTTCCGTCAAATACATAGTCGGTCGAGATATGTATCAGTCTGCATCCTGTTCCTGAGATTGCCTTCACGAGGTTCTCCACCCCGGAGGCATTGACGGCATTGGCGAGATCTTCCTCCTCCTCGGCCCGGTCAACCGCGGTATATGAGGCGCAGTTGATGATCCATGCAGGCTTTGCAGCGGCAATAAATGCCGCAGTGGCGGTACTGTCAGTGATATCCATCTCAGCGCTGTCGGTGAAGATGAACTCATACCCCCCGTATCGGGATGAGAGCTCCCTTAGTTCGCTGCCCAGCTGACCGGCAGCACCGGTGACCAGTATGGTAGTCATTGGCCGTATGTGAAGGTTGAGACTATATCACGGAAGAGAGGCAGTCCCGTGTCGCGCGGACTGATTGTACGGTTGTGGTCACTCACCATCCAGTCTATACCGAGAGCGGGGTCGAGTGCGTTTATACCTCTTTCATGCTGAGGTGAATAGTAGTTGTCACACTTGTAGAGTACTATCGCTCTCTCACTGAGTACGGAGAAGCCATGGGCAAATCCTTTCGGGATAAAAAACTGCTGCTTCTTTTCGGAATCGATCACCAGCCCGTACCACCTGCCGTATGTCGGCGACCCGACCCGCAGGTCGAGGGCCACATCGTATATCTGGCCCCTGATCACCCTGATCAGTTTGGCCTGGGCAAAGGGCTCTTCCTGGTAGTGGAGTCCGCGTACAACTCCCCGTGATGAGCTCGACTCATTGTCCTGCACCGGTTCATAGGTGAATCCGTGACCGGCATATTTCCTCTTGTTGAAGCCCTCGAAGAAGTAGCCGCGGGCATCATGATATACATCGGGCTCAATAATGAGCAGTCCCCGGAATTCTGTCTCGTGTATCTTCATTGTCAGAACTCCTCATTGGCCATTTTCAGCAGGTATTGCCCGTACTGGCTCTTTGCCAGCGGTGTTGCAAGCTCTATCAGCTGTTCACGGCTGATGAAGCCTCTTTTGTAGGCAATCTCCTCGATACATGATGCACTGAGCCCCTGTCGCTGCTGCAGGGTGGCAATGAAGTTTGAGGCCTGCAGCAGGCTGTCGAAGGTACCGGTATCGAGCCAGGCCATCCCGCGTCCAAGCAGTTTCACCTCAAGCTTCCCCTCCTCGAGGTAGAGCCTGTTGAGATCGGTGATCTCCAGCTCACCGCGTGCCGAGGGCTTCAGTCCCCGGGCCCGCGAGGCAACGGTATTGTCATAGAAGTAGAGGCCGGTGACGGCATAGTGCGACTTGGGCCTGGCGGGTTTCTCCTCAATGCTGACCGCCCTCATGTTCGTGTCGAACTCAACCACCCCGTAGCGCTCGGGATCATGTACCGGATAACCGAATACCAGTGCACCCTCAGTGAGCAGGGCGGCCTGCTGAAGGATAGGACCGAAGCCCTGTCCGTAGAATATATTGTCACCCAGTATCATGCAGACATTGTCATCGCCAATGAAATCTTCGCCTATTATGAAGGCCTGTGCCAGCCCGTCAGGCGAGGGCTGTTCCCGGTATGAGAAGCTCATGCCCAGGCGACTGCCATCACCCAGCAACGCCCTGAAGCTGGGCAGGTCACGCGGGGTGGAGATGATCAGAATATCGCGGATGCCGGCCAGCATAAGCGCTGACAGCGGATAGTAGATCATGGGCTTGTCATAGACGGGCAGCAGTTGCTTGGAAATGGCCTCGGTGATGGGATGAAGCCTGGTGCCGGAACCGCCGGCAAGAATGATACCTTTCATCTCTGCAGTTTAATAAGTCTCAGCTGACAAAAATAGAAATAAAGCGGTGATCTGAAAAGTAAGCCCCTCATATCAGGAGATTTAATTCTTTAGACCCTGAAAATCTGTAAATTGTTCAGCAGTGAATGGAAAAATAGTTATCTTTGCAAGCAATTTTCAAATCACATAATGTCTAACTTATTAAAATTCAATTCTTTTAACAAACATGAGTGAGAATATTGAACAGGCTGGCGCCGCCGGCGAAGAGAAGAGGGTAAATGAACCTGCAGCTGAGGTCACGAAACCGGAAGAGGTTATTTCAGATGAAGCTGCCGTAAAGTCCGGGGAGATCGTTACCGAGTCGGCCGGTGAGATGGTTGAGGAGGAGAGGCCCATCCTCAGGGAAAAAAAGGTAAAGAACAGCGTGGCTGAGGCTCCTGTCGCAACAGCAGCAGCGGTTGTTGCCACAACACCCGGCGAGTTTGACTGGGAGGCCTACGAGAAGGGCGGTTTCACATCTACGGAGAATCGTTCAGAGCAGGAGAAGCAGTACATGGATACCCTTTCGACCGTAGCCGTTGACGAAGTGGTTGAGGGGGTGGTTATTGCCATGAACAACCGCGAGGTGGTCATCAATATCGGGCAGAAGTCTGAAGGTGTAGTCAGCCTGAACGAATTCCGGTACAATCCTGACCTGAAGGTGGGAGACCGGGTGGAGGTCTATGTGGAGAGCCAGGAGGACAAGAAGGGTCAGCTGGTGCTGTCACACAAGAAGGCCAGGGCATACAACTCATGGGACCGTGTAAACAGGGCTCTTGAGAACAACGAGATCATCACCGGTTACATCAAGTGTCGTACCAAGGGCGGTATGATCGTGGATGTCTTCGGCATCGAATCATTCCTGCCGGGTTCGCAGATAGACGTTAAACCGATCCGCGACTATGATGTCTATGTAGGCAAGACGATGGAGTTCAAGGTGGTGAAGATCAACCAGGAGTTCAAGAACGTGGTTGTCTCGCACAAGGCGCTGATAGAGGCGGAGCTTGAGCAGCAGAAGAAAGAGATTATCTCGAGGCTTGAGAAGGGCCAGGTGCTTGAGGGCACCGTCAAGAACATCACCTCATACGGTGTCTTCATTGACCTTGGCGGCGTTGATGGCCTGATACATATAACAGACCTCTCCTGGGGCAGGGTAAACCATCCGGAGGAGATTGTCCAGCTTGACCAGAAGCTCAATGTCGTAATACTCGACTTTGATGATGCCAAGAAGAGGATAGCCCTCGGCTACAAACAGCTCACCCCGCATCCGTGGGATTCACTGAGCGAGACCCTGCAGGTGGGTGACAAGGTTCATGGCAAGGTGGTGGTAATGGCCGACTATGGTGCTTTTGTTGAGATAGCACCGGGTGTCGAAGGTCTTATACACGTCTCTGAGATGTCATGGTCACAGCACCTGCGCAGTGCACAGGAGTTCATGAAGGTTGGTGATGAGGTTGAGGCGGTAATACTTACCCTCGACCGCGAGGAGCGCAAGATGTCACTCGGCATCAAGCAGCTCAAGCCCGATCCGTGGGAGAATATCGAGATCAGGTATGCAGTCGGCTCACGTCATATGGCCCGCGTACGCAACTTCACCAACTTCGGTGTGTTCGTTGAGATTGAAGAGGGTGTTGACGGGCTCATACATATCTCAGACCTCTCATGGACCAAGAAGATCAAGCATCCTGCCGAGTTCACCTCGATTGATGCCGAGATAGAGGTGGTGGTACTGGAGATTGACAAGGAGAACAGGAGGCTCAGCCTCGGGCACAAGCAGCTTGAGGAGAACCCGTGGGATGTATTTGAGGATATGTTTACGGTAGACTCGATACATGAAGGTACTGTTGTGGAGCTCTTTGACAAGGGAGCAGTGATCGCACTGCCCTACGGTGTTGAGGGCTTTGCCACTCCCAAGCACCTGGTCAAGGAAGACGGCACCCAGGCTGCCCTTGATGAGAAGCTCAACTTCAAGGTGATCGAGTTCAATAAGGGAGCCAAGAAGATCATCGTTTCCCATAGCCGCATCTGGGAGGATGAGAGAAAGGGTGCAGAAGTCTCGGCCAAGCGTTCAGAGGCTGACAGCACCAGGAAAGCTGCCCGTAAGATCAAGGCCAGCCTTGAGAAGACCACCCTAGGTGATATCACCGAGCTGGCTGCCCTGAAAGAGGAGATGGAAGAAAAAGAGGCTAAGAATGTAGGTAAAAAGAAAAAATAACCTTATTTTTAGTTGCAAAATTACCCGATATGGACTTCAATATTTCAAAAAAGGAAACCCACACGGTGATCAGCATTGAGACTGAGAAGCTTGACACACATATAGCTCCCTCTCTCAAATCGGAGCTTGTACTTATCTCGGGCAAGGGTGAGAAGAATATCATCCTCGATCTGCAGCAGTGCCAGTACTGTGATTCGTCAGGTCTGAGTGCCATCCTTGTGGCCAACAGGCTCTGCAAGAATGCAGGCGGCACCTTTGTCCTGTGTGGACTGAATGAGGCCGTTGAGAGACTGATTACCATCTCGCAGCTTGATACAGTGATCTCCATAACACCTGATACGGAGGAGGCAGAGAAGCTTATCTCCTGAGTTGTGGCCGTAGGATGGCATTCAGGCTTACCATACTTGGGACAAGCTCCGCCCTTCCTGCAGCAGACAGAAATCCGACCGCTCATGTGCTGAATGCCCATGAGCGGTTGTATTTGATAGACTGCGGTGAAGGTACACAGATGCAGATGCGCCG
>CAZAVK010000034.1:0-16243 GCA_964488645.1 uncultured Rikenella sp. | reverse complement strand
GGCAGAGGGGTCAATAACCCGGAATGAGGGGTCAATTAGTCCGGAATAAACAATTTGAACAAAATGTTTTGAGGTATAAAAAAATGGATTATTTTTGCGTCGCTTTTGGTGCGGTAGTTCAGCACGGTTAGAATACCGGCCTGTCACGCCGGGGGTCGCGGGTTCGAGTCCCGTCCGCACCGCGACTAGCTCAATAAACGACTGAATATCAGTCGTTTATTTTTTATAGCTAGTGTTCCAATCAGTGTGTTCTTGGCAGGTGGTCCCTGTATAGGTTAAAAGCTTAAGCCAAGGCTTACCTGTTTGTCAGTTCATTTGCAATCATCTCAGCTTGCCTTAATACAGTCTCGGTTGCCAGCATCTGCATATCGGGCGGATAACCATATTTACGCAATAACCGTTTTACCGCAACTTTCAATTTGGCTTTCACACTTTCTTTTATCGTCCAGTCAATCGAAGCGTTTTGTTTTACGGTTTCGGTCAATACCACAGCTAATTCACGCAACTTGTCTTTTTGCATAAGCTCCCTTGCGCTGTCGTTGTTCGCGACGGCTGTATAAAAGGCATATTCAAAATCCGATAGACCCATCGCACTGGCTTCGTTGTCCATCGCCACTATGTCTTTACTCAGACTTATCAGTTCTTCGATTACCTCGGCTGCCGTTAATATTTTATTATGGTATTTCTTAATGGCGTTTTCCAGCATCTCCATTAAGGACTTGCTCTTAACAAGATTCTTTTGGGCCCTCGATTTAATTTCATCATTGAGTATTTTTTTCAAAACTTCGAGAGCTATATTTTTATGCTTCATCCCTTTCAGTTCCAGCAGGAACTCTTCTGAAAGAATTGAAATATCCGGTTTCTTTAATCCTGCAGCATCGAAAACATCAATAACCTTTTCAGTCACCAAAGCTTTATCAATTACCTGTCGGATAGTGGTTTCTATCTCTTCGTCCGTTCTGCCTGATCCTGTGACATCAAATTTTGCCAGTCGCGCTTTGACAGCCTGAAAGAATGAAACTTCATGCTTGACATCCATTGCCTGCTCGTGGGGAATGGCAATGGCGAAGGCTTTCGAAAGAGCCGTGACTTCATTGATGTAACGCTTTTTCCCGTCTGTAAGGCCCAATATATGTTCTTCGGCTGCCAGGATCATGGAAAGCTTTTTTGAAGTATCGGCTTCGAAGTAATCCCCATAGTTAAATCCGTTATACATATTGGAGATTACTTCGAGCTTTTCCAGCATCAGATGCACAGCCTGTTCCTGCAGGATAGCCGGCTCACCTTTACCACCCGCATCGGAGTAAAATGAGAGTGCTTTTTTCAAGTCAGATGCTATGCCCAGATAATCTACAATCAGTCCGCCGGGCTTGTCTTTATATACCCGGTTTACCCTTGCAATGGCCTGCATCAGGTTGTGCCCCTTCATTGGCTTGTCTATATAAAGGGTATGCAAACCCGGGACATCAAAACCCGTGAGCCACATGTCCCTGACAATAACGAGCTTCAGCTCATCATCGGGATTTTTCATCCGTTCGGCCAGTGTCCTGCGTTGTTCTTTGGTGGTATGATGTTTTGCTATTCCGGGACCGTCAGATGATGCTGAGGTCATTACCACCTTTATAACACCTTTGTTCAATTTGTCGGAATGCCATTCGGGTTTCAGCCTGGTAACGACTTCATACAAATCAGCTGCAATACGGCGACTCATGGTAACGATCATGCCTTTCCCCTCAAAAACGGTCTGTCGTTGTTCAAAATGCTCAATAATGTCTTTGGCAACCTGATTAATCCGGTTTTCACTGCCAACCAGCGCTTCCAGCTGGGTCCATTTGGCAATCGCTTTTTGTGTATCAGTTAAATCGCCCTGACTGAGTTCTTCATCCACCTCATCAACCAATGCTTTCCCTTCCTCAGTCAGGTTAACTTGTGCCAGGCGGCTTTCATAATATATGCGGACGGTTGAACCATCTTCAACAGCCTGGGCTACATCATAAATATCCACATAGTTACCGAAAACAGCTGGCGTGTTAACATCAATACTCTCAATGGGTGTGCCCGTGAAGCCCAGATATGTTGCATTGGGCAGGGCATCACGCAGGTATTTGGCAAAACCGTAAACGATTCTTTTACCGATGACATCACCTGTTTCGTCTTTATGATCTATGGTCTTAGCCTTAAATCCATATTGAGTACGGTGTGCTTCGTCGGCAATTACCACAATATTCTGTCTGTTGGAAAGCAATTCATACACATTGCCTTCTTCGGGCTGGAATTTTTGAATGGTGGTGAAAACAACACCACCCGAACCAACTTTTAAAAGCTCTTTCAGATGGTTCCTGTTTTCTGCCTGTACGGGCTCCTGTCGCAAAAGCTGTTTCGATGCAGCAAAGGTGTCAAACAGCTGGTCATCCAGATCATTGCGGTCAGTAATGACTACTATGGTGGGATTATCCATTGCCAGCACAATTTTCCCTGTGTAGAATACCATCGAAAGCGATTTCCCGCTGCCTTGTGTATGCCAAACCACACCACCTTTCCGGTCACCCGCCGGTTGCTTTTTTACACCCGGCAATCCGTAGCTCTCCGGTGATTCCCTGAGTGTATCTGATATAGCTTCCTTTTTTGACGAAAAGTCTGCAGCCCTTAATGTAGATTCAACGGCACGGTTTACGGCGTAGTATTGGTGATAAGCTGCCAGCTTTTTAACGGTGGTAATAGTGATGATTCCTGTCTCCGGATCTTCCCGTTTAGACTTTTCAAATACAACGAAATGGCGAATAAGATCAATCAGTGTTTCCTTATTAAGCATCCCTGAAATAAGGGTCTCCAACTGACTCATTAGGTGAGATGCCTCTGATTTGCCATCAGCTGATTTCCAGGCCATAAAACGGCTAAAGCCTGCCGAAATGGAACCAGACTTTGCTTCCAGGCCATCGGAGATTATTACAAATCCATTGTAAGTGAAAAGCGTTGGAATTACTGATTTATATGTTTCAATCTGTCTGAAAGCCGAATGGATGGTAGCATTCTCATCGGCAGCATTTTTTAACTCCATAACCACCAGTGGAATCCCGTTGATAAACAAGATCACATCTGGGCGCTTATGAGCGACTGTTCCACCGATGGAAGGATTACTCTCAACAACGGTAAACTGGTTGGCAACGACAAAGTCATTGTTGAGTGGGTTTTTGAAATCGATCAGCCAGACACGGTCACCACGGTCATCGCCATCTACTCTTTTTGAAACAGGAATACCCTCCGTTAAAAGCTTGTGGAATGCTTCGTTATTTGCCAATAGCTCAGGCGAGGCAATACGCTGGATGTCCTTAATGGCTCCGGCTTGAGCATCGGCTGGTATCAGCTTATTGATCCGCTTTACTGCATCTCGTAAACGGTTTATCAATAGAACCTGCTCATAGCTTTCCCTGATATCGGATGCTGATCCGGCCGCAGTGTCACCACCTGTGCCTGCCGGGGCTTCAGCGGACAGATCGGGTGCTATATCCGGAGCATAGATGTGTTCATAGCCAAGTTTCTCCAGCAATCCAATGGTAAATGATTCAATGATATTTTCAGTGAGCCGTATCATTTTCCCTTCTTAGCAGCTTTGAGCTTTTTTATTTCTTTATCAAAATCACTTTCAAAATCTTTATCCTGGGTAATGCGGAATTTTTCATACTCTTTCTCTGCCAGCCTTTTTGCCACTTCATGGCTTACTTTTCCGGCATCTTTCAGTATTTTATATTCATTAAACTGAAGAAAAGCATCTAGTTTTTTCACCCAATCCGACATCTTCATAGGAATTTGTCTTGCTGCCTGGTTTTCGGCATAGTCGAGATACATGCTTACTATCCGTTCAAGTTCCTTAATTTCTTTTTCAAACAGGTAGTTTTTGGCAATGCTTACATCTGTCTTCAAGATCTTACCGGCAGGTGCATTTTTCCATGTTTGGAGTCCCATATTCTGCGCAGATGACTGTGCCCGTTCCGCAATGATTTGAGCTGCTGTCTTACCGGTTATTGCCCAATGAAGTTTGTTCTGAACGGTCTTAAAAAATATTTGGGTAATTTCCGCATCTTTGTTATAATCAATACTGCACTGCTCATAGATGTCAGTTATTTTCAGATAGAACCGCCTTTCACTGGCACGAATCTCCCGGATGCGTTCCAGCAATTCATCAAAGTAATCCTTGCCAAAGCGGTGTCCCTGTTTCAGCCGCTCATCATCCAAAACAAAGCCTTTTATGATAAACTCCCGGAGTGTTTTTGTAGCCCAAATCCGGAACTGCGTTGCCTGTTTGCTGTTTACCCTGTACCCGACAGCAATGATTGCGTCCAGGTTGTAAAACGCAGTCTGGTAATTTTTCCCATCAGCGGCAGTTGTTTCCATTTTGGAAATAACTGAACCTTCTTGTAACTCACCTGTTTCAAAGATATTTTTCAGGTGCTTGCTCACCGCTGGCACTTCAACCCCGAAAAGTTCAGCCATTCGCTTTTGTGTAAGCCAGAATGTTTCACCCAGGTATACAACCTCAACCCTGATGTTCCCTTCGGGAGAACTGTAAAGAATGATGTCGGATGAGTGATTTTTATTACTTATCATGTCGAAGCTCTGTTGTAATTTATGTACTTAGGCTTTTATTGTCTTGTAATTCAGGTGGCTGAGTTTCTATTGTATCGGTTGCAAGATCAGATGGAGAATTCTGTTGCCACTCATCCACTATTCTTTTCCAGTCAATATCCCTTGTGACTGCATTTCCTTCAATGTTTTTCCGAGTCCAAACATTCCAAAAATCTGGATCATCAGAATGAGGCCTTTCATGCTCATCTAAATCATTGATATTTACCATTACAGGTAACTCAGACGCCCATCCTAGCAAAATTGCTTGTTGAGAGGGCAATGATGGCAATTCACGTAACAATCCTCTTAAATTATCGGGAACAAGTTGCTTGACCAATTCTTGGTCACGATCATTACTGATTCTGTGTAATAAAAAAGTATTGCACTGAGACAAAACTGTTGGCGACAGTTCAGATGGTCTTTGTGACGATAATACCAAACCGAGACCAAATTTCCTCCCTTCTCTTGATATTTTTTCAAATACCTGACAACAAATATTTGATGCGCTGACGTTTTCACCATCTTCTTTGTATCTTTTTATGAATGTATGCGCTTCCTCCATTACCAGTACCGTTGGTAATGATTCGTTATTTGTTCTGCGGTATCTTTGTAGTGCTTCAAATGTAATTCTGGCAATGACGGCAGTAACAATATGAATGATTTCCATTGGAACTAACGATAAATCAATAACAGTTACACAGCCGTTTTCTGATTCACTTTTTCCTATATATTCATTAAGCCATTCTTCGAGAGTAATATCAATCTCATCACCTATGACTGTATTCATTCGCGTATCTGCTAGCATAGTACGAATACGGGCAATTAAGAACTCAATATATTGCTCACTGCCTTCATCTTGTGCTAAAGCTTGCATATAGTTGACAAAAACATCGCCTGAAAACCTAATAGGAATATCCTCGTGCTTCGGTAGCAATTCCTTTTCTGTGCCGCCAAGATTTTTAAAAGCATCTTTTAGTGTTGAAATAATAATATCAACCTCTTCAACCTGAAAAATAGTGTAATCAGTATAGTTGCTTCTTATTTGTGTTGTATGATCATTATAAGCAGTATCCAAAATAGTTATCAGACTACTTAAATCTGTTGATGTTATTTTTGAACTATAGCTTTCGATACTCTTTTTCCATCGCTTTATTCTTTCTATGAAGTTTTTATGATGAGGAAATGGTTTATAAGGCTCACCTGAGTTTTTACTTGCTATGCATGATTCAATAATTACACCTACAAATCGCTTTGCTTCAACTTTTACATCTTCCTGAACTTCAAATTCTTCATTTCTCATAGCACGTAAAGCTCGTTTTAAAATAGGTACCTGAGCTTTTGAGCTAGCCTGAGTAAAAGAAGACCATTCATAACTATTCCAAAACCAAAGTGGAACTTGTAAAGAATTTTTATCTGAATTTACCTGAAAGACTCTGCCAGTTTCCTTAAATACACTCTTATATTCTCCGTTAGGATCAAGTATAATAAATCTCGCATTCGGATTTTTTTTTGAATCTGCCGATTTTTCTTTAGCTTCTTTAAGGGACCATTGAATTAATCCTGCCACAGTACATGACTTACCGCTACCTGTATTACCCAGAACGGCAAGGTGGCGACCGAAAAGGCGATCCGGATCAACACAAACCTCGGCATTAGCAGCAAGGGGACTTGTTCCAATTTTTATCCGCCTGCGTTCCCCGGACTCAACAATAGCTATAAGTTGATTATCCGTTGGTATAAATACAGGTTCTCCGACACTGGGAAATGTCTGAACACCTCTTTTAAATTCATATTTGTCTTCTAAATCATTTCTTAAAATACCCAGGGGGTTTACCCGCATCTTTCTTAAAGGAAACGGTAAATCCACAAGTCCGTAGTCCTGAAAACCTTTGCGCTTTGGAAACGGGGAGCGTTCTATGGAAATCCATTCTATTTGACAAACAATATAACCAGCTTCTGTTGAAATAAGAACATAGCTGTTAATCCTCGGGAATGACCTTGGTACACCAGCATTGGCGGCAATACCTTCTGGGGCATCAGAATCCAACCCTACCCTGATCTCATCGGGAGACACAAATTCTACTACGCCAATTTTTAACGATGCTGCTTTTTCTATTGGGCTTAAATTCATACTTGATCCTCCTTACCTTTTGGATCCCATCCTCTTGCTTTTAGTAGTTCAACCATGCGGAATGTAGTTTTATCAATAGCCGGCTTGGGTAAATAGTTATCAACTAAGATTTTTAAATTACCGAAATGCTTTCCTAATAAAATTGTTATTTGAGCCGGACGCATAATTTTGTCATAAAAGTGTTTTACTCTTCCTTCTGAATCATCGTAGGAAATAATAACAAGATGTGTCGATGGAATTGTAAGCATATCTGCTAAAATTCTGTTCACATGGTCATCACCAAAACCATAACCATAAATTACTATAGTTGCATTAGGTCTGCAAATTGCTGAAGCTAAGTCTCTAAACAAATCAACATAAGGATATTCTGAGGTTTCCCTATCCTTTGCTGAATTAGGATAAATGAGCAGAGTATTTGCATTTTGAACATATTTTGAAATATTATCTGTACCGTAAGGAAGTGCAATTCTCCGTACATGCCCATCTTTATAAATCCAGTCGAGCGAGCCATGGAGTTTTGTAAAATACGCAACCCCTTCAAGATAATGTGGTTCTCCTCTGATGCCGGGCGGGTTGTAATGCATGTCAACATCAATCCGGGAGGAACGGAAAAGTGGAGAGATTGAACCGATAAATCTGTCTATCAGTCTAATCCCTGCTAATTCAGCGCCAAACTCGATTATTCTGTCATAATTTAACGTGAACACATTAAGTCTTTCTCTTGTAGCAGACCGGCTTGCAAAACTCATTAAAAAACTCATTAGGTATTCCGCCGGAGTAGTTTCGTTGTCATCTTTATTGATTATCCTATCCTCACATATAAGAATTCTATTTGCAAATTCACTTAACCCGTCTTCCAATTCTTTCTTTAAGATTCTGATATTTTTATCTAGTTTACCTGAACCGTAAACTCCGGACGAGGTATATATTTCTAACCCTTTTATCAGCTCATTGATCACCCTTATTTGGTCTTCGATATTATCTGAACCACGATTTGAATCCCTAGCTGATTCTTTTGACTTTATATCAACTTGTTCCCTGAAAGCCGAAATATTCATTTTTGACATTACGGCCATGCTCTCTCCGGTTGCCAAATCATGTACTGCACTAGAAAGACCACTGCCTACCAATAATGATAAATGTTCGCTTTGGAATAATGCAGTAAGCCAAGGTTCAATTTTACTATGAAGAGCCTTTGAATCAGGTTCATCGTCGGAAACAGTTGGAATCTTATCTTCTCGCACCTTTATAACGTGCTTATCTTTCCAAGATGTATCTAATCCCGTGGGCTTTGTCCTTTTCATAACTATATTTTTATCTTTAGTGTATATCCACTCTAATTTCTCCACTTATCAGTTTTAGCAACAAAGTGTCGCGCAAAGCAGCGAGGGTAGTGATTTGGATTTTATTATGATTAACTTTTTTAAATAAATGCTCAACTTGATTATGAAATTCTAATACTGGCTTTTCGGTTGGCATAGGATATTCAAGCTCAAAAAGTAAAGCTTTGTAATCTAAGTTCTTTATACCTGAACTGCCATTTTCAAGATTAAAAAACTCATCTTGATTATATAAATATTTCATGTAGCAATACAAAAAGAAAGAATATTCTGGTTTCTTAACCCTAATCATTCGACAGAAATTTGAAAAGATTAACGGATGCATAAACAGATTTTTGATATCTTGATTTACATAACAAACTCTGCCTGTTGATTGACTTTCAGTGCCGCCAGATATTTCAATAATCAAATCTCCTTCGCGTGGTTCAATATTTTTGAATTTAACTTCCTTTACAAATCGGATTGGAGTTTTTTCAGGTAAGCCTTCATTAAGGTCTGCTATATCAGTTCCTCTTAAACAATATACAATTTTATTGAAGTCTCCTTCTGAATTTGTCTTACCCCATTCACCACCAACAGTTCCCTCGACCCATTTTTCAAATTTTGCATTTGAGAAGTCATTATCTCCAATTCCTTCGTTTACATATCTATTGAAAGGCTCCACAAACCACTGCCTGAAAATGGTTTCGGCTATTTTTTCAAGGGTGGCGTTTTGGCGGTGAAGCAGGTCTATTTTATCATCCAAATTGCTGAGAACGGAGGCAATGGCGATTTGCTCGGATAATGATGGTAGAAGAATTGGGATATCCTTAATATTGTACAATGGCAGTTTAGGCTGAACCGCCCCAACATTTCTGATAAAAATTTCATCTTGTCCTGTTGGAGAAATGAGATAATAGTACAAAAAATCCTTATCAAGATTCTTTAGAGGAATAATCTTCACACAATTTTCCGTCAAATTTGCACCATCTAATTCATTCGTAATTCTTGATACTAAGCCGATGGAGCCCACAATTGAAAGAATTACGTCATTAGCTTTTACTGTGTATTTTGATATTGACTTTTGGACAGAAGGTTCAACAAATTGTAGACCTTTTTTCATTATCCATTTCTTACCCAAATCAACAATTCTTATGTAAGGATGGGGTGTTTCATAATCAACCAATAATGTACCTTTTGGTAGTCTTTTACCTCCTTTTATTGAAGCTAAATCTCCTAACTTATATTCTTTCCATTCACTCATTTCTTTTAATTTTCACAAGGTTGTCTGGAGGAATATCAATAGGCTCTTTAAGGTGGTTGAACTTTGAATGGCTTACAATATTGAAATGCTGCAACTGTCCGACAATTATTGAGGGGTGGATTTCATATTTATTAGCAAATTCAATTATGTCAGATTCCTGTAGATTAAATATTCCCTTTAAGGCTTGAAGGGCAGCTTCGGGAAAAAGCAATTTTTGTGCGAACTCATTAGCTTCACTTTCCTTTTCTTCATCCATTGGACTTCCACTTACATCTTCAAGGAAAACTTCCTTTTTACCATGCTTTAAAATATGTCCTGCCTCATGGTAAAATGCAAACCAGAAGCTGTCGTTTGTTTTATACCTGCCTGACAATTGTATTATCGGGTTATTCCCTCTCCACCAGACCGCCCCTGATACAGGCGCTTTGGGTAAACAGGCCGTATATAAAACAGCAACGCCACAACGGAAACATTTTTCCTGTAGCTGTATTAAAGAATCATGAGGGTGGTCAAAAACAATCTTCTTTATTTCGTTCAATGCACCTGAAAATGCCTTTTTATTGTATTCAGGCAGTTTAAGTTGTTTTGTTTTGAGTTCACCTATCCGCAACCACGCTGAAATTGAATGGGGGCTTTGTGTATTAGCCAGGGAAATTTTAAATGATGCCGTGACGGATTCATTGAGGTAAATATTATTCCATTGCTCAGGTGAGGCGACGCTGAAAAATTTCAATAATTCCCCGGATATTGCAGCCTTATCCTTTGTATCGGGTAGCCAGGCTCCTCTTTTTAATTCCTTCACCGGAAATTTTTCTGTCCATTCAATACAGCCGATGAGAAATTCTTGTTCTTCAATTTTTGCAAGATCAAGCCGATACTCTTTTTCACGTTCCAACCAGAAAGCTGCCGGAATATTTAAGACTCTTTCAAGTAAGATAGCTGTCTTCAAGGTAAGAGGCTCACTGCCGTTAATCAGTCCGTTCAGCTTCTCTTTCGAACGACCCATACGTTCAGCAAGCTCTGCCTGAGACATGCCAATGGCATCAATTGTTTCCTGTATTGTGTCGCCCGGTGGGGTTAACAATTCTTTTTGTAGATGTACGTCGGGTCGCATAGCCAGGTATTTTTAATGGTAATCTTCCGTGCCAAGTATCCGTATTTCTGTAATTTTAGTGCAGTCTATGCTATTATCATCTTTAAGAGGTAAAGGATAGTTAGCGGCTTCAAAAATCATTCTGTAGTTCCGGGAAATATTAACAGCAAATTCACCCTGTCTGTCGCCCTTCAACTCGTGGCAGTTTGCTGCGGGAATGGTTTTCATAACTTCAAGGTTTGATGAAGCCTTTAATTCTTTCATACGTTGGTTAACCTTCTTAGCCATAGTACCGAATGCTCTCTGCATTTCTCTCGCTACGGTCAATTGCCTTTCTAACTTATTTGTTTTATAAGAAATCTTCACCGCAAAGATAGATAATGTTAACGAGAAAGGTTAATGAAATGATTATAGCAAATATGTATTCATGATATTTTAATATTAGTTAGACTCTCTATGATTCTGATGTTCAATTTGTTTTCTTCCCTTAGTTGTTCTTCAAATTCTGTCTTCAGAGATGCAAAGCGCTCGTTAAAATCAAAGTCATCCTCCTCTTCCGGCAAACCAACATAGCGACCGGGAGTGAGCACATAATCCAGCTCTTTTATTCTTGCAACGGGAACTGAAGCGCAGTATCCTGCAATGTCTTCATATTTGCCATCCGGATTGCGCCAGGTATGGTAAGTAGCTGCTATTTCCTGAACATCTTCATGACTTAGCTCACGGGTGCGGCGGTTAATCATGTGTCCATGATTACGGGCGTCAATAAACAGTATGTCGCCGCTTCTGTTCCGGAATTTTCCATTAGTGCGATCGCGACTCAGGAACCACAGTGCCGCCGGGATTTGCGTATTCAGGAATAACTTGGCGGGCAGGTTAATAATGCAGTCTATCAAGCCGGCTTCCACCAGGGCTGCCCTTATCTCTCCTTCACCGCTTGTCTTGGAGGTCAACGCTCCTTTAGCCAATACAATACCGGCTTGTCCTGTCGGACAAAGGTGATAAATAAAATGCTGCATCCAGGCAAAATTGGCATTGCCGGCGGGCGGAGTTCCGTATTGCCAGCGTCCGTCATTCCTTAACATGTCTCCACCCCAATCGCTTACATTAAAGGGAGGATTGGCAATAATATAGTCTGCTTTAAGGTCTTTGTGGGCATCGTTCAGGAATGAGCCCTCATTGTTCCATTTCACCTGAGAGCTGTCAATGCCCCGTATGGCGAGGTTCATCTTACACAAACGCCAGGTGGTCTGATTGCTTTCCTGTCCGTAAATGGAGATATCGTTTATCCGTCCTTTTCTTTCCTCTATGAATTTTTCCGACTGTACGAACATACCGCCTGATCCGCAGCAGGGGTCGAAGACTCTTCCCTTATAAGGCTCCAGCATTTCAACCAGTAATTCAACAACGCTGCGGGGCGTATAGAACTGTCCGCCCTTCTTGCCTTCGGCGAGCGCAAACTCACCAAGGAAGTATTCAAAAACATGTCCTAGCACATCGGCGCTTCGTGCTTTGGTGTCGCCCAGGGCAATGTTTCCAACCAGGTCAATCAATTCGCCAAGGCTTGTCGGGTCAAGGTTTTGCCGGGCATATACTTTGGGTAAGACACCCTTCAGCGATATGTTTTCTTTTTCTATGGTATCCATGGCATCATCCACGAATTTCCCGATATCGGGCTGCTTTGCTCTGGATAAAAGAAGTTCCCAGCGGGCTTTCGGCGGTACAAAGAATACATTCTCGGCTTTGTACTCGTCTTTGTCTTCAGGATCGGCGCCCAGTGCCTCTTCTGCCTTCAGGCGGGCATACAATTCCTCAAAAGCATCGGAGATGTATTTCAGGAAAATCAGCCCCAGTACAATATGTTTATATTCAGCTGCATCAATATTTTTCCTTAGTTTGTCGGCTGCTTTCCAAAGTTGTTTCTCCAATGGTTCTTCCGTGCCGTTTCCTTTTTTACTCACTTTCTTGCTCATAGTGTTTGAAGTGTCCGCGAATTTGACTGGCTCAATCTTTCGCCATCGGTATTTTTGCTGTTTTGACCTATAGTGTCTCAAATTTAATAAATTAGTGAAAGGTTTATGCTGATTGGGCATACAAGGAAAGGCCGACATTATTAAAAAACTCACAAGTTGTGCTGCTCCTCTGCGCCATGAATACCGGCAATCTGCACCTGTTATATTCATTGCATAATCATAGATTACACCACAAAGAGCACCAGTAGCCCAACAGCTACGGCTATCCCAAAACTCAGCAATGTACCTATTAGAATATACTCGGTTAGCTTCCTGTCTTTTGATTCCTTTAAATCGCCAAAGCGAAAAACGGATTTGGCTGCCAATAAAAAACCTATTCCTTCCCACCTGCCGCTTACAACAAAAACAAAAACGAAAAGACGCTCCAGTATCCCAATATATTTTCCCGCATTTTCCAATGATTCGCTATTGCTGCCATTTAAAGATTTTGACCATTTTGACATCACTTCCCGCATAAGTATGCCCGATACGATTGTAATGAAAAGTATGGCTGCGGCATAAACCCAGAAAGTGCTGTCTTCAAACCATCCGGCAAAATTCAGCTGGGGCTTGAATACTAAGAACCACACCAATACGATGGTGACAATATGCAGAAGCTGGTCGATTAAAAACCATAAGGACTTATTATCCTCCTTTTGGGCATACTGCTTTATGAAATCAACAGTTCCATGCGATACCATAATGAGTATGGCCAGAAGCCATGGAGTTAAATTCCAAAGCAACAGGAATACCAGTACTCCGTGAATAAGAATATGCAGATAGAATCTGATGGAACCCATTTTGAGTTTTTCCTTCTCTTTAACCCAACTGTTGGGTTGCAACAGAAAATCTCCAATAAAATGAGCCAGAAGCAACTTGGTCAGCACAACCATTATAGCAGACTTTTAATTTTTTTCTGAAACATCCGGTTAACTTCCAAAATCTCATGGACATTGGCCCTGTTCCATCTCCGGCTGACCCCGCTCTGCTTAATGCCTAACTTTTTGCCAACCTCCTCTTGTGTTATATGGGACTTGTGCAGTATAACCTGTACCAGTTCGGCTGACGAAACCGACCATCTATCCATGAACAGTCCCGACAACTTCAGGTATAGGTTTATTTCCTCATCAAACCCTTGCCAGGCCGTTTTTACACCCAGCTTCATATTCTCTTTTTTCAATGCGTCAAATTTCTCACCCGAATAGATAAATGCCGGGCCATTGCTTTCGGCTATGGTTTTACCGGAATATGTTTTTTCACCTATACCAATGGCCATCCGCACATCGATACTACTCATCTTTTTGTGCCCGTCCTGTGGTATTACCTTTTTAACCAATGCTTTTATTTCCAATGCTTTTATTAGCGCATCCTCAGGTTTTGCAATCTCTATCTGGAAAAAATCACCCCGCTCCAAATACCAGTCTGTGGGTTTGCAGCCCCACATACTTAAAAGGTTTTTAAACGGAACCAACCATTTATCCTGGTCTTCCAGCTTTCTGGATGCGATAATATCGCCTGTGATTACTGCTATCATCATTCTGCTCCCTTGATAATACACAATACAAACCTACAAAATAATTCCTTAAATCGGTAATAAATTTAAATATTCCATAAATAGGTAATAAGTTGCATAATGTCTTAAGGTGGTAATAATTCAGCTGAATGTACCTGAACTGTTCGGAGCTTGACATTCGGGCGTGGCTTTTCTGCTTTCAGGCTTCCCGCCGATCAATATGCATAATACTGCGCCTCGGAAATCTCTACCGGGTTTTCCAGGGTGTCACATACCAGGTCTGAAGCACGACTGATATCATACTCACTGCCCCCCTTCTCTCTTGCTTTATAATTCACCGTCCCTGGAATGCACTTGATTACCGTGGAATAGAAACTGTTGATCAGAAAGACGGTTTGTCCGCTTTTCAGTTTACTGATTATCTCACTGTAGCTGCTCATAAATCATAAATTAAAAATGTCGTTATCAGGGTTAGAATCAACCTGTAGATCTTTTAGGGTCAGGCTCACTCCTTACGGAGCCACCCCAATATCCGTTTCTCGCCAATTTCCCATTTTTCATCTTTCCTGCGGAGCGGGAAGCTTACCCTGGATTTACCGTTTGGTCCCGAATTCTGCTGGATGATTTCCACTCTTCTTTTTGTCACTTTCGAAACTATCGCCACATGCCCGTATTGATTGAACACGGTGCCGTCAAAAACTACCAGGTCGCCTGTTTCAGGCTTCGTCTGGCTCGGATTTGAGTATTGAACCAGGTTCCGCCTTCTGTTTTTCTGACCATCACTCAGCGTTCTGTCAAAAAAGTCTTTCGCATGCCCGTAACTATCAGGCATCTTATGGTTCAGATGCTGATAATAATATCTTTTTACAAACTCCACACACTGAAATTTCAGCCCCAGATTGTATCCGTCCTTTGTTGTATTGCGGCCTGAAACATTGCTGATCGCGCCGTTATAGAAAACATAGACTCCATTCAGACTGTCTGTTTTCTGTCCGATCACACGGGCTTTCTCCGGACTTGACCGGTTACATGAATTCAAACCAATCAACCCTGAAAAGAGCACTCCTGCCAGCAGGTATATAAAGGATTTAATTCTCAATTATCAGCGTTAATAAAATGAACTGCGTCCGCATCACTAAAATAAACAGATTTCCCCAAAGTCAATAATGAAGTCAAAATCAGGCGCGCGAAGAGCAGCGATGCAACCTCCCCGGGTTGTTTCAAACCTCAAAGATTCGTAAATTCATGATTCAATAAATGGCAATGATTCAACAATTCACTGAAACAGAGTAACTGACATGGCAAAAACAGAGCCCTTTGATCAATATCCGGAGGAGTATGAGGAGTGGTTTTCGCAAAACCACTATGCGTACCTGTCGGAACTTGCAGCCGTTAAGAAGGCCCTGCCTGACAAAGGCAGAGGAGTCGAGATAGGAATAGGAAGCGGCAAGTTTGCCCTGCCGCTCGGGATCAAGGAGGGGGTTGAACCGTCAAAAGCGATGAGAGAAAAAGCGCGGGAGAGAGGGCTCTCCGTAACAGATGGCGTAGCAGAAAACCTTCCCCTGCCGGACAGCAGCTATGACTTTGTCCTGATGGTGACCACAATCTGTTTTGTGGATGACCTGAACAAGGCACTGGCGGAATCTTACCGTATCCTTAAAGATGATGGCTGCATAATTCTCGGCTTTGTTGACAGGGAGAGCCCTGTCGGCAAACTATACCTCACCATTAAGGAGCAGAATGTATTCTACAGGGATGCTCTCTTCCACAGCACCGGCGAGCTCTACAGATACCTGGCCGACAGCAACTTCGAGGTGACGGAAACCTTCCAGACCATATTCGGTCTGCCTGAAGAGGTCAGAGAAGTCCAGAAGACTGAGAAGGGATATGGCACCGGCAGTTTCGTAGTCATAAAGGCAAGAAAGATAGCGGATGGCAGCTGACAAACCCCCGGCAGCAGGCGCCATCCGGAAGCCGGCAGAGCCGGAACATCCTCAGAAACAGGTCAATCCCGGTATCAGATGAGAAGAGGCAATATATATGATACTATCGTTTGAAAATTTCAAAAAAAAAATATCTTTGTCAGGAGGCCCTTGAATAGTATTAAAAATGGGGTGGGAACCGGTTAACCCGGAGAGTAACTGAGAGGCAGGCGGAGCATGGCAGAAGGGAGTATTTAAGGGCAACAAAACGACTGACCTGGTTCAGTCACAGGATCTTGGTTCACTATTTCATCAAAATAGAAATGAAGAAGATTTCCCTGTTTGCCATTTGTCTCTTTCTTTTCC
>CAZAVK010000033.1:0-17276 GCA_964488645.1 uncultured Rikenella sp. | reverse complement strand
ATTTTACTGCAGTGCTCTTCCCATTTTCACTGCATTTTTGCTTCCCGATTACACCACTCCGTACCGCGAGAACTTTCTGGCTAAAGAATAACTCTATGTAGTCGGCGCCACGGTCTGCCCCGGCTTCCGCCGGGGCCCCCCTCCTGGTGTCACGATTTTTGCACAGTAGCCAAAATGCCAGCTGACCAAAAACCAGTTAGTGGTTTAAGATCCGATAAGGCGACTTACGGCCGCAATTTGATGAATACTTTCTACCCTATATAACGAGTCCAAAAACACCTGCCACCGTCCGCCAACTGGCGGACCAACGCCACATACCGCCCAAACGTTAGCGCTAATTCTAACAACAAATAAACTGATCATCAACATGGAATCATCGAAAAAGTTTTATTCCCAGGCAGCAATCGCAATTGCCACCTTTTTTGGCGGCCCACTCGCCGCAGGTTACTTAGTGAAAAAGAATTATGACACATTAGAGCAACCTGAAAATGGTAAAAAAGCCTTGATTATTGGAATCGTATCCACAATTATTATTTTCATTGGTATATTTTCAATTCCAGAACCAATTATCGACAAAATTCCTAATGCTTTAATACCAACAATTTATACTGGGATCATATATTTGATCGTGGAGAGGCTTCATGGTAAAATTCTAAAATCACATAAAGAATCGGGAGGTAAGTTCTATTCTGGTTGGAAGGCTGCCGGTGTAGGTGCTATAGCTTTGGTAATTCTGACTGCTGGCATATTCCTGAGCTTAATGATTACCGGAAATCTGTCTGACACACAATTGAACTTTGATTCAGAAACATATAATAGAGAAATTGCAAAGTTTTCTGACAATGAAAACAAGGCTGTCGCTGTTTTTAACGTAATTGAAACGCAGACACCGGAATATCTGGTGAATGAATTTAACAAAGCTCTGGCACTCTGGAAAGAAAACCTGGCAATTGTGGAAAGATTAAATGGAATGGAAAATTTGCCGAAAGAATTATTGGATCAAAATACAAGGCTGCTGAAATACTGCGAGTTGAGAATAAAGCATGATGAATTAATAGTAAAGGCCATCTCTGAAAATACAGACAAATATGTGTCAGAAATTGAACAGATTGGGTCAGAGATAGAGCAAGTAATAAGCGACTTGAAATCAAACTAGCGGTAACAGGTCGCCATATGTAATTGGCACTCCGCACCACACCCGCAGGGCACTTCGGCCAGCTGGCGGGCCAACGCCACATACCGCCAAACGTTAGACAACATTTTCGAAGATCACAACTCCAATCTTGCTACCACACTTACATTTATATGCAAATTAAATGAAATCCAGGTGTTTATCCTTAGTATTCTTGCTCGTAAGTGCACTATCATTCTCCCAGGACTTTGATAAAGTCTACTACAACTCTAAATGGGAGATCACTTCAATGAAAGATGCCACTTATTATCGCATCTCTGGGTTCAATCCTGATTTGATGAGGTTTGACAGTATTGTTGTTGATCATTACATGAATGACAACGTGGAAATGATTGGAAAATACTTAAATGGGATCAAAGAGGGTGATTTTATCTACTATTATCCAGATCAAACTGTGAGGCTAAGTAGCTCTTATGTAAATAATATACGCTCAGGCAGATGGATAGAATTTTACCAAAATGGCCAGGTACATAAAGAAGTAGAATATGATAATGGCAAAGAAAAACTGATCAGGTATAACAATTCAAACGGGGAGAGCAACCTTAAGAATCAATCCGGTAGATTTAAAATGTCTTATTATTATGATTCGCACTTTGATGTTTTTTCTTCCCGTAAGCTTGATCCTGAGAACAAATCATATGTTCTATCCGGTAATATTAAGAATGGCTATAAGGATGGCAAATGGACTCTTAAATGTGGACTTAAGAAAGTTTGTCAGATGAATTACAAAGAAGGAAATTTCATCCAGGGTAAATACTTCATCAATAATACCAAGCTGAATATCAAAGAGGATATTTTCTCTTCACTTATTCTTGAACCAGAAAAACTTGAAATCACTGCAAAATTATGTGCTGAATCAGGGCAGTTGATAAAGGAGAATTACCTGATCAGATACATTCGACAGGCTCAAGACCGTAAGCAGCGTAAAATAGAATTTCAGAATGAAGAAAGTTTTATCAACTTCTTTGAAAGTCAATATGCCGTTTACGTTAAGAATTGGGCTGACACATTCAGAATTAAGGTCAATCTAAAGATTGATCCTGATGGCAGAGTCTCAATAACATCAATATCTCCCAATGTAACTGGTGGTCATAACAAAGAGATTGAAAGATTAGTCAATGCTGTCCAAAGAATCAAGTCTCCCACAAAGGACAATATAGAAATCAATCATCGAGTTGTATGTCTGGAAGAACTAAGTTATAAGAAATAAACTTTGCCCAACAGGACGGTATATGCAATAGGTGCTCCGCGCCGCGATAATTTTCTGGCTTAAGATGACCGTTAAGTGGTCGGTGGTGCGGCCTGCTCCGACTGCTGCCGAGGACTTCCGCCAGCTGGCGGACCAACGCACCATACCGCCGGCCGTTAATGGCAATTTTAACAAAAGGTATTGCCATTAAACTTAAAACTAAAAAGGAAATCCAATAGTGAAATGAATTGAAAGTGGGAAAAATAATTATCGGTATCTTTATCTGTATTATAATTGTAGGCTGTAAAAAAGAAACATCAACTCCTGAAGCACCAACATCCGATTCGGAATTGGAATTAACTTATAATATTCCACCAATAACCATCCCTTATGGAACGAAATTTTCAAAAGACATTTCTTTTGGTAATGATCCAAATTCCAGGTTCGACATTTTTCTGCCATCATCTTCAACCCCAACTGCATTGGTAGTATTCATACATGGTGGTGGTTTTGTTGGTGGAGACAAATCGGAAGTATATTCACAACACCCTGACGATATACGGAATTATTTGCAAAATAGTTTTGCCTTTGCATCTATTAACTATAAATTCAGGACAATTGGCTCCCAAGAAGGAATAATGGCAAGTTTAGATGATATTAAATACTGTATCCAATTTATGCGATATTATGCAAAATCATTAAACATCGATAAATCTAAAATAGCTTGCTATGGGGGCTCTGCCGGTGGTGGTGCTTCTATCTACTTGGCATTTCACCCCGATATGGCAGATTCCTCTAATGCAGATCCTATATTGAAGGAATCTACTCGCATAAAAGCGGCTGGACATCTAACCAGTCAATGTACCTATGACCCGATATTAATGATTGATATTTATGACTCAGCAGGTATTGATGTTTTATCTGTCCCCGGACTGAAAGAATCTCTTATGGCAGATTATGGTATAAGTTCTTTCGATCAATTTTACAACGATCCAGCTGTTATTGCAATGAGAAACGAATTGAATATGCTGGGCTGGATGACTACAGATGATCCAGAGTTTTTCGTAGGTAACTCCAATCCCAACGATATTCCAAACAACAGAGGCGAAGTCATACATCATCCACTTCATGCAAAAACTTTAGTTGAAAAAGCAACAAGCATTGGACTTTCATATGTTGCTAATATTCCCTCTATGAATATTTATCCAAGAAATAACGAAACTATTAGTGAATTCATGATTAGAAAATTAAACGAATAAATGCTTTGCAGATTACTTTAAAACTGCCACCAACAAGGCATTGCCAAAGCGGGGCACAATGGTTTCGATAAGGCATTTATGCAAGGTTCAACATTCGTTCTTCGATTGAACTTTTGTTCTAAAAATCCCCGCCTTCGGCAAGACCCAACCGTTGGCAACAAGAGCTTTACGACACACAGAAACGGGTTTATACCTTGAAAAAGAGTGATTTTGCTCTTTGAAAATGGAACATTTAATTTTATCAGTTTTAATTGTATGACACGCATTTATGAAATGTTTGGAAAATTCCACACATAATGTTGATTATATGATTTTTTAGTTTTAATTTTTTTAACGAAAAAACAATTGATTATGACAACAGCAAAAAAGCTCTGTTACCATGCATTTGCCCTGCTGGGAACAACGCTATTGCTTTGTGGCAGTTGCAAGAAAGAGCATGAGAAAAATGTCCCTGTCCTGTCCACCGCTGAAGTCACCGGAATCACCTCAAAAACAGCAATGTCAGGCGGAAACATTTCTGACGATCGTGGTGCAATAGTTACGTCACGAGGTGTATGCTGGAGTACAAGCCATAACCCCACCATCACAGACAGCAAAACAGATGATGGGGATGGTGCCGGGAGTTTTACAAGCACTATTTCCGGACTGGAACCCAACACCAATTACTATCTAAGAGCATACGCCACCAATAGTTCAGGCACGGGTTACGGTAGCACCATGTCGTTCAAGACACTTAGAGGTGCTGTAGATGCTGATGGGTATGTCTACTACACTGTAATCATTGGCGGGCAGGAGTGGTTCGCCGAGAACCTCCGCACCACCAGGTACAACGATGGTACCCCCATACTCAATGTAACAGATAATAGTGATTGGAGCAACCCGTCCTCAGGCGCCTACTGCTGGTACGATAACGACCCTGCCAATGGCAACACATACGGTGCGCTTTACAACGCGTATACCGTGAGGACTGGTAAGCTCTGCCCCACCGGCTGGCACGTAGCCACCGATGCTGAGTGGACAGAGCTAACCGACTATTTGGGAGGAAAAAGTGTTGCCGGAGGTAAACTGAAAGAAGCCGGCACCGTGCATTGGGATAGTCCAAACACCGGCGCAACCAACGAAACCGGCTTTACGGCCCTTCCGGGTGGCTACCGTGACCATCAAGGAACGTTCAAAGGGATTGGCTACTTAGGTGGCTGGTGGAGTGCTCCAGGGGGCGGTCCCAATATCTGCTGGTACTGGGGTATGAGAAGTCATCACGAAATGATGGTCAGGACCAGTTTCAGTGAGATTACGGGCTATTCTGTCCGTTGCGTGAGGGATAAGTAGATTATTTGGTTATTCTCAAAAAGAGAGAGCGTTCAGCTACCATATTTGAATTATTTGATTATTGGCCCCACAGCGGCCAATTGTTACCCCATCAAATCTGAGTATGTTTCATGCATATGTCTTGAAAACCGGAAAGGACCGTAATAATTATTTTGGTTTTACCAGTGATCTGGGAAAAGATTAAATGAGCGTTTAAAAGGTCCTGTACTATCAACAAAGAATCGTTCACTTCTTAGGCCAATCTGTTATGAAACATGCATAAATCAGCAGGATGCCACTAAAAGAGAGAAATTCTCAAAAACATCCTGGGGTAAAAGACACACTCGTTTGTCCTCACTGGATAAACCAAAAATTCATTTATTTAAAGGCTGCGGTGTAGAATATAACGCTCGATTTTTACCTCCCAGCAAATGAATTTTCTTATCGCCTCCGTTTATCGCATCACAACTGGCAATTGAGAACGTTGTTCCTATACCGAGTGTATGAAAGTATACTCTTGAATTGTCAGGTGTCCAGAAAGGAACTCCATTTGAAAGATTGTCATCCAGCAAGACTTTTTCTCCACTACCATCCGGATTCACCCGGATGACATCACTGTTGAAAGGAGTATTAACAAAATAACATCTGGTAAACGCTATATATTTACCATCAAAACTCCAACATGGATCAAAACAATATAAATTATCGTTGGTCAGACGAATCTCATTTTCCAACTCGCCCGTTATTGAGTTGTAATCTGATACAAATATTTCAAAATCTTCATTCCAACCATTAGGTTTGTCATCAGGAAGTGATACATACACCACCTTTTTTCCATCCGGAGACCATGCAGGGTCAGCATACACCTTGTTTTCAGGAGAAATTATCCTAGGATTGTTTCCATTAATATCAGTGATAACAACACGCCACTGAAGATTTGTGTAACCTCGCGCTGAATCCGTACAGTAGGCAGCCATCAGGATACTATTCCCATCAGGACTAAATTTGGCAACTCCCTGTGCTTGCCATCCATATTGTCCTTTCGCGATAAGTAATTTTGGATTACTGCCATCAATATTGAATATCATCAAATCCGAATTTCCATAATCATTAGTTGAGTTATCTTTCTGTGCAGAACCCTTTTTCGGTGTTCGATAACACAAGAACTTCGTTTCGTCATACGACACCCTTGGCCACCAATAGTTGTGGGTCAGATCATTTGTCAGGTTTTTCTCCTCTTTACCATCAAACCTGAATATCTGTATTACAACTTGTTGTTGGTCGCTTTTATCATAGATTACATCAAATTCATTGGCATCAGTAACAATTGGCTCTTTATTACAAGAACAAAGACTTAGAGAAACCAATAGTAGACAAAGAGTCTTTTTCATCGTATAATATTTTAAAGTTTAAGTAGTCCGTTGAAATACATTTTATCATTATTGTCCGACCAAAAAATAAGAAATAGAAAGCTGAAATAGTTCCCCCTTTCGTGTTATGTTGTGAGATGTAAACAACACGTAACCTGAGCAAAGGTAAGTAATTTACCGGACAGTCGATTTTATCTCAGATACCGGTTTATATCCCCCCCGGTGCTTGCGGCAGTTGCCGGTAAGCACAAGAGTAAACGATATTACAGGCGTCTGCGGGTACGGGTATGCCTGTGATTTGTGATCCGGATGCAATTACCAACGTGATTGCTTTAATGGAAGATGCAAATACTATACTTAAAGAAACATGAACTAATGTTATGATGCGAATAATGGGCTTATTAGTTGTGCAACTTTATGAGGGTGAAAGACAAGCTGAAAGAAATACAGCTTATTGAATTACAATGGCTAACAGCTGCCAAGTTCCTGAGAGGGAAATCTCACAATACGAAATTGTTATTACCTTGGTAAATAAATTGTCGCAGGATAAAGACGCAGGCATCTTCATCATGCCCGACAATGTAACAGCAAACGTTAGAGCACAATTCATGAAACCATCACTTAAACACCATAGTCATGAAAAAGACCTCAATTTTCGTACTGTTGCTAATTGCTTCTTTTAATCTGAAAGGACAATTTCAGCCAATCACCTTTACCTGCCCCTATGAACAGTTCTTTATGAACATTGAAGAACCGCCGGCATGGAATTCCAAAGAGGTCAAGTTGTTGGATTATCTGAACAACTATTGTAAAAAAGAATTTATTGATCTTAAGGGAGCAAATGGCAAGATTCTCGTTGGAATCATGATTTATGAGACCGGTACCGTGTGTTGTAATTCATTCACGAATATGACCGGTACTGCAATCTCCCCGAATGATATCCAGAAGATGTTCAATGAGATGCCAAAATGGAAACCAGGCAAACATTATGGCAAGGAATTGCTTGTACTGAAATATCTGATTCTTGAGTTGAAAGCCGGAGAGTTCAAAAGACTAATTGAATAAACGTGCTCTAACGGGCCCGGGATTGACACCGTTAAGCGAAGAGTATTGCGCCCCATCAGATCGTTAACTTCACCAGCGTGCATGAAGAGTTTGTCGGCGCAACTTCTCCGGGTTTTTTCACATCATTTATATGTATTGCAATCAAACAAATGGATCATTGAATAAAACTATTGATATTCATAAGTCTTGGCTTCTTTATATGTTCCTGCAACCAAGCAGAAGATAAGAAACCCGATTTCTGCAATAACGAGTACCGCATCGGTTTATGGATATCTCCCGATAAGCGTGATACCTTGGAATTCAATGACAATACAAGATTCATAAGAAAAGGGCGCTTTTTTGCCTACGAAGAATACTTGTACAGGATTAACGGAGAATATCTGCACGTACGGTTCCCTTCTTCACAAGATGAATGGAGCCACAAGATCATGACAGCCGAACAAAATATGGTTACCCTGGGTGGTATGTACTACACAAACGGATCCGGAGATAATTCCGGGATATACTTCAAAACCGACAAATAGAACATGAAGCTGAATGCCTGTCGCATGACATACTGGCATTGGCCAAACTGACGGACTTATCAGGAATAAAATGGGTTGGAGCACCTTATTCACAGGTGCTTTATGACCCGGGAGTTGATACAGCTGAGAAAGTGGCAGAATCTGATCCGGTTAATTTGCACGCCGGGATTAATCAATTGATAAAAGGGAAAAATGTTTTCAAAGGAGCTATAGGATTGACTGACGTAGAAATATTAATAGAATCGGCGAATCAGGTAACTTTAGAAATTGAATATTAAGAAGTAAAAGAACACCAGTTGCCTGCAAGCGGTATAGTTAATTACCGGTGCAGTATATATCTGACCGGCACAGCTCCTGTTAAAAATCATTCACTGAACAGATTATGGCAATACCAACTTCCAGGGCAAAAGAAAAAGGAGAAATAGAAATCGACATTGACTTATGCACAGGCTGTGCAAGTTGTGTTGACGTATGCAAAGACTTTAGTCTTACAATCAGGGACAATAAGGCATCTATCAGCGACAATCCTCTCTTTGGATGTATTGGGTGCGGACATTGCATGGCAGTTTGCCCGACGGGCGCAATAAAAATCAATGGAAGAATGACCTCTCCGGATGATTTGTTTGACCTGCCCGGCGTAAATGAAGCCGCAGGTTATGACCGATTGATTAACCTGTTCCTGAGACGCAGAAGCATAAGAGAATTTATCGATAAACCGGTGGAGCCGGAAAAGATCGAAAAAATCCTGGCAGCAGCAAGAACCTCTCCAATGGGATTACCTCCGTCTGACGTAAATGTCTTAATACTAAACAACAAGGAAAAGAACAGGCAGTTTGCAAACGATTATTGCACCTACTTACAAAGCATGAATTGGTTCGTATCCAGATGGTTTCTGACTTTAATGCGACCCTTCTGGGGAAAAGCAAATGCCGAATTGTTTGAGAGGTTTGTCAGACCTTTGTTCGACATTTACACTTCGAATATGCGCAACGGCATTAACCTGGTCACTTATGACGCTCCTCTCATGATCTATTTTTACGGATCACCGTACTGTGATCCCGCAGACCCGATTATTGCTGCCACAACAGCGATGTACGCCGGCGAATCGCTTGGATTGGGGACCTGTATGCTTGGCGGTATACATCCCCTGATTCAAAATGGGGCTAAAGCAAAGGAATTCAGGAAGAAGTATGGAATCAAATATAAAAGCAGGGAAGGATTATTCGTCATTTTCGGTTATCCTGGTGTAGATTATCGGAAAGGCATCAGAAGGACCTTTGCATCAACAACATATATATGATATAAGTGCGCAAACAGGCAGAATCGCATCTGACCAATGGCAGATGAGGCGGGTATCCGGAGCGTTGAAATGTGCCGGCAACGGGTGATGGCAACGTAGCCCCGGCCCACATACTACGACAAGGTCATATGCGATAGCCACCCAGGCAGACTCAGCCAGCGCCGGAATTGAAGGGAAACCGACTCGCAAACACCTGGTGCATTAAAATAAATATACCATGAAGAAGATTGTATTACTATCTCTGTTCGCTCTGCTGACTTCAGACCTCTTTTCCCAGATCCATACCGGGAACATAGTTTTTTCGGTTGATGGGAACTATGTGAAAACAACCACAGAAAACGGAGTGACAACAAATTACAACGTGTCACAGATCAGGAACTTAAGTTTCGGGATATCGGCCGGATATTTTCTTACCGATAGATTTATGGCGGGTATCGGACTTGATTACGAGCGGCATAGGGAAGCCAGAACAACAGAATTGATGATCAACAGGTTTCTCCAGGGAGAGATCATGAACATCAAATCAAATGCCCTTCTGCCGAATATCTGCTTCGGATATTACCAGCCAATTATTGACAAATTCTACATTAATATAAGTCTGAAACTGGGCTATGGCAAGGTTAAGTCCGAATATAATTCGGTAATCGTCGGGAAAGCCTATGTTGTGCCAGACTCCTTATTACTGCCACATCCAGGTCCTGATCCATATCAGATGGGAAAAAAGGAAAACTCTGAAGCTGGCTACTTCAGGGCCAGGCTATTACCTGAACTGACATATTTCATCGGTTCAAATGTTGGTTTGAATCTTGATCTGGGCGGAATTGAATATTCCACGACTGATTTGGAAAAAGAGAACTCAAACTGGAGGGTAAACTTCAATCCGATATACTGGAGACTGGGACTCAAGATAAGAATTTGATAACGCCGGCTGACAAAAAATCAGAATTAGGAGCTCTGTATGAATCTGTATCTTCATCTGCTGAACAGCTGACCGCTTTGGTTCGGGGGCTCAATGGCTCACTTTCAGATCCTAGCCTGATTACCGTTTTCACTGTTATATCTCAAATAATCCCATACAATTTGAAGAAAATCATAACTCCAGGTAGAAAAAAACTATATAACAGGGTTGACAGAATAACAAAAAGAGTGTAACTTGCATAGTCTACGGGAATAGGTTTTCAGGAAATGCTGAAATTAACCAGGCTGGCTACCTGCCGGGAATCAGAGGGGTCAGAGTGACTTACACACAGACGCAAAATGACCTGTGGGTTGATTGTGTTGAGAAGGTATCAGAGCCAGATCCGGTTGAATTGTATGCCATGATTAACCAGGTGAAAACATGGAGAAGTATCCCCAAAGGGACTATAGGATTAAGCGTTGTAAAATATTGATAGCATAGGCAAGCCAACTGCCTCCGGAAATAGAATAATAAGAGACGAATAGCCATCATGTGCCAACAGCGCACAGCTTCGGTTCAGGGCTGATGCATCGGCGGTTTTTAACGCTTTCTGGCCGGCTTCATTATCATGGTACAGGAAAGCGTTGCAAACAACCGGGCACAGCAGTTACGCAAAAAGTTCAGACAATCAGGTCCTGATGTCTAACCCTAAAAGCCAGCTATCATGAGAAAGTCCCTCATTTTCATGGCTATTTGCAGTCTGGCACTCATGCCACCGGAGCTGCAGGCACCATCAGATGCCTGCATTACAACAGATTACGGCTACAATGGAGTGCTCACGGTCAGCGGCCTCTCAGACAGTGTCACCATTTACAGGGATGAGCGTGGCATGCCGCATATCTATGCTGCCAATGAACACGATCTCTATATGGCGACCGGTTATGTCTCCGCCCAGGAGCGGCTATGGCAGATGGATCTTATCCGGCGAAGCAATTCGGGACGATTATCGGAGATTTTCGGAAAATCGTTCATTCAGACCGATATAATCTCCAGATGCCTGCAGACAAAGGAAAAATCCAGGAGAATCCTGGAAAATGAAGATCCCTCTGTCCTTGACTTTTTGCAGGCATATATTGAAGGAATAAACTTCTTCATTTCAAACTGCAGGAAGCTGCCGCTGGAATTCAGGTTATTGTCATACAGTCCGGAGCCCTGGAGTCTGGAAGATATAGTCAACCTCATCGGTATGATGGGCTGGAGTCTCGGATCAAGGAACCTGATGGCTGAACTTTTCAATTACCAGCTGGTGCGTAAAGTAGGTCCTGAAAAGGCTTCTACCCTCATCCCTGACTGGAACCTGGCAACCGAAGTTGTTTATCCTGATTTTGTGCTGAGCGATACTCTGATCGCGGAGACACGCTGCCTGGTATCAGCATTTGAAAAGAAAATTCCCCTGGGGGTGCCATGTTTCTCGGGAAGCAACAACTGGGCAGTCTCCGGAGAAAGAAGTGAAACCGGTAAGCCACTTCTTTCCAATGATATGCATCTCACGCTGAACAACCCTTCAATATGGTTAGAGATGCATCAGGTCGTTCCCGGCAAACTGAATGTTACAGGAGTTGTCATTCCCGGAGAACCATTTGTTGTAGCAGGGCATAATGACAGAATTGCCTGGGGGATGACAAACCTGATGGTTGATAATATTGACCTCTATGCTGAGAAAATCAACCCTGAAAACCATAGCCAGTATTACTACAACGGAGAGTGGAAGGAGTTGGTGAAGAAAACCGAGGTGATAAAGATCAGGGGAGGCAGGCAGGATACCGTCACCATCTGTTACACAGACAGGGGACCGGTCATTTCCGCAATGAACAATCCCGGCAATATGTCAGCCAGGGCAATAGGGCCGGAATGTGACTATGTGACCGGACTCGAGCATCTCAATGATCTATCGCTGAGCCTTAAATGGGCTGGATTTGACTTCAGCGACGAAATAGAGGCCATCTATCTCTTTAACAGGGCGGAAAACTGGGACGATTTCAGAAAAGGAACTTCCCTGTTCAATTCAATAAGCCAGAACTTTATATATGCTGATACTGACGGGAATATCGGATTGCAGGCCGGGGGGGGAATTCCCCTGAGGAAGGGGAACGGTATCATGATCAGAAGCGGAGAGACGGATGAATTCGACTGGAAGGGATATGTGCCATTTGAACAGCTGCCCTTCTGTTATAATCCCCCCTGCGGAACAGTTTCATCTGCAAATAACAAGACAACAAGCGAATACCCGTATTTCATCTCGCAGGATTTTGTGGCTCCCTACAGGATAATGAGGATCAGGGAGATGCTTGACTGTAAAAAGGTGTTCAGCATTGAAGATTTCAAGGAAATGATAACCGATCAGCATTCAGTGCTGGCCCGCCTGCTGACCCCCTATATTCTTAAGCTGGAAGAGAGACGGAACGAGCTATCGGCCACAGAAAACAGGATGATTGATACCCTGTCACACTGGGATTTCAGGATGGATCCCTCACTGATCGCACCTTCCCTGTTTGAATTCTTCAGGCTCTGTTTGAGAAAAAATCTGTTTGCCGATGATCTCGGAGATCTTTATGATGAGATGTACTATATGACCTGTGAATACTACATCTACAAACTGGTCTCAGGAGAAATGGATAAATGGGTGGATAATATAAACACACCGCAGGTAGAAACTTTCGATGATATAGTCTTCGATAGTTTCAGGGATGGGATTGAGATGCTTTCAAAACAGTATGGCAGGAATCCTGCCAGATGGCAATGGGGAAAGATTCATACGACAAAACTTACACATCCGCTTGGTTCCGTTAAAATAGTGGGATCACTGTTCAGACTGAATTCAAAGGGATTTCCGACAGGCGGGAGTGATCATACCGTTTGTCCTTATTTTTCATTTAAGCCGGGATTCAAGGTTGCCATGGGTGCTTCAATAAGGCACATATTCAATACCGCAAACTGGGATCAGTCGTTATCGGTACTTCCGGGTGGTATTTCGGGTGTTCCGGGGAATGAATTCTATCTCTCACAGGCGGAAACTTACTTTGACGGAAAGTTTTACAGTGATCTTTTCTCAGAGGAAGCCGTACAAAACGCAGCAAAATATCGGCTTATACTAAAACCATAATCCGAATTGTCACTCAGGCATAGCCATCCAAAACCTGACTATGATCTGGCCATTCAGGTACATCCATCCAAAGCTGAACTTTCAGTATTTGAATATATTGAAGCATGGTATAATGTTAATCTTATTCACACTGCAAGAAAAACATCAATGAGAAATAAAAGAGAGAAATTTAAAAATCAATTAGTGGCTTCATAAAGTGTCAGGTTTATTGTTGCTGGTTCAATGAATATTCGTGATGATTTGACTATTAATATTCTTCGTAAATCTGTTATCTTAAGCGATATGACTGACTGAATAGCCGAAGCGCCCTGTTCGTACATAAATTCAGGGCAGCAGGGAAAAAACCATAGTCAGTGAAGAAGTGTTAGAACCGGGAAACAATATCTCAACAAGAAAATAATACCGTAATAACCAACACATGACTCAACTAAACCAAAACGATACTATTTAAAAACTTATTAAGAAATGAAGCCTATTCAATTTCTTTATTTTATCATTTGTTGTTCGGTCTGCATAAGCTGTAGTAACCAACGCAATCAAAGATTTGTGCTTAAAGGAGAAATCACTGGTATGGAAACAGGTACGGTCATTTTAAGAATAGTACCAGAGAATCGCGCACTGTATGACACTACAACTCTCCAGAATGGGAGGTTCATCTTCAAAGGCATGCTGAATGAACCTGTAATTGCCACGATAAAAGTGGGTGACAGAAAAGAACAGATAGAAGTCTTTCTTGAACCTGCCAGGATGAGAATTAAAATTGACACGGCAGATTTGAAATCATTCCGAATGACTGGTTCAAAGACACAGAAAGAGGCTTTTAAATTGAAGCAGTTGACTCAGTCATATGAAAAATCCAGAGGAACCTTACATCTGGAAAGAATTCAAATTTATGACAGCATTAAAAACTCAGATGATGAAAGAGAGGTGAGCCAATGGGAGAAGGAGTATGACAGCCTGACTTGGTTAATGGATAGTCTTAAAATCATAACTGATTCAGTTGCTATGGAGTTCATTCAACAACATCCAAAATCATTTCTATCGCCCTATCGGTTATTTTTCTTAACGGGTAGGGAATATTACTCCTATCCTCTTTTAAAATCAACTTTTGAAAGATTTGATTCTGCGGTTAAAACCAGCAAATACGGCAAGATACTGCAGGAGGAACTAAGAAAAATGGGGAATACACAGGTTGGGGTAAATGCACCCAATTTTATAGCCACTGATCTAATGAACAGAACTATAACGCTTAATCAATTCAAGGGAAGTAAAGTTGTGCTCCTGGATTTTTGGGCAAGCTGGTGTATTCCTTGTAGAAAAAACTATCCACATTTGAAATTACTCTATGATAAATTCCATCCCAAAGGTCTTGAGATTATCACCATCTCAATTGATTATGACAAAGATTCATGGATAAAAGCAGTTTCTGAGGAACAAATTGAAGACTGGATGAATATATGGGTTGCTCAGAATTTCTCAGGAGGCCCTTCTCAGATAACTGAGAATGACGTTTATAGTAATTACTTTTACAGCACTATACCCCAGGCAATTCTGATAAATAGAGATGGCATTATCGAAGCGATATGGAGAGGTGCTTCTCAGGAAAATAATGATTCACTTGATAAACATCTGTCAAGACTGCTAAACTGAATTAAAACGCCATTAACAGGTCGTTCAGGCACACCCAGAAAGAGTTCTATTTTTGCCAGCCCGTTGGACGGCAACGCCTTAGCATAGTCACACCAAAGTGTATCTCTGTAAAACTTCACGCTAAACCTGAAAGCTCATCGTCTGTTTAAATATTATCGTTCTTCTGTCAGGGCTTTCTGGTTTTCCTTTCGTTAAAATGTGCTATGCAGTTTGGTCCAAATAAAAAGGGATTCATCAAGGTGATAAAAAAAAGGATGTGCTACATGGTCATTACGACAAACCAAATCAGATTACTCCCTGGATTACCAATTATATCTTCTATGACTATGAAGAAAATGAAAGGCCAATGAAATGCGGCTTCGAGGAAAACAAAAGCCTGAGTACATCACGCTGGGTTATGATATGTCACACAACAATTCACTTCGCCATTCACCGGGGCTTATGAAAACGGTTTTATTAATTGCAGTACTGGTAATCGTGGCAGTAATTGCCTTATATTATATCTTTATTGGCAACATCGACAGATCAGAGCCGGAAATTCTAAAACTGGACAAGCCTATTCAAATCATTGGGCTGGAAATTAATACAACCGACAAGGATATTTACAGGGATGTAGGTAAGGTGGCAAATGAGTTTAACAACATTGTGAACAGGAATCCCGTTCCGAATAAGAGAGAGCCATGGGCCAGGTTGAATGTCAGTAAGGATTACAACCAGAAGACCAGAACCTTCAAATACATAATCGGAGACATTGTTACATCGACAGAAGGCATTCCTGACGGATTGCAGGCATATGAAATACCAGCTTTGACGTTCGCAGTTTTCCGGATTAAACCAAAGAGCAAGATTGCATGGGCAATTACAATGGGCAGGATGAAGAGGTTTATCTACACAGAGTGGCTTCCCCGGTCGGGGCATGAAGCATCTGATATAATCGGAGATTTTGAATTGCATGATGACAGGAGCCTGGGAAAGAATCCCGAAATAGAGCTGTTTGTAGCATTGAAAGAGCAAAAGGACAAATAAAAATGCCGGGAAGACTCCAGGGAATGCACCTTAAGAACGGAGCTTCGTTCAGTTCACCGTTACCGCTTCCCAGAGTCAGCCATGGAAATAGAAAATCAGAATCCCCAACTTTATGAACAAAAGTCTCAAAATCCCGCTGACGTTATTCCTTTTAACGGTGTCACTCCTTGTCAATGCTCAGAATGATTACAGGGAAGGATATATTATCACAAATGACAATGATACCATCCACGGACTCATTAACTTCAAAGATTACAGGAAGAACAGCCAGATATGCCAGTTCAGGAAAACCCGCAATGATCCGCCAACCATCTATACACCTCAGGATATCATTGCCTGGCGTATAAATAACGACAGGTACTACGTGACCAGGACTATTTCTGTCGGAGGCGATCAGAAGGAGCTCTTCCTGGAATACCTGATCGAGGGTGAGGCCAACATCTATTATTATCGTGATCTTCTCGGCGACCATTTTCTAATTGAAAAACCGGGATACCCTCTGAATGAAGTGGTATACAAAGAAGAAGAGATTGTAGTTGACCATGTGAACAGACTCAAGGAATCAACCCGGCATATCGGATTGCTTCAAACCTACCTGGGTGATTGCCCTGAGATATTTCCCCAGATAGAGTCTTTGAAAAAGCCGGATCATGACAACATGATTGCGCTTGCCAGGGAGTATCATCAGATGGTATGTAATAATGACTCCTGTATAATCTACGCACAGAAGAAACCTCCAGTCAGAATTGCTGCTGAACCGGTGGTCGGCTTCTATAAGTATAAATACACTGATCAGTTTTACGTGGGGAAAGGAGCCCTTCTCCACATCTGGCTGCCGCGAAGTAGTGAAAGGCTCTACCTCACAACAGGATATATATATTCGAAAGGTGCAATCTACCCGGAATATAACTGGGAAGGAGTATTGGTTGGCAAAGAGGTTTCCCTACACAGAGTACCTCTTCGCTTTGAATACATATTTCCCGGGCGGGTAGTAAAACCCCGACTCAGTTACGGTATAAACTTATACAATGACGGCGAAAAGAACGGGCTTCTACACTTCGGAACATGCGGAGCAGGAGTTCTGATCAGGATTTTCAATGAATTCTGCCTCAGCGCAAGAGTTGAAACTGAATGGGAACCGGTTCTTGACTCATGGATGATGGGCGGGAAACCTGAAAGTGTATCCTACTCCATGAATATGGGTATATTTTACCGGTTCTGACGACAGGTATCATCGGACTGCTGTTTCTTTTTCCAACAGATCTTACCATGGTAAAATCAGGTTCAGTAAGTGTTCTGTTTACCGTTGACAAAACAGGCAAAACCGGCAAT
>CAZAVK010000032.1:0-20680 GCA_964488645.1 uncultured Rikenella sp. | reverse complement strand
AGGCTTAAAACAAAAAGTCTTTGGGTAGAAACTTATTAGTCAGATATTATCAAGCATATTCATGAATTACTTTTCCTCATAAAATAGTTCGCTTAAATCAATCTCTAAAGTCTCTGCGATTTCAATGAGGTTGAGAATCTGATAGTTATGCCCTCTTTCGGCTCGGCTTAATGAATTACGTGCCAAGTTCAGATTTTCCGCAAGTTGAATTTGTGAGTAACCACTATTAACTCGGTATTCTCTTATTAATGAACCAATTAATTTGAGTTTCTTATAATATTCCTGAGGATAGGGTTTCTTTTTCATGGGTTGATGTTTCATATAAATACTCCCTGACCAATGAATTGTGCAGCAACACCGATAATAATGCGTGTTTATTGCTTTAATTACCCCCATTATTGCCAATTTATTGTACCATTTTCATTGCAATATCTGGCATTAAATGGCTGTTTTAACGCTGAATTTGGAGTTTTTCAGGGTTATTTCGGCATTTTTTGTGCCCACATGCAGAGGAAACGGGTCGAGAAAAATTACAGGAATTGAAAATAGGCTATAAAGACCTGAAAAATGTCGCAGCATCCATGCCGTAGTACTTTATCAGTTTCAGTACCTTCTCAGAATTCCAATAGACCTGACCAGTGGTAATCAATAGATAGGTATATCTTGAAATCCCAACCTTTCTGCATAGTTCAGCAGTGAGAATGCCTTCCTGTTTTTGCAGTTCAAGTAGTTTCCCTGCAACAGCTAACATAAATTCCTTGTCTTCTGGAGTAACAGTTTTCGGTGGTTTGTATTGTTTTTCTGTCTGATTTGCCTTGGTGTTACTCGTTGGCTTCATTTTCATCACTGAAAATTTGATATAAAGTTAATAACTGTACATTAAAATGGACAATTTATTGACGATAAAATTGCCTTTCAATGGTTTTGATTATTATATTAGTCCATTATTATGGACATCTGCATGAATAAAAAGATTGTAATAAGACATCAAATCATTTATTCTGAGCACGATTATAATGAGGCATGCATGCTGGTTATGCTCATGAATGGGAAAGAACTTGTTGCTTTTAATGCAGTCCCCGTGAAAAAAGCAATCACCAACTACGATGAATTAAAGAAATATCGGTTTCAATTTTTCTCTGCAAATTAAATTTTAACAACATGAAAAAAATAGCTTTATATGTAAGAGTGTCAACAAGCGACCAGACTGTTGAGAACCAGAAAATCAGATTAATTGATTATGCTGAAAAAAACGCTCTTAATTATGACATTTTTGAAGAAACTGAAAGTACAAGAAAAACCCGACCAGTAAAACAGGCACTTCTGGCTCGTTTACGTAATCATGAGTACGATGCTGTCATTATCTTCAAATTAGACCGTTGGGCAAGGAGTTCAACGGAATTGATTTTGGATACAAAGGAACTTCTTGATAAAGGCATTGGATTTATTTCAATTTCGGATAATCTTGATTTTTCAACAGCAGCAGGAAAGTTGCATTTCCAGATTTTATCGGCTTTTGCAGAATTTGAAAGAGAACTCATAAGAGAGCGCACAATTGAAGGACTCAGGAGAGCCAAGATGCAAGGGAAACAAGCTGGTAGACCGAAAGGGTCGAAAGATACCAAGAAGCGTAAGAAGGCAGGATATATACTACGGGAGGCTATGAAACGTAAAGAGCAGGATTCTGTAAATGGTATCAATAAAGGAATTGATGAGTACATAAATAGTTACAATAAAAAGATGTAAATTGTGATTACCTATTTTTTTTAAAACTTTCTGGATTTCAAATGCAAAATAATGAGGAAACGAAAACCCCCAATTGCTAAAAGTTTTATATCCAACTCAATTGCAGCAATTCTATCAGCAATAGAAATTCATAACAAACCTTCAATAAAGTATAGGTATGAGATTGTTGTATTATTAGTCATAAATGCATGGGAATTACTCCTAAAAGGTTATTTATATAGATTTCATAAGGATGTGAAATTATTTCAAAAAGATGGTACTACTAAACCATTTGAAAATTGTATAAATATTGTTAATCAAAAGATTGGTAGGGATTTTAATCCTACTAAAGAAAACTTATTAATACTATACTTGTATAGAAATCAGGTTGCTCATTCATATGTAACAGAACTCGATACAGTTATTTATGCAGTAATAAGAAAGACCATTATTTTTTATAGCAAATTTCTTAACCAACATTTTAATGTTGATTTGAGCGACACGTCAGATTTAGTTTTACTACCAATTGGATTTAAAAAAATGATATCTCCTATAGATTACATTTCAAATAAATCCGCCATTGAAAATGCTCCTTTAGAATTAAAGAAGTTCATTCAATCGATTATTGAATCAACCAAAAGGCTAAATGATGATAACCTTGATGAATCAATATTTATTGATTACAAAATGAATCTAACAAATGTCAAGCAAATAAAAAATGCTGATATCATTGCAGGAATCGATAATTCTACAACAGCGGAGGTCGTATTAACAGTTGAAAAATCAATGAAGAAACTAATTTCTTCAACTGAAGGTCAAAAGGTCGTATTAACAAGGAAGAAAGACGAAAGTCAAGGAATACTTTATTATGAACAGTTGGATGATGGTATTTTTGATGAGATTAATAATATTATCGAAGCAAACCAGATATTAGCAAAGGGTGTCTCGAAATTCATGCTTGGTTTACCTATTTATTACCGTATATATGCTGAGAGGCAATTTGTTAATTATAACCAATCAAATTTTAAAACTTTCGCATATACAGGAATGCTTGAGTTTTACGCACCTTTTTTATATTGGCTTATCAAATTACCAGACAAAATAATTGCCGAACTTCTTTTTGCAGTTTATCTGCAATGCAAATCGCCAAAAATCAACAATCTGAATAAGATTGTAACCTTGCTTGGTACAAAGGCGATAAACATTTTGAACGAATTATATGAAGAAAATTATAAGGAGCAAGTGCAGAAACCTCAGCATTATTATTCTTTTAAAACGCTTATAAATAGTAAAAGAAGTAACCCAATATTAAAATGCTTAGGGGTTACTCCAGACGCAAGGATAATTATCGAAAATGACGATAATGAATACACATATCGGACATTCCTAAATGATAAGAATTTTGCACTTAACAAACTTTCGACTCTTTGTAAAGATGTTTATGAGGGTATTACAAAAAACCGTAGCGTGGCAAGAGATTTAGATTTTATCGTTTATAGTAACGAATTAATTTCAAGAAGTGAAAACATTTGTCTTGAAATGGGAAAGATTTTCAAATAATTTCTATTCCAATCTTAAAATTAAAAATGTTGTTCTGATTCAAAATGCAACAATCATCCCCCAAATAATTCCCGCATGATTTTTACAAGAGAAAACTCCATCATCCCCCCCTGTTAAACTGGTATCAAATAAACGGACGTTTATTTGATTTTAAGTATATTTAGAGTTGAAGAACTCTTTAATATTGAGATGTAATTCTGATTGTTGAATTTTGATATAATTTCCCAATAATAATTTATCCATAGATGGTATTAGAGATAATTAAAAAGCAAATTGAGAACTATAAGCTACTGATTACTTCCAGCACCTATGGCGAACTATACAAATGGATGGCACTAAAGACATTTCATGATAACTGGGATATTAATGCCGAGGATTTCAAATCAGTCTATGATAAAAGTTTTTACAGCAAGGATACCAACAATTTATGGGCAAATCCTCATTGGTTTCCCAAAGCCGTGATGCTTCGTTTTATTGATTACAAGAAAGAAGTGGTTCGGCAAATGTTTCAAGACCTGTTTAATGAGCATGAAGATATTGATAAGCGAATTGAACGATTTGTTTATCATTGCGATATTCTACTCAAGGAGATATACGAATTCGACAAGAGTATGAAAAATCATTTTCATGACGGTCAAAGGATGGTGACAGTCTATTTGGCTTTTCGTTATCCAGATAAATATGCCATTTACAAATACACCGAGTTTAAAACATTCATGGAACTGGTCAAGGCAAAAAGTATTCCATCAACGGGTGAATATGAGAGGTTCTTCAAAGTTGTTCGTACGCTTAATAATATTTTAAGGAGTGATGATGAATTAGTAAAACTGCATCAATCACTATTGACTGATGAATGCTACAAGGGAAATACCTTGATGTTGGCACAGGACTTCATTTTCACGACAGCAAGGCGGTTCATGACGTGAAGAATATTCATCATCTGGTCGCATAACTTAATTCTTCCGCAATTTCTTTGTAAAGTATTTTTTTATAGCTATCATCCAAAATTGGGTCATCTTGGTTTATGAGTGGGTCAATCCATGCAATCTTTTTCATTGCCCAATCAATCCAGCTATTAAGTTCTTCTGTTTGAGCACCTGTTTTTGCGGCATTTGACTCGACAGTTCTGATGTATTGTCTGAGCACATTTGCTTTATGTAAGAGAGTGGCTTGTATGAACAAATCCCTGAAACGTTTAAATTCATTTTCTTTATTCTCTTTTATTTCTCTTTCGATACGTTCCTTTTCTTCTCGTTCTCGCTGGAGTTTTTCATTCCTGATTCGATATTCCTGTAATTCCGAACCAAGTACTTCGATTTTTGCCAGAATACTTGACAGTTGGTTTTCGATAGATTCTTTTACATCAGACCATGTTCTTTCATGATAACCTTCAATCTTAAAAGACAAAAGACCTGACGCTGAATAATCTTTAAAGCCAAGTCTTTCATTCATTTCATATTTGAGTTTTTCTTTTACCGATATTTCTATTTTGCTTCCATATACTACTGCACATGTCCGCCCATATTCAATCATGATATCGTGTCCTCTTGAGCGCAGTAGTTTAATTAATGCATCCAGAAAACGCAATGCACGGCTTATATTGTGACGTGATACTCGTACATTCAAAACACTCTCTCGTGAAGCTATAATACCTCTATGTGGGTGATAACATCGTTTTTCATCAAGTAGGCTCTGCCTTGCTTCAATTATCAGTTTATCAGGTTTGGATAGTTTTTCAGGCACTTGTAAGGTTAATGAGGGGTCAACTTCAATTTCCTTTTTAAGCCGATAGTATTTTGCTATCGGAGAATCATTTCCCAAACTCCTTTCATCAAGTATCACTACGTTTTTACCAGAATATTTACTGGGCAACTTAATCCTTTTGACGTGTTTTCCATAACGAACTTTTTGCCAATGCCCCATATAGGTGGCAATGGAATTTGCATCTTCCTGCAAATCTTGCGCAATCCATTATCTGATATCTGGTACTCTCTGGCAAGAACTGAAAGCGGCTTTGACCAAACTAATTCATAGAGGTTTTGGCGTGTTAATGAATTTTTTCCCATAGCTGTATAAATATTGGCTGATACTTGACTTGGATTTAATTATTGCCTAATTTAGTAAGGTGTTTCGCAGTTTCTGGTGCTAATAAGCAATAGAATCATTATTGCATAATGAACCTGCGATGACACTTGCTCATTGAAATATTTATTAAGGCGACACTTTTTAACTTACCTGCTCCACTGAGTATGTATTGCAGACGTTGACTTTCACTATTATATATTATGTGTCGCCTTGATTACTATTAGTGGTCAAACAACCAATATGAGACGGTACATCTTTCCTTTCAGAACAAGGAAATGCAGCGAGACATTTTTATTCCACAATCGTGCCGCCTTATTTAAATTGTTGGGCGACCTATTTTGAGGCGACACCCACCTTTTAGCACGAGGTATGCAGCGAGACAATCAAAGCGGTGTCGCCTCTTCTTTAAATTAAAATCTTATTTCCATATATTTGTAACATGCTTATTATCATTAAATCTCCATAATCATGTTTGTTCATAAACATCTTTCAGTCAACAATGCACCAATTAATGAATTCCCATTCACAAAGGAATTATCAATGGAAGCCTATTTATTAGAAAATGAAAACATTCTTTCACTTGAAATGGCAGGATTTGATGATATTGCCATTGTTGAAAGTGAAGTTGTTTTACTTGATAAAAAGATAAGCATCGATGGTAAAACAGTAAATAAAATTGATGGGAGAATTGATATACTGGCAACCTATGGTGAAGACCATATTGCAATCGTTGAATTAAAATTGGGAGAGTTAACAAATAAGCACTTGAAACAACTGGAAGGTTATTTAGAAAACAGAAGCCAAATTTTAAAGAAATTTACTCACCTGTGGGATACAAATTTCTCTGGAAAACCTAATTGGATTGGGATAATGGTTGGTAAAACAATTAATCCTACATTAATGAAAGTAATTAGTGATGGATATCTTTATAATAAAGAGATACCTATTGCAGCATTGACAATAAACAGATATAGAGGAGATGATGGAAATATATACGTTATTACCGATACTTACTTTAAAAATTTGAAATCAAAAAAGGACTTGACAAAATATCGGTACGGAAAAGGAACTTATGGTAAGGGTCAACTTGTTCTCGCAGTAGTAAAACAATATGTAGCAACCCATCCTTCAATAAACTATTCGTCTTTAAAAACAATATTTCCAGATAGATTAGGTGGGAAATCATCAACCAGTCATGTTTTTACTACCCACGAAGAGGCATTGAAAATATACTTTCACAATCCACAGAAGCCTCGTAAGCGACATTTTATAGATTCAACACAACTTATAAAACTTAATGATGGAGAAACGATAGCAGTTAGCAATCAATGGGGCGGTGGGAAAAATGGTAATATTCAAGGATTCATAGAATATTGCAGAAGTGTATTAAACTTGACGATAATCGAAGAAACACAATAAAAGGTGTAATTTATTTGGGATGTAAAATAGGAAGTAAATCATCAAGAGATATTTCCGAATTATTATGTTTAATCCGTTCAATTACATACTCAATATAATCTTGAGGCATGTTATTCTTGATTAATCCATTGACAATACATAAAATATATTCCTTGGAAGTTTTTAATCCGTTTTCTCGTTTGATACCAAGATACGTAATAACAGTTTCATTAACTTTCATTCCATTTGGAAATATCACTGAGATAAGTTCCCTACGGTAAGTAACTTCCCTCACCTTCTATTTTATCTAAACAGATATTCCCTTTTTGACATAAATTTCTGAATACCCTATCATCCGATATTGAATATAATACGCCATAAATTCTTCGACCTTTGTTGGGAATTAAATTTGCTACTGCACAATTGTTTGTTTTGCTCCAAATATCAAATTAAAGTTCATAATTAGAGATTGTATAAACTATACCATTTTTAATTGCAGAACCATCAAACCTCTCCCTCGAATTAATCCTTTCTTCGGATAAATTAGAGCCATATTGAAAGATTAACGCCATGATAGAGTTATGGTTAATTCCAAAATAATTTATCTAATTCAAAAAATACTTTTCATTACCAATAGTAATGAAAACTCCTGCATCTTTATGTAGTCCCATGTACAATACCATCTTACACATCTCATCAAGTATTCTACCCAGCACTTTCTGGTCGCCAGCGCATGCCTGAACATAGCCATTATTAATTATGATTCGTGAAAATAGATGTGGCTGCCCATTAGCATCTTTGCTTCGTTTAATTATGCCATAAAAGCATTTGTCACCTGCTTCTGCCATGAACATCTCAGTTATCTGAATTCTATCCGTCTTACTCTTATCAAATTCATCCATCAGATTACTTATTTACTGGAAGGTGTTGAATTCTATTAATGTATAAAGATATTCCATGTTCAAAAACCATCAATACGTGAGTTCACTTATTCTGTTCACTTAGTCAGGCTTTCAAAATCACTCAAACTCCAAATCCATATTTTCTCATCATCTATGTCCATGTTCCAAGAAAGATTATAGGATTTGCCAGTTTTAAGGTCTTGTACATTCAAATAAATGACATTCTGATAATCTTGGAAGCCAAGCAGCCTGATTGTAGCAACATCTTCACCAATGGTTCTCTTCTCCACACACATGTAAGGCATATTCTTGGTTAACCGTTTGCCAGTGGTCAAGATAAATGGTAAATCAAGGATAATGCTATCAGATGAGATATACTCAAGAACTTTATGCCCTTCCGCATTTGTGAATGTTTGGTTATTCATTTTCAAGTTCCAACAGGTCAGCAGCATTATAATCACTTACAACTTCATCATAAACCATATTTTTGATGTCGTTCCAGCGAATGGCAAGATACTCAGGATGTTCATTGTGAACATCAATATTCATTATATCAATACAACCTGTATCTCGATTTAAGAAGTCCATCTGGAGAAATCTGCCATTATAGTCCATGCTCTTTAATTCATACACTCCGAAACCAGTTCGGCATATTAACAGATACTGCTGGTTAAACCCCAAATCAAGCGAGGATTTGTCACGATATAAGAAAATCTGAAGATGTCTATATTTCCCAGCTTGCATTGCCTCAATGAGTTCTGGCAAATCTGCTGGATATGTGGTATAAATTGTATTTTCCATATTAATCTATATATTAAGAATGTGCGAGGTTTAAATCCCCCCCTCCTGTAAATTCTATTCTTTACCGTCCCCCTACGCTTGTTGGTGCTACCTTTTCATCCTCTCACCACTAATAAATACTTCCATTATCAGGATTTTTAAGGAAAAGCATCAATAAAAGACCCTTAAAAAATTATAGAAAAAAATTTGGTAATTCTGACAGCAAGAATACAATTCCGAAATCCAGCGCAGGTAGAAAATGGACGAAAATTACGACCCGTAAAAATTTTCAAAATTTTAAATCGGAAATCCTGACACACCTTAATTTATAATGTCGACCTATTTCGAAAAAAAATCCAAAAATTTGAAGGAATTTGGAAAGATAAGGATATACCTTGGTTGAGGATGGATTAGGTAAGATTATGAAAATGCCTTTAGCATTTGTGTGGCTTTATACTCATCTGTAGTGTATATATACCTGTCCATTACCGTATAGGATTTTTGCCCTGTCCACAATAGAATGGTCTTAAAATCAACACCCTTTTGGACGCAGATACTTATAAAAGTATCTCGACCATTATGTGTCCCATAGTCATCCTTGAATTTCATCTCAGGCTTGTCTTTCTGCATTTGTTTAAACATTTCTTTAATGTTCCTATTGTATGGTGCGTTCTCAATTTTCAATATAGATGTATCATACCCAAATTGCTCAAGTATTACCTTGCTATAAGGATTCAAATCAATGTAAGTTGGTTCGTCCTTTATATGTCGTGTTTTTTGGGGTAAAATAACTATTCTATTATTATCAATCATTTCAGGTGTTATTCGATGAATGTCACTAAATCTAAGTCCCGTTGAGCATTGAAGGCAAAATCTTAATCGGGTTAATTCCAAATGTTTCTGTTCAAATTTGTGATTGAAAAGGCATATAAATTGTTCATATGTCAAGGGATTGGCTAAGTTTCTACTCTTCTTTCCACGTTTGAATGAAGGGAATGTAAATTTGTCCGAAAGGTCAATCTTTAATTCATCTTTTCTCCTATAAAAATGGTATAATACCGTAATTAAAATAGTATATGTTTTTTCAATTGTTCCAGAACTATATTTTTTTTTCAGCAAGAAGGATTGGAAAGCATCAGACCAAGTGAGATTAATATCAGTGAAGTAAGTGACTTGTTTTCTGTTCAAATCGAATGCTTTTACCCTGTTTAACATCGTGGTAAATTCCTTGGCTGTATTTCTTGTGGTGTTTCTCTCTTTCCGATATGTTATATAATCTTCAATATATTGTACTAATGATTTTCCTCCTTTATTAGCAACATTTTGAGCATCTTCATATTTATCAGTTAATGCCCTAATTCTTTGGTATTTAGGAGTACCTCTGCCAAAAACCTCAATGTCATGAGTAATAAACCTTATACATTTTCTTTGGTTATATCTCGGAAACTGATTATGCGATTCCATCAAAATGTATGTATCAACCTTTTTTTTCAGGTTCAAAATCTTCTTGTTCTTTGATTGATAGTCTTCTACCTTAGCAGTAAATAAAAGATTTTCTGTCATTTTACCGTTTATAACTTCTTCTCCAGTCGGAATTCGAAGCATATCCTTTCCCTTCTTGAAATATATTATGATATATTCATGACCGCCAGATTTGTTAATTTTCAGTTTACTCTGCGTATTCATATCTTTGAGTATTGGTATCCGAATTTACAAACGTATGATTTTTTTGTACCTTTTTTGTACTTTGAAAGATAATATTTGTACTTTTTTGTACTTATTTTAATTTGTATGTAACTGAATATCAATTGCAATAAACGCTAAAATATGAAATTTATTATTTAATCATATATTAATCAATATAAAACATTGATATTCAATCGATAAGGATATTTTTATCATCGTCTTCTCACCCCGACAGGCTGAAAAAGATACCGTTGTAAATCAAATAATTACAACGGTATTTTTCTTTATGGTAAAAACGAATTATTTGTTCTTTCTCGCATTATCCCATTTCGTCCCCTGCCAATGGCTAATTACCCCCTCATTTTCGCAATCAGGGCAGTACCAGTGAATTTCACCTTCCTTGGTTCTTATAGCTGATTTCACCACACCATGACATCCTTTCTGAAAGCACCGAATTTCTGTTGAGGTAAGCGTAGTAGGCATTGTTCTGGTCGTAGCATCAACGACCAAAGCAAGGAAATTAGCAAATTCTCGTGCTTCTTGTGGCATCTGTTTGGGGATGTTTCCTTGTTCGTCAAGGAAGTGATGCATGTTGGAGATGTACACTGCTATCCGACTATAAATTAAAATTATTTTTAAGCTGCTGAAATAGTGCTTCTACGTTTATTTCCGGTATTCCCAGGTCTCTAAACAAATTTTTCTCTGGAAGATCGTCTTTTACTTCTCCAACAAAATCCGATAGATCTTTTTTAAGAGTACTTGGCACGACAAAGCTATCGTCCTCCCTGAACAATGTAGCTAATCTGAAAATGTCGGTTTTATGTTTTTTGATTTTCCTACTGTCAATAGCTTCACCAGCCTTTCTTCTTTCATTCAGATCTAAAAAGGCTTTCGCTTTTAAGCAAATTAATGAATCTGGAGAAGCATAGTTTATTCCATCTGCAAGCGTACAATTAGAAATCGTATAAAAATAATAGTCTTCATCCAAAAGAATTGCAGATAAGCTTGATAGATCATCTTCCACAGGAATAGGAGTCAAATGTATATCCGGATGAGGATCTATAATATCTGGCATTCTGGAAAATAGTTCAACCTGACTTGGAAACTCTTTTTTTGAAGGATTTAAAAACCGATAATAGTTTCTCTTTTCTTCACTACTTTGATTTTCTCCATATTCTCCGGCTTTTATAAAATCCCAAAATTTTATTACAAATTCTGATTTTAATGCTTCAACGATTAATAACATATCTATATCCTTGGTTGCTCGAGGTATTAATCCTGCTTCAGCAAGCACAATATCACAGGCAGTGCCTCCAATAATAATATAGCTTTCAGGAAACTCCTTAAAATACTTCTTGAATTTTTCAATTCCAATTACCACAAGAATTTGTTTTTTAATTTATCCAACTCTATATTAATTCTTTCGTCATAATTGTTTTGCAAGCTTAAATATAAAGATAGAGGATCTACAAGTTCATTTTTTTCAAGACTATTAATGAGTAGCATAGGATCATATTTCCATATTTCAAGACAATACTTACCTTCAAATTCATTCAAACCTATTAAATCATTGTTTTCTTTCATAATCTTGAATGACTTGGTATCTGTTGCATAATAGACGGTATTCTCTGGATTTATATTCGTGTAATTTGCTAAAGCAGTAATATTTGACTTGAGTAATTCCCATTTAACAGGAATACTTTCTACATACCAGGTTTCCTTAACTGGATTGATTAAAAGGTCGATCGCCATTTCCCACAATTCACTCTTGGATTTGCTGAAACTAATATGTTTCCGTTTTTTCCCAATTACTTCACACAGATTATTGGATTCCAAGTGTTTTATAGCGTTAGTGATGCCCATGGGAGAATATTCAAATTTCTTAGAAAGATCGCTAAAAGAATATTCTTCAATCGTATTGCTCTTATCTAAAAGGAAATAAATGAAGATAACCTGAGCTGATGGCGACAAGCTTTTCCCTGGCGTCACTCGGTGTTCTCTTTTCTCATCTAATTGAATTAACAGATTCGGCATATACAATTGCTTTCCAGGGAATATAAAATTAATATGTTGTTTTATTAGCCTATTCCTGATGTAAGAAGGTATATTGTCAACTATAAGAACTACTTCGCTATTAAAAAGGCCTTTAATCTGTTTTAGATTATTTTTTAATTGGCTGATCTTCGGTAATTCTAAACCAATCGGTATGATTAAAATTATATCCTTACTATTGAAAAGTTTTTTGCCTACAAAGAATTGATATCCCTGTTTCAGGTAAAATGGGAGTATTTTTTGCTCTTCCTTTCCCAATGGCACGATACTAACCTGTACATTCAGAACACTAAACAGGTGCTGCTGTAATTGATGTATAATCATATCAGTCATAATATCAGTTATATAAATAATTCAATGCACAATATATAGTATAACTTTATTATGCAAATATATATTTATTAAATTAATATACAAATATTTATCATTAAACATATGTTTGTTTTACCTTACATCCTGGATATAGGGAATTTTGGTTTGTGGAAATTTAAACAGATTTTAATCAATGGATATAACTGCAACAATATTAATCAATTGCATAAGTTGTGCAACTTTCTTTCTGTAAAATTGTCAAGCCACGGTTATTCTTTTCTGTGTCACAGTGTTTGGTTCAACAGCAGGAGCGCGCTCCTGCTGTTGAAGCCTTTTATGATGTTCCGCCGGGCATGCACAGTATACCCCACGAATCTCTCAGGCGTATTTAGTAACAAAATGGGCCAGACCAGGATACTTCTGACGGTAATCATCCGAAAGCCTGTCCATGACCATTTTTGCTTGTTCCCATTCCCGCGAGTCCCATGCCTCCCGCAGCCTGGTATACAGGTCGTCATGCCTGCCTTAGGGAGCACGATCCATTACATTTAGGGTAAAATGAAGCTGGCAGCGCTAACCCAATTTCACAGAAACGAAGTTACTTAGCGTTTATCTCAGATTTACCTGCTTCGGAGAAACTGAATTCCGGCACCCTCAAACCGCTATTTGACACCCTCAGTCACGCTCTTGACACCTCCGGCATCTTTTATTTTTATCTGCGGCCGTCATGAATCTACTTTTGCCTTGAAAAACAGAAGTAATCACTAAAAACCAATGAAGATGAAAACAAAAGTAGTCATTGCCGCACTCCTCATGGCAATCACTTCAGTCGGTCTCAATGCCCAGGTCGTTGAGAAAAGGGGCGGACTGGAAATAAACGGAGGGCTCTCTCTCTCATCAATTCTTCCGGGTGAATCCATTGCAAACACCGGTGCAGGTGCAGAGCTCCTCCTGCACTACAGGGTGACGCAGCACTTCGGTATCTATGGGGGCTGGGGGTACAACGTTTTCAGGAATATTTACCCTCCGGCAGGGCACAGATGCAACTTCGAGGAGACAGGTTACACAATCGGCATTCAATACAAGCGCCAGATCGAATTCTCAAACAGCTCTCTTTTTGTCAGGGCGGGGTACCAGTACAAGCATATTGAGATTGAAGAGCCGTCAGGAGAGCTGCTGTTCGATACCACTCACGGGCCCGGTTGGCAGGCCGGATGTGGAATCGATATTCCGCTGACCCGCAGATGGTCGATGGTTTCTGAAGTCAGATTCAATTACCTGCGTGAAAGGGCAGGCCACTCACCTGCCTTTCCTGTCCCTGACAAAGACTATTTCTCCCTCAGGCTCGGCTTGCTCAAAAAAATCTGAATCACCTTTTAATACCTCTGCGAAATGACCCTGAGAGAAACTATTATGATTACGGCAACTCTGCTCATGACTCTCCTGTTCTCATGTGAGCCAATCGAATCAGAGCAGTATGGCTTTAACATACAGGCCAGGCCGGGCTCATCCGGATTCAATTCCGTGAAAGTTGACCTGAATATCAGAACCATCCATCTGACAGGTATTGTCACTGCCACAGATGGGAAGTTGTCTGTGGAGGTGATGTCTCCCGCGGAAAAAGTACTGTTCAGTGCTGTAATAGAAGCTCCCGGTGAGTTACTGATAGACCGTTCTCTCCCGGCCGAGGCAGGGGAATGGAGAATACGCTACCTGAGCAGCAATGGCACGGGGTACATCAGACTGCAGATGCATCTTATAAGATAGGCCGGCATTTATGAACAGCTTACAAATTCTTCCCCTACTTTTGTCCCGGTAACGGGGCGTCACACGGGAGTGATTAATTGACCGCAATGGCAGGAAATATAGTTACACGGATAAACAGGCTTATCCCGGCGTCGAAACTGATAAGGTTTCTTGTCGGGATATCCGTGACTGTACAGCTCATAGTTATAATCTATAATAATCTCAGCGGCTTTTATCCGCTGGCCGGGTTCTCCCATTTCCTGTTAAGGCTTCTTCGCGGGGTGCTGCTTACTGTGCCAGCTGCCGCCATGGTGGCCATTCCCGACCTTCTTATCATAGGCTGGCTGAACAGGCTGTATCCATGGTCACGGAGGGCGCCGGAACGCATAATGATTCAATTCCCGCTTTCAGTGATCCTTGCTGCAGCGGTCTCGGTACTGGTAACCCTGAGCGCCAATGCCGTCAAAGCCTATGCAGAACCGCTGCAACTCGTGCTGCTCTATAACGCCCTCATCTATACTGTTGTGAATATCATCATGGTAGGGATATTTGAAGCCTGGATCTCCCACAACCGCAGTGCAGAGGCGGCCAGAAAGGCCGAAATGCTAGAGCGTGAACTGACACAGATCCGTTTCGAGATGCTGAGAAGTCAGATCAATCCCCATTTCATGTTCAACAGTCTGAATGTGCTCTCCGGGCTGATAGAAAAAGACACCGCGAAGGCCCAGGAGTTTATTGACGAATTCTCCCAGATCTATCGTTATGTGCTGGAGACTGTTGAGCAACCTGTTACAACGCTCGGCAGAGAGCTTGAATTTGTGCGCTCGTACCTCTTCCTGCAACAGATGCGCTACGGTGAGGACCTGTCATGGTCGGTCAGCCTGCCGGCCGGCATGCTGGCACTGACCCTGCCGCCGCTCTCACTGCAGGTAGTGCTCGAGAATGCCATAAAACACAACATCGTCAACCACACCAGGCCTCTGCATATTGATATCGCAGGAGATCACAAGGAACTGATCGTATCAAACCGGCTTCAGCCAAAGATCTCTGCATCAGCATCTACCGGGATGGGTCTGAAAAACCTTACCAGGCGATACTCACTGATAAGTGACCGTCTGCCCCGGTTTACCATAGAGAATGATTATTACATTGCAATGCTGCCACTGATTAACCCTGAAAACGATGAAGGTATTTATAATTGAGGATGAGCGCCTTGCTGCCGACAAGCTGGAGAAAATGCTCCTTGAGATTGATCCTTCCGTTACTGTTGCAGGGAAGCAGGGTTCGGTCAGGGGTTCGGTGAAATGGCTGATGGAGCACCGGGTCGACCTAATATTCCTCGATATTCAGCTCTCTGATGGCATCAGTTTCAGCATCTTCGAGCAGGTTACAGTCAATACCCCGGTAGTTTTTACTACTGCCTATGATCAGTATGCAGTAAAAGCATTCCAGCTCAACAGTATCGCCTATCTTCTCAAACCCATCCGCCGTGATGAGCTGGCTGAGAGCCTGAAGAAATTCCAGACACTAAGGGCCGCCTTCACTATCGACTTTGATGTGCTCCTGGCGCAGGTGCAGGGCAGGGACCCCGGGTACAGAAAACGCTTCCTGGTACAGACTGGCGAAAAAATCAGGAAGATCGAAGTGTCAGATATAGCATGGTTCCATGTCCTTGGCAAAGGTGTTTATATGAAGACCCTGCAGGGTCACTCTCTCCCGTCTGAGTTCAGCCTTGACGCATTGGAAAAGATATTGGATCCGGCCTCATTCTTCCGCATCAACAGGAAATATCTTGTAAACATTGATGCCATTGCAGGTATGACGGCATGGTCACGCGGACGGATCAAACTGGAGCTGAAGCCCAAAGCTGATAATGAACTTGATGCCGTGGTTAGTATTGACAGATCTGCTGCTTTCAGGAAATGGCTGAATGCCTGAACCCTGCAGCGTAATCACCCGATTTTTCCTTAACATGAAAACAACTGAAAAGGCTGTTGCAGCCATACTCTTGACCGTTCTCCTTCTCTTGCCGTCATTTGAGGCCACAGGCCAGGTACCTGAATTCGTGCCCGGTGATGATAACTACCGGCTTCTTCTGGCATTTCATAACACAGATACACTCCTGGTCGTTACCCCCGACGGATTTGAGCTGTCAGGAGCAGACAGGGAGATGATCGAAGCCTTTCCGTTCTGGGGCGGGTTCCAGAGAATTCCATACTATCGTTACCTGTCAGAATCTGATCTGAAGCCCGCCGATCTTGCCGGACGGATCCACTATTACGGACCGTTTCACATGTTCAGGAATGCCTGTTATGATGGAATGCCCTTCAGGAAAAGCCGCGACGGATTTATCATCGCAGATCCGGGATACATGAGTGCTGCCGGTCAGCCGGCAGTCGCTCCCGGATACGGGATTTACAATGATCCCTCCGACAGCTTCTTCTGGCTCTCTGATGATACCCTGAGGCTCTTCACCTGCAGCAATAAAGGGCATGGATTCTCCCAGTACCGGACCTACATGGCAGGCTATTACCAGCTTTATATCTTCCGAGGCGACGACCTTCATATAACCGGTTACGCCTCATTGCCGCCGGCTGCCCGCGGGTCGGGGTTTAAAGACAGCCTCCCTGTTACCCATTCTGCCGGTACTATCCGTGTCAATTACCTGCCACAATTGCGGAGAGAATACTTCAGATCATTTCACGGCAAATACTTTGACTTTGAGATCGCCTCCTCCCTGAACACCGATTCAACTGGTATTATGATTGCCAGGGAAGCAGATCAGTTCGCCGGGACATTGTTTGGTATCCTCGGATTTACAGCCAGCCCTGATGAACCTTCCCGCTGCGACACGCTGCACGACAGGCCCGATTTACTGTCCAGCGGGTATGCAAAGTCCCGGCCCTCCATATTACTTACCAGCAATGCACCCACGGGTGATGGCGCCAGACCGGAGGCTGCCGGAATACAATCTCAACAGCGGCACGGGATTGAAATAGACCGGATCCTGACCTACATCTATGCTGACAGGAGTCATCTGGAGAGATTCATTGCTGCACCCTCATGGACCACAGTTTTCGGGAAAGCGTCAGGCAATGTAAATCACCTTTCGCTCTTTGACCCTGTGCTCTTCAGGCACGAGTCAGCTCACAGCATCATTGAACAGGTAGCCGGAAGCAATCCATACTGTTTTTTCAGCGAGGGATTTGCGGTCAGCATGGAGTACATCTTCACCCCGGGGAGCCTGGCAAAGGACCGGGCCGCTATAGCTGATTCAGTATGCCTGCTAACCCGTGAGCTGCTTTACAGTACTTCAGGTCAGTTCTACAGCAATCCCATCTTCTATCAGCTATCCGGCGTTTTTACGAAATACCTGACAGAGATCCTGGGAATCAGCGAGTTCATCAGAGCCTATTCAGACAATACCATCGAAGCCTGCCTCAAAAACAAAACCGGACTTGATATGGAACAGATCATCAACCAGTTCAGGGAATCGCTGCAGGATTAGCTGTTTATTTCGGGCGTACATCCGGTACATATGCGATTGCGCCTCCGCAAAGGGTGTTCAGGCAGGTGACCATTCAATGTTCAGTATGCTGCTGGTCTTGCCCCCTTTCAAAGAAATTGTCAACCATCTCCCGTGTATGGGCGATGCAGAAGTCACCTGCGGAGAAGGGCTGGAACCCACTATCAATAAGAAAATGGTCTGCGAGGCCTGCTCTTTCAAGGAAATCCATCAACAGCCCCGGTTTGGAAGGAGTCATTGAGTAGCTGGCTCCCTTGCCGGGATCAAGAGACATGGCAGGAGTATAGAATGTACGGATCCGTTGTAATTTCATGGTTACGGCAACTTGATATTCACCTGTTAAGATACAATTTCGGAGGGAGAGGGGGGGAGCTACTGCTACAATTTATACTACCCGGCCGCCTTCTTTTTCTCCGCCGCAGACCCGGAGAAAAATCTACACCAGGCTCCATGAAACAATGCCAAATGCTATAGATAGAAATTATGATTCCAGGCGGTTAACCGTTTTTTCGCCTGCGGCCTACAGGAAAGTAACTTCAAGCAACAAGCAATACGAGAGGTTACGGCTACAAATTATACGTTCCGGCCGCCATCCTTTTCTCCGCCGACCCTCCGGCGGAAGAGATAGTACGCCGGAATGCCTACTGCCACTGTCAGCAGTGCTATCGATGACTCCAGGGGTCGCTCCATGAAGGAGAGCACCTGTATCATTGCTCCTGCCAGCAGATAGATTATCTGGGGAAGCGGAAAGCCCGGCAGCCTCGGTGCATCGGGATCCTTCCTCCGGAGAAGGAATACTCCCACCACCGCCAGCAGTGGAAATATACCGAGTGAGAAGCCGAGATAGGTCAGGATCTGATCAAAGGAGCCGGATAAGACTATAACAATAGCTATAGCGCTCTGCAGCAGGATGGAGTTTGCCGGCACATGAAACCGGGGATGCACTCTTGCCACCGATTTGAAGAAGAGTCCGTCCTTTGCCATCGAGTAGTAAACCCTGGGTCCGATAATTATGAAGGCACTGAGCGATGAGAAGAGGGCAAAGGCAATCAGCAGTGCAACCATGGTACCGGCATTCCTGCCGAACAGGTTCACTGCAGAGAGGGCTCCCACGGCTATCTCTCCCTCCATCTCGGCAGGAGGTACACTGTAAATGAAGAGCGCATTAAGTCCAAGGTAGAGGAGCATCACAATGAGCGTTCCGCCCAGCAGCGACCAGGGGAGGGTACGTACAGGGTTCCTGATCTCCGACCCGATATAGGTGGAGGCATTCCACCCGCTGTAGGCAAACATGATCCACATCAGCGAGAGCCCGATCGTCTTCATTCCCGGGAATCCGGCCATCACTCCACCGCTGACCGCGAAATGCGAGCCCTCTCCCCTCCCGGTTGCAAAACCGGCCACAATCAGCACCACGATGGTGGCAATCTTCACGATGGTAAGGAGGTTCTGCACCCTGGCCCCGGTTTTTATCCCCCTGTAGTGAATCGCGGTAAAGAGGAGGATGACGGTAACGGAGAGTATCTTGACGCTCCATAACGAAGAGATGGCGAGTGAACCGATCCCGATTGCCCCCAATGAAGGGAAGGCTTTCAGCATATACTCACTGAAGCCCATTGCCGCCGCCGCTATCGGGGCAGAGAAGCCCACCATGAATGAGACCCATCCGCTAAGGAATCCGGTGAGCGGCGAATAGAGGCGTGAGAGGAAGAGGTACTCTCCTCCGGCGCCGGGCATGGCGGCCCCCAGCTCTCCGTAGGAGATCGCCCCGCACAGGGCGATAACCCCGCCGGCCAGCCAGAGCAGGAGCATCATTAGCGGGTTGCCGAGCCCTTCCATCAGGAGTCCGGCCGTGGTGAAGACACCGGCGCCGATCATGTTGGCCACCACGATATTCATGGCGGGGAACAGACCCAGCCGCCGCTCAAGTGAGTTACCTGCCATCATCAGCCGCTGCGGTTCGCTTATAGCTGATTGACATCCCCCCGCCGCCGGAGAAAAGGGTTGTCTCATAATCGGAGCGGCTTCTCAGGTAGTCGAGGTAAGAGCTGCTGCCGCCACGGTAATACCGCCTCTCCGAGACATTGTGGGTCACATAGCAGCCATTCACTTTGAGCTTCGGGTCAACTGCCCTGAAGTAGTTGGTATACCACTCCTTGTCGGCATCGCTGAAGACAAAATCGAAGCTGCCTTTGAGCTTCGGCACCAGCTCATGGGCATCGCCCAGCCGGGCATCGATATAGTCAGTCAGGCCGGCCTTTCTGAAGTTCTCGACGGCACGTGCATGACGCCGCGGATCAATCTCGATGGTAATCAGCTTCCCTCCTGTCTTGCTCAGCGCCCAGGCGATCCAGATACCCGACAGGCCGGTAGAGGTGCCTATCTCCAGCGCGCTCCGGTAGTTGTTTTCGACGATTATGTCAAACAGTTTCTGACCATCGGTATAGGGTACATTCATGTCATACCAGCTGCCCCGGCTCTCCTGGAGGAACTTCCTGACCAGGTTGTCCAGGTCACTGTCTGCATCTCCCGCTGTCTGTGCCGCCACACCCGTCATCATCACAGACAGAGTGACCAGCACAACCGAAAAACGAACCGCTCTCTTCATCTTCTCTGGTTTTAGTGTTACAACCCGGATTTGAGTAGATAATATTATGGTAAATGTAGCACAAAACGCAGCCATGTCAACAGGTCTGTCATACGATACTGCCTAATTAACAAATCATTAACCCACATATATGGTCTCGCTACCAAACCAAAGCTTAAAAAGAACTCAGGAGAATTTCATATGTGAAAAGAATCATGACTTTCACGGAACCGTTTATCGTTCTTATAACCAAAGTAACCCTTGACGGATACTATCCCAAAAAGTGTGTAAAGTGAGATTTTTCTAAATTTAAGGTTGATA
>CAZAVK010000031.1:0-27706 GCA_964488645.1 uncultured Rikenella sp. | reverse complement strand
CGGATGACAGGCAAGAGGTCACTGATTCGCCTGTCCGACTACCGGCGGAATGCCAATACGCCCCACAAGTTTCGCTGCAAATATTACATCATGTTTACTGTATATGTATTGTACTCAACAGAGTACGATAAAATATATATAGGGTTTACTTCAAATATCCAGGCCAGGATCAACAGTCATAACCATCCAAAGAACAAGGGGTGGACGGCAAAATACAGACCATGGCAGCTAATATACTCTGAATCCTCCCAAACAAAGTCAGAAGCCATGGTAAGGGAGAAGCAGCTCAAATCTGCCCGGGGAAGGCTTTTCATAAAATCATTGCTAGAAGAATACAGAAAGAGTTAGTTGGTTTAGTCCGCCAGCCGGCGGATGACAGGCAAGAGGTCACTGATTCGCCTGTCCGACTACTGGCGGAATTCCAGTACGCCCCACGCTGAATGAGAGTACGCTTGCGCTGAATAAGAGTACGTTCAGGCTGAAAAAGAGAGAGTTACCGCTGTGGTAACTCTCTTTTCTTTTCTCCGGTTGCAACCTGTTTAAACCAGCAATATGTTCCAGAATGCCCGAGCTGTTTAATGATCTGTTCTTTTATACCCAGGGTTCAGGCTTATGGATTCATCACTTGTCCGATGAACAGCAGGGTGTTTGTCGTACGTTCGCGTATTGCAAAAATGAATGGCTTGTCTGCAAGAAACTCCCGTGGCCCGGGATTAGCGTATTCACGGATACCTATTGTTGTCACCGCTGCAGCTTCAGTTCCCTCCTCATCCACTTCTATGAAGGTGTCTTGCTTGACAAAATCGACATAGACGTCTGCGTCTGTGATTCCGGAAAGGTTTGCCCGTCCGGGAATGAATGCATCAACCATCCCCATACCATTCAATTGATCATTCAGGTATTTCTCATATGAAAACTTGAATTTGGGCATATAGACGGACACCTTTTCAAAGCCATCTGTATTATCAAATGCTCCGGTTATCGAGTTCCATTTCTGCGGCGTAAAGGTTGAGTTGAATTTTGCCAGGGTTGCCGCAGGAACAATCACTACCATGGTGAAGTTGGAGCGCCCGTAGGGCATCTCGAGGGCACTGTAATCGTCCCCCGATATTATTTTGGCTCCTACCTCGCTCTTCATGATGCTGACGTTGACCGCTGAGCCTCCGTCAGGATAGAAGGGGCGATCCATTGTTCCCGCCTTGTCGAAACGGAAGCTCCAGTTGCCCTTAAAATAGAGTGCGTTCATAATAAACATCACTGCACTGGGGTCAATCTCATCCAGAACCTTGGGAACTTTGCCGCTGGTGTTGTCGCTTGCCCATTTATTGATTGTATTGAGGGCTGCCGGCGTAGCGAAGTTGAGTGCTTCAACCGTTGCCTCGTAGTCCTCGCTCATTGTAGAGAGAAATGGTTGTTTCACAGCAAATCCGTTGCGGTAGAAAATTGCATTTGCAAGTGCAAGCTTCACCTTCGGATCAGCTTTCAGCAACTGGCCGATAAGACTTTGATATGCTTCATTGATATCGCCGATTGTCAACCCGGCTGGATAGTCAAGTGTCTCCTGCAGTTGTGTATAAGTATCACCGCCGCATCCATTCAGCAGCATCGTGAGGGCCGTGCTTGCACTCAAGGGTGATATCATCAGGTTATCGCTTTCTGTTTCAGCAACTCTCGTGAATAGTCCGATTCCGAAATCATTGCTGCTCTCAATAGCCTGTGATGTAACAGTGGTGATACTGATATTTATTGGGGTCAGATCAGGTTCGCCGTTGTCTAGCTTCGAACATGCTATCAGAAAGATAGCCGCAGTTATAACTGCCAACGGAAAAATAGTCTTGCGTTTCATACCATTTAACTTTTAGTGTTACACGCTTTACTACTATAACGAGCGAAACCTTTGAAATGCTGCAATTTCGGGATGCTTTTCTACAATTGCCATGAAGGGCTGCTTGTGGAAAACCCTCAGTCGGAAGTGAAGCATGTGTCGGAACGGCCAGATTCTCAACCGAAAAGAGTGTGCTGGCGCGGAAGGAAAGAGAGAGCTGACTCGGAAGGAGAGAGTGTGTTGACGCGGAAGAAGAAGGTCTATCAGCCGGGGGAAGGCTCTGCATGATATTCAGGCCAAAGTTCATGGAACTGCGGTTGAGCTGATTTGCCAGCCGGAAGGTTGTAAGCGGGAGGTCACCGGCCGGAAGCCAGCAGCCAGGTGTTAGGGCAGCCTGCCTCTCTGAGCAGTTCACGTGCCTCCTGCGCCTCCCGGGCAGACAGATAGCTTCCATAACTCAACCGGTAGAATCCGCCGGATGTCGGAGGCAGAAGGATTATTTCTGCCTGGTATTTCTCTGCAAATTCAATCTGCGCCTTCTGTGCCTGTTCAAGGTCGTTGAAGCTGGCCACTATCAGCCAGAATGCAGGATCCTCCGTCCGGTCAGTTAACTGGGGTCCGGATTCGCCGCCTGCAGGATAATCAGGCAGGGTAATGCCGGCGGTGGTGCCGGCGGTGGCACTGGCTGTCACCGGAGACCCGGCCGGGTAATAGCCATCCTTGTCTCCTGAGTAGAAGTTAACCCACAAAAAGACCACCAGGAAAAGAATTGCACTTATCAGGGCAAATTTTTTCATCCGACAATCGGGTTCAAGTCATTATAAACAACACCACTCTTCTGTTTTAGTTCCGGCGGAATCTGCTACAGTCATCAAAATTAGGTCAGTAAGAGATAGAATTCAATCTCTGTGGCCCTCATTTTTTAACATTTCCGAAAAAGTTACAACCAGTTATATCTGTGACAGGTTCACAACAGAGACAGCTTCAATCTATCAAGGTATGTTAGCAGGGATTTCCATAGCGAAACATATCCGGTGCTTTTTTAATTCTCTCTCAAAACAGATATATTTACATAGGAAAGTCTGTCAATGAGATCAATGAGCACCAACGGAGGGGGGGAGCAGGCGCCGGGGCTGCCGGCGAGATCAATGAGCACCAACGGAGGGAGGGAGCAGGCGCCGGGGCTGCCGGGCAGGTGTCGGGTGTTTCTGCATCAGCCCGGAGGATACCGGATATCAAGGCTCCTGAAGTCTGTTTTCATCCTGTTTGTGCTGATGACTGCCGGCACACATCTCCGGGGGCAGACCTTTCCATACAGGGAGTACACGCCTGATGACGGTCTTCCTCAGACCCAGTCGAACTACATCATGCAGGACAGCCGCGGCTATCTCTGGATACCCACCCGTAACGGGCTGGCACGGTTTGACGGCTACTCATTTGTCTCATATCTGCGCAGGGACGGCCTACCATCAAATATGGTCCTGAAGGTTATCGAAGACCACGACAGTACCATCTGGGCCACCACCATGAACGGTATGGCGAGGTTTGACGGCAAGAGCTTCACGCCATACCCCCTTACTGACTCGCTGGGAGTTAAGCAGATCGCAGAGACCTGCCAGGGGTTTGATCTGCATTCCTTCTTCATCAACGCCCAGGTTAACCATGATACGGTTGCCCTGCTGCTCTTCGAAAATGGGCAGTACCGCAACCTCAGCCGCGAATTCCCGGAGCTGACCCGGGAAAATCTGAAGCCCCTCGTTTCAGACCCTGACGACTCGCTGCTCTATCTCACAGATCCGGATAAAAATATCTGGACCTTTGATATGAAGAGCCTGCGGTTCGCACAGAAGGGGCCGGTTGAGTCGGTCACCCTGGTTGATGGCCTGCCGGTCTATGGCTACACGCCACCCGACATGAACAATGATGCCTTACCGCTCTACTGGGAGGGGCCTCCATTGTCATTTGGCTTTACCGACAGGGCCGGAACGGTCTGGTTCGGCACCGAAACAAGCGTTTACAGGATACTGTCAAAGGCCTTTATCGAATATGACAGCCGCAGCGGCCTGCCGGAAGGTACATGGGCCATCGTCCCCGATAAGAAGGGAGGTTTCTGGGTGGGTACGGTTGAAGGCCAGCTCAGTTATTTTGACGGCACCAGGTTCACTCCACGGGATGAATTCAAAAAGCTGTTCGGAAAGACAACTCCATTCTATCGTGGCAGCACACTGCTCAGCAACGGTGAGGTGTGGTTCTCAACCCGCGATGGCGTACTGGTGTGGGACGGTCACCGGTTCAGCAGGCCCGCTATCGCACCCTATGAATTCCAGGTCTGCATAATCTGGGAGGACCCGGTTGACAAAAGCATCTTCATTGGCAGTGACAGGGGGCTGTTTCACCTGAAGGGCAAAGAGGTCATCAACTATGAACGGATGTCCTGGCCCGATCTGGGTGTGGTGGAGGGGGTAGCCCGTGATCATAACGGCAACTACTGGCTGGCAGGTCACTACGGGATTGTCTTTTTTGACGGGAAGAAGTTCACCCCCTACCGGTCGGCACCCGCGCCGGCAGAGATGGTGTGGGGAGTGATCTGCGACTACAGGGGCAACATCTGGAGTGCCGGCTCAGACGGACTCTTCCAGTGGTCTCCCGATGAGCTCGCTTTTGAAGCTGCACTTCCCGATGGGCTCAACCTGCCTGCCAACGTGATCCGCGACCTTGGCGACCGCCGGCTGCTGGTAGGCCGCATGATGGATATATGCATCATCGATCTTGACAAATATTACTCAGGAGACACCGATTATTACCACATTATTGACAGGAGCCGCGGCTTCCTGGGGAACGACTGCCAGGACAACGGTATCATCCGCGACAGACAGGGACAATGGTGGATACTCACCAATGAGAAGCTGATCAGGTTCAACCCTGACCTGGTTGAAAAGAATAAGCTTCCACCCCTTAATCACCTTACCAGGGTGGATGTTCCCGGGGAGTCTGCCGGATGGAAGACCATACTGGAGGCTGAACTCTTCTACAAAAAGGAAAACTCAATAAAGATCAAGGGCAGGGAGAACAGTATCCGCATCAGCTACACCGGCATCTCCACCAGGAACCCTGAGAATGTCAGGTACCAGTACCGTCTGAAGGGGCTTGATGACAAGTGGTCACTGGTAACCGATGAGCGGAGTGTCATCTATCCCGACCTGAGACCGGGAGACTATCTCTTTGAGGTGCATGCCATCAATGCTGACGGGGTGATGTCCACCACTCCCGCCACTCTCTCGGTTACCGTCGGACGCACCTTTTTCCAGTCGTTCTTTGCCACTGCCCTGATGATTGTGCTGGCTTTGGCACTGGTTATTTTCCTTACCCTCCAGATACGCAAGAGTGTACTGAGCCGCAGGGTGGAGGCAGCCCGCAACCAGGCCGAGACTTACCGGCTGCAGCTCAACTCGGTCATCAGGCAGTTTGACCCGCACTTCACCTTCAATGCGGTCACCTCGGTGGGTTCGCTGATAATGAAGGGAGAGAAGGAGAAGGCCTATCACTATTTCATCAAACTGTCGAACCTGCTGCGTTCGATAATATCAGACAGCGGACAGTTGCTGAAACCCCTTGAGCAGGAGCTCGAGTTTGTGACCCGTTACTGTGAGCTGCAGCAGCTTCGTTTCGGAAACAGGTTTGAATACCGGATCATTATACCACCGGATGTAAGCCTCGACACCCCAGTACCTAAAATGATCATACAGTCATTCGTAGAGAATGCGCTTAAGCACGGGCTGCAGAACAAGAAGGGATCTGGGTTCATTGAGATCAGGGTAAGCAGCCGTCAGGAAGGCATTGAGATAACCATCCGGGATAACGGTATAGGAAGAGCGGCTGCCGCACTGCTCGGCACTGACGGTACCGGTACCGGGCTCAGAAACATCAACGGCATCGTTGCGACACTCAACAAAGCCAACCCACAGAAGATCACCGTGGAGCTGACCGATCTGTATGAGGATGAGCAACCCGCCGGCACAGAAGCCAGAATCTTCCTTCCACATAACTACTCAATCACTTTTTCAGGAGATCTTATCACTATTGATTAACCCCTGAACATCATGAATAATTACCCCGTACACAATGATTAATTAAACCGAATACCATGTATAATTTTCTGAACACTATAGTATAATTACCGGGACGCCATGAATAATCACACCGGACACCATGAATAATTACCCGGACACCTGAATAATTTACCCGATTACCATGAATAATTACCCGGACACCATGAATAATTACCCGGACACCTGAATAATTTACCCGAATACCATGAATAACTAACCCGGACAACATGAATAATTAACCCGGACAACATGAATAACAAGAGGATAACAACAATGATCGTTGAGGACGAGCCAGAAGCGCTTGACCTTCTTTCGGGGCTTCTTGAGGCGACAGGGATGGCCAGTGTGGTTGCCGCTACCACCGATCCTTACGAGGCTATTGACCTGCTCATCGAGCATAAGCCGGAAATACTCTTCCTCGACATCCGCATGCCCGGTGTGTCAGGGTTTGATATTCTGAATGATGTGAAGCGGCAGCTTGACTATCACCTGCACGTGGTCTTCACCACCGCTCATGACGAGTATGCCATCAAGGCGTTTGACTATGCAGCCTTTGATTACCTGCTGAAGCCGATTGACCCAGACAGGCTTGCCGAGACACTCCGGAGGCACAGCAATGAGAGCCTCACCAGGGATAGTGAAAAGACACAGTCAGTCAGCAACAGTGAACGGATACTCATCTTCAGGGGTATCACCGGGGTGACCTTCATTGATACCGATGAGGTGGTATTCATCTCTGCAGATGGCAACTACTCGAACTTTCATTTTGTTTCAGGACGCGTGGAGACGGTTACCGCCCTGATCGGAAACGTGGAGCCCCACCTTGGAAAGCAGTTTTTCAGGACGGGCAGGTCATGCATAATCAACACCGCCTACCTGGCCCGTATTGACATGAAACAGATGACCTGTGTCTTTATAAAAGAGGACAGGGAGTTCAGGTGCGATATTGCCCGTGACAAGGTGAAACCGCTGATGGAGTATATGAAGAACCGGCTGGCCGATCGCTAAAATTTTAACATATTTTCACTTAATCATGCAAACAGGGCTGCTCATACGTTAGAGAGCGCCCTTGGTACAATCCCCCTATTTTCCCTTTGTGGTGTTAATTTTTTATCAAATCTTTATCATGCTGAAAAGGCTATAAGAGCTAATAGGTCATATATCAATTGACAGGTGGTTCTTCCCCCCATTTCCCTGTCAGCCACACAGATCCCATGCCAAGGAGGTCTGTGTGGCATGTTTTTGGAGGGTGCTGCCGGGAAGCAGGCGGGCAAGATTGGTTCCGGCGTTTGACCCTCCGGATCAGAAGGCAGCCTTCAGCACGGTGACATAGTCTGACGGCGGCCTGTTCCTGGTCTTCTCCGGCATGGTTATGGTGAAGGCGCCGCCATCGTTCTTCCAGCGGCAGCTCTCGCCCGAGCCTACCACGGTGACCTTTGCCCCGGCGGGCAGGGTGACCCCTTTCATGCTGACGGTGCGGGGCAGCTGTTCGCCCTCCTGCCCCATCCAGTATATATACCAGGTCTTCTCACCCTTGCGGGCGATACATACATCGCCATCCTTATAGGGAGCCATTGCCCGTGTGCCGTAGATCGCCTCACCGTTCACCCTCAACCACTTCCCTATCTCACCCAGCAGGGAGTATGCCTCATCAGGCCAGGTGCCGTCAGGTGCCGGCCCGATATTGAGCAGCAGGTTGCCTCCCTTGATCACTATATCAACCAGCATGTGAATGGCCTGGCGGGGTGTCATGAACTTTGCATCGGGCACCCATGACCATCCTCCTCCGGCAATGATGCATGACTCCCACGGATAGGGGAGAGCCTTTTCAGGAACCACATTCTCAGGGGTGAGGTAGTTCTGGTTCTTTCCGTAAACCGCCCTGTCAACCACTATCAGTCCGGGCTGCTTCTCACGCGCCTTAGCCACCAGTTCATCCATGCGTATATCCTGGCTCTGCACCCTGACAAACCTGTTACCCTGCCTGAGGCGGTAGCCCATCACCGTCTCGTCGCTCATCTTTGCCACCCAGCCGCCATCGAGCCACAGTATATCGATCTGGCCATAGTCGCCTCCCAGCAGCTCCATGATCTGTCCATGGGTGAACTCGACAAACTTCTCCCACCGTTCGGGATAGTCGGGGATACTGTAGTTGACATTACGGTCGGGGGTCGCGAAGTTGGGCCACCAGTAGTACTCACTGTGCCAGTCGGGTTTTGAGAAGTAGGCTCCCGCCCACAGCCCCTCGGCCCTGAAAGCGTTGAAAACCTCCTTCGCAATGTTGGCGCGGGGATTGACGCTGAAGGGGCAGTCAGGGTGGGTGATGCGGTAATCGGTCAGCCTGGTGTCGAACATGGAAAAGCCGTCATGGTGCTTCGTGGTGAAGACAACATACTTCATTCCGGCATCCCTGGCCGCCGCGGCCCATTTCTCAGGGTTGAATCCCACGGGGTTGAAGCTGAGCTTCAGTGCCTCGTACTGCTTCTTGTACTCCGCATAGTCGGGGTTTTTGCGGCGGCACCACTCCTCATCCTCGGCGCATATTGACCACGACTCCACAATGCCCCATTGGCTGTAGGGGCCCCAGTGCATCAGCAGGCCGAACTTGAGGTCCTGCCACTGTTCCAGCTTCTGCAGCACCAGCGGATCGGTCTCGGGAACATATCTCTCTTCACCCTCCTGCGCCATGAGCGGGGCACTGGCGGCAAAGGCAAGGATAAGGACAACGGCCTGCAGGAGATTGTTGCCTGTGAAACCGGCATGCACACGGTGTGACCTGTTTTCTCTTTTCATGGCTGTTTCTTTTCTTCGATTCTCAGTTTTCCGTTCAGGGAGATACCCACCACGGTCATCACCGGGTCGAGGGTCTCCTCAGGTATCTTTATGAACCACACGCCGGCGTGGTCACTCCAGTATGGTCTGAGGAACTCCCTGGCCTCAAGGTTTGTGCCATTACCTACAATGTAAGCCTTGTTGATGGGGTTCTTCACCCCCTCGAGCATTATCTCACCGCCGGGATTGCCAGTAAAGAAGAGATAGAGCATTGTGCTGTCGGCGCTCAGGCTTGATGGGCCGGCGAAGTATCCGTCAGGCAGCCCGGCTCCGGTACCGTAGATCGCCTGCTGATGTTTGGAGGTCCATCGTCCCAGTTCCTCCAGCACCTCAACCTGCTCCCGGGGGATGGATCCGTCCTCCCTGGGCCCGATATCGAGCAGCAGGTTGCCTCCCATGCCGATACACTCTGCAAAGATCCTGATTACCTGCTGCGGCGACTTGTAGTTATGGTCATTCCCCTGGTATCCCCAGGAATCGTTTATGGTCATGCAGAGCTCCCAGTACCTGTCGGCAGGCCGGTATGTCGGGAGGCCCTGCTCGGGAGTCGCATAGTCACCATATCCTGCGAGGCGGGAGTTGATGATTGTTTTAGGATTCTGTGCAAGCAGTCTCTTCCGTATCTCCGCGGCCCGCCAGGTTTCTGCGCTCTGCTCCCAGTCGCCGTCGAACCACCAGAGGTCGGGATGGAACTCCTTTGCCAGCTCATCAATCTGCCCGTTGTTGAACTCCATGAACCGCTCCCAGCGGGCCGGATTATCTTCATAGCGCCTGATGCTGCGCGTCAGGTTCGGGTAGTCGGGGTGCGACCAGTCAAGCAGCGAGTAGTAGAGACCCACTTTCAGTCCTGCCCGCCGCAACGACTTCACGAATGGTTTTATCAGATCACGCCGTGCCGGGGCTGAGTCAACCGTATTGAGGCGGCTGAGGCGTGTTTTCCAGAGGGCCACCCCGTCATGGTGCTTGGTGGTTATGACAGCATAGCGAGCCCCGCTCTTTTTAATCAGCCTCACCCATTCATCAGGGTCATAGGCCGAGGCAGTGAACCCGTTGATCTGTTTCATGTAGTCATCATGGCTGATGAGCTCATTGTAGAATGCCCATGACTCATCGATACCGTTGACGGCATAGATCCCCCAGTGGATGAAGATACCGAGCCTGGCATCCGAGAACCACTTCATACGGTCATCTGCCGGCCGCTGAGCCAGCGATGAGGCGGCTACCCCTGCGAGCAGCATCGCGGCAAGCAGGGAACGAAGGGCAGGGTAACTCCTTGTCTTCATGAAGCTTTATTTTACAGTGTCCTACGAAAAATCGAATCCGGAAATATATGCCGGAGACTCATAAAACTTCTCTGTCTCAATAGGGGTGAGTCCGCTGAAGAGGGCATATACCAGTCCGGGCTTGGCGTTCAGCATCCTGTTCAGGGCTCCCATCCTGCGGTTGGTGCGCAGTGTATCATACAGCTGTGAGTGGTCGTCGAGCCAGGTCAGCGCAGTGTTGTATCCCTCTTCGGCACAGACAGCCTCGAACAGGTCGGGCAGCAGCGATTCACTCCCCTTGCGGCAGTATATGGCGTTGAGGATCACATACCGGAACTTCTCCGGCTGGAACAGTCTCCTGAAGAGGGGCGTCCCTGGCAGCACCTTCATCATCAGCCAGCCCCACACGCCGGGAACGTTAACGACGCGGTACTGTGCCGGGATTGCTCCCACGCCGGCAACGATCTCTCCCTGCCTGCGAAGCACATAGTACCGATGGTCATGGAATGAGAACTGGTCGGTATAGAAGCAGTAATCGCGGTACATCTCATTGAGCAGTGCGGCCATGGCAGGTTCCCCGGCAGGAGTGAGGCGCTCCACGGCCGGATGGGGCCTGGGGTTGAAGCGGCTGAAGGCCACTGTCAGGAAGGAACGGATATATTCATAGCCCGCCTGGTTGATCAGGTTGCGTGACCGCTCATTGCGGCTCTCGACATAGGCATAGAACACATGCGGAGGAGGATCCGGCGGGACTCCTGCCGAGGTGTCAGGATCCGGCGGGGCTCCCGCCGGGGTGTCATGCAGCCGGCTCTCATCGGTCACCGGGAGGTCATCCTTAAGCAGCGGTGGGTCGCTGAAGTCGGTCAACGGGAGGTCATCACTCAGCAGCCGGGGGTCGCTGAAGAGGGTCAGTATCTTTTTCTTGAGGGTGTCTCCCGCTGCGCTTATCCTCTCCGATCCCTCCTGTCTCCTCTTCCGTCTGCCGGGAGCCTGCCCTGCCTGGAAGGCGCTGTGCACCGCCAGATACCGGAGATAGGTGGAGGGATACTTAATCCCACGGTTTGAAATGGTGCGCCGGCAGAGGCCGATCACTCCTTTCAGGCTGCTCCTCTTGTAGAGAGCCATGAATGAGATGGTATCGCCATATGACCTGATCCGCCCGGGAGTGTTCTGCATCTGGTACCGCATGCCTCCCTCTGAGCCGAGTATGGTGCCCCTGAGCAGTTCGATGATATCGCTGTCTGCCTCCCTTACCTTTCTTACCTCAAGTCCCGGACTGTGTGCCTTACGCTCTGTACCGTTCATCCTGTAGTCTTTCTGATGTTTCCGCCGGATATCCGTAATGACCCCTGCCTACCAATCATCTGCTCTATCCGGCTCACTGCTTCCCTGACTGTGTCAGCTGTTCTTTCCCCGGCAGCCGCATACCTGCCGGCACCGGCTCATTGCTCCCCTGACTGTGTCAGTTGTTCCATCTCCTGCGGCCGCATACCTGCCGGCACCGGCTCACTGCTTCAGTGTCTTTATCAGTGCCGCTGCCACCGCCATATCTTCAGGGGTGGTTATCTTGATATTCTCACGGTTCCCATGTGTGAGATGTATCTTCACCCCGCCGGCCTCAGCCACGGTTGCATCATCGGTGAACGCCGGGTCGTACTCACGGCGGTATGCCTTCCTTATCACCGATCCGCGGAAGACCTGCGGAGTCTGTATCAGCCTGACCAGGTTTCGCGATACCGGCCTGCTCTCATCGCCCTCAAGCAGCCGTACCGAGTCGGCCGGTCCGATGAAGGGCACCGCATTGCCGAACTGCTCCGCATCGGCGTAGCACCGCCAGATGGTGTCATGGCTCACCAGCGGCCGTACCCCGTCATGTATGGCCACCAGTGCCTCATCATTCACATGCTCCAGTCCGTTGCGGACCGAATGGAACCGCTCTTCGCCGCCGGCGACCACCCTGTGGCTGATGCTGAAAGAGTGTTCACTGCAGAGTCTTTTCCACATGTCGTGATGTTCCTGCGGCAGCACGACGATTATTGTTATTGCCGGATCAAACGAGTGGAACCTTTCCATGGAATGCATCAGCAGGGGTCTCCCTTCCAGCAGCAGGAACTGTTTCGGGGTTGCCGACCGCATCCTCCGTCCGCTGCCGCCTGCCACTATGATACAGTATCTCTCCACCTGCAGATATTATGTGAGAGGCCCTGTCAGGGGCCTCATCATTTCTCTTCGTTATCAGCTTTTCATGTAGAGGTAACGCTTGATGCTCTTCTTGGGTGTCTTTACAAACTCTTCAGGGTGCTCCCTGAACCTGGCGACCGCCATAAAATCAGGAAGCCTGTGGTTTACCTCTTTACGGATGGCATCCAGCGCTGCCGGCAATCCCTCCTTGTCAATACCGTCGTTCTTCAGCGCTTCATAGTCAGGATAGATCAGTCCGACCAGCCGGTCATTCTCAGATATGACCACCGACTCCACCACATACTTATGGTTGTTTATGACCGATTCGATCTCCTCGGGGTAGATGTTCTTTCCGGAGGCGTCAAGCAGCATATCCTTGCTCCTGCCCCTGATGTATATATATCCGTCGCTGTCCATGACGCCCAGGTCGCCTGTATGCATCCAGCCGTTCTCATCAATCACCTCCCTGGTGGCTTTCTCGTTCTTGTAGTATCCGAGCATCATGTTATCACCGCGAAGTATTATCTCTCCCACCACATTCGCCGGATCGGGTGAGTCTATCTTCACCTCGAGGGTATCTACCGGCTTCCCGCATGATGCCAGCCTGCCGGTGCGCCATCCGTCATAGCTGATCAGCGGTCCGCACTCGGTCATGCCATAGCCGACGGCATAGCGCATACCGATCTTCCTGAAGAACTTCTCGGCATCGATATTGAATGCTGCCCCGCCGATTACCAGCTCCTTGAACTGTCCGCCGAAGCTGGTTTCGAGCTTGCCGCGCACCTTGCTGAAGAGAATCCGGTTTATGCCGGGGATTTTCAGAAGCACCTTCATGACCGGCTTGCTGATCACCGGGAGGAGCTGTTTCTTGTAGATCTTCTCTATCACCAGCGGCACCGACAGGATCAGGCGGGGTCTGATCTCCTTGAAGGCCTGTATCAGTATCTGCGGTGAGGGGGTCTTTGTCAGGATGGTGATATGGCATCCGTAGGTGAAGGGGAAGAGGAACTCAAAGGCACATCCGTAGGTGTGTGCCAGCGGCAGGAATGATACCACCGGGTCGCCCGGCTCGAGGGGCATGTTATGCTGTGCATACCTTATGTTGGCTGCCAGGCTGCGGTGCGGTATCATTACCCCCTTCGAGAATCCGGTGGTGCCCGAGGTGTAGCTCAGTACCGCCATCTTCTCATTGTCTACCCCGGAGAAGCTGATGTCTGAAGGAGAAAACGAGGGGTACCGCTCTGCGAATGTATCATCGATGGCCTTGTAGAGCTCACTGAACTTATCTGAGCGGCTCATCAGCACATTGAACGAATCGAGGCTGACGGCGCACTGGTTCTCCGTGATCTTCCTGGCATCAAGGCTCTCCCACAGCTTGTCGTCAACAAAGAGCATCTTCGAGTCTGAGTGGTTGATGATGTTGTGGATATCATCGGGCTTGAAGTCAGGCAGTATCGGCACCACCACTGCGCCATAGGTGACCACTGCCAGGTACATGGCGCACCAGTTGGCCGAGTTGCGGCCGAGCAGCGCTATCATGTCTCCCTCTTTGATTCCAAACTCACGGAAGAGAAGATGGTGCTTAACCATCACCCCGGCGATCTCCCTGTAGGTGTAGCCCTTCTCGCGGTAATTCGAGAGCGCTTCAATCTCCCAGTTCTTCCTGATACTCTCCTCAACGTAGGTGATAAATCTTTCCTTGATCATAGCTGGCTGGAGTTTTTCTGATTAACCGAGCAAATGTAATCTTTTAATTATCATGATTGTCAAAACCTGTAAAGCAGCAACACCAACAGGGTCATGACGATATTTACTATGCTGAAGATTATGTTGTATTTCACCCTTTTCCCGCTGAACCGGGCCAGTTTGCGTGAGAAGATACCCACGGTTGGAACGAAGAGCACCACCAGGAAACCAAAAAACCTGGCCCCGTCAAAGACCTGGCTCACTCCGCCGCCGCGGAGGCTGGCGAAATATATCACCAGCAGCATCACCAGCAGGTAAAGGAGGTATGATCCCTTCAGTGCCAGTGTGGAGAGAGGCCTGACATGGTGCAGCCGGTGGGGCTTGAGATAGGCGTATGCTATGGAGAAGACTATCACCATAAAGAGTACGCCTATGATATAGTTCATCATCTCTGGCAGGTTTTATATCTGTTCATTGAGCCTGTCTGTCATCACCCGCACCTGCGTTCACGGGCCGTGGTCGCCTGCCGCCACCTACTCTTTCTCCGCCTCCTCAATCATCCATACCAGTGAGCTTGCGCCGAGCACCGCTGCGTTCTGCAGGCTCAGCTCGGAGGAGAGCAGCTTTACCTTTCCCTTGTAAATATAGAGCAGGTTCTCTTCCATGTGTCTCTTTGCCGGGGCGAAGATCAGGTCTCCGGCCAGTGCCAGTCCGCCGAACAGGAATATCGCCTCGGGGTTGGTATGTGCCACCACCTCTGCCAGCTTGAACCCCAGCATCGCGCCGGTATGCTCAAACGCCTCGAGGGCAATCGGGTCGCCGCGCTGTGCTGCCTCATAGATCATCTTTGCGTTCAGCTCTTCGAAGCTGTGCTTCCTCAGCTCGCTCGGTTCAAGCCTGTCGGCCATGATCTTCAGCACGGTACGCTTCAGCCCCGTTGCCGATGCATAGGTCTCAAGGCATCCTTTCCTGCCGCACCCGCAGTCGCGGTTCGATAGCCCCGGCCTGATCATCGTATGGCCGATCTCCCCCGCGAACCCGTCATGACCGTAGACCAGCTTCCCGTCAACCACAAACCCGCTTCCCAGCCCGGTGCCGAGGGTGATCACCACGAAGTTCCGCATCCCCCTCGCCCCTCCGTAGATCATCTCTCCCACTGCCGCGGCATTGGCATCATTGGTGACGATCACCGGCAGCGGGGTATGCCGTGCGAAGATATCTGCCAGGGGTATGATCCCCTTCCAGGGCATATCGGCAGGGTATTCGATGGTTCCCTTGTTGATGTTGCCCATCGGGGCGCCCACCCCGAACCCGATTATCGCGTCGGCAAGGCCCTCCTTACGGGCGGTATCCATCACCTTCTCATAGAGGGCTGCCACAAAGGGCTCCGGTTCATTGTAGTCCCTTGTGGAGATCTGATCAGAGACAATGATTCTGCCGGAACGGTCAACAAGGCCGAAGACAGTATTGGTGCCTCCTATATCTATGCCGGCTACGATCTTTTCTTTAGTCATTCGGGGAAGAGCTGTTTATCTGTCAGTAAATATACGATTCTGAACGGGATATCAGCAACCATTGCGTGGCTGACCGGTATGCCTTTATTTTTTGCCTGCCTCATAGAGGTTCCCGACCTTCCTGGCCCTGACCGGCTTGTCAAGGTCTATGCCGAGGGCGATCCCGGTCTCCACCAGCAGGTTCCAGCCGGCAAGCAGCTGCAGGTACTCGGCATACTCTCCTCCATTCGGGATCACTATCGTCGGGAAGATGGTCTTCTCCTCGGCTATGGCTATGACATTGACCCCGGCGCCCTTGACAATGCACTCCATGAATTTGTCGTGATCATATCTGAAGGGATTGACCCACACCAGGACATCATCCTTATGCATCACCTCCTCTATTCCGTGAAGTGCGAATGTTCCCTCAAGGAATGTCGAGTTCTTGCGGGTTATCTCATTGGTCTTGAGGGTCAGTTCGGCTGCCACGCCGTTGTTTCTTCCGGCGAACCATACCATCCCGGCGTTTTTCATCATGGTGGTAATCTTCCGGTCAACGGGGGTTGTCAACACCTGCTCAGCCTGATCGGAGAGCTTCCGCAGGCCTGCCATCTTCTCTCCCCTCAGGTTGCGCATCAGCGAGTCATAGAAGAGTGCCTGTTCAACCACTGATTTCGTGGCGGCAACGGCGTTCTCCTTCCCGCAGCTGAGCACGTGGGTGCGTTGTGCCATCTTCTCAAGGATGGTGTCATGGTTGGCGGTGAGTCCGAAAAGGGCATCATGCTTTTTCTTTTTCAGGGCATCAATAAGGCGGATCACCTCCTTGGTCTGGCCAGAGTTTGAGGTGGCGAAGACGACATAGTCATTCAGCCTGTACTCGAGAGACTGGGTGCACCCTTCGGTGATCACCGGCATCAGGTACTCTTTCTTCAGCGATGAGTAAATTGCCCGCCATGCGGGGAAGAGCCTGCTGCTCCCCTCTCCCGTCAGCATGAGCCCTTTCTTGCCCTTGAAGGCCGGGAGGAACGGCAGGGTGACATCATGCCTGAATGACCTGATGATCCGGGGTGTCTCCATCATCTCGCGTACCAGCGCGTACTTATTGTATTTCTTCTGTGTCAGGTTCATCTCGTTGGGTATTAAAGTTTAATAATGAAATCTTTAAGGTCTTCCTGCACCTGCGGATCTTTCTGGAATCCGCCTCCCAGGTGCTGCCAGTATGGTTCAGCATACTCTACGCCGGCCATCTTGCCGTAGTTTTTGTTTCCCTCGAGCACATACCCGAAGAAGTCGTCAATCTTATGCATGTGCTTCATCAGGTCGAGCTGCGACTGGTGCTTTCCCAGCATCTCCTTCTTCGTATCCACCACTCCGGTCACGTCAACGAAGAAGTGCGGCGGCGGGAGCTGTGAGCCCAGCGGGTCGCTGAGTGTCAGCGGTGAGGTGTGGTAGAGCAGGGGGGTCACCTCAAGCGGCTTCTCAGGCACCGGGACCGGGTCAAGCGACGCCACTATCGCTGCCGCCTCGACTATTGCCGCGGTGGCGCGGTGGTCAGGATGGTAGTCATTGGGCAGGTGTGTGAAAACTATTCCCGCACGCACCTTGCGCATCAGTGATATCAGTCTGAGGCGCATCTCTGTGGTGTCAAAGAGCGAGCCGTCGATACCGCCCATGGTGTAGTACTCGGCATCGAGCACCGCTGCTGCCGCCTGTGCCTCCCTGAAGCGCACCCTGGCAGTCTCTTCCATGCTCATGTTGCATCCGCCCAGATCACCGCCCGTCATGGTGGCGATCACGATCTTGTAGCCCCTGTCATACAGTAGCTTCAGCACGCCGGCATTCCACGCCTCTGCATCATCAGGGTGCGCATTGACCGAAAGGGCAACCTTGTTGAATTTTGTAGCCATATTGTTGTTTTTTACCTGATTACGTTCACATTTCTGATACCGGCACCGGGCTGACAACCGGAGAGAGGCTCTGCCGGAACAGATTCCCTGCCTACTTCACTGCCATTATCCTCTTCAGCCTTACAAATTCAGGCAGTTCACCCGTGAGCGGCCTCATGTACTTCAGGAATGCCTCGGTGACATGGTTTCCGGCAGCGTTCAGGTAGCTGTCAGGCATTGGTCTGGCAGCTATCGCCACCTCGCTCAGCGGTGCCCTTCCGTAGGTAACCTCATACGGGTCATCCGATCTCCTTTCGATGGTGATCATCTTTCCCGACTCGCCCCGTTCGGCTGCCTTCACCGCCTCTTTTCCGCAGTTGTAGGCCTCTTCGAGGTCAAGCGGCAGTGCCCTGACGAAATCACTCATTATCAGTGACTCGGGAACCTGGAACTCGCCCCTCAGTCCGAACTCGCCGGTGATCATCCGGTGCAGCGTCATTGCCACGCTTGCTCCTCCCATTGCTCCGAACTCGGGGTTGCTGAACTTATCCTTTATCACCGATGAGCTGACGGGCGATCCATCTTCATACTTAATCCCCTCACCGCATACTATCGACACCCAGCCGATCTTCTTCACTATGCGGTCAACGTCGGCCAGGAACTGCTCCCTGACGAAGGGGCGTTCAGGTGTATAGATCAGGTGGGGTGCATCCTCCTCGTCGCGGCGTGCCATTGCGGTGGCGGCGGCGAGCCATCCGGCATCGCGGCCGATGGTCTGATAGACGACGAACTTGTCAACATGGTTCATGTCACGTGCCAGCACGCCGGCCTGCATCACGTTCAGAATATTCGACCGTGCAGCCGAGGCGAACCCCGGGGTATGGTCGGTGCCGAAGAGGTCATTGTCAACCGTCTTGGGGATACCCACCCCTGCCAGCTCATAGCCCACCGAGCGGCAGTAGGCCTCAACCCGGTTGATGGTATCCATGGTGTCATTGCCGCCAATCAGGAAGAAATACCTGATATTGAACTTTTTCAATACCTCCAGTATCTTCGGGAAGTCCTCATCCTGAAGCTTATGGCGCGATGAGCCGAGTGCCGATGAGGGGGTGCGGCGCAGCCCGCTGACAATCTCCTCAGGCTGTGCCTTGAGGTCGAAGAGCCACTCATTCATGAACCCCTCAATACCGTAGTTCATTCCATACAACTCGGAGATCAGGTCTGACTTGCGGACTGCCTCTATCACCCCTGCGAGGCTGGAGTTTATCACTGATGTCGGTCCGCCCGACTGGCCGATGACTGCATTTCCTTTGATCATAGACTGTTGTTGAATTTCTAATCAGACAAATTTAAGTGTGCCGAAGTATTCGGGCCGGTGGTAATCGGGCTTCTCCGTAGCTACCGGGTTCCATGTCACGAAGTGCGGCGTGGTCAGCCTATCGCCGCACTTATAGAAGTTTGCCCGGAAGGTTTTCCCGGCGAGGTTTCCGACCTTATGGCGGAAGAATACCTCAAGCGGGATAGCCACCGTCAGCGACCACCTGATATCGCCGGTGATCTCGCTGAAGGGCTCACTGCCCATGGTGGTGAGGCGGCGGATGAAGTCGACCAGCTTCGGCTCGGCCCTGGCACTGTCATGCCTGCCGTGCCCCGACCCCATAAGCGCGGTACCGATAGGGTTGAACTCGAAATTGTAGTAGAGGCCGTCATCCTCAGGCGAGACAAAGAACTCGACACACGAATCCTCGCACACCATCTCGTTGGTATGTGACTTCTCAGCCCTGGTATGCTTCTCCCTGACGTAGTACTTGATGTATATCTCACGCTCGCCCCATGCGATGTTGAATTTCACCTGCGGGCGGTACGGGAAGTTCTGCCAGTTAATGGTTCCTATCTCATGCCCCTCGCCCAGCTCATCGAGGCGTGCCGACACCTCGGGCATCGGTGGCACGGGGTTGTCGCTCTTCAGCCGGGTAACCTCTATTGTCTGCATTTCTATACCTGTTTAGCTTCTCTCCTTCCATATCAGCGCGGCAGCCCCGAGCATTGCAGCCTGTGCCTCGGGCAGTCCTGACGGTTCAATGCGGAACGTTCCACGGAAGACCGGCTGCACCAGTTCATCGGCATATCTCCGCACCGGCACAAAGATAGCATCTCCGGCCTGTGCCAGTCCGCCAAAGAGGTATATCACCTCGGGGCTGGTGAAGATCACCGTATTGGCTATCCCCAGTGCAATCATCCTTGCTGTCTGGTCGAGTGCCTCTGCCGCGATGGTGTCACCGGCCGCTGCTGCTTCAGCCACCCGCTGTGCGGTTATCTCACTGCTCTTCATCTCGCGCAGGGGGCTCTCATCGCGGCTGTCACTGAGCAGTTCCAGCACGGTACGTACCAGTCCGGTAGCCGAGGCATAAGTCTCGAGGCACCCGCGCCGGCCGCATCCGCACACCCTGCCGCCCTGCACCACGGTCATGTGTCCCAGCTCGCCGGCAAAGCCGGTATGTCCGTAGACCACCTCGCCGTCGATAACGATCCCGCTGCCCAGTCCGGTTCCCAGGGTCAGAATGACGAAGTGCCGGACACTTTTTGCTGCGCCGAAGATCATTTCGCCCAGTGCCGCCGAATTGGCGTCATTGGTTATGCGTGTCAGCAGACCGGTATGGCGGGTGATGATCTCCGCCAGCGGAACGATTCCCTTCCATCGCAGGTTGGGTGCAAGCTCAATGGTTCCCTTGTGATAGTTGGCATTGGGGGCGCCGATACCGATTCCAATCAGCTTCAGCCCGTCTGCGGCAGAGAGCATCTCCTTCAGCCTGGCATCAAAGGCGACGGCAAACTCGTCTGCAGTGGGGAAGGCAGATGTCTTCAGCTTACCCTCGGCATGAATGACCCCGTCGGCATCAACCAGGCCGATGACTGTATTTGTTCCGCCTATATCAACTCCGGCAACAACTTCTCTCATGGCATGTACGGTATTACACTTCCTTCAGCAGCTCAGGCTTCCTCCTGTAGGTCTCGAGTACCAGTTCGCCGAAGAGGGTGTTTGCCCAGGCGAACCATTTGCGGGTGAACTTTGACGGATCATCCTTCATGAACGACTCATGCATGAACCCTGTTCCGGCGTGGGTTGCCCTGAGCAGCCTGAGTGACGATACGACGTCGTAGTCATTCGAGGCTGTCAGTCCCTTCATGGTTATGGCTATCGGCCATATCTGGTTGAGGCCGGTATGCGGTGAGCCTACGCCGTGGCCGTGGATACCCGAGAAGTAGTAGGGGTTGCTGCGGCTCAGCACGAACCTGCGTGTCCTCTCATAGAGCGGATCACTGCGGTCAATGGCTCCCAGGTAGGGAAGGCTCAGCAGGCTGGGTACGTTGGCGTCGTCCATAAAGTGACAGTTATAGAAGCCGTCGGTCTCATAGGGTATGATCTCTCCATGCTCAGGGTGACCGGCCCTGGCATACTTCTGCAGGGCTGCCTCCACCTCACCGGCAAGGGCGAGGGCATCAGCCTCGAGCCGGGCATCGCGGGTCACTGCCGAGGCTATCTCAGCCATCTGCCTGAGGGCCGTTACCGCGAAGTAGTTGGATGGTATCAGGAAGGGCCAGATGGTGGCATCATCTGAGGGGCGGAAGATCGACACTATGAGTCCGACCGGGTTGACCGGGTTGCCGTACCCGCCTCCTGCCACGGTATCTGTCTGCCAGCCGGTCACCCGCATGAATTTATAGGGGCCCTGGCTCTCTTTCCGCTGCTGCTCGCGAAAGGTTTTGATGATCAGCTGCATGGCCGAGGTCCATGAGGCATCGAACACCGAGGTGTCACCGGTGCTCTTCCAGTAGCCGTGTGCCAGTCTGACGGGGTAGCAGAGCGAGTCTATCTCCCACTTGCGCTCATGCAGCTCGGGCTTCATGTCGGTGAGGTCACTGGCCCACTCGCTCTCTCCCGGGCCGTCATTGAAGGCATTGGCATAGGGGTCAATATGGATGCACTTCACCTGGCGGTTGATCACCCCTGCTATCAGCTCCTTCAGCTTCTCGTCGCGCGGTGCCAGCGAAACGTAGGGCCACACCTGCGCGGTGGAGTCACGCAGCCACATGGCATTGATGTCACCGGTGATGACGAAGGTATCGGGCCGGCCATCCTTCACCGAGAAGTTGACGGTGGTGTCAAGGGTGTTGGGGAAGCAGTTTGAGAAGAGCCATCCCAACTCATTGTCTGCTCCCAGGTATGACCTTATCTCCTTAATCGTCTCCTCAACCGCCTTGCTGCGGAATTTGCGCTGGCGCGGGGCCGGGCGCATATCAGGCCAGTCAGAGGCGTTCCGGGAGGAAAATATCGGGCCTTCCATTGCGTTGCCGGAAGCAGTATGCCGGGAGATTCCGGCAGGTAAGGATGCACCGGCACCCGCCACATTACCGGCTCGCAGCGCCGGTTCTCCCTTCAGAAGAGCTCCGGCCGCCAGCGGCGCCCCGGCAGTGAGGGCGGCTCCCGCAACCACACTGTTCCTTAAGAACTTCCTTCGTGTTGACATATCTATCGGTTTTTTGTTGTGGGTCTGTTTCTCAGTGAGACATCCTTGACATTCATAACACCGATGTCCCAGTCCTGTTCGAGCGACCAGTTCACTTTCACCTCCAGTGCAGCCGGGTAATATGAGACCGGCTCGGGGAGCCTGGCGAGGTCATAGTCGCCCGTCGTCCATCTTCCATCGCCGTTCAGGTCATAGATCACCTTCATACGGTAACTGCCCTTATCGAGCAGCGGGAATGAGACTGTTCCCGGTGCCTCCACGGCACTCTCACGCACCGGCTGCTCCCTCTCGTTCAGCAGCTGTACGATGACGCTGCCCTCATAGCCCTTGAGTATGGCGCTGATGCTCCCGTATTCATCTTCACTGCCCACGCTGAAACGGTACATTACCGAGTCGCTCTTCTGCCCGTAGATATCACTGAAGGCGCCGCGGTTGCAGAGCAGCGAATAGGATTTGCCCGGTTCAAGCCGGGCCTTCATAGTCAGGCGCAGTGACGAGAGGGTGTCTCTCATAAACTCATAGGGGAGCTCAACTGTCACCGAGTCAACGGTATGCCGCAGCCTGATCAGCGACGTGTCGGGATCAGCCAGCGGCGATGGCGATCTGAAGACAGGCACTGTTCCGGGTCTGATCCTTCCCGCAAGATTGGAGCTCACTCCCAGTGCAGGAGCCTTTGCCGGTCCTCCCCTGGGTGCAGTGGGCCTGATATACCTGAATGAGAGGGTGTCGGTCTTCGGCATGATCGTCCCGGTGCTGTCGGTATTGGGATAGGTCAGTATCACCCCCAGCCGGTCAAGATTGTAGATTTCAGGGTCAGTTATCCAGATCATGAATGTATCACGTGCGGCATTCTGCTCGATGAACCATGAGTCGCTGCCGGCGTCAGGCAGTTCAACGGTGACCTGGCCGCTGTCAGAGGGGAGTGCCAGGCCAAAGCCGACTGACCAGGCGCTCCTGCGTTCAGTGAACTTCAGGTATTGCTTATGAGGTGCCCGGGTGAATGCGTAGAGACGGTGTATTCCGTAGACGAACCTGTCAGGGGGAGAGGCCGGCGGTGCCGTGGGCTGCCTGTAATCAAGGGTATCGGGCAGCAGGCCGTAGTTCTCTTCAGGGGTGATCTCAATGATCGTGTCACAGAAGGCGAAGACCTCATCATCAAGGTCATAACGCATGTTTCCGTTGAGATCCTTCAGTGCGAAGAGCCGGTAGCGCCCCGGCCTGATATTGTTGATGGTGAACCCGCCGGAAGGGTCAGGCCTCGAGATATATGCCGGGAGAAGCTTACGGGGTGCGCTGTCAGCCAGGCTGGCATGCATTATCACGGTCATATCCCCTACAGTCTCAAGCGTGGATGCATCAAACACGTTTCCGGTCAGTGAGAGGGAGTCAAGCACCGGGCCGGTGGAGAAGACATACTGGAAGTTGGGAATCGGATTATTCTCGTTGTTGTCACGTATGGCATCCTGGAAATAGAAAGTATAGGTGGTGCTGTCACTGAGCACCTCATCCCACCTCACCACCATGCTCTTTCCCTTGAGCCTGATATCAGGCTTTGTGGCCAGCGGCGGAGAGACCATGAACTTTTCATTGATACGGTCAAGAACCACATATTCGTCGAAAGTGACCGTGAAGGAGTTTCCGCTGAACATTTTCGTTCCATCTTCCGGCTGTCTCTTCAGTATGACGGGCGGATCCTCATCGCGCGGCCCGCCGGAGGGTGCGCTGATCTTAGCACACGACAGGGCGGAGAGAATGGCCAAAGCCGTCAGCAGCAGCCTGCCCGATATGTGCCCCCTGTGATTCATCTCCGCAAACTTACATCAAATTTCCCAATGGTGTTATCAACAGCATGTAACAGAAGTGGCTAATGAAAGAGGAGGCTCATGCTGTAAGATTTTTAACTAAATTTGTACCCCAAACAGCACTCTATGGAGCTTCAGATAATTCCCTGGGATGTCAATCCCGAAATCTTCCGGATAGGCAATTTTGCAGTCAGATGGTATGGTCTCCTCTTCGCATCGGGCTTTGTTTTCGGCTACTACATACTGAAAAAGGTCTTCGCCAATGAGGGTCTGGGTGAGAACACGCTGGACCGGCTGACCATCTATGTGGCGGTAGGCACCATCGTGGGTGCGAGGCTGGGTCACTGCTTCTTCTATGAGCCGTCGTTCTACCTGGCACACCCTTCGGAGATTCTCAAGGTGTGGCACGGAGGACTGGCGAGTCACGGTGCCGCCATAGGTATCCTGCTGGCACTCTGGCTCTTTGCCAGGAAAGAGAAGAAGCCTCTTATCTGGGCCATAGACAGGGTGGTGATAGTGGTTGCACTGGCGGCGGCGCTGATACGCCTGGGCAACCTGATGAACTCTGAGATCTATGGTGTTGAGACCACCCTGCCATGGGGATTTGTCTTCCTGCGTAACCATGAGACTGCACCGAAGCACCCCACCCAGATATATGAGTCACTGGCCTATCTCATCATCTTTGTCATCCTGCTGCGCCTCTACTGGAAGAATATGGGGAGGCAGAGAAACGGGCTGCTGTTCGGGCTATTCCTGCTGCTGGTGTTCGGATTCCGATTCCTTGTGGAGTTTGTGAAGGAGGACCAGGTGGCGTTTGAGGCGGGGATGAAGTTCAATATGGGCCAGCTGCTGAGCATACCCTTTATTCTAGGCGGCATAGCCATACTGGTATGGGCCTTCAGGCAGAAGGGGGTACCAGCAGTGGAAGCCGCACCAGCAGCGGCAGCCGGACCGGCTCCCTCCAGGACTGCATCGCAGCCTGCTTCCGGAGGCAAAAAAGGAAAGGGCAAAAAGTAGTCACTTCGCGGCGCTCTCTTCGTTACCCTTATTGAGGATGCCGTTAAAGATCAGTCCCAGGATCGCTTCGAGGCGGTGGTTGATGTCGAGCTCCCGTTTGCGCCAAAAGAGCGGCACCTCCATCCCTTTCAGCATTGTCTGAATGGCCATGGCGGTATATTCGCTGTCTTCAACCCGGAATATGTTACGGTTGTTGCCCACATAGACCAGCAGCCTCAGTATGGCCAGCTCCTCACGATCATACCTGGCCCTGATCTTTTCAATGAACTCGAAATGGTCGAGGTTCTTGTCAAAGACCGCATTGTAATAGTTCGAGAGTTTGGCAAACTCCCTCATCCTTACATATATATAGTTCCTAAGCTTCTCTGTGGGCGAGTCCACCTCCTTGATGGCCGTGGTAAGCCGCCTGCGCAACTGGTTGGCCTCATAGAGCACTACCGCTTCGAAGATCTCCTCCTTGCTTTTGAAGTAGTAATAGATGGAACTCTTCCCCTTTTTCAGCGCCCTGGAGATCTCATCCATGGTCGTTTTCCTGTACCCGTAATGGCTGAAGATCCTGCTTGATGTCAGGATTATCTGCCTCCTGTATTCCTCTTTATTGACCATTATGTTTTAATATGAAGCAAAGATACTCAAATAATTCCAACAATGTTGACCAAACGGTTCGGAAATTCGAATGACTTTTCGCATAACTGATTGTTGTCACAGAAATCCTGACTCAAGCTAATTATTCGTAATTTTACAGTTCAATTTGCATGGGAGTTTTTGCCGATGAAGGTTGGGGACCGGTATTACAGGAGCATATGGCAGGAGGGGGGTGATCATGGGTCGGTACATGTCATTGATCAGCGCGCTCTGCCATTCTCTTTTGATATCCTCACCCTGCGCAGTGCGGCGGATGTCTATGATGCCATAAAGGATATGGCGGTAAGGGGAGCTCCCCTCATCGGGGCCACCGCGGCATGGGGTGTCTATCTCTCATTCCTTGAACACTCCGGGTCTGCAGACGTTTATTCAAGGGTTGTCGCTGATGCAGAGCTGATCAGTACAGCCCGGCCCACGGCGGTCAATCTCTTCCGGGCAGTTGATTATATGGTCGGGTTGCTCAATGAAGGGGCTGATGCTGAGGCATTGCACCGTGCAGCCTCAGGGGTGTGTGACGAGGAGGCTGAGCGAAGCAGGATGATAGGCGTTCACGGGTTGCCGCTGATAGAAGAGATAAGCGGGCGAAAGGGGGGTGATGTGGTCAACATTCTGACACACTGCAATGCCGGATGGCTGGCGTGCGTTGACTGGGGCACGGCACTGGCGCCGGTCTACCTTGCGCATGACAGCGGCATCAGGGTGCATGTCTGGGTAGATGAGACCCGCCCGCGCAACCAGGGCAGCCGGCTGACGGCATGGGAGCTGCTCAATCACGGGGTGCCGTGCACCCTCATCACAGACAACGCCGGGGGGCATCTCATGCAGAACGGCATGGTGGATATGGTGCTGACAGGCAGTGACGTGACAACAGCACATGGTGATGTGGCCAACAAGATCGGCACCTATCTGAAGGCGCTGGCGGCACATGACAACGGGATACCGTTCTATGTGGCGCTGCCGGTCTCAACATTTGATCTGGCAATCCACGACAGGAGTGGTATCACTATCGAGGAACGCGATGCCTCGGAGGTCACCCTGATCGATGGGGTAAGGATCGCCCCGGAGGAGGTGCCGGTATCAAATTACGGATTCGATGTCACGCCGGCCCGCCTGGTGACCGGGCTGATCACCGACAGGGGGATCTGCAGAGCTGAGAAGGAATCAATACTACAAACAGTATCATAAATTGCATGGAAGGAGTTGTTAAGTTCAATTGCTACTGGAACCAGTCGGGTTCAGTGATCACTGAGGAGCAGTATGAAGTTATCAATCACTGGAGGGAGATACTCTTCAATCTAGATCTGATAGGTGCATTTGAGAACGGGGTCGGTTTCGGCAACATAAGCACACGTATAGGCAGATCATCACAGTTCATCATCACCGGTTCGTCGACCGGTGATATTCCCGAGCTCGAGCCGGGCCACTATGTGAAAGTCTCATCATTCAATATTGACGACAATGCGGTCATGTGCAGCGGTCCGCTCAAGGCATCGTCGGAGTCGCTCACCCATGCCGCCATCTATTCAGCCGACCCGGGCACAAATGCGATCATCCATATTCACTCCATTGACCTCTGGGAGGAGCTGATAGACAAGGTACCCACCACTGATCCGGCGTATGAGTACGGCACCACCGGCATGGCCAGGGAGATGATCCGCATCTTCAGTCAGCCCGAGGTGTTTGAGAAAAGGATCATTGTCATGGCGGGTGACCGGGGCGGACTGATCACCTTCGGCAATGACCTTGACGAGGCGGGAGGGGTGCTGTTTGACTATATCAACAAGGAGTAGCCTCTTCGGATCTGCAGATTACGGGGCCCGGCAAAGCAAAATTTTGGTTTGTTAATATTTCAATTTGATATTATCTTTGCATCCTCTTTATGAGGGCCCATAGCTCAGACGGTTAGTAGCACCTGACTCATAATCAGGGGGTCGCTGGTTCGATCCCAGCTGGGCCCACACAAAATCAAGAAGTTACAACCCCAGAAGTTGTAACTTTTTTTTTGGTGCCAATTTGGTGCCAGGATTTGGGAGAAATCAAGAAACGGTGGCTAGAATAATTGAGCGCGATTTGTAATATGTAATCGGGAGGCAAAAATGCAGTGAAAACAGAGCAGGTCAATTATTGCTTATGGAAGTACTCCCTTCTTTCAGACCACTGATTAACAAATATAAGTTATCTTTTTTGTTTCCTTTTTTTCTTTTGTTATCATCTCCGATTTCTGTTAATATCACGCCACAGACCTGTACAGACTTGCCGGGATCTTTCGGCCAATACCCTGATGGCATAACCGGTTGTTGTAGTAATCAAAATAATCCTTTAGTCCCTGGTATAACTCCAGACCGTCAGAGGGTACTTTGATGTAAACGTAATCGTACTTGACAGACCTCCACAGTCTTTCTATAAAGATGTTATCTATAGCCCGACCCTTGCCATCCA
>CAZAVK010000030.1:0-32151 GCA_964488645.1 uncultured Rikenella sp. | reverse complement strand
GAATAACTTTGAATTTGGAAAAAGAACTCATTACACACAAAAGGGGATACTACCTGGTCTAATGTGACTGGACAATGTTTTCATCAAAGTTAAGTGGTTATGTTGAAAAGAGGGGGTTTGGGGGAGACTCATAACTCATTATTTTGTTAATAAATCACGCAGCTGTCTGGTATACAGCCATTGGCGGGATGTTCCCGACAGAAGAATGATCCCGTCTTTCATTGTAATACTGAATAAACTGTGAACAGATCTGGTATAACTCGCTTCCGGTTTCCGGCCTTTCAAGATAGATCTTCTCATATTTGATCGTTCTGAAGAACCTCTCAATATACACGTTGTCAATTGCCCTGCCTTTCCCGTCCATAGATATCCTGACTGTTTCAAGGCTTTTTACATAACCGATATAAGCATCCGAGTTGAACTGACTGCCCTGATCTGAGTTTATAATCTCAGGCATGCCGTATCTGTTTACTGTCATCCTCAGTGTATCAACAACCCATTCGGCTTCCATAGTGTTCGACAGACTCCAGCCCTGGATGCCCCTGCTGTAAACGTCCATAATGGCCAGAAGATACATGTACCCCCGGACCATCGGGATATAGGAGATATCAAGCGACCAGACCTGGTTGGGCTTCTCTATTTCCAGGTTACGGAGCATATAGGGATATTTGTGCCTGGCAGGATCAATCGTCGTGGTGCGCGGCCGGCAATAAACCGTCTTTAATCTCATAATCTGCATAAGAGTGCGAACATGATACCTGCCCGATGACCCTGCTTCTGCTGCTCGCGGGCCATCCTTCTCGTTCCTCTGGTGGGATCCTCACAGTACAGCCTGTCAAGTGCCTCCATTAACCGCAGGTCCTTCTCGCCAGCCTTTGATGGAGTATAGTAGAGTGAACTCCTGGCAATGCCCAGCAGTTCACACTGATGGCATATACTCATTGGACTTTCTTTCCACTCGATCATCTCTCTTCGTGTATTCAACGCTACTACAGAACCTTTTTTTTAACCAGTTGATATCCACTGAAAGCTGGCCGATCTGATGAACCAACTCCTGGTTCTCTTTCTTAAGTTTCTTTATCTCTGATGCCTCATCTTTCCCGCTGTCGAAAACTTTACCGGCACCAGACAGGAATGTTCTCTTCCATTGGGTTATTAAGTTCGGGTGAACCTGGTAAATCTGGGCAAGATCAGATATGGTCTTGATTTCTTTGATTGCCTCTATGGCAACCTTAGCCTTGAAATCTGATGTAAATGTTCTTCTTGACTTTTTCATGTGACAGAAATTTAAAAGATATTAAATTCCTGTCCAGTTTTTCTAGACCATCTCAGTTTAACCAAAAAAGAATACCCCATGGATTTTACATAGGAACAGCTTTCTGAAGCATTTGTCAAGCATTTGGACCGTTAAAAAGGTTTGCAGGATTTGATGGAACTTATGATCGAGAGTATGATGATGGCTGAGCGCCGGGAGTTTCTCAGCTACAGTGAAGGGAACAAGGGCAATGATTTTCGCCGGGGCCGCAGTTACGGACAGGGAAGAGTGCTCGAGTTCAGGATTCCTTGTGACCATTACAGAACTTTCATCCCATTACCCTTGAGGGTCTTCGAGATCGGGAAGAAGAGTGCGAGCCTCTTGTAAGTTGTCTGTACTGTAAGAGACTTTCGCAGTCCCAAGTAGATGAGGGATTTTGGTGAGATATGCGGCAGGCGGTCATATAATTGAGTATTTGTGAGGATATGACCAACGATAGCTCTCGCGCAGTCTGAAGGCTTACTAACTCATAGTTTATGTTGATGCCATCCATGTTAAAGCCCAGTGAAAGCGGAGCATTGAGAATGAGATTTTTTACATTATCAGAGGCATCAAAGAAAACAAAAACAGGGATGGACTTAGTATGTGCAACCGCTTGGAAAGCAATGTTTAGGCATTGAAACGACTAGGTATCAAAAGTATTGATCTGTTTGTTGCCAATTGCGTAAGGCATCTTGAGAATTCTTTGGCCTAGGTCTTGCCTAGAACCCCTTTGTAGAAGGGAGTAACTTAGCTCAAGCATAATATATTTGTCAGGATCCATCATGGGGGTAAAGGTGAACTGGCAGAGGATCTTCTAAATGTATTCCGAACTGGAGAGTCTAATTACACCCCCAAACAAAGATGGAAGGCCTGATAAGTGCTCTGTAGCAGATGAGAAGAAGATTATCGAAGCATCAAAATGCTGAATACTGATCCCTTTTGCCGTTATTACTTCCCTTCTTTGAACTATCTCCCGAGGGTTCAAAGTATGATCTTTACAACTATTGGATCGAACGACTTCAGAGAGACTTCTTGTGGATTTTACGCATGAAGGGAGTTATGTCTAGAAGGGAGTCCGTAATCGTTCTCAAGCCTATCAGTAATTAATTGATTCTGTTTGTAGAGCAAGGGCTGACCTCACATCGGGTCAGCCCTCTTTCTTATTGTTACCTTATGCCCAGTCAGCTGTCAGGGATCAGGCGTGGCATGGGGCGCGGCTAGCTGCCAGGGTTCTGGCGTTACCTTGTACCCGATCAGCCGCCAGGGGATAAGGCTTTACACGTAGCACAAGCAGCCATTAAAGCTCAGCCGCAGCCGTGTGTCAGGCCGCCTGCCAGTGCCAGGCAAAGAGTTGAGCGCGGCTACCTGTCAGGAATCAGGCGTGGCATGAGGCGCGGCTAGCTGCCAGGGTTCTGGCGTTACCTTATGCCCGGTCATCTGCCGGCGAATCAGGCGTGGCATTGAGACCTGCCAATTGCCATGAACAAGGCACCATTCTCAGTCCCGCCACCTGCCAATCCATTCCGGCGGGCAGTGATCTGCTACTTCCTGATCCCCTCCAGGTCGAGCATGAAGGCATACTGCAGGGCGGTGGTCCGGAGGCGCTCGAAGCGGCCTGAGGCGCCGCCATGGCCGGCCGTCATGTTGACATCCATGATAAGGATATTGTCATCAGTCTTCATGTCGCGCAGTTTGGCCACCCACTTTGCGGGCTCCCAGTACTGCACCTGCGAGTCCCAGTAGCCGGTGGTGACCAGCATGTTCGGGTAGGCCTGTGCCTTCACCTGGTCATAGGGTGAGTATGAGAGCATATAGTCATAGTACTCCTGCTTGCGGGGATCGCCCCACTCATCCCATTCGAAGGTGGTCAGGGGTATGGTCTCATCGATCATGGTGCTGACCACATCAACGAAGGGCACCTGTGCGATTATGCCCTTGTAGAGCTCCGGCTCCATGTTGGCTATGGCACCCATGAGCAGTCCGCCCGCGCTGCCCCCCTGCGCATAGAGGCGGTCGGCCGAGGTGTACTTCTCATTGATAAGGAAGCGGGCACAGTCATTGAAGTCGGTGAAGGTATTGATCTTTTTGAGCAGTTTGCCATCCTCATACCACTGGCGTCCCATCTCGCTTCCGCCCCTGATATGGGCGATGGCATAGACAAACCCCCGGTCCAGCAGGCTGATGATGGCCGACCGGAATGAGGGGTCGGTTGAGATACCGTATGAGCCATAGGCATAGAGCAGCATCGGTGCCCTGCCGTTCTTCCCGAACCCGTTGCGGTAAACCACCGAGACGGGTACCTGTGTGCCATCGGCGGCGGTGGCCCAGAGACGCTCAGCCCGGTAGTTGTCGCTGCTGAACCCGCCCAGCACGCTATCCTGCTTCAGCAGCACCCGGGTACGGTCAGACATGTCATAGTCATAGGTCGAGTTGGGGGTGGTCAGCGATGAGTAGTTGTACCTCAGTATGGTGGTATTGGGGCGGGGGTTGATACTGATACCGGCGGTATAGGTCTCCTCACCGAAATCGAGAAAATGGTCGCTCCCATCCTTCATACTTATGATACGCAGGTTGGTCAGCCCCCTGATCCGCTCATTGACCACCAGGTAGTCATCAAAGAGATCGAAGTCTTCAAGCAGGATATCGCTGCGATGGGGGATCACCTCCTTCCATCCCTTCATGGCGGTGAGATTCTCGCCGCATGACATGAGCCTGAAGTTGGTGGCACCGTCACCGTTGGTGAGTATATAGAAGGTGCCGTTGAGATGATCGATCGAGTAGAGGTGGTCACTGCCGCGAGGTTCAAAGACCCTGGCACCCTTCTCCGGAGAAGCGGCTTCAATGATACGCACCTCGGTGGCGAGGGTCTGATGTGAAGTAATGGTTATATATTTCCTGCTCTTGGTTCTGCCCAGGCTGACCGAGAAGGTCTCGTCGGCTTCATGGAAGACCTTCACATCTTCTGACACCGGTGTTCCGAGGGTGTGCAACATGATGGTCGCTGCCCGGAGTGTCTCCGGATCCTTGCTTACATAGAAAAAGCGTTTGCTGTCGGCTGCCCATACACACTGCCCGGTGGTATTGGTGATCTCATCGGCAAGCAGCTCGCCGGTGGCCAGGTCCTTCACCCTGATGGTATACTGCCTGCGGCTGACATGATCGACGCCGTAGGCAGCAAGGTTATTGTCAGGCGATACCGCCACTCCTCCGACACCGGTGTAGTCATGCCCTTCAGCAAGCTGGTTAACATCGAGCAGCACCTCAGCTTCGGCAGCACCCTCCTTTTTCCGGTAGTAAACAGGATATTCCCTGCCGGGGAAGTACTTCGTCTGGTACCAGTACCCGTTGTCGAGGTACGGCACCGACTCATCATCCTGCTTAACCCGTCCCTTGAGCTCTTCGAAGAGGAGCTCCTGGAGACCGGCGGTATGCTTCATCACGGCAGCGGCATAATCATTCTCGGCATTGAGGTATGCAAGGACCTTTGCCGTCTGTGCATCAGGCGTCTCAGCGTTTTTCTGCTCATCACTGAGGCGCATCCAGAAGTAGTTGTCAACACGTTCATTGCCGTTGCTCTCTACCACATATGGTATCTTCTCGGCCACCGGCGGCTTGGGTTTGGTGCCACATGAGGCAAGCAGAAGGACCATGGCGGCGATCAAAGGGAAAAAAGCTCTTTTCATAAAAACAGATTTATATTTCACAATAATTCAACATCTCCCACATACCTGCAGTGTGCAATATACCTGCAACAGGTAACTCCATTATCTCTTTATACCACCGTTCATTTCCGCCTTACAGGTTTCTTTTCATGACCAGCGGCCCGACGTCATACGGATATTATTCCCGCCAACGCATTCCCACCCTATAGGCTTCTTTTCATGACCAGCGGGCCCGGGCTCATACGGATATTCTTCCAGCCACCGCATTCCCGTCTATCAGGCTTACCGGTATATTCTGATTCAGCTGTCACCTATCTCTTTCCGACCCCCTTCATCGAGAGCTGGATACGGTTGCGGGCGTGATCAACGCTGAGCACGCGTACGGTCACGTGCTGGTGCAGTTTCACCACCTTCGCGGGGTCATCAACGTACCGGTCAGCCAGCTGTGACACATGCACCAGTCCGTCCTGTCCCACCCCGATATCGACGAATGCTCCGAATTTTGTTATGTTCGTAACTATTCCCGGCACCTCCATCCCCTCCTTCACATCATCAACGGTATGGATGTCGGCAAAGCTGAACTCCTGTATTGCCGACCGGGGATCCCGTCCCGGCCGTGCCAGCTCCTGCATGATATCGGTGAGTGTAGGCATTCCCGCCTCCGGGGTCACATACTTCTCTATCCTGATCGCTTTCCGCAGCTTCTCATCCTTTATCAGGTCGCTCACCGAGCAGCCCATGTCGGCTGCCATCCTCTCCACTATATGGTAGCTCTCGGGATGCACCGCCGAGGCGTCAAGCGGGTTGCCGGCATTCCGTATCCTGAGGAACCCTGCGGCCTGCTCGAACACCTTCTCCCCCATCCGTTTCACCTTCATCAGCTCGGCCCGTGACCTGAAGGGGCCGTTTTCACTGCGGTATGCCACGATATTCTCAGCCATTCTGGGGCCGATGCCCGAGACGTATGTCAGCAGGTGCGGCGAGGCGGTGTTCACCTCCACCCCCACGGCGTTGACGCATGAGGTCACCACCTCATCGAGGCTGGCCTGCAGGCGCGACTGGTCGACATCATGCTGGTACTGTCCCACCCCGATCGATTTGGGGTCTATCTTCACCAGCTCAGCCAGCGGGTCCATCAGGCGGCGGCCTATCGATACCGCTCCGCGGATGGTCACATCATGGTCAGGGAACTCATCGCGTGCCGTTTTCGAGGCTGAGTAGACCGAGGCGCCCGCCTCGCTGACCACATAGACCCTGATACCCTTCTCCGGCGGCAGGAACCGCCGCACAAACTGTTCGGTCTCTCGGCTGGCGGTACCATTGCCTATCGCTATCGCCTCAATACGGTACTCCTCGGCCAGGGTGAGCATCCTGCTGACGCTGCGTGCGGTCTCGTTCTGCGGCGGGTGAGGAAAGATCGTGTCATGATGCAGCAGCGCCCCCTGGCTGTCGAGGCATACCAGCTTGCATCCCGTACGGTACCCCGGGTCTATCCCCATGACTCTCTTCTCTCCCAGCGGCGGTGCCAGCAGCAGCTGCCTGAGGTTCTCGGCGAACACCTGTATCGCCTCACCGTCAGCCTTCTCCTTTGACACCCTTCGGAACTCTGTCTCCATTGAGGGTGCCAGCAGCCTGCTCCAACTGTCTGCCACCGCCTCCTTCACCTGGTGTGCAGCCTCATTTGCCGCCCTGACAAACTGCTTCTCCACCAGCCTCACCGCCTCCTCCTCCGGCGGCATGATGGTCACTCTGAGGAACCCCTCCTCCTCGCCCCTGCGCATGGCCAGAAGGCGGTGTGAGGGGCAGCGCCGCAGCGGCTCAGACCATTCGAAGTAGTCACTGAACTTGGCGCCCTCCTGCTCCTTCCCCTTCACCACCTTCGATATTATCACCGCATCACGCTCATAGAGCCATCTCAGCGTGCCGCGCACCTTTTCATCCTCACTCACCGTCTCGGCGATGATATCGCGTGCACCCGCCAGGGCGTCGGCTGCGGTGGTCACCTCGTCGGAGAGATATTTTTCAGCCTCCGTCTCAGGGTCACCCTGCCGCTGTGCCAGCAGCCATGCGGCCAGCGGACCGAGTCCCCTGTCGCGTGCCACCGAGGCGCGTGTCCTGCGCTTCGGCCGGTAAGGGAGGTAGAGGTCCTCAAGCTGCGACATCGCAGGGGCGGCATTTATCTTCTCAAGCAGCTCAGGCGTCATCTTCCCCTGCTCCTCAATCGACCTGATTATTGCCTCACGGCGCTTGTCCAGCTCCTTCAGCCTGCCATACTCGTCACGTATGCCCGCTATCTGTGTCTCGTCAAGGCTGCCGGTCACCTCCTTGCGGTAACGGCTGATGAAAGGTATGGTAGCCCCATCATCAAGGAGCCTGATGGTGTTCTCAACCTGCCAGTCATGCAGCCGGAACTTCTGTGCTATTACTGCTATATGTCTTATCGGATCCATATTCACTCAATCAAGATAGAGCACCAGTCCCTTGAGGTATTCGCTCTCGGGATGGAAGAGGCTGACCGGGTGGTCTGCCGGCTGGCCGGTCTGGTGCATGATACGAACGCTCCTTCCCGCTCCTGCCGCAGCCACAAAGACCGATCTGCGGAACTGTTCGCGGCTCACCGCCTGGGAGCATGAGAAGGTAAAAAGCATCCCGCCAGGCCTGATCTTCTGCATGGCAAGTGCATTTAGCCTCCGATAGCCCTTAAGTGCCTGATCTGCTGCATTCAGGTGCTTTGCGAAGGCGGGTGGATCAAGGATCACAAGATCGTATTCGCACCCCTTTCCGGCCAGGAAGCTGAATGCATCAGCCACAACCGGTATGTGACGGCTCATGTCGCCGTGGTTTAGCCTCACATTCTCCTCTGCCAGGGCGATGGCAGCTGCCGAGCTGTCAACGGTGGTTACCTCAGCTGCGTTGGTCATGGCATAGACCGAGAAGCCGCCGGTATAGCCGAACATGTTCAGTACCCTCCTGTCTGCGGAGTATCTCCTTAGCAGGTCACGGCTGTCGCGCTGGTCAATGAAGAAGCCTGTCTTCTGCCCCTTCTCCCAGTCGACCTTAAAGCAGAAGCCGTTCTCCTTCACCACTGCTCCCGGCCCTCCGCCGCCGGCCAGGTATCCATCGGCGGGATCGAGTCCCGCCTTGTAGGGCAATGTAGCGCCGCTCTTGTCATAGACTGCGGTGACCACCCCCTCTGTCACCTCATTGAGCAGTCCGGCTATCAGTGACCGTGCTCTCCACATCCCGGCGGTATGGGCCTGCATCACCGCCGTATTGCCATAGATGTCTATCACCAGCCCCGGCAGACGGTCGCCCTCACCGTGCACCAGCCTCCACACAGTGGTGTCACTGTTTCCGGCTACGCCGGTCTCAAGGCGGTACTGCATCGCACCCCTCAGGCGGCTGCTGAAGAACTCCCTGTCGGGCGTCTCGCCGGTGAAGGAGAGGATACGTACGGCTATTGAGCCGGGTGCCCAGTGCCCGGTTGCAAGGTACTTCCCTTCACTGTCACACACCTCTACCGTGTCGCCCTCGCGCGGTGTGCCGCTGACGGCGCCGACAGCCCCGGAGAAGATCCACGGGTGGAGTCTCTTCACCGACTGCTCCTTGCCCCTCTTCAGGGTTATTACAGCATCAGGCACCATTGTATAGTTCATTCAACTCTCTTCATTCCGGCGACAGGCCGGCAGCACGGTTATCTGTGGCACTCCGGACTGTTGTTATCCGGTGCACTCCGGCTCACCCTTGTCCCGGGCACTCCGGACTGTTGTAATCCGGATCACTGCGGTTTGCCGTTATCCCGGATCTTCCGGCCAGATATTATTCCGGCCGCTCCGGCTTACAGTTATCCCGGGCACTCCGGCTCACCGTTATCCCGGAGACTCCGGCTTACCGTTGAGTGCAAGGTAGATACAGCGGCACACCCAGGCATCAGTTGCTGCATAGAGCTGTTGCCTTACGGTAAGCTCACCGGCCTCCCAGTTTGATATCTGCTGCGACTTCGAGATGGAGTATCCGAGGGTTATTGCTGTCAGCTTCTTAAGCCCCAGCTCCCTGATCCCAAAGTCGGGAACGACCTCCTGCAGATCGATGAAACCACCGGGTTCAAACCATGAGAGCGCCTGCAGCGCCTTGATATCATCGGCAATTGCCACGCCGGTCTTGATTATGCCAGGGTCAGAGAGCAATGATGTCAGCTGTGGGGGAAGGCCGATCATATTGAGTCTGAATAACCAGGCACGGTCGTTATCAGCCAGCTGCAGCAGTGAGACCGGGTACCTTTTCCCCTTCCTGAATGAGGGTCTGGTCTCGGTGTCAAAGCCGAGCAGCGTGGTTTCCGAAAGTTCATCCATTGCAGCATGGAATTTATCTATGGTATCAACCAGCCTCACCTCTCCGTCAAAACTCAGCAGGGGCAGGTTCTTCAGCTCCTCATCGGAAATGCTCTCACTATATCTTTCGTTCACTGTCATCTCACTCATCATCAAGATTCCCGTCGCCCGGCGAGTAGAGCACTTCATGGATGGCTGCCAGTGCGTTGAGCAGCTTTTTACCCCAGTGCTCTTCGAAGTTCATGAGGGCCTCCCACAGCGCATCATTCATCACCTCCTCATTGCCGCTGCGGTAGCTGACTACGAAGTCCTTGAGATCCTGGTAGATATCGGCCAGGTTTTCCGCAACGCTTCCGGTATAGAGCCCATCAGAGGGATCGCCCCCGGCCACCGCCACCGGATAGGGATCATTTGTACCAAATTTTGAGAGCAGGCTTTCATGCATACGTGTCCAGTCAAACTCGGTGACGCTTCTCTCGTTGGGATCATCCATCACCGGCTCGAGCAGCGGCAGCAGTGATGCCCGCAGGTAGATGAACGGCAGCAGCCGCTGCATCACCTTCATTATATCAAGGCCGCTCACCTCTGCAGCCGACTCGAGATATTTGCAGTATTCGTTGGCTGACGCTGCAAACTCGATGGCCTGACGTGAATAGATGGCATGCTCCTGTTTCTCCATGGTACTGAAATGACATGGCAAAAATATTCATTTAACGCTTAAAAAAGGGAAGAATCCGGCAACTCTTCCCTATTTCTTCCAGATGAGCCGTTGCTGGCTGTCATAGAGCAGCTTCTCATGGTCGAGCAGCCATCTGATCACCCTCACGCTCTTCTCCCGCGGCAGTTCCATCATCGGTTCGAGCTCGTCGGGTCTGAGGGGTTTCTCTGCCAGCAGTTCCTTGATCCGGTCAACCACCAGGTCGAACTCATATTTGCTGAGGTCAAGCTCGTTCCTCTCCTGGCAGGTGTCGCACAGCCCGCATCTGCGGGTCTGCTCGCCGAAGTATGCCGTCAGCGCGGCTGAGCGGCAGCGGGTACGGTTCTCTGCATACTCGGTTATTGCCGCCACCCGTTCAATGTAGTTCTCCTTCACCCTGAGATATACCTCGGGTGATATGCGGAGGTGGCTGCGGTCAAGGCGCTCTTCGGTGAATATCACCAGCGGGCTCTTCTTTCCCGGTATGAAGTGTATTATGTCCTGTGATGAGAGTCTCACCAGGAACTGGTATATCACCTCCCTGCTCACTCCCGCCCTGGCGGCCAGCGCCTCCTCATTCACAGGCACGAACTCTGAGAACATGCCGCTGTAGGTCCGCAGCAGCAGCTTAATGAACCTGTCATAATCCTCATTTGCCACCTGGAACCGGTAGAGGTCGTCACGGCTCACTATGAAATGGACCCTCGACGGGTTATTGATCTCGTCGGTGAACTCGAGGTATCCCTCTTTCTGCAGGAAGGTCAGGCTGTTGTAGGTCTCGGTGACCGAGAAGCGGAATGCCGAGGCGAACTTCCACAGGTCAAAGTCGTGCACACTGTTCTTCCCGGTTCCCACCGGCAGCTGGCAGTAGTTTCCTATCGCCTCATAGACATCCTTTATCCGCTCCACCGGCGGGAACTTTATCCTTACCGAGTCGGCCAGCTTGCGCTTCTCATCCTGTGACCATAGCAGCACGGCGTATGATGTCAGGCCGTCCCGTCCGGCCCTGCCCGACTCCTGGTAGTATGCCTCCACCGAGTCGGGACAGTCCCAGTGTATCACGAACCTCACGTCGGCCTTATCTATTCCCATGCCGAAGGCGTTTGTGGCCACTATCACCCGTGTCTCGCCACTGCTCCATGACACCTGCTTCCTGTCACGCAGCTCCTGCGGCAGTCCGGCATGGTAGAAGTCGGCCCTGACACCGTTTTTCATCAGCAGCTCAGCCACCTCCTTTGCCCGTTTACGGCTTCTGACATAGACGATTCCGCTTCCCTGCTCCCTCTTCAGGCTTCTCAGCAGGTAAGCAGCCTTATCCTCCGCCTCCCTCACCATATAGGTAATGTTTGGTCTGCGGAAGCTGGCCTGCAGCACCTTCGCCTCCTTCATCCCCAGCTTCTCAATGATGTCACTGACCACGCGGGGTGTGGCGGTGGCGGTGAGGGCCAGGAAGGGTACCTTTGAGTTGAGCATCTCCCTGATCTCCGCTATCCGCAGGTATGATGGCCTGAAGTCATAGCCCCAGTGCGAGATGCAGTGCGCCTCATCAACGGCCACCAGGGTGAAGTTGAACCGTGGCAGCCGCGCCCTGAAGAGGGGGGTGTGAAGTCTTTCGGGGCTGACGTAGAGCAGCCGGTAGTCACCATAGAGGCAGTTGTCAAGCGAGATCTCCACCTCCTCGCGGGTGAGTCCGCTATGGATCGCCATAGCCTTTATGTTCAATGATTTGAGTCTCTCCACCTGATCCTTCATCAGTGCTATCAGGGGGGTAATGACCAGGCATAGCCCTTCGCCGGCCACCGGCGGCACCTGGTAGGTGACCGATTTTCCCCCTCCTGTCGGAAGGAGGCCCACCACATCCTGCCCGGAGATCACCGCTTCAATGATCTCCTCCTGCAGCGGCCTGAATGAGGTGTATCCCCAGTACCGCGCAAGGGTCTCCCTGTAGATATCCGGCAGCATCAGAAAAAGGCTGTTTACCACAAATTTAATAACTCAGTCGTACTTTTAGCCCTTTATTGAAATTAACATATGTCTCTGCTTCTCTATTTTTTGTAATTTTCGCCCCAGGATAAAAACTTGCCCGATGTCTTTCTCTGGAGATAAACTGCTGTTTGAAGGCCTGACCTTCGATGATGTTCTTCTGCTTCCCTCCTATTCTGAGGTGATGCCGCGCAATGTTGACCTTCGGTCGAAGTTCACACGCAACATAATAATCAATGCCCCGATCATTTCGGCGGCCATGGATACGGTCACCGAGGCTGAGCTCGCCATTGCGGTGGCCCGCGAGGGAGGCATAGGTGTTATTCACAAGAACATGTCGATCAGTCAGCAGGCAGCCCAGGTACGCAAGGTGAAGCGTGCCGAGAGCGTCATGATCTTTGACCCGGTCACCATAGCTGACACTGCCACCGTTGCCGATGCGCTGGCACTGATGAAGGAGTTCCGTATAGGAGGCATACCGGTTATACATGATGACGGTGAGCTGGCCGGTATCGTCACCAACCGCGATCTCCGGTTTGAGACCGACTTCTCTCGTCCGGTGAGTGAGATCATGACCCCTTTGTCGCGGCTTATCACCCTGAGCCATCAGACTGACCTGGCTGCAGCCACCTCCATACTGCAGAAGCACAAGATCGAGAAGCTCCCCATAGTTGATGACCAGGGCCGGCTGAAGGGGCTGGTCACCTACAAGGATATCACCAAGGCCAAAGACCGCCCCAACTCATGCAAGGATGACAAGGGTCGTCTCCGTGTGGCTGCTGCCGTGGGTATTGCACATAACACCCTGTCGCGGGTTGAGGCGCTCATCGGTGCCGATGCCGATGCCATTGTGATTGACACCGCCCATGCCCACACCAAAAGCGTCATAGAGATACTGAGGGAGATCAGGAAGCTCTTCCCGGGCACCGAGCTGGTTGTCGGCAACATAGGCACTGCCGAGGCAGCCCGCAGGCTGGTTGATGAGGGTGCCGATGCGGTGAAGGTGGGTATCGGTCCGGGATCGATCTGCACCACCCGGGTGATTGCCGGTGCCGGGGTGCCGCAGCTCAGCGCCATCTACAACGTTGCACGTGCCATCAGCGGCAGCGGGGTTCCGGTGATAGCCGACGGCGGTATCCGCTACTCGGGCGACATAGTGAAGGCGATTGCCGCGGGTGCTGACAGCATCATGGCCGGGTCACTCTTTGCCGGCGTGGAGGAGTCACCCGGAGAGACCATAATCTATAACGGAAGGAAGTTCAAGGCTTACCGTGGGATGGGCTCGGTGGAGGCCATGCAGCAGGGGTCACGTGACCGGTATTACCAGGATATGGAGGATGATATCCACAAGCTGGTTCCCGAGGGCATCACCGCCCGCGTACCATACAAGGGCACACTCAGCGAGGTGATCTACCAGTATCTGGGCGGACTGCGGTCAGGGATGGGTTACTGCGGTGCTCCGGATATTGCTACCCTGCAGAGAGAGGGGCGCTTTGTCAGGGTGACCGGGGCAGGCGTCATCGAGGGGCACCCGCATGATGTGACCATCACGCGTGAGGCACCCAACTACAGCAGGAAGACCAATGAGTATTAGGAATGACCAGGCTGCTTCTACCACTTATCATACTCACCCTCCTCTTCTCGTGCCGACAGCCGGGCGAGGATGAGGGAAGGCGCCCGCTGGCCCGTGCCGGCGACAGGGTGCTCTACCTCGACCAGATACCTGACAGGCTGGTGGTGCCGGGCATGGAGCGTGCCGACAGCATAGCTGCGGTGCAGAGCTACATACGGCAGTGGGCTCGTAAAGAGCTAATAGCCATGAAGGCAGAGGCCAACCTCACCCCTGAATACAAGGCAGAGGTGAACCGGCAGCTGACCGAGATGCGGAACAGCCTCCTGACATACCAGTACCAGCAGCAGATGATCATCCAGAAGATGGATACCATAGTGACTGACAATGAGTTGCAGGATTACTACATCAACAACCTGAGTACCTTCACCCTGACCAGCAATATTGTTAAGGCACTCTTTATCAAGCTCCCTGCAGGCATGCCCGAGCTGGAGAAGGTGCGAAGGCTCTACCGCTCACAGGATGACGGTGAGCTCAGGGAGCTGGAGAATATTTGCGCACAGTATTCAGTCAGGTATGATGACTACAATGATGAGTGGATTCCATTCACCCAGCTGCTGATGGAGGTGCCCTTCGACTCCAATGACCAGGAGCGGTGGCTGGCACGCAACAAGGCTGTTGAACTGAAGGATGAGAGGTTCTCCTACTTCATAACCATAAGGGAGTACCGGCTGCGGAACAGTGTTGCACCGTTTGAGTATATCAGCGGACAGATCAGGACAATCATCCTGAATAACCGCAGGAACGATTTCCTGCAGAAGCTTGAAGAGGGGATTTACAATGAGGCTGTCAGCAACAACACCCTCAAACTCTATTAAAGGAGAGCTGAAAGAATGAAGAAGAGTCTGATAATAATCTTTTTGCTGATGCTGGCCGGCGGGCAGCATGCCACCGGCCAGAAGGTGGTTGAATCAGTTGTTGCCGTGGTGGGCAATGAGGTCATCTACCTCTCTGATATTGAGGGGCAGGTTGTTCAGATGAAGGCTGAACGTGACCCCACTCCTGTTGAAGAGCTGCGCTGCCGTGTGCTTGAAGAACTGCTGATACAGAAGCTGTTTCTTGACCAGGCAAGGATCGACTCGATAGAGGTCTCGTCAGAGAGTGTCGAGTCAGACCTCAATGGGCGGCTTACCGAATATATCAGGCGTGCCGGCTCAGAGCAGGCACTGGAGACCTATTTCAACAAGAGCATGACCGAGATACGCAAGGATCTGCGTGAGATGCTCACCAACCAGTATATTGTTCAGAAGACCCAGGCGACTATTGCCCAGAATATCACCGTCACCCCCGGTGAGGTACGCAGGTATTTCCAGACCATCTCACAGGACTCTCTGCCGCTGATGCCGCGCAGGGTGCAGATCAGCATGATCGCCGTTGAGCCTCCTGACATGGAGAGCAGTAAGGCCGAGGTGCGTCAGCGGCTGCTCGATCTCCGCAGCCGTATCATCAATGGAGAGAGTTTCAGCACCCTGGCTATCCTCTATTCCGAAGATCCCGGCTCGGCCCCCTCGGGCGGTGAGCTGGGCTACCGTACCCGCGGTGAGCTGGCCAAGCCCTATGCCGAGGCGGCATGGAGCCTGAAGCAGGGTGTCGTCTCCAAGATCGTGGAGAGCGAGTTCGGGTTTCATATCATACAGCTGATTGACCGCAAGGGTGATATGGTCAACTCGCGCCACATACTGATGAAACCCAGGCTGACCCCCGAACAGACCGAGTGGTCTATCCTCAAGCTTGACACTATTGCGGCACTGATCCGTACCGACTCACTCACCTTTGCCGGGGCGGCCTACCGCTACTCATCTGACAAGGCCACCCGCACCAACGGAGGCAAGATGGTGAGCGCAAACCCCTCAGAGAGGATCAACTGGCTGACGCTTGACGAGCTGTCGAAAGAGCTCAACCTGGTGGTACGCAACCTGCGGAAAGGTGACATATCAGAGCCGTTCCGCACCACCGACTCCAAGGGCAACAATATCTACTGTATTGTAAGGCTTGATGATGAGATACCGGCTCACAGGGTCAATATGACCGATGACTACAACTTTCTCGCCGAGGCCGCCCTGCGCCATAAGCAGAACCGCAAATACGAAGAGTGGATTACTGCCAAGATCCGCAAGACCTATATCCGTATCGGCAGTGATTTCCGCAAATGCAACTTCCACTATTCAGGATGGCTCGAGTAGGCTATACAGCCCCGCGCCTGAGCCTCTGGCGGCACGGTCCCGGCATCTGTCTGCTGACAATATTCCTGTTCACACTGCCTGAGCTGAGGGCTCAGGAGGCATCCGGCCGCCGTCGCGTTGAGATACTTCATTCTGATTCAATGAAGTATGAACGGCTTGAGGGTGGCGGGCGCAACCGGCTCAATGGCAATGTGCGTCTGAAGCACAATGACCTTTTCATGGAGTGTGACAGTGCCTTGTACTATGATGAGACCAACCAGGTGCTTGCCTACAGCCGGATACACATCCGCCAGGGAGATTCCATACATATCAGGGGCGATCATCTCATCTACAACGGCGACACCCGCAAGGCGCAACTGACCGGTAATGTCAGGCTCTCTGACAATGAGATGCAGCTCTTCACTGACAAGGTTGACTATGATGTCAACACCCAGGTTGCCAGGTATGATAACGGCGGCCGCATCCTCAGCGGTGACAACACGCTGACCAGCATCGTAGGTGTCTACTTCACAGAGCAGAAGATGCTCCACTTCCGCGACAGCGTCAGGATTGTCAATCCCGAATATGTCATGACCGCTGACACCATGCGCTATGACACCGGACGTGAGATAGCCTGGTTTGACGGTCCCACCGAGGCTGTCGGTGACAGCATCTATCTCTACTGTGAGGCCGGCTGGAGCGATACCCGCAATGATATCTCACAGCTGATGCACAATGCCATTCTCGACAACCGGAAGCAGCACATTACGGGAGACACCCTCTGGTACGATGCCCGCAGTGAGCAGGGGGAGGCGTTCGGACATGTTGTCATTACCGATACTACCGACAATATTGCCGTCGGCGGCGACTATGCCTGGTATGCCAAGCGCCCGGAGCGCTTCCTGCTGACCGGCACCCCCTGGTTCTCGCACTTCGCTGACAATGACACCATGACCCTCAGGGCCGACACCCTGCGCTCCGTTCCCGTTGAAGACAGCAGCGGCGTCTTCCACAGACTGCTCAAGGCCTACTACGGGTGCACCATGTTCAGTGCCGAGATGCAGGGCCGTTGCGACTCGCTCTCCTACTCGTTCCAGGACTCGGTCATCCGCCTCTATGATGACCCGATACTATGGTCACGCGAGAACCAGATGACGGCTGACTCAATCACCATCTATACGGTCAACAGCAAGGCCGATCACATGGATATGCACAACCACACCTTCGTGGTGAGCGAGGTAGATGTTGAGCGGTATGACCAGATCAGCGGCAAGAACCTGTCGGGCTTTTTTGAGGATAACCAGTTGCGCACCATAAAGGTGACCGGCAACTGTGAGGCGATATACTATGTGGTTGACGATGACAAGCTGGTGGGAGTCAACCGCTCGCGCAGCGCCACCATAGACATATACATAGAAGAGGGCAAGATAGCGGTGATTGACCAGCAGAACCCTGAAGGGACTCTATATCCTCCACTGCATATGGCTGACACCGAGATGCGGCTCGACGGGTTCCGGTGGCATCCCGCCCTGCGGCCTGACCGTATCAGCATGGGCATCGGCAAAATATTTCCGGTGCGAAATAGTGCGGGTCAAGAAGAGGTGAGTGATGAGGGGAAGGAGATCGTGGCGGAGAAAAGCGCAGTAGAGGAAAAGGAAGCCGCTACTGAGCAGGGCGGTGCGGGCAAGAGAAGCGCAGCCCCTTCTCCTGAGCAGGGCACAGCGGGTAACAGAAGGGAAGCCGCTCCTAAGCAGGGCGGTGCGGGTGGTAAGAGAGTCCTAAATGAGGTAAAGAGAGAGTCATAAAAACCGGGGTGCCTGAAGCGGTGATTGATCACACGGCCCCAGGCACCCGATAAACTGTAAGCATTCAGATGCTAATACTCGTCTTCGTTAAAGAAGAAGTCATCCTTTGAGGGATAGTCTGGCCAGATATCTTCTATACTTTCATAGATATCACCCTCATCTTCAATCTCCTGCAAGTTCTCAATGACCTCCATGGGGGCACCTGACCTTATCGCATAATCAATGAGCTCGTCTTTGGTGGCGGGCCATGGCGCGTCTTCAAGTTTCGATGCTAATTCAAGTGTCCAGTACATATTAAGAATAGTTATTTGTTACCCTTGTTTGAGTCCGCAAATATAAAATTATTTAGGATAAAAAAAGAGTAACGGGAATAATTGGCCGATTATTTTCCCGGCTTGCCGGGCTCCCATTTAACTTCCTCTGTTTCACTTTTATGCATAATACACCTCGTCAGTATGAAGAGATAGTCAGAGAGGCGGTTGAGATATCTGGTCACCCCGGTATCGGTTTTTTCAGATTCGCCCAGTCGTATCACTGCCCTTTCGGCTCTTCTGCAGACACACCTTGCAATATTTGCCGTTGATGCCACAGGATCGCCTCCTGGCAGGATAAATGCTTTCAGCAGTGGCAGCGATGCTTCGAGCCGGTCTATTGCATTCTCAAGGTAATCGCTTTCCGGAGCGGTGATTCCGTCAGGCACCTCTGCGGTCGGGTGGGTAGCGATGATGGTGCTGCATGCCATAAGGTCGCCCTGGATCGTGATCAGCTCATCATCAGGCACGCACTGCTGCTGCGAAGCCCTCAGCATCCCTATCCAGGCGATGAGTTCATCAAGGGTTCCGTATGCCTCTATCCTGAGGTGATGCTTGGGCAGCCTTACCCCGCCTATGAGTGAAGTTTCACCGCCATCGCCGCTCCTGGTGTAGATCTTCATCGGATTATCTGAGGCAGGCTCAGTTTCGTACCGTCTCTTTACGGTTCTCATTTATATAATCGGCAGATACCTCACCGTCCATCAGCTTGATGATTCGGTGGGCGTGTCGTGCAATATCCTCCTCGTGTGTCACCACGATAACGGTATTGCCGTCTTCGTGTATCTTGTCAAGCAGCTTCATGATGTCGAGCGAGGTCTTGCTGTCGAGGTTACCGGTCGGTTCGTCGGCAAGGATTATAGATGGGTTGTTTATCAGTGCCCTGGCAATTGCCACCCTCTGTCTCTGTCCGCCAGACAGCTCATTGGGCTTGTGGGTCATCCTGTCACCCAATCCGACCATCTCCAGTGTCCTCACTGCATATCCCTCTCTCTCATGGCGGGGTACGCCCGCATAGATCAGCGGCAGGGTGACATTTTCCAGTGCCGTGTATCGCGGCAGAAGATTAAATGTCTGAAAGACGAAACCGATCTCCTTATTCCGTATCTCGGCCAGCCGGTCATCCTCCATCTTGCTGACGTCGGTGCCGTTGAGTATATACTGTCCTTTGGTAGGGGTGTCGAGGCACCCTAAAATATTCATCAGAGTCGATTTACCCGAACCTGACGGACCCATTATTGCCACATACTCATTCTTGCCTATCTCAACCGAGACCGACCTGAGGGCCCTGACAATCACCGTGCCCACCTGGTAATTCTTGACGATATCGGTAATTTTAATAACCTTCTCCATGCTGTTCATAATTTAAAGCACCGAAAATAGTTCAAATAACTCGATAATTCATAGCGGGCTGCTGTTATTTTTATGTTAATGGCGTATCCGGTAGCGCATCGGGGTGATGGCGGACATGCAGAAGAGTATTCCCATCCGCAGCATTTCAAGTGATGCCCGTGCCATTGGTGAGCGTGCCAGGGCGTTCCAGGCCTCATGCATATCACGGTTCATATGTATGTCGTCGGCGATTATGATCATCTCCCCTCCCATTCCGCTGATTTTGCCGGTATAGTCCATCAGTGCGCTGCCGCGGTGATTACCGTCTATGAATGCCAGCTGCGGGGTGATGCCTCTTTCGCTGATCTGCCGCAGCGCCTCGCTGAACTCCATGCATAACACCGTTGCGTTGCCTGCGCCGTGTCGTTTCAGGTTCTCCTCTGCAAGGGCGGCCAGCCGGGGGCACCCCTCCACCGTTATCACCTCCCTGTCGGGTGCAGCCAGCGCCAGTGCCAGGGTGCTTATCCCGAGTGAGGTACCCAGCTCCAGGATCACCGGTCGCCCTGCAGCGGCTTCCACCCTGGCAGGGGCGCCTTCCGGCGCAATGTCTCCTGACAGCCCCAGGCGCTCCCCGGGCTGTGCCGTGCTGCTTACAGGCTCCGGCCTCGCCGCTGCCGGGCCGCTCACAACCGCCTTCCCGTCACCTGCCGTTCCACCCACAACTTTCTTCCCGGCGTCTGCCTGCCGGCTTCCGTCGGCCGCTGCCGTGCCTCCCGCAGCTTCCTTCCCGTCACCTTCCGTTCCACCCACAACTTCCTTCCCGGCGCCTGCCACCTCCCCCGCTCCTCCCTTCGTCTCCCCTGCCTCCTCCAGGAAGATCGCAGGCAGGCTGGCGGCCACTGCTGCCAGCACCCCTCTCTCCCTTTCCGGCAGTGCCGTTGCCGCCGCTATGCGCGAGATGCGCCTCTCAGCCTTCCGCATGGTTGCCGAGCCGGCCCCCAGGTCGGTTACGGTTATCATACGGTGATCAGCAAGCATCTCCCTGTGCAGTGCGCTGACCCTCTCCATGATGCTTTTATCGGGGCGGCTGCCGGCCACCCGGGTGATGAAGTGATACATGAAAGGGCTGTGCACCCGATAACCGGCACTATGCCGTGCAATCAGCAGGTGCCTGGCCATGGCGTACAGCGGGTAGAGGTTCATTTCACGAAAGCCTGCATTTGAATCACGCCCAAAATTAACTATTTTCGGTGATTGCATTTTTTGCTTAGCCGGATGTCTGAAATGCTTGACAGTGAGATAAAGTTTCTTCCGGGGGTGGGTCCCAGGCGGGCAGAGCTCCTGCAGGCCGAGGCCGGGATAATCACCTTCCGCGATCTGCTCTACTGTTTTCCCTACAGGTACATTGACCGCACCCGCTTCTACAAGGTGAATGAGCTTGACACCGACATGCAGCAGATACAGATACGCGGCCGGATACGGCGGTTTGCCACTGAGGGTGCCGGTCGCGGCAAGCGGCTGACGGCCGACTTCTATGATGAGACCGGCATAGTGAAGCTGGTGTGGTTCAAGGGTCACCGCTGGGTGCTCAATGCCTATAAGCCTGAGACCGATTATGTCATCTTCGGCAAGCCCACCCTCTTCAGTGGCACCTTCAACATCGTCCATCCCGAGATCGAGGAGGCAGGCAAGCGTGCCGCCAGGGTCACCTCGGCGCTTGAGGCGCAGTACAGCACCACCGAGAAGATGAAAGACCACTTCCTGCACTCGAAGGCCATTGGCAAGATGATGGCTGCCCTCTTCGCCATGCCGTCGCTACATATTCCCGAGACCCTTCCGGCAGCCCTCACCGCTCCACTCAGGCTGATGAGCCTCAGAGATGCCCTTTACCGCATCCACTTCCCTGACAATAACAACGACATTGAGAAGTCCCGTTTCAGGCTCAAGTTCGAGGAGCTCTTCTTCATACAGCTCAACCTGCTCAGGTACAAGGGTGTCAGGTCAAAGAGCACCCGCGGCTTCATCTTTTCGGTGGTGGGTGACCGGCTCAACTCATTCTATGCCAATAACCTCCCTTTTGAGCTTACCGGTGCACAGAAGCGGGTGATACGAGAGATACGTGCCGACCTGGGCAGCGGCCGCCAGATGAACCGTCTGCTGCAGGGCGATGTGGGCAGCGGAAAGACCATGGTGGCCCTGATGAGCATGCTCATTGCTGCCGATAACGGGTACCAGAGCTGCCTGATGGCGCCGACCGAGGTGCTGGCCATACAGCACTACAAGTCGGTAAGCAGGCTGGTGAAGGGTATCAATGTCTCCGTATCCCTCCTGACCGGCTCAAGCAAGGCCGGTGAGAGGAGAGCCATTGATCAGGGTCTCACCGATGGCAGCATCGATATTCTGATTGGCACCCATGCGCTTATTGAAGAGAATGTGCAGTACCGCAACCTCGGGCTGGTGATCATTGATGAGCAGCACCGCTTTGGTGTTGCCCAGCGCGCCAGGCTGTGGCAGAAGAGCGACCACCCGCCGCATGTGCTGGTGATGACGGCCACTCCCATACCCCGCACCCTGGCGATGACGCTCTATGGCGACCTCGATGTGTCAGTCATTGATGAGATGCCGCCCGGGCGAAAGCCGATCAAGACACTCACCTTTACCGATGCCGAGCGCGAAAAGGTGTTTGGATTCATGCGGAGGCAGATTGATGAGGGCAGGCAGATCTATGTTGTCTATCCGCTGATCAGCGAATCGGAGTCGCTCGACTATAAAGACCTCGAAGACGGATATGAGAGCATAGTCAGGGCATTCCCGCCGCCGCAATACTATACCAGCGTTGTGCACGGCCGGATGAGTGCCCGCGACAAGGAGACATCGATGAACCATTTCCGCACGGGGCAGGCACAGATAATGGTGGCCACCACGGTCATCGAGGTGGGTGTTGATGTGCCCAATGCCAGCGTTATGGTGATAGAGAGCGCTGAGCGGTTCGGACTCTCACAGCTCCACCAGCTGCGCGGACGGGTAGGTCGCGGGGCCGATCAGTCATACTGCATCCTGATGACTTCACACAAGCTCTCTGCCGATGCCGCCGAACGGATAAACACGATGGTTGCCACCAATGACGGTTTTGAGATTGCTGAGGCTGACCTGCGTATGAGGGGGCCGGGTGACCTGGAGGGGACGCAGCAGAGCGGGATGGCTTTCGACCTGAAGATAGCCGACCTGGGGAAAGATGGACAGATACTCAACCTGGCGAGGTCATACGCCTCTGAGGTGCTGGCAGCCGACCCTGACCTGGCACAGCCTGAGAACCGTATCCTGAAGGAGGGGCTCAGAAGGCTCTTCGGGAGGAAATACTCCTGGTCAGATATAAGCTGATTAATGAAAGGCCGCTATTTCGTCTTCCCAACCTTCTAGTGTGCCTCACACTGCAGCTATTCCGCCTCCCAGCCCGCCTTTCTGACTTCCATCTCTTCCATCCTGCCTCCATGCCCTATTATTTTGCCTTCCAGCTCTGCTCTCCTGCCTTCCGCCCTTACAAATCCGCCCTCCAGCCCTGTTATCCAGCCTCCCAGCCCTGCTATCCAGGCTTCCCCTCGCACATCCGGTTATCGGAGAGACAGCAGAAGTCACACACAATCAGCCAGCTGTTATGACATTCACAACAAAGCTGAAAATAATGACCATTGTTAGGTTTAAAGTCCTCGTAAATGGTTAAAATTGTCCCTTCAATTGCATCTTCTGATGTCAAAAGGAGAGATAATCACACATGAGGGGAGGGTGTTGAGGGTGCCGGGTAACGGCATCGCCGAGGTTGAGATCCTTGTGTCAGGTGCCTGTTCGGGCTGTCATGCAAAGTCTGTCTGTTCAGCCGGCCGGTCAGAGAGTAAGGTTATCATGGCCAGGTGTGACTCCTCTCCCGCTCCCGGTGACCGTGTCACCGTTGAGATGCAGCTTTCGCAGGGTTACCAGGCTCTGCTCATAGGCTATGTATTTCCGTTTGCGGTATTGGTTGCAGTTCTTGCCATTGCCATGGCATCAGGTGCCGGTGAGCTTCTCTCGGCACTGCTCTCCTTTGCCGCCACCGGAGTCTATTACCTGCTCGTCTGGATGGTGAGGGGCAGGATCAGTGAGAAATTTGAATTCAAAATAAAGGTCTGACAGATGAGTACCACGGTTCTTCTGACTATCGCGATGCTGAGTGCCCTCGGGCTTCTTGCCGCGGTCATACTATACTTTGTGGCGCAGCGGTTCAGGGTTGTTGAGGACCCCCGCATAGATACGGTGACTGAGGTTCTTCCGGGCGTCAACTGCGGCGGTTGCGGTTACTCGGGCTGCCGTGCCTTTGCCGAGGCGCTGGTAAAGTCAACATCGTTCGACGGTCTCTACTGCCCGGTTGGCGGTGCCACGGTGATGGATCAGGCTGCAGCCATCCTGGGCAGGCAGGCTGTTGCCGTTGACCCGAAAGTGGCAGTGGTGAGATGTAACGGCACCCCCTCCAATGCTGCCCGCACATCGTTCTATGACGGTGCCGTCAGCTGCCGGGTGGCCCATGCCCTCTATGGCGGTCCCACCGCCTGCCAGTACGGCTGCCTGGGTTGCGGCGACTGCGTTGCTGCATGCCAGTTCGATGCCATGTACATGGATCCCGTAACAGAGCTGCCGGTGATCATCGATGCCAACTGCACCGCCTGCAACGCCTGTGTGAAGGCCTGCCCGCGCAATATCATCGAGCTGCGCAAGCGCAACAAGAAAGACCGCAAGATATATGTCTCATGTGTCAACAAGGACAAGGGAGGGCCGGCCAGGAAGGCATGCCAGGTGGCCTGTATCGGGTGCGGCAAGTGTGTGAAGGTGTGTCCGCATGACGCAATAACAATGGTCAATAACCTGGCATTCATCGATTCATTCAAGTGCAAGCTCTGCCGCAAGTGTGAACCGGTATGTCCTACCGGCTCAATACTCGAGATAGGGTTCCCCGTCAGGGAGAAGAAAGAGGCCGAAGCAGCAGATGCCGCCGTCAACTGATTAACAAACTACCAGAGAGACAGATGAACGTGTTCAAGACATTCCCGAAAGGTGGCATCCATCCGCCTGAGAACAAGCTGACGGCTGACAGGCCGATCGTACCGTTGCCTCTGCCGGCACAGGTCACCGTTCCCGTGGCACAGCATATCGGGGCCCCGGCCGCAGTGCTGGTTGAGAAGGGTGCTACGGTCATGACCGGGCAACTCATCGCCGAGGCAAAAGGATTTGTCTCGGCAAATATTCATTCGCCGGTATCAGGCAAGGTGAACAAGATTGATACCGTTGTTGACACCACCGGGTACAAGCAGACAGCCATCGTTATTGATGTTGAGGGCGACGAATGGGCCGGCCACATTGACCGCAGTCCCGCACTGGTGAAAGAGGTGACCATGTCACGCGAAGAGATCATTGAGAGGTGCCGTGAGTGTGGTCTGACCGGACTGGGTGGCGCCACCTTCCCCACCCATATCAAGATGACCGTTCCGGCCGGCAAGAAGGTTGATCTGCTGATCATCAACGGGGTTGAGTGTGAGCCCTACCTCACCTCAGACCACAGGCTGATGCTTGAGAAGAGTGAAGAGGTTCTCACCGGTGCCATGATAATCAAAAAGGCGCTGGGTGTTGAGAGGGTCATCATAGGCATTGAGGCGAACAAGCCTGACGCTATCAGCCGGCTCTCAGGACTGGCTGCAGGGTATGAGGGGATCACCGTTCAGCCGCTGAAGGTCAAGTATCCGCAGGGTGGTGAGAAGCAGCTCATCAAGGCCTGCACAGGGCGTGAGGTGCGCTCGGGCGGCCTGCCACTCGATGTGGGCGTTGTTGTACAGAACGTGGGTACTGCCTTTGCGGTATATGAGGCGGTACAGAAGAACAAGCCGCTGATCGAGAGGGTTGTCACCGTCACCGGCAAGTCGGTAACCAGCCCGGGCAACTTCATGGTTCGCATAGGCACCCCGGTGAGTGCACTGATTGAGGCTGCCGGCGGCCTTCCCGGTGATACCGGCAAGGTTGTCAATGGAGGCCCCATGATGGGCAAGGCGCTGGCCATGACCGACATACCTGTCACCAAGGGCACCTCGGGGATCATCATGTTCCCGAAGGAGGAGTCAAGGCGGGCTGAGGCGGGCCCCTGCATCAGGTGCGGCAAGTGCTCCACCGCCTGTGCCATGGGACTCGAGCCGTGGCTCATCTCGGTACTGGCACAGAAGAGCATGTTTGAGAAGGCTGAGAAGGAGAAGATCACCGACTGCATGGAGTGCGGCGCCTGCTCATACAGCTGCCCGGCCAAGCGGCCGCTGCTTGACTATATCAGGCTCGGTAAGTCAACCGTGATCAGAATGGCACGTGAACGCATTACGAAATAGCACAATAGCACTATGAACAACTTCCTGAATGTATCTCCATCACCTCATCAGCAGGGACCGGAGTCGACCCGGCGGCTGATGTACGGCGTGGTGATAGCCCTGATGCCTGCCCTGGCAGCCTCAATATGGTTTTTCGGCATAGGCGCAATAATAGTGACACTGGTCTCGGTGTTATCATGCGTGGGCATTGAGTTTTTCTTCCAGAAGTATATCCTGAAGGCAAAGCCGTCAATATCTGATGGATCAGCCGTTGTCACAGGTCTTCTGCTCGCTTTCAACCTGCCCTCAAACCTGCCGGTTTACATAGTCATCATTGGTGCTGTTGTCGCTATCGGCGTGGCCAAGATGACCTTTGGCGGGCTGGGCAACAACCCGTTCAACCCGGCGCTGGTGGGCAGGGTGTTCCTGCTCATCTCCTTCCCCGTGCAGATGACCAGCTGGCCTGTTCCGTCAGGGTTTCATACCAGCTACACCGATGCGGTCACCGGTGCCACCCCGCTGGGTATCCTCAGTGAGGGGGTCAGGAACGGTGAGGCGGTATCGGCACTGATGGAGAACATCCCGTCGCACATGCAGCTCTTCTATGGCCACATGGGCGGCTCGATGGGTGAGATAGCCGCACTGGCGCTCATTCTCGGAGGCATATATATGATCTGGAAGAAGATCATTACCTGGCACATACCTGTCACCATCCTGCTGACCGTTGCACTCTTCACCGGCATACTCTGGCTGGCTGACCCTGCGAAGCATGCCGATCCGCTCTTCCATCTCCTTACCGGGGGAATCATGCTGGGTGCAATCTTCATGGCCACTGACTATGTCACCTCACCCATGACTGCGAAAGGGATGATCATCTACGGAGTGGGCATCGGGGTGCTGACGGTCCTGATCAGGACCTGGGGCGCCTATCCCGAAGGGGTCTCATTCGCCATACTGATCATGAATGCCTTTGTGCCTTTATTGAATATGTATATCAAACCTGTCAGATTCGGAAAGGAGGTAAAGCATGGCTAAGATGGAGTCAACCCTCCGCAACATGGTGCTCTCACTGACGCTGATCGCACTGGGGGCATCGGCAGCGCTGGGTTTTGTCTATGAGATTACCAAGGAGCCCATTGAGCTCACCGCCCTGAACAAGAAGCTTGATGCCATCAAGCAGGTGGTGCCCGAGTTCACCAACAATCCCAATGATGAGATGTTCCTGCTGCCCACTGGTGAGGGCGACTCGCTGGAGGTTTACCCTGCCAGGAACGGAGAGGAGATTGTGGGTTATGCCATCAGGTCATACACCAATGACGGTTTCAGCGGCTATATCGGGTTTATGGTCGGGTTTACCCCTGACGGGACGATTTATAACGTTAATGTCCTTGAGCATAAGGAGACGCCCGGTCTGGGAACCAAGATGGTTCCCGGGGGAACCCCCGAAAAGCCTGAGTTCAAGGATCAGTTCAACGGTAAGAACCCGGCCGAGTTCCCGCTGAAGGTGAAGAAGGACGGCGGCCCGGTTGATGCCATCACCGCTGCCACAATCAGTTCAAGAGCCTTCTGTGACGGTGTTCAGAGGGCCTACAACACATTTGAGAAAGGAGGTCTGAAATGAACCAGATGCAGAACTTCACAAAGGGGTTCCTGAAAGAGAATCCCATACTGGTGCTGGTGCTGGGCACCTGTCCCACCCTTGCCACCACCTCATCGGCATTCAACGGTATCGGTATGGGGCTGGCCACCACCTTTGTGCTGCTGGGCTCGAATGTGGTCATCGCCCTGATGAAAAACATCATCCCTGACAAGGTGCGCATACCGGCATTCATTGTGGTCATAGCCACCTTTGTTACCATTGTTGACCTGGTGATGCAGGCCTTTGTGCCGGCACTATATGAGACACTGGGTATCTTCATACCGCTGATAGTGGTTAACTGTATTGTGCTGGGGCGCGCTGAAGCGTTTGCCAGCAAGAACACAGTCTGGTCATCATTCCTTGACGGGGCAGGCATGGGACTGGGGTTTACGGCTGCACTGGGTGTTCTCGGGGCAATCCGCGAGCTGCTTGGCAGCGGCGCCATTGCAGGATACAAGTTCATACAGGGTGACGGGATACTGGTATTCATCCTAGCGCCGGGTGCATTTATTGCGCTCGGATACCTGATAGCCATTGTGAACAAGATCAACAAAGCATAGGGAGGGCCGGAGATGGAATATTTGCTGCTGATAATATCTGCGATCTTTGTAAACAATATTGTCCTGGCCCAGTTCCTGGGCGTGTGTCCCTTCCTTGGGGTATCAAACAAGGTAAACACAGCCATTGGCATGGCAGGTGCGGTCACCTTTGTGATAGTGCTTGCCACCATGGCCACCTACCTGATACAGGTTTATGTCCTTGAGCCGCTGGGTATTGCCTTCATGCAGACCATCACCTTCATACTGGTGATTGCTGCACTGGTACAGATGGTTGAGATCATTCTGAAAAAGATCAGTCAGCCCCTCTACCAGTCGCTGGGCATCTTCCTGCCGCTGATAACCACCAACTGTGCCGTTCTCGGGGTTGCCATCCTGGTCTTCAAAAAGAATTACAACCTCCTTGAGGGTATCGTCTTCAGTGCAGCCACCGCCATCGGTTTCGGGCTGGCTCTTGTGATTCTCGCCGGAATCCGTGAGCAGCTTGAAATTGCCGATGTGCCGGCAGGCATGAAGGGAGTACCGATCTCACTGATCATAGCCGGGATCCTGGCCCTCGCCTTCATGGGTTTCGCCGGGCTGGTATGACTCCACCCCTGTGGCGAGATAATCACATCCGGGCTATAACCTCAGCTTACGGGCTGTGCCGATCTGGTATGACGCTACCCCTGCCGCGAGATAATCACATCCGGGGTATAACCTCAGCTTGCGGGCTGTGCCGGGTTGATATGCCTTCCCCCCTTCAGAGAGATAATCACATCCGGGCTATAACCTCAGCTTACGGGCTGTGCCGATCTGGTATGACGCTACCCCTGCCGCGAGATAATCACATCCGGGGTCTAACCCGCCTCCAGGAGATTTGCCATGCTGGTATGACCACTGGTCTGAACGCTGCAGGCAGAGCCTCTTTATTTATTTGCTTCGTTACGATTTATTTAATAAATTTCATCAACGTTTTTCGTATCTGTCAGTCTGTGAAAGTCCGCGAAGAGATACTTCTGTCTCAATACTCTCAATGTGACTGACGGGACGGTGTATTGCATGGAAGCCAGAAATATCCCTTCTGAGAATCAACAATGAAAAAGGATCTTACCACCGCCGAGAAGCTGATAATCATTGCCCATCATCCTGATAAGGGGCACTTTATGGTGAGTGCGCAATATCTCGGTTACGGCATTGCCGGGGCCGTACTGACCGATCTTGCATCTGCTGGCCTGATCACCATGACCGGCAAGCTGATAACCACCGGTTCCGGGGTCAGCCGGAACGACCGGCTCACCGATGAGGTCTGGGCGATGATTGCCGGCTCACCAAAGGCCCGTAAGGCTGAGTACTGGATCTCGCGGATTGCCAACCGGTACAACAGGTACCTTAAATACATCCTGCATGATCTTGAGAAGCGCAGGATGCTCACCGTTGAGGAGAAGCGGTTTCTTGGCCTGATCCCCTGGCGGAAGAGCTACCTGGTTGAGACTTCCACACGCGATAATCTCCTCAGGCAGCTTAAAAGCGATATCCTCTCCTACAGGCACGATGCCGGCTCCAGCCTGCCGCTGGCCGGCCTGATTGAGGCCTGTCATATGCATCGGCAGCTGACCACTGACCGTGAAGAGTTAAAACTGATCAGGTCACAGCTGAAGGCGATACTGAAAGAGAGTCCGCTCCCTGATGCAGTCCATCAGACTATCAGGCGAGTTCAGGCAGCTTTAATCGCATCAACCATAGCCATTGCAGTCGCAGCAAGGCGCTGACAACCAACTCCCCATGACATGAGCAGGATTGCCGACTCCGATGCCCTAAGGGATAGTGACTCCGGGTCGATGCGCGGGAGCGACTCCGGGTCGATGCGCGATGCCGATTCGGGTGCCCTGCGTGATGCCGACTCCGACTCCCTGCGTGACACAGGCTCCGATGCTATGCAGGAGGCCAGCTCTGAATCGATGCGCGACAGCGACTCCGGTTCACTGAGAGACTCATCGTCATCAGACCTGCGCGACTCAGACTCAGATTCATTAAGAAGATAGTGACCACTACTTACACTTCACAGAAAAATCTGAACACAATGCGTTTAATTCAATCAACATTTGCGGCACTTTTGCTGCTATCGGTTCCTCTCGCCGCCCTCACGGCACAGGATGATTACCGCAGCAACTCAACGGTAAAGGTTCTCTCATACAATATTTATCACGGGGCAACCATGAAGGGCGATTTTGACCTGGATCTGATTGCCGGGGTGATAACCGGCAGTGGCGCTGATCTGGTTGCTCTGCAGGAGGTCGATTACCAGACACGTCGGGCAAAAGGGTATGATCTGGCCACTGAGCTGGGGCAGCGTACCGCGATGGCTCCTCTTTTCGGCCGGGCAATGTACTATGACGGTGGCGAATATGGCGAAGCCGTTCTGTCACGAACCACCTTCCTTGCCACACGCAATCACCCTCTCCCCTACAGCGGCAACCATGAGCCCAGGGCGGCCCTTGAGATCACCACCGTGCTCCCTTCAGGCGATACCATTGCCTTTATCGGCACCCATCTTGACCACACCGGCGATGAGAGTGACCGCATCAGCCAGGCCGGAGAGATAAACCGGGTGCTTGCCGGTATACGTTACCCGGTCATCCTTGCCGGCGACCTCAATGCCGTACCCGGCAGCCGGCCAATTGCAATCCTTGAGCAGCACTGGGGCAGGCCCTCCTTTGCAGCCGACTCCGCTCCCACCTTCCCCTCTGATAATCCATCGGAGAAGATTGACTATGTTATGTTCTACCCGAAAGAGCGATGGAAGGTTCTCACTGCCGAGGTGATCTGTAACACCGTTGCCTCAGACCACTGTGCCTACCTTGTCACCCTTGAACTGTTACCATAGGCCGGCACTCCCTGGAGTAACAATGCTGCCACAGCCTTGCCGGGGATAACTCCGCCTGGATCATTCTGCCAGCGCATATCTGCCGGAGATCGCGCTGCATGAATCACTATGCAACTGCGTATCTGCCGGGATTCACACCGCATAATTCATTCTGCAAATGCCTTCTTGTTTGAGATCTCTCTGCATAAACCTTATATCAACTGATCAGCCATGTCGTCGCCCCCGGTAAGAAGAGTAATAAAGCAGGAACAGCCCCCAATGCCGGTCGTTGTCCTTGAACCGGCAGAAGATCAGGGAAAAGAGATTATCCTTATCCGGTTCAGTGAGAACCGGGAAATCACAAACAGGCTGAAAGAGTTTTCCGGGGTCTGCTGGAGCGACAGGTTGCAGTGCTGGCATATTTCAGGGGAATCATTCCGGCTCCCCCATTTCTTCAATCATTTCAGGGGATATGCCTACGTCGACTACTCGGCTCTCAAGCCGGCTGCCGGGAAAAGAGCAGCGGCTGAGCGGGAGGTTCAGGATGTTCAAGCTGTTACAGATGGTCCGGCTGAGAGGTTGACCCCTGAACAGTCCTCTGCCCTCAACGCATACCGGAGGTGGCTTAGTCACAGGCGCTACAGTGAGAGTACCATTAGGACATACACCGGTATGATCAGAGTATTTTTTAAGGAGTCGGGGAACCATCAGCTCAGCACGATAACCAACGATGATATTGTAGATTACGTTCACACCCATGTGGTTGGCAAGGGTTTAAGTTTCGCCTATCAGAATCAGATGGTCAGTGCCCTGAAGCTTTTCTTCAGGGTGGTGTCCAATTCAGAGATTGATATAGAGGCTATCAGGCGTCCCCGACCCGAGCATCGTCTGCCCAGTGTATTGAGCAAGGAGGAGGTGAAGCAGATCATCACGGCATCTGCCAATATCAAGCACCGCACCATGCTTAGTCTCATCTATGCCTGCGGTCTTCGCCGGAGTGAGCTTCTCAACCTGAAGCCGGGTGACATTGACAGCAATCGTGGACTACTTATTGTGAGGCGGTCGAAAGGGTACAAAGACAGGGTTATTCCCATTTCTGAAAAGATCATAGAGATGTTGCGTGAATATTACCGGGCCTATCGTCCGCGGGTATGGCTCTTTGAGGGGGAGAAGGCGGGGAGCAGTTACTCACCCACCAGCCTGCAGAAGGTGCTTAAGCAGTCAGCTCAGAAGGCCAGTGTGAATAAGCCGGTTACGCTGCACTGGCTGCGGCACAGCTATGCCACTCACCTGCTTGAGAGCGGTACCGACCTGCGTTATATTCAGGAGTTCCTGGGCCACAAGAGTTCGAAGACCACTGAGATTTACACCCATGTATCAGTCAGCAGCATTCAGAAGATCAAGTCTCCATTTGACGATCTGTGAATCCCGCTCCTCATGAAAAAATAGAAGTTACCTCCAGGTGCACAATAACAACTTGCCCTTGCTATTATTGTTTACCTTTGGTATACATATAAACAAGTTGT
>CAZAVK010000029.1:0-32937 GCA_964488645.1 uncultured Rikenella sp. | reverse complement strand
TTGATCTTCTTGTTGCGGAAGACGGTCCCGATACCGCCGCGACCGGCCTGCTTCATCCTGATCTTCCTGCGCTTGTTGTCATAGAAGGTGAAGTTGAGCATGCCGATGAGGGAGTGGTCAGCAGCGCTGCCGGTGGATACTATGCCAATGTTCTTTCGGTCAGACTCATCATCGGCAAACATATCTGTGAGCTGCTCTATCAGCACGTGGCTGTCAACAGCCTCTGCCGGAGCCTCGAAGATCTCGACATAGTGCTCCACGCCGTTGATGAAGACTATTACATCTCTTTCAGCCTTACCCTGCAACTCAATGGCATCAAAGCCCGAGAACTTCAGGAACGGACCGAAGAACCCGCCCACGTTACTGTCCATCACCGAGTCTGTCTGGGGTGAGATGGTTACCACCAGCGACTTGCCTGAGCCGGAGTACTGGGTTATACCGCCGACGGGGCCCGATGAGATGACTATCTCATTCTCCGGATCATCCCATTTGGTATCGGGTTTGGTGGCATCCCACAGATACCTGAGGCCATACCCCTTGCCCCCGATAAACTTCTCCTTCATCACCGGAGGTACATCCTTATCCCTGATCTCTCCCGTACCCACATTGATATAGAGGGTCTTGTCAGTGTAGCCCTTGTCCAGGGGAGTCCATCTATAGTTCCACCTGCTGATCAGTCTGTGCTGTGCCCTGAGTTCGCTTATATCCATGGTATATATTGTTTATTCTGTGATGGAAGCAAATATTACAAACAAATATCCATAATCTAATGACAATAATCAATATGCAAATGATTGCAAGTTGCCACGGGATGCAGGCTTGCGGTAAAAAGGCGGCAAACGGGAAGAAGTGGCTTCATATTTGCCAATCACGTGCCAGTATGATATTTTTGCACTGATGAAAATCTCCCTCAACAATGAACCGGTAACGCTTGACGGTGACTGCATCAGCGTTGAAAGACTGCTTGAGCTGAAGAGGTACACCTTCAGGCTGAGGATAGTCAGGATAAACGGGCGGCTCATAGACCGTGACAGCTATGACCGTGAGATGGTCTGTGATGGTGATTCCGTACAGGTTACATACCTGATGAGCGGGGGTTAGATTTGTACTGAAATCAAAAGGCAATCCCTTGAAAGGAGACTTCTGGCAGCGTTTTACCCTTACAGCCATGATCAGCCGGCTGCCCGCCTGGATGCGCAACAAATACATCCTGACGCTGCTGGTCTTTCTGGTATGGATCATCCTGCTCGATCCCAACAACCTCATCTCCCGTGTCCGGGAGGTCAGGATGCGCAACCGGCTCGAACGTGAGAAGGAGTATTACATGTGCCGTATCGAGGAGGATCGCCGCAAGCTGCATGAGCTGCGTACCAGCAATGCCAATCTCGAGAAGTATGCACGTGAGCAGTACCGCATGAAGAAGCCTGATGAGGACCTCTTCATTATCGTCAACCGTGAGGAGGAGCGCAAGATAAGGCGTGACCGCAAGGTGTCGGGCAAGCCTGAGTCACCGGCAAGGGAGCGGCGGAGAGCCGGAAAGGAGAAGTCCGGTTCACAGAAACCATGACCAAAGAGGAGCCGCCGGAATACCGGCCTGGCAGAAACATAGGCCACAGGGAGGCTGCCGGAATGCCGGCCCGGCAGAGACACTGACTAAAGTGGAGGCAGCCGGAATGCCGGCCTGGCAGGAACACAGGCCACAGGGAGGCAGCCGGAATGCCGGCCCGGCTAAAACCCTGACCAAAGAGGGGCTGCAGTCTACTTTTTGGTCTTGGCCGAAGCAGCGTATTTTGCGTTCAGTCCGACGATCACCTCGGCAGTGATATCGAGTGAGCTGTCAGCAAGGAGCACCGGGCCGGGAAACTGCTTGGCAAGGATGTAATGATATCCGCGGGTGGCATTGAACTCCACAAGATACTCATTGATATATTCAAGTATCTGCCGCTGGGCCACCACTGACTCCTCATTGAGGTTGTATGCCATCTCATCGCGCCTGGCCAGGAGGTTCTGCTGCTGCTGTGCAAGAGTCTGCTCCATCTCGGCTGCGGTGGCCCGGGTAATCAGGCCCTTCTGTACCTTATTCTGATAATCTTTCACATCGCGGTCAAAAGCCTGCGACTTCGAAGTGAGCTCAGCCTCGGAGTTCTTTGCCTTCACTTCCAACTCATTCGACTTGTCCTTTGCCATGTTGAAGTTGGCGATCACCGAGTCAAGCTCGACATAGGCTATAAAGCCATGAGCCTTCATCTCGGCTGCCTCGGCGGCCGGTCCGGCCGGCTGCTTATCTCCGCAACCGGCTGTGATAAACAGGCCGGCAGCGGCAATCACTGCTATAATCAGGATGTTCTTCATAACGGATAGTCTGGTCATTACGGAATCTGGTTTTGGTTTAACAAACTGCCGGACAAAAATAGATAAATTTTATTTACAGAGCAGCAGTAGGAAGGATGGAGTTAACCGGAAACGCAATTAACGGCGGAAGCTGATCAAGGCAGCCGGAAATCGGGAATATGATCAGAACTCGGGACAGGGGATGGAGTGGATCTTCTGTCCGAAGCGTAGCTGTGACGATTCGAAGGTATAGATCAGTGATATCTCCCAGGCACCTCCTGATGCAGTTATGAGGTTCGATATCGTGAAGTCGTAGCTCAGTCCTATATTCAGCTGGTCGGTCTTGATCCCCAGCATCCCGATGACTGCGTCGCCGGCCTGCGGAGAGACATCCTTTGCCGCCTTGAATGGTATACCACGGTACCACACCCCGAACACCAGCGGGTTCTTGAGGTAGTAAAGCCCGATGTCAGACTGGATGAAGTCGCCCTGGAACATCACATTCATTGCCACCGAGAGCACCTCCTCGAATGTCTTGCGCAGCCTGCCGCGGCTGATTATCTGGAATCCGCCGAAGAGGTCAAGCTTGATCGGCACATAGGCGGTGTTGCCCCAGAAGGAGGTCCTTGGTCTCAGCAGGTGGTCAAGACTGAATCCTCCCCATATCTTTTCATTGTATGCCAGGCCGGAGAAGGTGAAGTCGATATCTGCCACATTGTCAAAGGGCGGCGGCGTAATGGGGGGAAGCGTTCCGCCGGTGGTTATCTGGCTGTTCCAGACCAGCCGGGTCAGGTCAAGCCCCAGGTAAGTGAACTTGAAATTTATTCCCGGCCTGATATGCCATTCTTCATTTATCTGAAAATCATACGAATACAACAACCCCAGGTTCATGGTGCTCAGGTTGCCCGAGCCGGCCACGTCATAGGTGGCAAGGAACCCCAGACCGGAGTTGAAGTTGGGTATCGCCTTATCAAATGATACGCTGTAGGTATGGAACACCCCCGGGATGGAGGGCCACTGGTTACGCCAGTTGAGAGCCAGGCGGTAATCTTCTGTAGCGCCTGCAAAGGATGGCGCCAGATAGAGCTGGTTGGCATAGAACTGCGAAAAATGCGGATCCTGCCCATTCACCAGCAGGGAGACGGTCAGGAACAAACCAGTCAGATATCTTGAACGTAGGGGCAATCCGGTCACTGATTAGTTACATAAAGTAGCTAATTATACGACCAAAATTCGGGAAGGTTACATCAGTTCAGATAAAGATTCTTCCCATAAAATGGAGAGTCAGGCGCGGCATATATTTAACCTGCTACCAATCAGTAGCTTAACAGTGTCACGTCGCCTGCCATTATAAATGTTTCACCATTGCGATATGTTCCTCTGACCTTCCAAACGTACACCCCCGGGGCACACAGTGCGCCCTTGTGGTAGCCATCCCAGCCCATCTCGGGGTCATTGCTTTCAAAGACAAGCAGGCCTGCCCTGCTGTATATCCTAAGGTTATAGCCGGCCACACCCGAGGTTACGGGATGGAACACCCTGTTCTGCTCATCGCTCCGGGTGTTGTAATACCCTCCGGTAGGTCCTCCCCTGTCCGGCGCAAAGGCGCTGGGGAACCTGATAAACATCCCGCCGTCGGTGAACAGGTCTTTTACAATCACCGAGTCGGCGCATCCTTCTGCCGACCAGGCCACCAGCCTGACATCATAGGTCCCTCCTCTCGGGTAGCGGTATGTGGGGTCTGCCAGCGTGGAGAAGGTACCGTCTCCGAAATCCCACAGGTAGTCAACTGCTCCTGTAGAAATATTTATGAACTGCACCTTCCCTCCATCAGACAACTGGTCATTCCTCCTCACCTCGAATGCTGCCCGCGGCCTCTCCCAAACCTCTATCATCAGGCCGGCCGTTGCGGTTCGTCCCCTGCTGTCGGTGGCGTGCAGCACCACACTGTATCTGCCCGGCACATCATATATATATTCAGGTTCAGCCAGTGATGATCTGCCGCCATCGCCGAAACTCCACTCCACCCGGCTGCCTGTTTCTGCGTTCGAGCTGAATCTGACATGCAGCGGCAGGCATCCTGAGGTTACCGTAGCCTCTGCCGCCAGTGGTGCTTTGGCTGCTGCCGCCGGCAGTCTCCCTGCGGCATCGCGATTCCCCACCGATATGACGGCTATACTCTCCCCCGCCATGTTGTCTGCCAGCAGTGCGGCTTCGCGGGCCTCACCTGAGGCGGCTCTCCCGGTGGCAGACTTCTCTCGCGCCGCCGATCCGCCATCAGCCGGTGAAGCTTTCGCAGCAGGCCTCTCTGCCGTTGCCGGTGCCTTCTTCATCACGGTGGAGCCTTTTTCTGGCATTTCCTCCGTTCTGCCGGCAGCAGGAGCAACGGCCTCCGCAACGGCCTCAAGTTGCCCAGCGGAATCATCCCTCCCTCCTCCTGCCACAGTCTCACCACCGCCGCCCAGGAAGATCACCGCAGCTGCCGTCACCGCAGCTGCCGCCGCAGTGAGATACCATATATTGAAACGTGAGAGATTGAAGCGGAAGAACTCCCTCCTGGCCAGCCTGCCCATAAAGCGGCCGGTGAGGCCGGGATCCGGTTCCACCTCATTCTCCTCCAGCCTGCTGCGGAAGAGATTCTCAAGATCATTATCTCTCAGGTCACTGCTCATTATATGACTCTGTTTTACTCCACTCTGTCTCGTCCTGCCCCGTTTCGTCTATCCTATGTTGTCTTACATTATTTCACTCTACCCTATGTCGCCCTGCCCTGTTACGTTTCACGCCGGCCTGTTTCATCAGTCAGGTGTATCTCTCCTTTATCCGTGCCAGCTCCTCAAGCTTTTTCCTCAGTGCCGCCCTGGCCCTGCTGTACTGTGACTTTGAGGTGTTGACATCTATTTTCATCATCTCGGCAATCTCATGGTGCTTATAACCCTCAATGGCATAGAGGTTAAAGACCATCCTGTAGCCCGGCGGCAGCTCCCCAAGCACCCGGTAGAGATCCCCTGCATTGCAGAGATCCTCCTCAAACCCGGCTGTCCCGGTCTCAATGCTCACATACTCATCGATATCGACCTGGTGCCTGTAGCGCACGTTCCTGTGATAGTATGTGATGGCGCAGTTAACCGCTATCCGCCTCAGCCAGCCCCTGAATGAACCCGTGCCCGCATACTCGCCCAGATTGAAGTATATCTTCATAAAGGCCTCCTGCAACATATCCTCAGCCTCACTCCTGTCGGCAGCGTACCGCATGCATACGCCCAGCAGGAACCCGGAGTACTGTTTCCACAGGGCCTGCTGTGCCTTCCTGTTGTGCCTGATACATCCATCAATGATATGTTGTTCACTCATCATTTGCTGAGCACACTCTGTTGACCGCGTTTACTGAAGAATGGTTGCAGGGGGTGGATGATTTCGCTCAAATTTAGGAAAATAATGCATTAAATCATGGAATGGTTCTGATATAGGTCATTGAATCGTAATGAGGTTCTGGTTTATTTTTGATAGCTGAAGCTGAATGTAAAAAGACTCGAATGAGCAGGATACTGGAACATCCCATACTTGATATCCCGCAGGAGCAGGAGGTCTCCTTCATTTATAACGGCATCACGGTGCGTGGCATGAAGGGTTTCACCATCGCAGCCGCGCTGCACCAGGCCGGTTACCCGGTGCATACCCACAGCCTTGACAACCGCAACCGCAGCCTCGAGTGCGGCATCGGCAAGTGCGGTGCCTGCGAGATGCTGGTTGATGGTGTCATCAGACGTATCTGCATCACCCCGGTTGAGGGTGTCAGCGAGGTGCGTGAGATACCTTCGGGCTACCAGCCTGAGTCTCTCCCCGCCAACGGCCGCGCGGCCATTGAGGTGTACCGCACCACTGTGGCCATCGCCGGTGCCGGGCCTGCCGGGCTCGCTGCCAGGGAGCTGCTCAACCGGCACAACATTCCCAACCTGGTAATAGACAGCAACGGAGACATCGGCGGACAGTTCCTGATGCAGACCCACCAGTTCTTCTTCTTTGAGAAGGAGCAGAAGTTCGGCGGCATGCGGGGGTTCGATATTGCACGCAAGCTGGCCGGCGACTCCCATGAGGGGATCATGCTCAACTCGACCATCTGGGATATACTCGAGGGGCACAGGCTGGCCGTCAAGAATATCCGCACGGGAAAAATCTTCTATGTGGATGCTGAGTGTCTCATCGTGGCTACCGGCGCGGTACCCTTCATGCCCGCCTTCGGCAACGATGACCTGCCCGGGGTCTACACCGCCGCGGTGGTGCAGAAGATGATGAACCAGGAGTTCACCCTCCTGGGCCGCAACGTGCTTACCGTCGGTGCCGGCAACATCGGATACCTCACCTCCTACCAGCTGATGCAGGCCGGTGCAAAGGTCAAGGCAATCATCGAGGCGATGCCGCATGAGGGCGGCTTCCCGGTACAGGCCAACCGGGTGAGGAGGCTCGGCATACCCATACTGCTGTCGCACATGCTTGTCAAAGCCATTCCCAACAGTACCGGTGACGGCATCACCGGGGCGGTGATAGCCGAGTGCCGCGACTTCACGCCGGTGCCGGGGACGGAAAAGATCATCGAGGGCATTGATGCCATCAATATATGCACCGGGCTGATACCCGATAACCAGCTGCTGATCAAGGGCCGCGAGGTGTTCGGCACCAGGGCTTATGCTGCCGGCGACGCCATGCGCATAGGCGAGGGTACCACCGCGGTGCTGCGGGGCAGGCAGGCCGCCATGGAGATCGTACAGGAGATGGGTATACGCAGCAGCTACAGCGAGTACCTCACCCTCTCAAAAGAGTATATCGACTCGCAGCAGCACCCTGCAAGGATACTTCCTGAGCCACACATGCCGTCAGAGGAGAGGATGAATGCCAGGCCATTCGTGATTATCGACTGCCTCTACAGCTTCGCCTGCAACCCCTGCCAGTTCGCATGTCCGCACGGCGCCATCACCAAGGCTTCACCCGACACCGTCCCGGCAATAGACTATGAGAAGTGCACCGGCTGCATGAACTGCGTCTACCAGTGCCCCGGGCTGGCCATCTTCGGCTACAACCTGGCAAAGGGGCAGCTCTTCCTGCCGGTTGAGTATTTCGTTGAAGAGGGGAGTGAAGTCTTCCTGGTAGACAACAACGGCCGGAAGATTGGCGAGGGGGTGATTGAGAAGGTTCTGAAGAAAAAGAACCGCACCAACCTGGCGAGGGTGAAGGCGCTCACGCCCGCCGGCAGTGCGATCACCGCCGTGCGGGGGTTCATCACGAAGGAGAACTATCCGGATGAGGTCACCTTCCTCCCCTCCGGAGAGATGGAGTCGAAGGAGTATATCTGTCACTGTGAGGATGTGAAGCTTGAGGAGATCATGGCGGTTATCGGCGACCGGAAATATATCTCGGTTGACGAGATCAAGCACACCACCCGGCTGGGCATGGGTCCCTGCCGCGGCAAGCGCTGCATCAGACGGCTCTCGGTGCTGCTCAGGCCGCTGGGCATAGAGATCATCGGCGATGCCACCCCGCGTGCTCCCCTCTCGAACCAGATAACCATGGGTGAGCTCTTCCCCTCCGGCGCTCCCGAGGTGGTCATCACCCCGCAGGCAAAAAAGAGTATCAGGGCTGGGGCTCTCGTTGCCGGGGGAGGTATTGCCGGCAGCGCCCTGATGCGCTACCTGGCCGAGGCGGGTCTCGATCCGGTACTGATCAACCATGACCGCGGCTCATCATGGCGCAACATTGCGGGCGGGCGACCCAACTTCAGCGTGCCTGAGCTCTCCGAGATAGCGCGCCGCAACCATGATATCTTCCGCGAGCTGCAGAGGAGGGGAGAGATCAACTACCGCGAGATAAAGTATGTCACCTTCGCACATGATGAGCCGATGCGGCAGCAGCTAGAGGAGTCGCTGGGCTGGTCTGACGGCCGTATGCTCTCACCGCGTGACTACGCTGCACATATCGCTCCCGGCATCAACCCGCGCCTGCAGGAGACCTACCCTGCAGCGCTGATCACCAACGACTGCTGGCAGGCCACCCCGGGCAGGGTGATCGACCTGGTCAGGCAGCTGGGCATAGCTGCCGGCGGCACGGTGGAGGAAGACAGCGTGGTTACCTCGGTGCACCGCAACGGCAAGGGATACCACGTGGTGGTCCGGAACCATGACGGCAGCTACACGGAGTATGAGACCCCTGTCTTCGTCAACGCCATGGGCGCCCACGGCGAGGAGCATGCCCGCAGCCTGGGGCTCTTCACAGGCACCTATGGGGTGCGGCACCAGGCCTTCATCACCCGGCGCCTGCCCATGCTGGGCCCGGGAAACACCCCGCTGCCAATGCTGATCGACCGCCGCAACTACAAAGGGTTCATAGCGGTATACGGGCAGCAGCTGGCAGAGACCGGACAGATTATCGGGTGCGCCTCGCCCGCCTCAGACCCGGCAGAGGCCGGACGAAACCTGAAGGTCAACAACAGGGAGTTCATGGAGATAGTGGCAGAGGTATTCACCACCTGGCTGCCCGGACTCTCATCGGCAGGGTTCCAGTCGCTCTGGAGCGGCTATTACGCCGAACCGCGTATGTACATAGACCCTGATCACGGACTCTTCCTCGGGCTGCGCGGACAGGGCTTCATGCTGGGCCAGTACCTGGCGAAGCTCTATGTTGACAAGCTCACCGGACGAGAGGTGCCGGAATACTTCAGCAGGCTGTCGCTCACCGGCGACGGGCTACCAGAAAAAGCATTCAAATAGGAGTGTTTCATCAGATAAACTCTATACCTTAATTAATATATTTGTGCCCCGGAAACTCAAACACCACCAGATATGTTCAACAAGTTCATCGCTTCCATACTCCCATACTTCCCAAAGAGCTTCATCTGGCTCTTCTCGAAAACCTATATCTCAGGCAAGACCATGGCCGATGCCATGCGTGTCTCCGAGGAGCTGAATGCGCAGGGGATACGTGTCACCCTCGACGTGCTGGGTGAGTTTATCAAGTCGCTCGACGAGGCCAGGGCCAACAAGCAGGAGTATCTTGACCTGATCGAGGAGACACAGAAGAGGGGTATTGACGGCAACTACTCGCTCAAGCCCACCAGCTTCGGACTGCTGATAGACAAGGAGGTGTGCTACAACCTTATGCGTGAGATAGTGGCCAGGGCCGCCTCATACAACAACTTCTGCCGCATAGACATGGAAGACTCGCCCTGCACCGATCTCGAGATAGAGCTCTACAGGCGCCTCCATGCCGAGTTCCCGAAGAATGTGGGGCTGGTGCTGCAGGCCTACCTGAAGCGGACCTACAGTGACCTGGAGAATATGCTCGACATGAACACTCCGGAGATACCCACCAGTTACCGTCTCTGCAAGGGTATCTATGTTGAGCCGGCTGAGATAGCCTACAAGAAGTATGAAGAGATCAATGACCATTACCTGGAAGACCTGGAGTTCATGTTCCGGAACAAGATACATGTAGGTATTGCCACCCACGACAAGCCGCTGGTTGACGGTGCCTGCAGACTGATTGAGAAGTACAACGTTCCGAAGCACATGTATGAGTTTCAGATGCTTTACGGCGTCACCCCAAAACTGCGCCAGAGCATCGTTGAGGCCGGGCATGGCATGAGGGTCTATGTGCCGTTCGGCGAGCAGTGGTTCGGATATTCAACCCGCAGGCTGAAGGAGAACCCGAAGATGGCCAGCCATATCATCAAGGCGATCTTCGTCAGGGGATAACCGGAGCCGGATAATGCAGCCGGAGGTGTAACCGCGGTCAGGCTGCTCTCAGCAGATAGAGTTACCGGCTCACGGCTGCTGCCGGCCTGCCTTCACACATGATGACACCGGCGCGCGGCAACATGGGCGAGGCTGCGTGCGGCTACCGTAACATGACGGCAGCCTACCTCTTTATTATGATCTCTTCGAGGCTTCTTTTGGGGACGTGATGCACCCCCTTCTCATCACGCCAGTATTTTACATCTCCACCGCTTACCGGTTCTATCACCACCTGCTCGGCGGGCCGGCCCAGTGCCAGCACCAGCAGTATCTCGTAACGCCTCTCCGTTCCAAGCACCTTCCGCAGTCTCTCCCGCTCTATTGACTGGATGATACATCCGCCCAGCCCCGCCTCGGTTGCCCCCAGCATGATGCTCTGGGAGGCGATGCCGTGATCAACGCCGAAAGAGGAGTGAACGGCAGTGTCTCCAAGTATTACAATATATCCCATCGGTCTCTCGCCGTGTGCAGGTCCGGCCCACTCTTTCAGGTATCCGGCCCACGCCAGGCAGGGGAACACCTCTTCGCGGAGCAGCGGATCGGTGACGATAATATATTTCAACGGCTGGCGGTTGGCGCCCGAGGCTGAGAGGCGTGCCAGATCAACGAGCGCGGTCAGCTCCTCGGGAGTGATCTCACGGCTCTCATCAAACCGGCGGAAGGTACGGGTCTTCTCAATCAGCTGGCGGATATTCATAATGGGGCAGCCAGGACTATTATCTTCTCAGCGCCTCGTTGTAGCGCTCGCCTATCACCTTCCAGTCAAGCAGCTCCCAGAAGGCCTTGATATAGTCGGGCCGGCGGTTACGATAATCAATATAATATGCATGTTCCCACACGTCACAGGTCATCAGCGGCACCAGCCCGGCCCTGATCGGGTTGCCTGCATTTGGCTCCTGCGTGATTGTCAGCCGTCCGTCAGGCTTCATGCAGAGCCAGGCCCATCCGGATCCGAAGAGGGTGGTCGCCGCCTTGGTGAAGGCCTCCCTGAACCCCTCAAACGAACCATACTCGGCATCGATGGCCTTTGCTATGGTGCCTGACGGGGTACGCCTGCCAGTGGGTGAGAGGGTGGCGAAATAGAAAGTATGGTTCCACACCTGGGCGGCATTGTTGAATATGCCGCCATCGGCCTTGCGGATCATTGTCTCGAGGGTTGCCTCCTCGAAGGCAGATCCGGGAAGCAGGTTATTCAGATTGTTGACGTAGGCAAGGTGATGCTTGCCATGATGAAACTCAAGAGTCTCTGCACTCAGATGAGGCGCCAGGGCCTCTTCAGCATACTTCAGCGGGGGGAGTTCAAACTTCATTTTTCGTCAGGGTTATTTGTAACAGTGTAAATATATGAAAAACGGTCTGTTTTCAAACTACTGCGGCAGAAATATCATCTCCGGCAGCGGCGGTGCGACCTTCCTCTTCACCGCCTCATCAAAGAGGCGCATGACGGCAGTGCGCCCCTCGTCACCGAGTGATAGGCTGAAATCATTGACGTATAGTTTTATATGTTCACTGATCACCTCGTCGCCGGTCTCCCTTGCATTCCGTTTTATGAAATCTGCCGACCTGCGCGGGTCTGCCATGGCATATTCAATGCTGCGCCGTATTGTCCTGTTCACCTTTGCAGCCGCTGCAGCATCCAGGGAGCGGCTGGCTGCTATACATCCCAGCGGCAGCGGCAGCCGGGTCATCTCTTCCCACAAGGCTCCGGTATCGGCCACCAGCCTGAGGCCCATTGCCCGGTAGAGAAACCTGGTCTCGTGGATTATCAGACCGGCATCGGCCTCGCCCGACAGCACCGCCTCGGGTATGTCGGAGAAGAGGTACTCCCGTTTGCGGGTTGCCTCAGGCCAGAAGATGCTGAAGACCAGGTTGGCCGTGGTGTTTGCTCCGGGTATGGCTATGGCTGCGTCATGCAGCTCATCAGGCCATATCTTCCTCCTGCTCACCACCAGCGGACCGTTGCCGCGGCCCAGGGCGCTCCCCGAGTCGAGGATGAGGTATCTCTCTGCAGCATGCAGATAGGCATGAAAGCTCAGCTTGGTGATATCAACGCTGCCCTCCATGGCCCGCCGGTTCAGCTCCTCAACGTCTGCCAGGAACCAGTCATACTCTATCCCTTCCGTGTCAACCCGGTGACTGATCATCGCCTCAAAGACAAAGGTGTCGTTGGGGCATGGTGAGAATCCCAGTGTCACTCTCATAGTTCTGTTGCCATTTTTATCCTTTATAAGCCTCTCTTCTACGGATGTTCCGTTATGATCTCATCCCCTGTTAACCTCCTGCATCATGCCAATCCCGCGGCAGTCCTGCTCCCCGGCAGATGAGTGCCTCTCCTGCATCATGCCTGTCCCCCGGCAGCCATGCTCTCGGGCGGAGGAGCACCTCACCTGCACCACTGCTATCCCCCGGCAGTCATCATCTTCAGCAGCACGGTCATCTCTTCCTGCAGCCGCCTGAGTGCAAGCGGGATATTCCATCCGGAGGTGTCTCTCGGCTCAACCATGTTGGATACGGCCCTGACTCCCAGCCATGGTATGCCTGCCCTGGCGCAGATGTATGCCAGCCATGCGCCCTCCATCGTCTCTATGCCGGGGTCCCATGTACGGCGGAGCCGTGCAATGGCCTCCGGTGAGCCTGATGCGGTATTTACCGTGGCGGCCGTCACCGCCGGCAGGCGGCGGACAGCCATCTCATACCATCTGCCGGTGCAGGGTATGACCCCACCCGCGAAGGGCGGCTCATCGGGTTGTGCCAGCCCTGCCCCGGAGAGCGGTATGAAGGTGCCGTTGTCATCTATACCCAAGTCAGCGAAACACTCTGAGCGGGTGACCACCACGCTGCCCACGGCGATGTCAGGGTTATAACTGCCGGCTATACCGGCCCCTATCACCAGCGACGGCCGTACCGGAGGCGGGGAAGGCGTATCAGTTCCGCCTGAAGAGGGGCCGGCTGCAGCAGCAGGCTGCCAGCCTGACAGCCTGTTGAAGAGCGACCATGACATTGCCGCCCCGCCCACGCCTGATACCATTACCTCGCAGCTGCAGCCTGACTGCCAGGCAGCCCGCCTGACAGCCTCTCCCTCAGAAGGGTGAGCCGTTACCACCAGAATTTCCCTGCACTCTATGTTCATCAGCCCGGCCTGTTGAAACTGAAAACTAGTCACGCCTCGCCCTGGAAGCGATCATGCCCGTACCCAGGGAGAGAATTATTACCCCCAGCGAGAGCCAGTCAGGTATGTCAACATAATGTGAGATAAGCATCTTGACACCCACAAAGGCAAGTATAACAATTAAGCTGTAATTGATATACCGGAATTTGTCAAGTACACCTGCAATCAGGAAGAACATCGAGCGCAATCCCATTACAGCCAGTATATTTGAACTGAAAACGATAAACGGGTCAGCCGTGATGGCCAGGATGGCAGGGATACTGTCAATGGCAAAAAAGATATCGGAGAACTCAATAATCACAAGTGCGACAAAGAGGGGAGTTGCAAACACTACCTTCCCCCGTCTGACAAAGAACCTGTCGTCATACAGGCTGTTGGATACCGGAAAGATTTTCCTGATCCATTTGTAGGTCTTTGAGTCCTGCGGGTTCTTCGGTTTATCATGGCTGAAGAGCATTCTGACAGCCGTCACGATCAGGAAGGCTCCAAAGAGATAGACTATCCACGAGAATTTGTTTATCAGGGTGACCCCGAACAGTATCATCAGCGCCCTGAACACAATAGCACCCAGTATGCCGTAGAAGAGAACCTCATGCTGATATTTCCGCGGGATGGCAAATGAAGAAAAGATCAGGGCAATTACGAAAATATTGTCGACACTCAGCGACAGCTCTATCAGGTATCCAGAAACATATTTCATTACCGCATTTGCCGGCGTAAGTCCGGTTGGATTCGCCACCCATCCGTTTTTGAAAGCCGTGTAAATGACTCCTGAGAAGAGTATGGCCACCGTGACCCACAGGGCTGTCCATGCAGCTGCCTCCTTCGTACCGATTTCGTGCAGTTTCCGGTTGAAGATCCCCAGATCGATGGCAAGTGCTGCTACAATTATTGCTATAAAGATGATCCAGAGAGTCATACGCCTGCTATGTAGGTTTGCTGAACCGCATATTAAGGAACAGGCTGATCCGGGTTGACGGAGAGGCCGGTCCTGCAACAAGAGGTTTGCTGTTGCAAATATAGGGAGTTAAAAACAATGTGCGGCCGGGAGCGGGAATATGGTTAAGAATACTATTTTTGAACAAAATAGTCCCCTGCCGGTCTATATAATAATCATGCCGATGATCTACCTTACAAGAAGAGAACGATTCAGTGCCGCGCACCGCATGTTCAGGCCTGATCTCAGTGATGAGGAGAACATGAAGGTGTATGGCAAGTGTTCCAATCCGCAGTGGCACGGGCACAACTACGTGCTCAAGGTGACCGTCAGGGGTGATGTCGATCCTTCGACTGGCTTCTTCATGAATGCCACCCGGCTGAAGGAGATCATCAATGAGCGGGTCATCTCCGAGCTTGATCACCGGAACATGAACCTGGAGACCCGGTTTATGAAGGGCAGGGTGGCCACCACCGAGAACCTGGCCATAGCCATCTGGGGTGAGCTGGAGGCGCCGCTGGCGGCCGAGGGGGCACTACTGCACTGCGTACGGGTGGAGGAGACTGAAAACAACTATGTAGAATATTACGGAAAATGATTAAGAAAGTGAATGACGGCAGCGGCAGGTTGTCAGACGGATACAACAAGATCGAGACATGGAATCCGGCGGTCACGGAAGAGATCGCCGGTTATTATTACAGGATACTCAGCCTGCTGGGCGAAGACCCTGACCGTGAGGGGCTGCTGAAGACGCCCGAGAGGGTTGCCAAGGCGCTCAGCTTTCTCACCCGCGGATACCAGTCAGACCCCGAAGAGATACTCCGCAGTGCCATCTTCAGGGAGGAGTACCGTCAGATGGTACTGGTAAAGGACATTGACATTTACTCGATGTGTGAGCACCATATGCTACCCTTTCTCGGCAAGGCTCACGTGGCATACATCCCTGACGGCTATATCACCGGGCTCAGCAAGATAGCCAGGGTGGTTGAGACCTATGCTGCCCGCCTTCAGGTGCAGGAGCGGCTCACCACACAGATACGCAACTGCATACAGGAGAATCTGAAGCCGCTGGGCGTGGCAGTGGTCATTGAGGCGCAGCACATGTGCATGCAGATACGCGGTGTGCAGAAGCAGAACTCGGTCACCACCACCTCTGCCTTCACCGGTTGCTTCCTCTCCAACCTGAATACCAGGGGCGAGTTCATGCATCTTATAGCCAACAAATTACATTAGGATAACCTGAATTAAGCATATTGACCTATGAAAGCATATGTATTCCCCGGGCAGGGGGCCCAGTTCCCGGGCATGGGAAAGGATCTCTACGACAATCATCAGCTTGCCCGCGACCTCTTCGGGCAGGCCAACGCCATTCTCGGTTTTCCCATCACCGATATCATGTTCTCGGGTACCGAGGAGGAGCTTCGTCAGACGCGTGTGACGCAGCCGGCCATTTTCCTCCACTCGGTGATACTGGCCTCGGTGGCCGGCAGTTCCTTCACCCCCTCCATGGTTGCCGGCCACTCGCTGGGAGAGTTCTCGGCGCTGGTGGCTGCCGAAGCGCTCTCGTTCGAGGATGGGCTGACCCTTGTTGCCAACCGGGCCTCGGCCATGCAGAAGGCCTGTCAGATCAACCCCTCAACCATGGCTGCGGTGATAGGCATGGATGATGCCGTTGTTGCCGAGGTGTGTGCCTCGGTGGGCGAGACGGTTGTGCCGGCCAACTACAACAGCCCCGGCCAGGTAGTGATCTCGGGCACCATTACGGGTGTGGCTGCAGCTACCGAAGAGCTGAAGAAGCGTGGCGGCAGGCGCATCATACCCCTCTCGGTGAGCGGCGGGTTCCACTCGCCGTGCATGGAGCCGGCACGGCAGGAGCTGGAGGAGGCAATACGCCGTACACACTTCAGCACCCCGGTCTGCCCGGTCTACCAGAACGCCACCGCCATGCCGGTGACCGCACCGGAGGAGATCATGTCGAACCTGATTGCACAGCTCACCTCGCCGGTGCTCTGGACCCAGAGTGTACACAGGATGATTACCGACGGTGCCGGCGAGTTCATCGAGGCGGGGCCGGGGAGCGTGCTGCAGGGGCTGATCAGGAAGATAGCCCCGGAGGCAGCAGTATCGGCTCTGACCGTATGAGGTGACGGCAGCCGCACCGGCGCTACTTCTGTGAGGTTACAGCAGCCGCACAGGGCATGGGATGCGGTGACGCCGGTACCCGGTGTGGCCACTGCGGCACTACGCCTATGGCGCAGGCGGTGTGCCGCCCAGCGAGATGACCGCCATACCCTTGCGGCCATCCATCCTGATGACCAGTGGCTGCGGGAAGCGCACATGCCTGAAGAAGGTGCCGTGATGGATCTCCTCTGCCTCCCTCAGCATCTCCCACCTGATCTCTCCCTCTGAGGTAGCCTCATTGACGGCAAAGTATCCGATATTCATTGAGGTAACATTATGGAAGAAGTGTGAGCCCTGGGAGGCATCTACCTGGAAGTTTGCAAGGCTCACCTCGACGATCACCCTGGCATTCGATATCTGCGACCACTCCACCGGCACTCCCAGGAAGCGGTCGCGGGTGCCCCAGCGTCCCGGCCCCACCAGCACATATCTGCGTCCTTCGGCCAGCATCCTGCGGTTAATGGTATCGATCTCGGCAGCCATCTCGACAGTCTTCAGGTTATCGAAGCTGTCTGACCCTATATAGATGACGTCAGTGACATCATCTATCAGGCCGTTGCCCATGCTCTTCTGTGAGACCAGCAGCATGTCAGGTGTATAGACGGTATCGGGATCGATGGTGTATCCGGCCACGCTACCCACCAGCGGCTTTATCTGGAGCAGGTAGAAGGTGGCCTTCCCCTCTTCATCCTTGCTGAGGTCAATGGCATACTCTATCTCCACCGGCGCCCCGAAGGTCTCGCGCACCACCTCCAGCACGGTGCGCAGCGTGGATGCCAGGGGTATATAGTCATACTTCAGTATGTTGGCAAAGTTGACCACCCTGGGCCCGGGATGATCGAGTCCGGGTGAGAGTGTCTCATTGTCAGCGCTGTATACCGAGGCTGAGTGTGTCAGGGTGCCGTCGCGCTCAGCCCTGGAGATATCAAGCTTGACCAGGCCGGCTATCTCACCGCTGAGCAGATCGAGCTCACCGCGGGCCATATTGACCGCATAGAACTCCTTCTGCGTATGGCGTGTCTGATCCTTGATTGATACAATATCGAGCTTGGGGTAGGCGGGCGAGAACCGGAATGCCCTCTCACCGTCAAGCACGTACTGTCCCAGCCCTACCGCCGCCACGGCGAACCCGTCTTCAGGAGTCATGTCAGACACCGGGTAGAAGTTGTATGACTGTGCCGTACCGCTGAGGTGCGGGTAGAATGCGTCACCGAACATTTTGCCGGCCACATTCTGTATGACCACCGCCATCTTCTCCTGCTCGATCTTGTAGTTTACCGCCTCGAAGTATATGCGTGAGTTGTCTGAATAGATCGATGCATAGACCAGTTTGATGGCGGTGAGCAGCTGTTTCAGCCTCACCTCGGGATCGGGATGGTTGTTTGGCAGGAGGTATGTTCCGAAGACGCCTGAGAATGGTTTGCTGAGCGAGTCTTCAAAGAGGCTCGATGAGCGCACTGCCAGCGGCCTGCTGTTGCGCCATATGAGAAAGCGCAGCCGCTGCTCCAGCTCATCGCTCATCGGAGCGGCCACAAATAGTCTCTTCAGTTCATCGAAGGGCATCATGCTGCTGACCGGCTCCCACAGGCCGTTGCTCTCCATGAAGAGGTCAAACTCGTCTGTACCGATAATTGCGGTGAAGGGGAGCCTGATATTTATCCCGGGCAGCAGCCTGCCCAGGTCAAAGCTGTAGATAAGGGTATTGATGAATGCCAGTCCGCGCCCCTTCCCTCCCAGTGAGCCGTCAGCGAGGCTGAGGACATTGGTCTCGCTGGCCATGGCCGACTCATCAAAGCTGATCACCTTGCCCTTGTTCATCTCGAGGTGACGCTTGCCTATGATATCTACAAGGTACTCGCGCATCTCTGCCAGGCTCCCGAAGTCAGAGATCCTCAGCGGGTGTATCTTCCTGGCTATCTTCACCTCACCCCTGGCCATCAGCCATAGTGAGAAGTGGTTCTTCATGGCATGGTAGAGGAGCGAGTCTTCGGGCACCGTCTTAAGGTATGCCTCAAACTCCCTCATAGATCTGGCCACCGCTATCTGGCGTCCGCTGGTGTCGCGGTAGACAAAACTACCGAACCCGAGGTAATAGGTTATAAATGACTTGAGGTCCTGCAGGAGCGTCTCTGAGTTCTTATTGATGAAGCTGGCCTTGAGCTCTTTTGTATATCGTTCATTTGCAGGGTCTGATGACTGCAGCACTATCGGCAGGTTCGGCTGCTCGGCCCTCACCATGCGCAGCAGCTCCAGCCCGGCCAGGTCATAGAGCTGACCGTTGCGCGGGAAGCGCATGTCAGAGATTACCCCCAGCAGGTTCTTGCCGTACCTGTTGTAGATGGCCATCGCCTCCTCCCAGCTGGTAGCCAGCAGTATCTTGGGTCTGGCCCTCAGCTTGAGAACCTTGTAAAGCTCATCGGATGAGACATCCTCTATCAGATTGCGGGTCTGCTCGAAGACGAGCGAATAGAGCATCGGCACATAGGTTGAGTAGTAGTCAGGTGCGTCTTCGGTTATCAGTATTATTCCCGAGAGCCCCTTCCTGGAGTCATTCTCCACATTGACCTTATCTTCAAGCAGCTTTGACATGGCAAAGAAAAGCCGCGACTCGCCGGTCCAGATGAAGAGGTTGTCACAGGGCACACTGACGCTCTTGTGCTGCTTCACATAGGGTATGTCTGAGGTGTTGTTCAGCAGGATGTACGTGGGGATATAGGGATAGCTCTCCTTGATCCTTGCGCAGAGCTTCATGGAGCTCTGCTTGTCAGCCCCAACCATTATGATTATCATGTCGAAGTGCCTGGCCTCCAGCCTCCGGAAGGCCTCATCGGCTCCTGCCACCCCGGTTATACGGGGTATAGTGGTGAGGCTCATCTGGTAGTACTCGCCCAGCATATAGTCAGAGAAGCGTCCTTCGCCCTCGATGGAGTAGGCATCATAGAGGCTTGCCACCAGCAGTATCTCCCTCACCTTGAAGGGCATCAGGTCATGCAGCACATCCCTGTCGGCATTATGCCTGTCGAGGAACTGCTGCAGCAGCTGTCGCACCGGGCGGCTCCCCGGCGGCAGCTCCTCTTCCTCCTCCCTGACTACCGGCCTGAGGAGCGACTCAGTGGCCTCGCGGCTGTTGATGTATCCCGTCACCAGGCCGGTGAAGCGGTCGAGCATCTCACGCTCTTCCCTGAGGAAGGGCCCCTCGGCCTCGGTCATGAACTCACGGGTGTAGTAGATCTCAACCGATCCCTTCCCGCTGATGGTCTCAAAGGATGAGGCAAGCTTCCATGATGTCACGGCAAAGCCGGGGGTGGTGTAGTCATGCCCCAGGTACCTGATGCGGGCGGCGGTATAATCAGGATATTGAAAGGCGCCGGGCAGTCCGAGGACGAGATAGGTCAATGTGTCATCCACAGGCTTCCTCTGCCTGATTATTTCGGTAGTGCGGTTGATACACTCCAGCTCCTTCAGCCGCTCATTCTGGTCATGAAGGTCGGGAGTGAGGCCTGCAGCCTTATCACGGCAATCATCTATCATGGCATCATCTCTGAACTGATGCCAAAATTAACAAAAAGGATGTATGGAAATGTAGCGCTGCCGCCGATTGAGGCAGTTATCAGCCGACCTCCCAGGTGGCGCCGCTTCTCAACAGCTCATCAACGCTTCGTATCTGTGACTTTGCCTGCACCCGTTCATGCTGCTGGAGCATGGCATCATCATAGGTAAGATCGGGAATGGACCTGATCACACCGAGAGCCACCGGATACTCGGGCAGGGACATGCCGGCCAGCCGGTAATGGATGCCCGGGTTGACCTCATGGGCATCATGCACCAGTATATCCTTCTCGGTGATGCCGTTCTCACCCAGCCTGACAACCTTCAGCTTGAGATCCTTGAGAATAAGTCCCTTGTCCTGGTTCTTGCCGAAGATCATCTTCTCGCCATGCCGCAGGATAATGGTATTGTCATCACGGTTCTCCTTTGAGGCGAAGGCATCATGGGTGCCGTCATTGAATATGACGCAGTTCTGTATTGCCTCAACCACCGTGGTGCCCTTGAAGAGGGCAGCCTCCTTGTATACCTCGCCCGAGAGCTGCAGGTTGAAGTCGATGGTACGTGCGAAGAAGCGTCCGGCGGCACCGATGGTCAGCTCGCCTATCTTGAACGGGTTCTCTATGGTTCCGTACGGAGAGGTCTTTGTGGTGAGCCCCTTCTTCGAGGTGGGTGAGTACTGTCCCTTGGTCAGGCCGTAGATCTCGTTGTTGAAGAGTACGATCTTGAGGTTGATGTTGCGCCTGATGGCATGTATGAAGTGGTTCCCGCCGATGGCGAGCGCATCGCCATCGCCGGTCATCACCCAGACCATCAGCCCGGGGTTGGCTATCTTGACTCCGGTGGCTATTGCCGCGGCACGCCCGTGGATTCCGTGAAACCCGTAGGTGTTCATGTAGTAGGGCAGCCTCGACGAGCAGCCGATACCCGATACAAAGACATATTTCTCCCTGGGGATGTCAAGCTCAGCCAGCGTCTTCTGCAGTGCAGCCAGTATGGCATGGTCACCGCATCCGGGGCACCACCGCACCTCCTGGTCACTCTTGAAATCCTTGGCGGTATAGTTGTTGGTAATCGTCTCAGCCATTTTTCTTTTCCTCCAGCAGTTTAATGCAATGTTCCTTTATCTCTGTCACAGTGAATGGAAGTCCCTGAATCTTGTTGTACTGGTTGTAGGTGTACTTCTGGTGCTTCATCCGCAGGTAGTTGGCAAACTGGCCGGTATTGAGCTCACACACCAGCAGGTGTCTGTAGCTGCCGAGCACCTCTGCGGTATTCTTCGGCAGCGGCCTGATATAGTTGAAGACTGCCGCAGAGACATCATACCCCTCATCCCTCAGTTCATTGACGGCAGTTATGATATGACCGTAGGTGCTTCCCCAGCCTATCACCAGCAGTTCGCCTGAACTGCTTCCGGTGACCTTCAGTTCGGGAATGAACTCGGCAATGCGTTCCACCTTGGCTTCGCGCATCCTGACCATATATTCATGATTCTCAGGGGTATATGATACATTACCCTTGATGGTCTTCTCCAGTCCGCCCACCCGGTGCTCCAGTCCGGGTGTGCCGGGTATGGCCCATTTACGTGCCAGCCTTTCGGGGTCTCTCTCATAGGCGAGGTACTCTTTCCCGCCATCGCTGGCGTATGGGACGGTTATTGAGGGCATATCCTTCATTGAGGGTATCTTCCACGGTTCTGATCCGTTGGCCAGGTAGCTGTCTGTCAGCAGTATCACCGGTGTCATATGCTCCACTGCTATCTTTGCTGCCATGAATGCATAGTTGAAGCAGTCTGACGGCAGGCTGGCTGCCAGCACCGGCAGCGGGCTTTCGCCATTGCGTCCGTAGAGTGCCTGCCACAGGTCGGCCTGTTCGGTCTTTGTGGGCAGTCCGGTCGATGGTCCGCCCCGTTGCACATCAACCACCACCAGTGGCAGCTCGGTGATAATTGCCAGGTTGAGTGCCTCTGACTTGAGTGCCAGTCCGGGGCCCGAGGTGGTTGTCACCGCCATCCGCCCTGCATAGCTGGCGCCGATGGCAGTACAGATACCCGCTATCTCATCTTCTGCCTGCAGGCTCTTTACTCCCATATCTTTCCGGAGTGCCAGCTCCTCGAGGATACCGGTTGCCGGGGTGATGGGATAAGAACCGATGAAGAGCTTCAGGCCGGCTTTCTCGGCAGCGGCAAGCAGCCCCCATGCTGTGGCCTGGTTACCGTTTATGTTGCGGTAGACCCCCTTGCTGATGGGTGCCGGCCCGACGCTGTAGGTCGGCGAGAGCAGCTCGCAGGTCTCGCCGTAGTAGTAACCGGCCCTGAGCACCTTACGGTTCGCCTCGGCCACGGCAGGCTTCCTGCCGAACTTCTCATCAATGAACTCTTCGGTATACTTGAGACTGCTGTCGAAGAGCCAGAAGATCATACCCAGTGCGAACATATTCTTCGTCCGCAAGGCGGTCTTCGAATCAACCTCCATATCCTTTACCGCCTCCTTGACCAGGGTGGTTATGGGTGCCGGAACGAGGTTCATCGCTGTCAGCTTATCCTCCAGAAAGGGATCCTCCTTATACCCTGCCCGCTGTATCTGCTTTTCGGTGAAGCTGTCAGAGTCATAGATGATGGTTGCCCCCGGCCTCAGCCACCTGGCATTTGCACGTACGGCAGCGGGATTGAGAGCCACCAGCACATCGGTGAAATCCCCGGGAGTCTTTATCAGCTTCTTACCGATATGGACCTGGAACCCTGACACCCCTCCGACAGTACCCTGCGGGGCCCTTATCTCTGCCGGATAATCGGGAAAGGTGGAGATATCATGTCCGAACAGGGCCGACGTATTGGAAAACAGTGTGCCGGTGAGCTGCATACCGTCACCCGAGTCGCCTGAGAACCTGATCACCACCGCATCCTTTTCAATGACCTTTGATCGTTTTCCCATGATGGTTTTAGCTTATTATGTGTTGTTGAACAGCGAACTATGTCACTAACCTCAAATATGTAACGAATTTCACCAGAATCACCTAACTACCGTATGATTTTGGTCATGTTTCCAATTCTCTTTCCGCTTGCCCGCAAGAGTTGCCTGGCGTGCCTTAACCTGTGATGAAAGGCTCTTCTCAGCTAACATGGCCCGGTCTGTTTCCAGATATCTGCCTTCTGCAGGTTGATTGCGCCCTGGAAAAACATACGGGCAATCTTCTCAAAGTACTCGGTATAGTCAGATACGAAGAAGAGATCCTCTTCGGGCTTTCCGGTTCTTATCAGGTTGTGCTGCCCGAGTATCTCCCTGAGCCGTTCGGCCACTATGTGAGCCGAGTCGACCACCTCTATCCCGAAGTTGAAGAACCTGCTTATCTGGTTGCGTATGATGGGGTAGTGGGTGCACCCCAGTATCAGTGCATCGATATTGTTCAGCCTGGCATCGGAGAGGTATGCCCTGATTATTGCGTTACTTATGTCATCGTAGACGAATCCCTCCTCGATCATCGGCACCAGCAGCGGGGTTGCCAGTGATGCCACCTCGGTGCCGGGTGCCGCCTCACTCAGTTTCCTGGTATAGGTTCCCGAGTTTATGGTAAGCTTGGTGCCTATCACCCCCACGCGCCTGTATCCGGCCCTGCTGCAGTGATCAACCACCGGGTTGATCACGTCGAGTATTATCACCCGGTCACCATACTCCTGCTGCAGTGTCTCATAGGCCGAGGCTGATGCCGAGTTGCAGGCTATCATCACCAGCTTGGCATCATGGCTCAGCAGGAACTCGGTTATACGGCGCGAGTAGCCCCTGATGGCCTCCTGTGACTTGTCTCCGTACGGGAGGTGAGCGGTATCGCCGAAGTAGATGATACGCTCGCCCGGCAGGAGCTGCCTGATGGCCTGGGCCACGGTGAGCCCTCCCACCCCTGAATCAAATACGCCTATCGGTCTGTCAGCTGATGACATAATGCTTTAATAAAAGTGCGCCCGCCATTCAGCGGGCTGCACAATCTCTTCGTCAGAAGGTCACTTTATACCCAGCTTGGTCTTGACCAGGGGGCCAATGTCGGTGCTCTTTGTATTGTCAACATAGACCAGGGTCCGGACATCATAGATATAGGTGTATCCTCCCTCCTTGGCTACCTCATTGATTGCCTTGGTGGCCTTCTCAATGATCGGATCCATAAGCTCGGTCTGCTTCTCCTGCATCTGCAGCTGCGCCTGCTGCTGGAAGTTGCCGATGCGGTTCTGCATGTCACTCAGCTCCTGTTCCCGGTTGGCCTTGACAAGGTCACTCAGGTTCTTGCTCTCCTTCAGGTACTGGTCATACTTGTTGTTCAGCTCAACCTGCATCAGTTCAAGCGCATTGGTCAGCTCCTGGCCGAAGGCAGTATACTTCTTCATTGCAGAGTCATAGTCAGGCATGGCCATTATGATCTCATCACGGTTGATATGGCCCGTCTTGATTGACTGTGCAAGCCCGTCCTGCGCCACAGTGACAAGCAGAGCCAACAGTAGTATCCCAAATACTCTCTTCATGGTTTCGATTTTCAAATTTTTAACGTGCAAATGTAATTAATAAATCAATTCTTGTATCCCAGCTTCTGAAGCACCTGGTCAGAGAGGTCATACCTCGGGTTTGCGAAGAGGATGTTTGACCCTGAAGAGGTATCAAATATCACTGCATAGCTTCCTGAGACAGAAATCTCCTTGATGGCCTTCAGTATCTCGTCCTGTATGGGCTTCACCAGCTCCTCACGCTTTCGGAACAGCTCTCCCTCCATACCGAAGTACTTGTTCTGCAACTCCTTGACCTCTTTCTCGCGGTCAATTATCGCCTCCTCGCGCTTTCTCTTCTGTTCCTGTGAGAGGAGCACCACCTCAGCCTGGTAATCCTTATACATCTGTTCCACCGCGGCATATCCTGCTGCCACCTCCTTCTCCCATCCTTCAGAGAGCTTGTCGAGCTGCTGTTGGGCAGCTGTGAATGCAGGTATGTTGTTCCTGATGTATTCGCTGTCAACGAATGCGAATTTCTGGGCCATGCCGGTAAGGGTTGCGGCGACGGCCAGTAAGGTAATTAGTGCAATCTTCTTCATGGCTCCATTATTTTTATTCATACTGTCAGAACTGCTGTCCCAGCACAAAGTGGAACTGGCTTCCGGCATCCTGTTTTGTACCGTATACCGGCATATCAAACCCGTATGCCCAGTCTATCCCCAGCAGGCCGAACATAGGCAGGTTTGCCCTCAGCCCGAAGCCTGCCGAGCGCTTCAGCTGGAAGGGATTGAAATCCTTGAGCTGGTACCATGCCCTTCCGGCCTCAACAAATGCCAGTCCGTAGATGGTAGCCTGGGGGTTGAGCGAGATGGGGTAGCGCAGCTCGATGGTGAGCTTTGAGTAGACGTTACCCGACTCGATCCTCCTCACCATGCCGTTCTCGAACTTGTCTATGCGCGGGGTGAGCGAGCCGTTGGTATATCCCCTGAGTGCTATCAGCTCACGTCCGTAGAACTGGTATCCGCTCATGCCGTCACCCCCGAGGTAGAAGTTCTCGAACGGTGACGGACCGATATCCTTGTTGTAGAAACCCAGGTAGCCGAATGATGCCCTGGCATTCAGCACCAGCTTCTGCTCATTGTTCAGCGGCAGGTAGTAGTCGGCCTTGAAGACCGCCTTGTAGTATTCTATCCACCGGTACTTCTCCTCGTCGGGTGCTCCTGCCAGATCCTTGCCGCTCATCAGTGAGAAGGGGGGTGTGGCCTGCAGCGAGAGAGAGAATGTTGAGCCGCCCGTCGGGTAGATTGGGTTGGGCCCTGCCGAGAAGCGGGTCAGGCGGGCACTGACGGAGGCCAGGTTGGAGGTGCCGTTGGTGAATAGGAACTGGTACTGGTTGTAACGGTCAAGGATATATCTCTGGAAGCTGGCCTCATAGTATACCGAGAAGTAGTTGTCAGGCCACTCGAGCCGCTTGCCGAACCCCACCGAGGCGCCGTCTATGATCATTGCCTGCCGGTCATCCTCACCCTTCTTCGAGCCGTTGGTCATCAGCGACCTGAATGCTGACACCGAGAAGGTGTTGGGCTTGCGGCCGCCCAGCCAGGGCTCGATGAACGACACGTTGTATGACTGGTAGACACGTCCGTTCGACTGCGCCCTTATCTGCAGCGACTGTCCGTCACCTGACGGGTATGGTCTCCACTCGCTCCACTTGAAGAAGTTGCGTATGGCGAAGTTGTTGAAACGTACCCCCACCGTTCCTATCAGCATGCCTACCCCCCATCCGCCTGAAATCTCGAACTGGTCATTGGCCTTCTCTTCGAGGGCATAGAGCAGGTCTACGGTGCCGTCAACCTGGTTGAGCAGCGGCTGCGGATTGATCTTCTCGGGGTCAAAGTGGCCCAGCACCGCCAGCTGCCTGGCTGAACGCATCAGGTCGCTCTTGCTGAAGAGGTCACCCGGGCGGGTGAAGAGCTCGCGGCGGGCCACATGCTCATTGGTCCGGGTATTGCCAGTGATGATCACATTATTGAGAGTGGCAGGCTCACCTTCATAGATACGCACCTCCAGATCGATCGAGTCGCCTTCGATCACCTTCTCAACGGGTGTGAGGTTCGAGAAGAGATAACCATAGTCGAGGTAGAGTGAGTTGACGGCATCATCATCAATGGTGAGCCGCTTGTCAATCATCTTACGGTTGTAGATCTCGCCGGCTGGGAAGTTGAAGACACGGGTGAGCTGCTCCTTGGTGTAGACGCTGTTGCCAACCCAGTCTATACTGCGCAGATAGTACTGGCTGCCCTCGGTCACCTTCACCACCAGGGCAATCCGCCCCTCCTCAAGCGGGTAGGTGGAGTCGCCCAGCACGCGGAAGTCACGGAATCCGTTCTCATTGTAGAACTCGACCAGCCGTTCGCGGTCCTCCTCGAACTTGTTTTCAATGAACTTCGAGCCCTTGAAGATGTTGAGGTCCTTCTGCTTGGTATCCTTCATCACCCGCCTCAGGCGCCTGTCGGTGAAGAATTCATTGCCCTCGAATATGATCTTGCCGATCTTCACCTTCGCATTCTTGTTCACCACGAAGGTTATCAGCAGGTTATTGGGCAGATCGGGGTCATCCTTCTGTATGATGTCGACCTCTGTGTTGAGGAATCCCTTTTCTGTAAAGTGGTTTTTTATGGCACGCTCGGCGCGGTTCAGCTGATGAGCCGTGATCTGTGTCCCGGCCGGCAGGCTGAGCTTACCCAGCAGGTCTGTCTCCTCCGACTTCCTTATCCCCTCGAACCTGAGTGCCGAGAGTCTCGGCCTCTCCTGCAGCGCAATGTCGAGCCATACGTTCTCGCCCTCCTGGCCGGTGATGGTGATGGCCACGTCAGAGAAGAGGCCCTGGTCAATCAGCTTCTTTACTGCCGAGGTTATCACCTCCCCCGGTATCTCTACCTTCTGCCCTATGCGCAGACCCGAGAGGCCTATCAGTGCACCCGAATCAAGGAATTTCACACCTGATACGGTGATACCGGCAATGGTATACTCTTCGGGGTAGCGGTAATCGACAAATTTATCGTCGGTCTGTGCCGTGGCGGCCAGCCCGGTGAACAACAGACAAAAGAGAAGGATAGTCTTGAAGGGTTTCATCGTCATCATCTCAACTGTTTCCGGCGATCTGTTCACTGGTCTTGCCATATCTCCTCTCTCTCTTCTGGAAGTTGGCTATTGCCTTGCAGAAATCCTCCTTGCTAAAATCGGGCCAAAGTTTTTCAGTGAAGTAGAGTTCGGCATATGCGAGCTGCCAGAGCAGGAAGTTGCTTATCCGCTTTTCGCCGCTGGTACGTATCATTAGTTCCGGATCAGGTATCTGTGAGGTTGTCAGGTGTCTGCCAATCAGCCGTTCATCTATTGCGGCAGGGTCGAGTCTTCCCTGTACGGCTTCCCCGGCAATCATGCGGCAGGCTTCGGTTATCTCCCACCTGGCCGAATAGCTTAGTGCCACGATGAGTGTCATCCGGGTTCCTCCTGCGGTGGCGTTGATGGTCTCCCCCAGCCTGCCCCTCACCTTCGGGGAGAGCCGTGAGATGTCTCCTATTGCCCGGAGGGCTATGCTCTTTTCTATCAGGGTGGGTGTCTCATTGTTGAGGGCCTCCACCATCAGGTCCATCAGTGCTGAGACCTCGCTGTCGGGCCTGCCCCAGTTTTCGGTTGAGAAGGCGTATAGGGTCAGGTACCTTATCCCTATCTCGGCGGCGGCCTCAACGGTCCTGCGCACCGCCTTCACTCCCTGGTGGTGGCCGTAGATACGTTCACGCCCGCGGCGGTGTGCCCAGCGGCCGTTGCCGTCCATGATCACGGCAACATGCTGTGGCAGCCTGCTCATGTCTATCTGATCCCTCCAGCTCAACGCTCCCTCCTGTTTCGTTTCTTCTCCCTCTCCTTATCCATATCGGCAAAAGCCGGACAGCCGGCAAGCATGTTGTACATCTTCCAGGTGACCGAGAGCCCCAGGAAGCTGTACCAGTCATTGTTCTGAATGCGTGAACCGTCAATGGCCGTTATGTTATCTGGTCCGGTGATATCTGCCTTGCCATCAAGATTGTCAGTAAATGTTTTTCTGAATCCGTACTCCAGCTCAATGCCTATATGGTTGGCTACATTTATCTTGAAGCCTGCCGAGAAGGGTATTGCCAGGAAGGGGCCCGGCTGGTTCATCCATGCCAGTGCGGCGCCGCCGGCGATATAGGGGGTATAGTCGACGCGCCTGCTCCGGAACGTGCTGTATGGAAAGAAGTTGAACTCATAGGTTGCACCCAGTTCACCCAGCATGGGGCGGCTTGCTATCGAGGGCACCCATGCCCCCGTCAGGTTTGCCCTGACCGCCTGCCTCGGGTTGAAATTGTACCGGTAGAAGAGCTGTGCCGCGGGGCCCGGGCGGTAGAACGGGTTACGCTCATTCTCCTCACCCAGGTAGGTCACCGTACCGACAGAGGCGCCATAGTCAGCGCTCCGCTGTGTCAGGACAGGAAGGGTGATGAGAAAGAGTGATATGATTACGGCCGTTCTTTTCATTGCACAGGTCATTGTCGCATAAACCGGAATGAGGGCAGGCCGCTGCGTGCCGTCCTGATGCGGTAGTTTACCGTTACACTGAAGGTGTGGTACATATCATTCATCCTTGACCATTTTGATGTATATCCGTCAAGGTAATCGGTGAATGCATATCGCCCTGTCAGCTCCACCCCTATCATCAGGTTGGGGTCAAACGCCAGTTTGGCTCCCACCCCCAGGGGTATCACCGCCGCAAAGCCGTTGCGCCTGAGGGCCGGGTCGCTCTCCCATCTCTCCGTCAGAGCCGCATTGCCCCTGTAAACATTGTAAGTGGTACCGCCCACACCCGTCAGGGCATAGACGTCGATGCTCCTGAAGAAGTCGCGCATGCGGTTGGCCCTGCGATAGCTGTAGGTCTGGAAGAGGAAGCTGTTGCGCTCACGGTTCCTCACCAGGTAATACTCAGCCGTCAGGGCAGGTTCAAAGATGAAGGTGGTAGCCTCATAGTTCCTGTTCACATTAGACCCTCTGCTGTCATCGGCATGCAGCATCGCGCCGGTCAGCGAGAGCCTGGCAGCAAACTCGTCAGTAATGAAATACCTGAATGAGCCGTTGAGGCTGAAGCGAGTCTGCCTGAATGCCATATCCCTGATTCCCAGAAAGTTTTCCTTGATCGAGAAGCCCCCGATATCTCCGTAGAACTGTGAGGTGCCGATAGCAGCCGCAGCTTCGTATCGCTTCATCTTCCAGAGCTGGCCCGATACGAAGGGAGAGGTGAGTAACACCACCATAGACATCACTATCAGACGTTTACCCATCGGTCACCTTGCGATTGCGGCTACAAATATAAAGAATGTATAGTATTAAGAACTTAAATATTCCTTAATTATTGTCAGTTACGCCGGTCGGCGCCCCACATCAGCTTGTTGCGGATGGTGCTGAAAAAGTCGATCCCGGTGATGGTGACCGTACTCAGGCGGGTGGTTGACTGACGTATCTCAATAAGGGTTCCTGACGATACTCTTGCAGCTTTCGAGTCGCAGGTCACCAGGCACTGGCTGCTGCGTGCCTCGGGCTCGAGGGTGATGGTGCTGCTGCCTGAGACGATTATCGGCCTGACGGTGAGGTTATGCGGTGACATGGGAGCTATGACAATGCTGTCATCAGTGGGGGTGAGTATCGGCCCGCCCACGCTCAGGTTGTATGCGGTTGATCCGGTGGCAGTGGAGATGATCAGTCCGTCAGCACGGTAGGTATTCAGGAAGATGCCGTCAACCTTAACGGTTATCGAGAGCATGCTCTGGTCAGCCTTCTGCAGGGTAACCTCATTCAGTGCCAGCATGTTTTCCTCTTTGAAGAGCCCTTTAGGGGAGACGATCTCGAGCATGGCACGGGTAATCAGCTCATACTTCCCATGGCACAGCATATCAACCGACCTTCCGATATCATCATCCGGAATATTTGCAAGGAATCCCAGCCGGCCGGTATTGATGCCGGCAATGGGTATACCGGTTGAGAGAACCTTCATGGAGGTCTCCAGGAAGGTGCCGTCACCGCCCACGCTGAGGATCATGCATACATCGGCCGGCAGATCCCCCAGTTCACTGAAGAGATTGACCCTGTGGTCACTATCGAAATAGTCCACCCCTGAATCCATGATGTTCAGGTAGATGGTGACTCCCCGCTCATAGAGGGCGTCAATCAGGCGGGTCAGCCCCGAAACGGTCTTTTCAGTCAGCCCCTTGCTGTATAGCGCAATGGTTTTGTCCATCAGCAGTCCGTATTACATGTTCAGGTATTTCATGAGCAGGTTGTACCGGTCGGTATAGAATCGGTCAAGCTCATCATCGTCGGTCAGCCAGCTGGTCACCTCATAGGAGTACCTCTCAAAGGTGCGTATTATTGATGCCAGCTCGCCGGTATTTACCTTGATGGTTATCCCGAGGCTGGTTGAGTCAGGCTCTGAGGTGATATGCATACTCAGTATCCTGGCATCGTTGCTTTCAATGATCTGTGAGATACGGCTCATCGAGTAGTCACGCTGCAGCACCTTCAGCATCAGTATCCCCCCCGGCTGGTCGATGGAGGCTGTCCGGGCCATCCCGCTGATCATCTCATTGTAGGTGATCACCCCACGGAAATGATTATCCTCATCAACCACCGGCACCACCGTCAGCTTATGCCGTGCGGCCAGCGCAAAGACATCAAAGATATGCTGGTTGCCCCTGACTGACGGCCTGGGCAGCGAGAGGGGATGATTGCCGATAGGCTCGTCAGGCTGGTTAAGGTCATAGATGTCGCTGTCTGAGATCAGCCCCAGGTAATCACGTTCATTGACAATGGCAAGGTGCGATACCCTGAATGTCTCCATCCAGTTGAGCGCCATCTGTGCCGTGTCTGAAGTGCGCAGTGCAGGCACCACCTCTGATATCATCTCCCTGGCCAGCATTCCCGTTTCATTTGGCGAATAAAATTACAAAAAACTGCGGATCTTTTTAACTTTGCCGATAAATCACCGGAGGAGCAGCATGACCAGACTCAGCGTAAACATCAACAAGGTTGCCACCCTGCGAAATGCCCGTGGCGGCAATGTGCCTGACGTTAAGCTTGCTGCCATACGCTGTCAGGGCTTTGGTGCAGAGGGTATAACCGTTCACCCGAGGCCTGATGAGAGACACATCCGTTACCGTGATGTCTACGAGCTGCGTGAGGTGGTCACCACCGAGTTCAATATCGAGGGTAATCCTGAGGAGCCTTTTGTGAGGCTGGTGCTCGACGTGGTGCCTGACCAGGTGACCCTTGTTCCCGATTCCCATGACGCCATCACCTCCAACTCGGGGTGGGACACCAGGGCGAACCTCACCTTCCTCACCGGCGTCATTGCGCGTTTTCATGAGAAGGGTATCCGCACCTCTATCTTTACCGGCACCGATCCGGAGATGATCAGGTATGCTGCGCGCACCGGCACTGACCGCATTGAGCTTTACACCGAGCCCTATGCCGCACAGTATCATGCTGACCGTGATGCTGCCGTGGCCCCCTTCGTGGAGGCTGCCAGGGTGGCCCGTGATGCCGGCCTCGGGCTCAATGCCGGCCATGACCTCGACCTGCATAACCTGGCATGGCTGCATCAGAACATTCCATGGCTGCTGGAGGTCTCAATAGGGCATGCCCTCATATCTGATGCCCTCTATTACGGACTGGAGAATACCATACAGATGTACCTTCGTGAGCTGCGGCGCAGCTGAGTGGCGGTTGCCGGCGGGCTCAGGCTGATCAGGCCGGAAGGAGGCAGATCAGCTCCAGCAGGTGAAACCTCTATTTCATATGCTTTTCGATGATGGTCTTCAGCACCTCTATGCCCACCCGGTTCTCGCCGCCGCCGGGGATTATTATATCGGCATACCGCTTTGACGGCTCTATGAACTGCAGGTGCGACGGCTTGACAGTCTTGTTGTAGCGCTCGAGCACCATCAGCACCGACCTGCCGCGCTCCACTATGTCGCGCTGTATCACCCTCCCCAGCCGGTCATCGGCATCGGCATCCACAAACACCTTTATGTCGAGCATGTTCCGCAGGCCGGGGTCAGCCAGCACCAGTATCCCCTCAACCACCACCACCTCTGCGGGCCTTACCGGTATGGTCTCATGTGACCTGACACAGGTGAGGTATGAGTAGATGGGCATGTTTATGGGCCGGCCGGCCTTCAGGTCAGCCAGGTGCGAGATCAGCAGCGGCCACTCAACCGAGTCGGGATGGTCAAAGTTGATATCCTGCCGCTGCTCGGGCGGCACATGACTGTTATCGCGATAATAGCTGTCCTGCGGCAGTATCACCACCTCACCGGGGTGAAGCATCTCGACGAGCCTGCGTACCACCGTGGTTTTTCCGGAGCCTGTACCTCCGGCAATCCCGACAATAAGCATAAAATGTTTATTTTTGTGCCAAAAGTAGCAAAAACAACTGTATGGTAAAGCA
>CAZAVK010000028.1:0-33963 GCA_964488645.1 uncultured Rikenella sp. | reverse complement strand
ATGGATTAGATGCAGCGTTGAAGGATTACATTACCGAAATAAACAAGTCGGGAATGGTGAAGGTGGTTTACCAGTCTATGGGAATGGAAAATAAAGAGATGGAAAACTCAGCTTCCCTGGCAATCTATCGTATCATTCAGGAATTATTGAACAATGTTATCAAACATGCACAGGCAACTGAAGCCCTGGTCCAGGTATTTAATGAAAATGGGAAACTGGTTGTAAATGTGGAAGATAACGGGATGGGCTTTGATATCAGGCTCAGTGAAGAAAAGGGCGGTATGGGATGGCGCAACATCCGTTCAAGGGTGGAACTGCTCAATGGAATCATTGATTTGCAGTCATCACCCCAAAGTGGCACAGCTGTTAATATGGAATTTAATATCAGCTAAATGATAAAGGTATTCATCACCGACGATCATTACATGGTAGTTGAAGGCATTCGTTCGTTGCTTGCCAACGAAAGAGACATCGAAATGATGGGGTCTGCCTCAAATGCAGCATCATGTAAAGCTTTTTTGAAAAACCGACAGCCGGATGTCCTGCTGTTAGATATCAATCTGCCCGATGGCAGTGGTATTGATTTATGCAAGGAGCTGAAAGCCATGTATCCTGCAATGGCAATTCTGGGAATCAGCACTTTTAATCAGGCGAGTTATATCAGAGAGATGATAGATAATGGTGCATCGGGTTATGTACTAAAAAATGCCAGCCAGAAAGAACTCACTGAAGCTATTCATCTGGCTTCCATAGGTAAGACCTATCTTCCGTTTGAAGTAGCGAAAATACTTCATGCAGCTGAAACTCAAGTTGCTGAAAATATCGTACTGGGAAGAAGAGAAAAAGAAGTGCTTGAATTAATCAAAGACGGTTATACCAATGGTGAAATAGCTTTGCAGCTGAATATCAGTATCTATACTGTGGATACATATCGCAAAAGTCTGTTAACAAAATGGAAGCAAGAAATACTGCCGAATTGATAAAAAAAGCTTTTCAGCTTAAGTTGATAACGCTGAATTAGGGTTTGGTTCCTTGCTGAACTTCACCAGGTTCATCACAAGGAAGATGACTGCTATCCAGCTTTCAGAGCTCCTTGTGGCGAAGGCCCTGTTGATGGCTGTGATGCCTGCATCATGCAGTGTGAAGGAGAGGAAGGATGAGAACAAACCTGTCGGCTTGTGGAATATCGACTCTGTTTTCATGGTGATTTGTAAAAAAATGTCAAAGGTCTCTCGGCATCAGGGGAGGCAAAGGGGTTTTTAATATATTTGAATGACTCTAACGACATCAATTCAAATCTATCATACCCATGAAAAGAGTGACTGGCCTGGTGCTCCTGCTGTTCCTGGCGGCGGGTATTGCACCGGCACAAAACAAGACCCGATGCAGTGACTGGCGTATCTCCGCCGTAACACAGACAGGGCTTCCCTTCTTTGCCGATAGGCAATCGGTTGACGGAAAGACATATGACTTGGCTGCCCTGCTCGAGAATATCCAGCCTGATGGTACCGGTGCAGTCAGCTGGCAGGTGATCACACCCGGCAGCGACAGCCTTATCGCTACCGTCACCGGCGAGAACCAGCTTATACAGATGGCAGGGTTCATCAGGAGCGACCGCTGGACCAAGGCGTCACTCACCATCACCACCAACGCCGTCTTCGAGGTGTGGCTCGACGGTAAGAGGGTCAAGTCGCAGGCGCGTATCTCAGATAAGCCGGTAAAGAGCGACCTGACGCTCGGCACGGGCGTACACACGCTGCTGCTCAAGCTGATCAGCACCGGTCCGTCGCTGAAGTTCGCAGCTGACCTCGCGGCTGAGAACGAGTCGGCGCAGCTCGCCTGGTCAATCGACCCTAAGCGCACCCTGACCATAGGAGATATCCTCGACGGGGTAAGCCTGGCTGATGCACGGCTCTCGCCCTCGGGCAAGTACCTCATCATACAGACCGGCGAGGTGCTGACCGGCAGCGGAAAGTCGCAGCGCTCCACCACCATCTATGACGTGGAGCTGAACCGCAACCTTCTGATGCTGCCCAACACCGCCCTGCGTGCCGACTGGATGCCTCAGAGTGACAGGCTGGTGTTCCAGGTTGACAAGGATGGCAGGAGCGATGTGATCATCTATGACATGAAGAGCGGGAAGGAGAGCGTGGCCGCCACCGGCCTCAAGTCACCCGGAAGGATTGTCTGGTCACCCAATGAGGACTATTTCGTCTATTCGCGGTCTGAGGAGGCACAGAAGACCGGCGACCTGAAGCGTGTCTTCGGCAATGAGGATCGTGTACCGGGTACCCGCGGCCGCAGTCACCTCTGGCTCTATGACCTGAACAGCAGGGTGGCCCGGCCGCTCACCTCGGGCAGCCGGTCAGCCTCGCTGCAGGCAATCAGCCCTGACGGCACCAGGCTGCTCTTCTCCACCTCATGGTCTGACTACAGTGAGGTGCCCTTCACCAGGCAGAACCTCTATGAGCTTGAGCTGGCCACCATGAAGCTTGATACCATCTGGAAGGATAAGCTCTACGGCGGCTCATGCCAGTACTCGCCTGACGGCAAGCAGCTGCTGGTATCGGGCGGGCCGGAGACTTTCGGCGAGGTGGGGGTGAAGGTCAGCCCGGGGCGCATACCAAACAGCTATGATACCCAGCTCTTCCTCTATGACCTGAAGAGCGGCAAAGTGGAGTCCCTGACGCGTGACTTCGATCCGGCGGCAGGCAGACCCTACTGGGCACCCGACGGAAGGATATGGCTCACGGCTGATGAGAAGGACTATGTCAACCTCTACCGCTATGACCTGAAGAAGCGGAGCTTTACGAAGATGACTGTTCCCGAGGATGTGATCTCATCAGTCAGTTATGCCGCCAGGAAGCCGGTAGCGGCAGTACGGGGAAGCAGTATCAGCTCACCCGAGAAGCTTTACCTGCTTGACCTGAACAGCGGAAAGATTTCCCTGCTGCTTGACCCCTCATCACCGCAGCTGAAGGATGTGGAATTCGGCCGGACAGAGGAGTGGAACTTCACCAACTCACAGGGCACCACCATCTACGGAAGGGTATATTATCCTGTAGGCTATGATCCGGCTAAGAAGTATCCGGTCATTGTCAACTACTACGGGGGCACCACCCCCACCAACCGTGCCTTCGGAGGCCGCTACCCGAAGAATGTATGGACTGCTGAGGGCTATATGGTCTATGTGCTGCAGCCCAGCGGCGCCACCGGCTTCGGGCAGGATTTCTCGGCACTCCATGTGAACGGCTGGGGACGGGAAGCCATTGAGGATATCATCGAGGGGACGAAGAAGTTCCTGGAGGCCCACCCGGCTGCCGACGCCGCCAATGTGGGATGTATAGGTGCCTCGTACGGAGGGTATACCACCATGATGCTCCAGACACGTACCGATATCTTCAGGACAGCCATCTCCCACGCCGGCATCAGCGATATATCAAGCTACTGGGGTGAGGGGTACTGGGGCTACTCGTACAGTGCAGGAGCAACGAAGAACAGCTATCCGTGGAACCGCCGTGACATCTACGTGGATAACAGTCCGCTCTTCAGGGCAGACAAGTTCAACAACTCCATCCTGCTGTTGCACGGCACTGACGACACCAATGTGCCGGTAGGGGAGAGCCTGCAGTTCTATGCCGCGCTGAAGATACTGGGCAAGAATGTGGAGATGGTGCTGGTCAGCGGTGAAAACCACCATATCCTCGACTACAAGAAACGTATCGAGTGGCACAATACCATCATGTCATGGTTTGACAAGGAGCTGAAGAGCCAGCCGCAGCACTGGAACGAGCTCTATCCTGACAAGAATCTCTAGGGAGCCGGGCTGGCTGAGCGGGGAGGATTGCCTCCCCGGAGTGGGTTTGTTTTATAGTTGACGATCTTACAAGAGGCAGTTCGGTAGACAGGCCCTTACCTTAACTGCTTAAGTTCGCCGTCGAACCTGAGGGTCTCGCCCCTGGCGGTGGCTGTGCGTATCAGCTTGTCGCGGCAGGCCAGGGTGAGCGGTGCGCCTGAGAGTGACTTCACCGTGACCTCTTCAGCTGCACCGTCATGCCACCTGACCGACACCTCGAAGTTGCCCCTTGCCCGCAGTCCTCTCACCTCACCGTCGGGCCACAAGGCGGGCAGGGCCGGCAGGATATGCACCACGCCGTTGTGGCTCTGCAGCAGCATCTCGGCGATGCCGGCTGTGCCTCCGAAGTTGCCGTCAATCTGAAATGGCGGGTGGTCATCGAACAGATTGGGCAGTGTCGATCGCTGCAGCAGCAGCTTCAGGTGACGGTATGCCTCATCGCCGTCTAGCAGCCGCGCGTAGAAGTTTATCAGCCATGCCCTGCTCCACCCGGTATGTCCCCCGCCATGCGCCAGTCGCCGCTCCAGGGTACGTCGTGCCGCAGCATAGAGTTCGGGTCTCTCCGGTGTGATCTGCGTGCCGGGGTGAAGGGCAAAGAGATGCGAGAAGTGTCTGTGACCGGGCTCAGCCTCCTCGTACTCTTTTATCCACTCCATCAGGGTGCCGTTGCCGGCCACCCTGTCAGGAGGCACCCTCCCAATGATCTCCTGCAGTGAGTCAGCCCACTCGCGGTCAATATCAAGTATCCCGGCGGCCTGTCGGCAGTTGCCCAGCACCTCACGGATGATCTGGTTATCCATCGAAGGAGCATAGGTGAGCTTGAACGCCTTGCCGCTGACCGGGTCGATATAGCTGTTCTCGGGCGAGTAGGAGGGGACGGTGACCAGTGCCCCGCCGGGCCCCTCGACAAGGAACCCCGTGATAAACTCAGCCGCGCCCTTCATTACGGGGTAGGCCCGCTCACGCAGGAAGGCGGTATCGCCGGTGAAGAGGAAGTGCTCCCACAACGGCAGGGTCATCCATGGTCCACCCAGCGGGAACATGCCCCAGTAGACACCGTCGAGCACCGCTGTCTTGCCAAAGATGTCGGTGGTATGGTGAAGGGTCCACCCTCCGGCTCCGTATGTCTCACGTGCCGTGACCGCTCCCGGTACGGTGAGCCGCTCCACGAAGCTGATCACCGTCTCGGCCGTCTCGGAAAGGTTGCACACCTCCGCCGGCCAGTAGTTCATCTGGAGGTTGATATTGGTATGATAGTCGGAGTTCCACGGTGCGTTGATCTCCTTGTTCCATATGCCCTGCAGGTTGGCTGGCAGGGTGGCGGGCGGGCGTGATGATGCCATCAGCAGGTATCTCCCGTACTGGAAGTAGTCAGCCAGCAGTCCCGGGTCATCGTCACCCTGCTTCATCCGCCTGAGCCGCTCATCTGTCGGAAGCGCATCCAGGTCCCCGTCACTGCCCAGCGAGAGGGAGACCCTCCCGAAAAGTGATGAGTGCTCGCGGATATGCTCCTTTCGTATTGTCTTCAGCGACCGGAATGAGGCCTTGCTGACAGCCTCCATACAGAGCTTTCGGGGATCGATGGCACGGTCGAAATTCAGTTTTTCCGGGTTGTAATCGGTGTGTGCATTGAAGAAAAGAGTGAGCTCTTTCCCTCCCGTCAGGGTAAGGCTGCTTTCGCCTGCGGTCAGCTCACCGTCATGGCTCATCACCATCAGTGAGGCAAAGAACCGCATATGTTCACCTCCCGGGCCTCTCTCCGGGTCATCGGGATCGGTCACCGTCCCGCTCATGTCTATACGGTTGTCCGAGGCTGTTATCACCGCATCCTGCGGCCTGCTCATGGTTATCTCCATATCGAGCCCGCCTGCCCTGGCTGACTGCATCGTTATGACGATCAGGTCTTCGGCAGCAGGAATGAAAACCTCATAGCTGATCCGGTTACCGCCCCTTGCAAAGGTGACGGAGGCTATTCCCGTTGCCAGGTCGAGCTGCCGGCGGTAGTCTGTTACGGCAGCGCTCGTATCGGCGAACCTGAAGAAGATATCACCCAGTGTCTGGTATGACCATGTCTTGCCGGGTATCCCTGCCAGGTGTCTCTCTGCGAGCTCGTACGCCTCGGGCACCCTGCCGTCGAGGATCAGCTTCCTTATCCGCGGCAGGTTCTCCAGCGCGGTGGGATTGTTGTTGGGCACATTGACCCCGCCCCAGAGCGACTCCTCGTTGAGCTGCAGGTGCTCCACCGACGGGTTGCCAAACAGCATCGCCCCCAGGCGTCCGTTGCCCAGGGGAAGGGCCTCATTCCATGTCTCTGCCGGGTGGTCATACCATAGCTGGTGCCTGCCCGGCTGCTCCTCCCTGCCTATGCAGCCCGCTGCTGCGCCAAGCAGAAGAAGCGGTACAATCCTGATCGCTTTCATATTTCTTGTTGTTACGGTAACCGGTGCCTGCTACGGGGTGACACCCTTCTGCAACTCTTTGCGGTGCCCCTCAAGCATTTCAGGCTTCAGTGCCTCGAGACGCACGAAGGTGTCGTCATGCTTCTCGGCGAAATGGATATTGCTGCAGATCCCTTTGAAAAGCACCCTGATGGTGTTCTCAACATTCTCCCTGATCGGTTCACTGATCCATGCCAGCTCCTCGGGCCCTTTCCTGACCGACTCCTCCGTCTGTAGCCGTATCTCCTCCTTCAGCTCAGCGGTGCGCTCACCCAGGTCATCGCTGGTCATCCACCGCCTGGCGGTGACCGGCAGCTGCCGTCTGTACTCAAACGTCTCAAAGAACTCCCACTCCACCTTCCGCTCACCGAAGGAGAGGAAGCAGGGATTGACATTGGCCACGATAAGCTCGTCATTCGTGGGGTTATATCTGAAACGCAGCTCCTTCATGTCGATGCCGTACTTCGCCTTCAGGGAGACGGCGAGGCTGCCGAGGTGGCGTATCTCCCGGTCATTATAGGTCTCAGTCATATTGATGGTACGCCGGAAGCTGGTATCAATCTCGAATAGGTTCATCTCAAGGATGCTCTTGATCTGGGTCACCTGGAAGTGGCGCTCCCTGAGGTAGAGGTTCTCACTGGTCAGCTTCTCGTTGAGCCGTATCAGATCGAGGTTCTTCTCCTCCAGCCCCGAGATATTGTCTTCAAACCTGGTGACCTTGACATTAAGCTGTATCAGCTGATGGATGCCTAGCACTATCAGCGCTGCGGCGAAGAAGATCGCTCCCCACAGCACCAGCTTGCTGGCCAGCAGTATTATTGCAATAAGCGCGATGGCAGCTATCACGAGGTAGAGCCTGCCGGTTTTTGATATGAGAGGCTTATTTTTCATTATACCAGGTCACATGCTTCGGGAGGCATCCATTTGGGGTGTTGCCCCTCCCACTTGATATTGCACCCGATGGGGTTGGTGACCGGCACCGTGATCTCCCTGCCGGAGGTGAGCTCATCGAGCGCACGGTCGAGGTCATTCACCGTCATCCGCGACACATCTCTGGGCGAGTCGACACCCCGGCCGGTATAGACCAGCACCCTGTCTCGGTTGAACACAAAGAAGTGCGGTGTCTTCAGACCGCCATAGGCCCTGACCACCGTCTGCTCCCTGTCATAGAGATATTTCCATGGGAACCGGTGCTCCTCCATCCGCTTCACCATGTTTGGGAAGCTGTCCTCCTCGTAGGTGTTCTCACTGTTGGAGTTTATTCCGACGAAGGTGACTCCCCTGTCGCGGTACTTCTCAGCAGTGGTCCTGGTCACCTCATCTGATCCGATGACATAGGGACAGTGGTTGCAGGTGAAGAAGATCACCAGGTATGGGTAGTCATCGAAGTCTGACAGGCTGTAGCTTCTGCCATCAGTGGCCGGCAGCGTGAATCCCGGGGCTTTTGCGCCAGGTTGCAGTGTATAGCTCATTTTATAACGGTTTTTCAGTTTATCTCTCCCTGACGAACAGGATGCTCGGCACCCGTCTCTCCGCCTTGCCCGACGGTCTGTTGACCACCCCGTCGCGCGGTTCACCCTTTATGTAGAGGGTGGTTGATCCTCCGCCGTCGAGGTTCAGCAGGTCGTTGCATCCGAGGCTCCGCCCCAGCTCCCTCGCCTCGAAGAGGCTCATCCCGTCAACGTATCCGGGCTGACGGCCGTCGATCACGATGAAGAGCACATGCCCGTACTCAGTGATACCAACAAGTGAGCGGGGGTGGCGGTTCATGTTGAAGAAGGTGCCGTTTACTGCGGCCAGAGCACCCTCGCCCGCAGCGAAGAGGCTGGTGACAAGCGGCTTGTCGGAGGCGGCCACCCCAAACTCAAAGTCGCCGGCCGTGGTGTCAATATCAACTACATATACGGCCTGGTCAGAGTCGAAGAGACGTGTCTGAGCTGTTCTCAGGAGAACACCCTCTGAGATGGTGCGGCTGCTCCAGCCGATGGCAGGCAGCGAGTCGGGGAGAGGATGTGCCGGCAGGAGGGATGGGATTGCCGGTTGCCTGACGACACACCCTTCGGCAGGCTGTAGCGTAGCTGACAGCAGCAAAATGAGAGTTGCCAGACTGAGGAATCCTCTCTTCTTAATAGCTGTGGTCATTCGAGCCAGTTATTCTTTTTCAGTATATCGAGTCCGGTAAAGATAATCTCATTAAGGTCGTCCGGCGGACGGTTGAACAGGGCCACATAAAGCAGATCCTTTTCGGGTATGGAGAAGTGGAATGCCCTGAATCCGCCCTGGTCGCCGGTATGATATACAAACCTCACCCCGTAGCTGTTGGGTTTGTCAAGCAGCTGATCCTCGCCTATGAACCAGCCGTAGCCGATGAAGGGCGGAGAGGGCCGGCTCCAGGCATCAGGGTGCCATATGGTGCGCGAAGCATCGGTGAGTGCGCTGCCAAGGAAGAGATTCTCCCTGACACCCTTCTCATAGAGGGCCAGCTCCTTCACCGAGCTCCATACGCCGCCGTTACCGGCAGCCGCGAAGGTGGGGAACTCGCCGTAGTCAGACTCGGTCCAACGGCCGTCAACCAACTCATAGGCATGCGAGACACCGCTCTCGGGGTGCGGACCGTCGGTGATGGTGCTGGTGGTCATGCCGGCAGGGGTGAAGATGCGTTCAGCAATGAACTCCTGCCACTTCTGTCCGGTCACCTTCTCAATGATCAGTGCCAGTCCGTTGAAGGCCGGGTTGGAGTATTCATACCTGCTGCCGGGCTCAAAGTTGAGCTGCTCAGCCTGCATCACCGGCAGGAAGTTCTCATAATCCTTCGCAGTAAGGAAAAACTCAGGGTTCTCATCAACCTTCCTGTTATCAGGCAGGCCGGAGGTGTGAGTCAGCAGGTGCCGTACGGTGACCCGGTCAGCTATCTCCCGGCTGCTGAACTCGGGGAAGTATTTTGACATGGGATCATCAAGCGAGAGTTTCCCCTCCTCATTGAGGATGAGTATTCCGTTGGCGACAACGGTCTTGGAGATCGAGCCGAGGTTGAAGAGGGTATTCGGGGTGATCTCCTCCCGTGTCTCCATGTCGGCCAGGCCGAAGCTCCGGAGATAGACTGTATTGTCGCCTTTCATTATCAGGAGGACACCGCCGGGCTCGCCGGCATGGAACTGTGCATCAAGCAGTGAATCGAGAGGTGCAAACATGGTTTTTCCGGGTTGTTTTGTTGAACATGACACTGCCAGCAGGCAGGCTGACAGAAGCAGTACTCTTCTCATCTCATCTGGTTTTGGTTTTCAGAAAAATTGTAAACGCCTGTATCTTTGGTGATGGCTCGGGTGTCAGGGTGAATCCGATTACCCTATCTCTGATGGCCTGGCAGGGGTTATCACTTCTTCAGCCTGTTGTACTTCCTGAGGATATCGAGTGTCTCCTTTACGGGGAGTGCTTCCACGGTCACCCCATCCACCCCTGTCATGGTCTCTGCCGCGAAGAGTGAGTTGATTATCGCCTCCTCGGTTGCCTCGGCGGCTGCCTGGAAGAGCAGGTCGAGATCATCATTGCGCATCTCATGCCACTCCTGCTGCCGTGAGAGGGAGGCATGGGGTATCTGCAGCTCAGGTACGGTAGAGACGGCTATGACATAGTCGCCGCTGCCGTTGGAGCCGTTGGCGCCGGTACGCACCATTCCGAAGAAGGCCCTTGCCGCCAGCCGTTTCAGGTTCCTGGAGGAGAGGGGAGCATCGGTCATCAGCACCATCATGCAGGAGCCGTCATCAGTATATTCATCCAGTATGGTACGGAAGCTGAACTTACCCATCTCGCGCCCCACCGGCACACCGTCTATCGTCAGTCCGCCCCCGAAGTTGGTCTGTACCAGCACCCCGACGGTATATCCTCCCCGGGTTCCGGGCAGCACACGTGATGCCGTGCCTATACCTCCCTTGAAGCCGAAGCAGACGGTGCCTGTCCCGGCGCCGACATTACCTTCGGCCACCGGTCCGTCAGATGCGTTTCTGATGGCCTCCAGGACATGCTCTGTAGTGACATGCATGCCCCGGATATCATTCAGGCGGCCGTCATTGGTCTCGCCCACCACCGCATTGACACTCTGAATGCTCCTGTTGCCCGGCAGGGCGAGGGTATATTCAAGAACCGCCCGTGCGGCCACCGGCACGCCAAGGGTGTTTGTAAGCACGATGGGGGTCTCGATGTTTCCCAGTTCATCGACCTGTGTGATGCCGGTGAGCTTGCCGAAGCCGTTGGCGACGAAGATGCCGGCCGGCACCTTGCTGCGGAAGATATTGCCGTCATGCGGCAGGATGGCGGTTACTCCGGTACGTACCGAGTCGCCCTCGATAAGGGTGACATGTCCCACCTTCACACCCTTTACATCAGTTATGGCATTGAGCTTACCCGGTCTGAGTATTCCGATCTCTATCCCTAGGTTGCGGGCTCTTTTCATCTGTGCGTCAAGATTATTGCAGTTAATAAAAAACAGTGCCAGCAGCATTGCCGCTGCCGGTCCCAGGTAGCTGTTCCTGTATCTCATCACCATATGGTTATCGGTTCTCCTCCCTGTCATAGACCTTTTTGCCGCCCACCCATGTCTGCATCACCCTGGCATCCCATATCTCCACCGGGTCGATGGCGGTCAGGTTGCGGTCTGTCACCGTAAAGTCGGCCAGCTTGCCCGGCTCAAGGGTGCCCTTGATCTTTTCATCAAATGATGCATAGGCTGCATTGATGGTATATGCCCTGAGAGCTTCGGATACGGTGATCTTCTGTTCGGGCACCCATCCGTCAGGGTTCTTTCCGTCGAGTGTCCGCCGGGTCACTGCTGCGTATATCCCTTCGAGGGGTGTGGCCGGTGCCACGAACCAGTCGCTTCCGAAGGCGAGGGTGGCACCGTTATCTATAAGAGATCTGAATGCGTATGCTCTCTTCTCCCGGTCAGCGCCTATCAGCTCCGTCGCCCATCGTCCGTCATCGATGGCGTGGTAGGGCTGCATGCTGGCTATCACCTTCAGCTCAGCGAACCTTGCGATATCACCGGGTGCCAGGTGTTGTGCATGTTCTATCCTGAAGCGGCGGTCGCGCTCACCGTTCTCGCGGGCCGACTGTTCGTAGCTGTTGAGCAGGAAGTTGACAGCCCTGTCGCCGATAGCGTGTATGACCACCTGCAGTCCTGCATGGTCAGCTCCCGAGATCCACTCATAGAGCTGCTCTTCAGTATTGACAAAGAAACCGGTATCAGTCGGCAGGTCGGTATAAGGCTCGAGGAAGGCTGCCGTATGTGATCCGAGCGAGCCGTCAACAAACCCTTTCACTCCGCCGGTACGGAGCCATTTGTCGCCGGCGCCCTCGCGTGCAATCTGCTCACTGAGCTCATGCCAGCGGTCGGCTGTCTGCAGGTAATAGACACGGGTTATCTGCTCATTCCGCTGCTGCAGCCGCTTGAGCGCCCCGGCATACTCAGCGCCGTCGACAGCGTGTACCGAGGTGACCCCGTTGGAGGCGAGGTAGTGCATTGCTGCGGTCAGCGCACGGTCAATCTCCTCTTCTGACGGAGGGGGTATCTTCACCGAGACCAGGTCCATGGCATTCTCCTTGAAGATGCCGGTAAGGCGTCCGTCAGGGCCTCTCATGATGGTGCCCCCGGACACGTCAGCGACCCTGTTGTCAATGCCGGCCAGCTTCATGGCCAGTGAGTTGGCCAGTGCCATGTGGCCGTCGAGCCGTGATACAAAGACTGGGTTATCTGGGGTGACGGCATCTATCCAGTCGCGGTGGGGGAGGCTCTCCCATCCCTTCCCGTCCCAGTCGCCGCCCAGGATCCACTCTCCCGGCCTGATGGAGTCGGCATAGGCCCTGATACGTTCTGTAAAGATCTCCGGGGTAGTGGCGTCGCGCAGTTGCACCGAAGCGAGATTGGACCCGCCCTGGAGCATGTGTACGTGCGAGTCGATGAATCCCGGGGTGACGAAGCGGCCGCCGAGGTCAACCACTTTGGTATTCTCTGTGCGCAGCCGCATCACCTCGCGACGGGTTCCGACGGCAGTGATGGTGTCGCCCGATATGGCCATGGCCTCAGCCCACGGCGCAGAGTCGCTGCCGGTCCAGATAACGGCATTGGTAACTATCATATCAGCAGGAGGTTTTGCATTGTTGCATGAGAATGCCATCACTGCCATGATAATGACAGTCAGCAGAGTTATTCGTTTCATTCATTGAATTGTTTGTCAGGGTTCACTCTATTCATTCCTGTTGATGAACTGCTCAACAAGAGGCCAGGCTTTCTCTTTGTCATTCTCAAAGATGTAGAGGTCAACCGCCACCGGTGTGGCACCCAGGTACCCGAGGCCTGAATCGTTCTTGATCATCCCCCTGATACCGGTCTGCTCGAGTCTTTTCAGCAGGAGCAGCGCAGTCTCTTCAGGTCCCGTAAAGACCCTGATAATTTTTTCATCATCTTCCATGATCACTCTCTTTTAAAGGTTTGTCAGGATAAAGTGTTCCTCCCTTGGTAAGCCAGGAGATTCCGAAGGCAATAAGGGTCACTGTCTCAGCAATGAAAACAAACCGCGAGCCCGATTTGTTTCCGCCGGAAAGGAGCATAAAGAGCAGTATTGAAACCAATGCAACGAGCATGATTATTCCACAGATCCGGTAGATGAGATTTCGCCTGATCTTCATTGAGGTGGGGTTTTTCTCGCTGCGGGTGAAGAGAAAGAGCGAGAAGAATGCCAGTGTGATGAAGAAGAGCGAGGCGGAGACCAGGTGCACCCATGCTGCCCAGTTGAGGGGGCCGCTCTCGATGGTCGGGAAGAATGCCACGCCCAGCGCGAAAAGAGCGGCCAGGTCGGCGGTGATGTCATCCCACCGGTCATAACCGCGGTAGAAGAAGAGGAAGAGGGCGATAGAGCATATTGCACCGACAAAGAGGTCGCGCATGGCGGTGTGATAGTAGACACTGATATTGGGCAGGAGGACGGCCTTGCCGGTAATGATGATATTGCCGAGTGCCAGTACAAATGGCAGCAGTATGCCTATCCACCCCACAGCCTTCCGCAGGGCGAGGTATGAGTGCAGCTGCCCCGATTTCCTCTTTCTGATCAGCATAACTTCAACAGTCTCAGTCAGCATAACTTCAACAGTCTCAGTCAGCATGGCTGCGACGCCGTGTAGTGCTGGCCACAGCCATCTCTGAACTGTTAAAGTACAAAAAATCTTTTACCTGAGAAACCGGTACCTGATGACCCATGCAGCCTGCAGGATTAGTTCCTCATTGGCAGGGGTCGAATGTAGGCTCCAGCTCGATATGCAGCGAGAACCGGTCGAACTTCCCGAAAGGGGTGAACTGAACGCCGGAAGACGCCGTTATGATGACTCCTCCGCCAACGCAATGATGTCACATGCTGTCGTCTGCGCTGTTACGCCTCTTCCGGCTCTCCCGGTTATATTCAGTTATCCCCTTCACCCCGAAGGTGCAGTTGAGCCATTCGCGGCTTATCTCGACCCCGCTTTTGCGGTAGAAGTTGATGGCCGGCTCGTTCCAGTCGAGCACCTGCCATCTGACCCGCTTGCACCCCTCATCCTCGGCCTCCTGCATCACCCGGTCCATCAGCGCCAGTCCGATCTTCCTGCCGCGGAACTCCTGAGTGACGATAATATCCTCAAGGTAGAGCGATTTACCGACCCATGTATAGTATGCAAAATAGTATAGTGCCATTCCGACGATTACGCCCTGATGGGTCTCGGCGACGAAGCACCTGAAGTGGTGCTGCTCGCGCCTCATCTGCTCAACGCTGTTGGTTACCTCATGAGGAGCCTTTTCATACTCGGCCAGCTCCCTGATAAGTGCCAGCATAGCCGGGAAGTCCTCTTCTCCGGCTCTTCTTACAGTATATTCCATAACAGCAGCTTCTGATCAGTTTCTGTTTCCGTTTACCGGGCAAGGCTTACCGGCCTGCCAGGCTCATCATCTCTGAGCGGTGATATATGCGGAATCCCTTTTCATTACGGAGGGCGGCCTCAACCATGGCCCGTGCCACATCGCGGGCATGCACCGGCCGGTATTTCGAGGGAAAGAGAAAGGAGAGGGGGATTGTTGCCAATTTCCCGGCCTCTTCGCCAAAGCGGAATTCGTCCCTTTTCCCGAGCAGCATCGAGGGACGGAAGATGGAGGCTGAGGGCAGCCCCAGTGCGGCAATGGCCTCCTCCGCCTCACCCTTGAACCGCAGGTAGTAGTTTCTGCTCTTTGCCGAGGCGCCCACCGACGAGACCATGAGGAAGCGGCTGCATCCGGTGGCCAGGCAGTGGATCGCGGCGTTGACCGGTATGTCATGGTCAATGGAGCGGTATAGCACCATATCACCACCAACTTTCTTCCTGGTGGTGCCGACAGCACAGAAGAGCACATCACTCCCCCTTACGGCCTCCCGGAAGGACTGCGGATCGCCGAAATCGGTGACCACCACCTCCGTGCCCCTGAGGGCAGACTCAACCGGCCTGCGGGTGAGCAGCCTGATGGTATCCCAGTGCCGCTCTTCTGAGAGGATCTCTGCAATATGTCCGCCGACCAGCCCGGTGGCGCCTATGATGGTTGCTGTACCCATAACGAGTTGTTGAATGGCAAATATAACACAATAGCCGGTTGGGATACCGGTTAAGGGAAGACGATATGCAGAGAGGGTGATCATGATGTTGTCAGATGCGTACATGATACTTGCCGGATGATATCTCAGGGGGAGAGGATACTGCCCCGGAGTTGATTAGTTCCGGATAATTGCTGACCGGAAAAAACAGAAACAGTCTCAGCAGTTGATTGCATGAGACTGTCTTTTTAGTGATCCCGACAGGACTCAAACCTGTAACCTTCTGATCCGTAGTCAGATGCTCTATTCAATTAAGCTACGGGACCGTAGCTGCAAAGATAATATTATTTCAATTTGGAAAAGATAATTTTAAATGAACTTATGTTCATTATCTTTGTATTGTAAAACGAGAAGGGAGGGTTATATGATTACGTTCGGTCCTGTATCGTCGCGTCGTCTGGGGCGCAGCCTGGGTATCAACAATATCACCAGGCCAAAGGTGTGCTCATACAACTGTATCTACTGCCAGGTGGGGCTGACAGACCGGATTACCCTTACCCGTGGCGAATTCTTTATGCCGGAGCAGATACTGAGTGCTGCGGAGAGGCATCTTGAAAAGAATGGAGAAGGGGAGAGGCCTGACTATCTGACTTTTGTCTCGAATGGTGAGCCTACACTTGACATTAACCTGGGGCGTTCGATCGCTCTTCTCAAGAAGCTCGCCATTCCGATAGCAGTTATAACCAACTCCTCGCTGCTTCATGATGCTGCGGTGCGTGAGGAGCTTATGTCTGCAGACCTGATATCGGTCAAGGCCGATGCTGCCGACCGGCTCACCTGGCTCAGGGTGAACCGGCCTGTGAGGGGGCTCTCCTTCGAGATGGTGACAGAGGGGCTGAAGCTGTTTGCAGCAGGCTACAACGGCCGGCTCATAACGGAGACGATGCTTTGCCGCGGGGTGAATGAAAGCGAAGAACAGATCGTGGAGGTCGCCTCACTGGTCAGGTCTCTCAATCCTGCCAGGGCATATATCGCTATCCCGACAAGGCCTCCGGCCAGCAGGAGTGTGTTGCCTCCGGAGATTGACCGGATAAACCTGGCATGGAATATCTTCAGCGAGGCCGGTCTGGACACCGTTCTGTTAACCGGATTCGAGGGTATTGAGACCGGGGCAACCGGAAATATCCGTGAGGATATCCTGAACATCACCGCAGTGCATCCCCTGAGGGAGGATGCGATGCAGTCGTTGCTGGCACGCAGTAATGCCGACTTCAGCGTGGTGGAGTCACTGCTCCGGCAGAAGCTGATACGAGCCTCTCTCTACAGGGGAGAGAGGTTCTACCTGCGCGACTTTCACCTGAGCTGAAGTGTCACTCTTTCTCAAGCTCAGTGAGCCTTTTCACAATAGCTTTGCGGGAGCGGTCGAGGGAGTCTATCTCTGCCTTCAGCATCTCTATCTCATCCTCCTTCCCCATGGTTTGCCACCATGGCCAGGGTCCGGCCGCAGGATAGCCAGCTCCTGGAGCGACACCCCATCCCTGGCGGAATGCACGCCCTCCGCCACTTCTCATGCCGCCGCCATAACCTCCGCCACGGCCAAGGCCTGCACCGTAAACCATGCCACGGCCATAACCGCCACCACGGCCAAAGCCTGCACCGTAACCCATACCACGGCCAAAACCGCCGCCATATCCAGTGCTGCGGCCGCCTCCGCCACCTCTTGTGTAACCCGGTGCAGCAAACCCTGCACAATAACCGAATGCCCTGCCGGAACGGGGACCAATCCCCATCGGTCCGGTACGATCTCCAAATGGCATAATCTATCCTCCTTTTTTAGTTTATGAACTGTTTCTCAATCACTCTCCCGGATTGAGCTCCTGCAGCCTGTCCGGAAGCTGGTTCAAAGATAATAATTAAAGTGAACATATGTTCACATAAAGAGAAAATTATTTAAAATCATTGCAAAAGTTTTCAGCGGGGAGTTCACAAAAGCAATGGTCTGAAATAGGGGTCAGGCAGTAAAAGATGTCAGGTGTAGTCAGTCTGACAAGGATTCAAAAAATGTCAGGTATAGTCGGTCTGGCGAGACTTAAAAAGAGATCAGGGCAACCGGGCATAAACGATACCGGTGTAACAAGAGAAGTGTTACTTACGCTCCCGGCTGCTGCTCATCTATGCGGTCGAGGTTTTCGGAGTTGCACCGCTGGCAGTTGCCTGCGGGGGAGGGGGTTGCCATTGTCTCGTTGCAGTCGTTGCAGCGGTACCAGTACCCTCGTGGCCTGTAGGTGCCGCCCTGTATCACTATAGCCTTTCCTTCGGCGAATGCCCTGGCAACATTCTTGCGTGCCTTATCGTAGATCCGGGTGAAGGTTGGGCGGGAGACCTCCATCTTCCGTGCGGCCTCTTCGTGGGTGAGGTTTTCGTAGTCGGCGAGCCGCAGCGACTCATACTCCTCGACGGTGATGATCACCGTGCCGATATCGCGCATCGGCACCCCGAAGGGCTTGTAGCCCGCCACGCGGGGCGGTCTGCTGATGGTACGGTATCGTCTCCTGTTGGGCATGGCACCGGTATAAATGCAGCAACCTCCCGACGGGAGGCTGCCGCACAGGCATTTCTGCCACTAATTTACAACTTAATTGAGGTTTTTCTTTATCGCATCGAAATACATTGCAAACGAGCGATAGAGAAAATGGGTCCATTTGCCGAACGGAACAATTATGAGCGCCCACTGTACCAGCACTATCAGGTGCACCATATAGAGCCAGAAGTTGCTCTCGAGGATTCCCAGGTCAATGAATAGCCTTACGGCAAAGGCTGACAGTCCCATCATCAGCAGCCAAACCACGAACATCCAGTCAGAGGGCTGTGACTTCTGTGACACCGCCTTCTTCCCGGTGATGCGTTCACTGACGAAGATGATGGTCACGGTAAAGATGATTATACTGACCACATATCCGAGAATGATCACAAAGAGGCTGCCTGTCGAGAACCAGTCGAGGAAGACGGTGGTGAAGAGCAGTCCGAGGTACCCGATCACCAGTATCAGGTGCTCGAACCATCTCACCTGGTTGTCGTCACATCCCAGGGTGCGCTTCTGGGTGAACATGTGGATAATCAGATCTTTGAAGGTGACAAGGTAGGTCTTCAGCGGTGCTTTGATGCCCTGTCTGAGTATGATGAAGTTCCACATGCGGATGATGTTCGGAAGCAGTATCACCAGGAATACCGATCCGATTGCCACCATCTCAAATATGTGTCCGGTATGCATTACCACTGCCGGCTCGAATCCCTTTGACCAGCCATATGCCAGCACTGCCAGTGCCACCAGCACCATAGCCGTCACGGCTGCTGTCACCGAGCGGTAGAGCAGTCCGGAGAGGCCGGTCCAGTCATATACTGAGGTGAGCCACCTGCGCAGTGACATCATCAGCTCGGCCGGCTCAGCCTTCTGCGGACAGTGTGTGGTACACTCACCGCAGTAGTAGCAGAGCCATGGCTTGAGTGAGCCCTTGATATCATCCTCCAGTCCGAGAGCGGTGAACCGCACCATCTCGCGCGGGAAGGAGTCATCTTCGGTGGAGAGGGAACAGACGGCAGTACAGGTACCGCAATTGTAGCAGGCGTTGAAGTCAAAAGCCCCGAACCTCGCCAGTTTCTTGCCAAATTGAGTATTGATAGCTGCCATTATTGCTTCAGTTTATAGGTGAAGTACTCGTCCATATCATCTATCTCACCGGTCTCCACCTGGCCATACTTGACCAGTGTCATCAGGAAATATACGACCTCATTCCGGGGCATGCCGATCTTCTCGGAGAGTTGTCCGATTGTCAGCTCCCCCTCTTTCAGGGCATCGGTAATTGACTTTTTTACCCTGGTGAAGTGTTTCAGGTTCTCTTTTACCTCTTCAGGCACTTCTCTTTTCTCCCTGAGATACTTGAATGTTTTACCCTTTTCTACTTCCATCTGGTATAGTTGTTATGAACCTGCAAGTGCGTTAATCATGCTTTCTATCTCATTGTCAGAGAATGCTATCAGGTTGATGGCATTCTCGGGGCATACCGGCAGGCACATGCCGCACCCTTTGCAAACCGAGTTGTTAATGACGGCTATCTCCTTGCTTCCGTGACTCTGTTTGCTTATGGCGTCAAAGGGGCATGCCTTTACACATTTGCCGCACCATGTGCAGAGCTCCTTGTCGATCTCTGCAACGATCGGCTCCAGTGCCAGCTCTCCCTTGTTCACGATGGAGTATGACTTGGTGGCTGCCGAGAGGGCTGAATTGACCGATTCGGTGATGTTCTTAGGCCCCTGGCATGTTCCGCTGATGGTGATCCCGTCGATCACCGTCTCCACCGGGCGCAGCTTCATATGTATCTCATTGAAGAAGCCGTCGCGGCCGCTGGGCAGCTTGAATATCGATGCCACCGTGTTGTCAGCCCTGGGCACCATACCCGTGACTAACACCAGCAGGTCGGGGGCGACCGCGATCTCACGCCCGCCGGTGAGTATGTCATTTATTGCAACTGTGACCTTGCCGTTGCTGATCTCTACCCTGGGCGGATCCTCCTCGTATGACTGCAGGTAGATGTCGCCGTTGCGGAGTGACTCGGCATAGAGCAGCTCCTGCTTGCCGTATGACCTGATACCGCGGGTGAAGTGGTAGCTGTTCTCTATGGAGCTGAATCGCTTTCGGGCCTCGAGCGAGGCGTGTATGGCTGCCGTGCAGCAGTAGCGAGAGCAGTAGGTATGCTCTCCCTGTGACTGTCTGCTGCCTACGCAATAGATGAATGCGATATTCCTTATCTCCCTTCCCTCCCAGGTCAGCCTGCCGCTGTTCAATGCGGTCAGCCGCCTGAATTCCTGCAGGGTGATCACGTAGTCTGACAGGCTGTATCCGAACTCGCCCTCTGACGGGGTGTAGGGATCGAACCCGGTAGCCATCATCACCGAACCCACCTTCACTTCGATTGTATGCTCCTTCTGTGACAGGTCGATGCTGCTGCACACCTTCTCACACTCACCGCACCTGGTGCAGTTCTTCATGTCGATTACCGGCAACTGCGGGTGTTGTCCGGGGTGCGGAAGGTGAATCGCCTTCCTTTCGGTCATGCCGAAGTTGAACTCGTCGGGCACTGTTACGGGGCACACTTCGATAGCCTTTTGCAGGCTTTCCCCGTCGGCTCCTTCCCTGATATATCGGGGTGTCACCCTCACCTTCAGGGTGAAGTCGCCGATGCTTCCCGAGGTGGATATCACCTCTGCCCCGGTCAGCAGGTTGATATTGTCGCGTCCGCTCACCTCCCTGTACAGCGTCTCTGCCAGCTCATGGCCTGCCTCGTCGCTGGTGAAGAGGGTCTCCCACTGGCCAGTGCGGCCGCCGGTGAAATGGTCTCTCTCTATCAGCGTTACCGGGCACCCCATGTCTGCCAGCTCACGTGCCGCCCTCATTCCTGCCACGCCGGCACCGATGACTGCTATGGCCCTTTTTGAGGGTATCACTATCGGGTCGAGCGACTTGGAGAGGCGTACCTTGGCTATGGCCGACCTGGCCAGATCAATGGCCTTGGTGGTGGCGCCCGCCTTGTCGTCAGCATGTGCCCATGAGCCCTGCTCCCGGATGTTGGCATGCACATAGTTGTACTTGTTCAGCAGTGCCCTTTCAGATACAGCCCTGAAAGTGATCAGGTGAAGCTTGGGTGAGCAGGAGGCCACGACCAGTCCGTCGAGGCCATGCTTGCGTATATCCTCAACCATCTCTTTCTGCGTGGCATCACTGCAGGCAAACATGGTTGTCTTCGCGAGGAAGACCCCCTCTTCACTCTCGACAGCCTGCCTGACCTTCTCTACATCAACGTAGTCGGAGATATTTCCTCCGCAATGGCATATATAGACTCCTAACTTTCTCTCCATCACTTTTGAATTAAATATCTCATTGCTTCCGATGATGCAGCGCCTGCCGAGAGGATGGCATCAGGTATGTCCATCGGCCCTGACGCCGTACCGGCAACGAATACTCCCTTTATGCTGGTCTCTGCCGGGCATGCAAGAGGACTGGGCTGTCCGACAAAATTGAGATGGTCTGTCCGCAGCTCCCCGTTAAAGAGCGCTACCGGATCGTTATTGGGCAGGACACCTACCGACAGCACTACCATGTCATGTTCTGCCTCCTTCAATCTGTTCTCATTGATATCTTCATAGCGCAGTATGAGGTTGCCGTTCCCCTTCTCGGTGATCTTGCCGATTTTTCCTTTTATAAAGTTGACTCCCATGCCTTTGGCCTGCTCATAGAACTCTTCGAAGCCTTTCCCGAATGAGCGTATATTGATATAGTAGATGGTTACGTCAGCCATTGGCAGGGCTCCCATCAGCAGCTGTGCCTGCTTGAGTGAGTACATGCAGCATATCTGTGAGCACACCGGGTTGCCGATGGTCTCATCACGCGAGCCGGTGCAGAGCACATAGGCTATGCGGTCGGGCACCTTGCCGTCGCCTGGCCGCAGTACGGTGTTAAAGGGCCGGGTGGGGGCCAACTGGCGCTCCATCTCCATTGAGGTGAGCACGTTCCTGAACCGGCCGTAGCCATACCTGGGCATATTGAGCGGATCGAACAGCTTGAACCCGGTTGCCACCACCACCGTGCCGGCGGTGATCAGGTAACGCTCCTCCTCCATGGTGAAGTCGATGCATTTGGTGGGGCAGACACGCTCACACGCCCCGCAGAGGGTACAGTTCTCAATATCTATTGCCGCCACCCTCGGGCTTGCTATACTGAAGGGAATGAATGCCGCCTTGCGGCCCACCAGGTTATACTGGTATTGATCCTTCACCACCACCGGGCAGGCCTGCTCACATAACTGGCACGCCGTACAGTCCTCCTCGATCACGTACCTCGGGTGCTTGATGATGCTTGCCTCGAAGCTGTTCTCGCCGTTCTTTACCACGCTGGTGACCTCACTGCCGGTGAAGATGGTTATCCCGGGGTGCCTTGATATCTCTGACACCTTCGGGGTTGTAATGCAGGCAGCACAGTCGAGCGTCGGGAAGACCTTGCTCAGCAGGATCATTTTCCCGCCGATGGATAGGTCCTTCTCAACCAGCAGCACCCTGAAGCCGTTATTGGCCAGGTTCAATGCCGTTTCTCCTCCTGCAATGCCTGCTCCGATCACCAGGGCATCATAAGAGTCTGTTTTGATATTTCCAGTCATTATCAGCTCTTTGTTGATTGTAGTAAGTACTGGTTGAAGCTCTTGATCTGCCTGACGAATGACTCGCTGCAGATAGAGCAGATGGCAGCCATCCGGAGCCGTGCCGGGTCGATGTTCTTCTCCTTCATCATCTCGTGCGTCCTGCTGACCAGGCTGCCGGTCTTTTCGACACATGACTCGCCATAGGCGCAGTCGGTCCCGTCAGCGGCTATAAAGACCCCGTCAAACCCCTTTTCGTAAGCGTGCATGATCCACCTGGGCTTCACGCCGCTGGAGCAGGGCAGGGCAATGGTATATACCGTAGGGGGGTAGTGCATTCTCAATAATCCCGCCATATCGATGGCGGGATCAGAGACCTTTTCGGTAGAGAATACCAGTATCCTGGCGCTTTTCTTTTCCATAGCCGGGGCTGAAGGATCTACTTTTTCCTGAGCAGTATCTTGTAGTAGCCGCTCTCCTCAATGGTTCCGAGGTATTCATGCCCCTGCTTGGCGCACCATTTCGGGATATCCACCCTGGTGCCCTCATCGGCTGACAGCACCTCCATCACATCGCCTGCCTTGATGGTTCCGATAGCTTTCTTGGCCTCAAGCAGCGGGCCCGGGCATGCTGTGCCCCTAGCATCAACTGATTTCGTCACGCTGATGTTCTTCAGTTCGTCTGTTGTCATTGTCTTAAGTTTTTATGAATTGATACTGAAATTGTTTAGCATATACCGTTTCCCGGTGTTGCTTAAAATAGATTCCGTTTCTATGTGTCGCCCGGCAATGAACTATGAGATAAAGAGCTGTGTAGAACTCTCGTTGGCCTCGGCCATGAAGGTGACCGCCCCGGCAAACCGGAGCCCCGGATAGTCGATCATCTCCTCCTTCTTGAAGCCCATGAGATTCATTGACATCTCACAGACGGTGATCTCTATGCCGAGCTCGGCAGCCTCCTGGAACATCTTCTCAAGTGACATCACCCCCTGCTTCTTCATCAGGGTTTTGATCATGAAGGGGCCCATGCCGGCCATATTCATCTTGGAAAGCTTCAGCTTGCTCTTCCCTTTCGGGAGCATAATGCCGAACATCTTTGATATGAAGTCCTTCCCCGAAGCCTTCTTCTTCCTGTCTCTCAGAGCCGAGAGTGACCAGAATGAGAAGAAGAGCTTCACTTTTGTGTCCTGTGCTGCTGCCGCCAGACTGATGATCATGGCGGCCAGTATCTTGTCAAGATCGCCCGATATCAGGGCAATAGCTAGCTGGTCCTGGCGTGAGCCCTCCAGCCTTTCCACCTTTTCCTTCAGTGCATTTACCTCTGCCTGAAGAGTTGCAATCTCATTCATTGTATGATTTTTATCTTGGGTTTGGTATTGAATTTCCGCTTGTTCCTGCGGGATTTAGTATGTCAGCGATGCCTTTGCCGAGAGAACCTCGGTGACGACAGTTCCGGCGGCAATGGGCCTTGCTCCGGCAATCAGCTCATCCTCCCTGATATTGCGCTCCTTGATGCAGGGATTGCATATCAGCAGCTCACCGCCCAACTCGATAAATGTCTCCATCAGCTTTGCCAGAGGAAGGAGACCGGGAGCATTAACGTTGGCGGCCATGCCCTTCTTGGCAAGCAGGACTGCCGAAGCCTGAAGGATCATCACCACATGCGTGTCAACTGACTGTGCTGCAGTGGCTACAACAAACGGGAGGGTGGCCTTCTCCTGGAATTCGGGCCCGGTCGTGCTGATTATCACAAGTTTCTCTGCTGCTTCCATGGTAACTGATTGTGGTTTGAATAACAGGTCAAAAGAACGCTTATTTTTTTTATTAAGGTATAGAGCGAATGTGATCTCAATTATATAGATTTGTGATTTAGATCACAATTAAATGATGGAGGATCGGATGTACGAACATGATTGCAAAACATGCCGGTACAGGTCGAAGGCTGCCAGGCGGCTCACTGAGCAGCAACTGGAGACGCTTTCAGGCAACTGTGCCCTTACCGGTTTCAGAAAGGGTGAGATACTGATCAAGCAGGGGATGTTGTCAACCAATGTGGTGTATCTCCGGAAGGGGCTTATCAAACTGCATATAGAGGGGCCATACGGCGATCAGATAGTAAGGCTCATCAAGGCGCCGGGCTACCTGGGTCTGCCTACCACCTTCGGTGACAAGATTAACCAGTACTCGATTACTGCCATAAGTGATGTGGAGGCATGCTTTATTGACATCACCACATTCAGGCACCTGCTCTCGTCAAATCCCGATTTCTCATATGAGATAATCCTTGACATATGCCGCAATGAGCTTGAGATCTACAACAGGTGTGTCAACCGCTCGCAGAAGCAGCTCAGGGGGAAGATTGCCGACGTTATCCTGGAGATGTCAGACCAGATCTTTGATTCGGTCTCATTCACCATTCCCATCAGCCAGGAGGAGATCGGCAATCTGATCGACTCGTCGCGCGAGAGTGTCAGCCGTATCCTTGCCGAATTCGAAAAGGATGATATTATTGCTGTTTCAGGCCGTAGGATTGAAATAAAGAAGAGGGATTCGCTGTTAATGATAAGCGAAAAGGGTTAACAACATGAATAAGGTCTTAAAGATTGCGGGACTCATTGCCGCCTCACTGGTGGTGCTGGCTCTGGCGGCGGCGCTGCTCATCCCGCTCTTCTTCAGTGATGCCATCTCGCGCAGGGTGCAGGAGGAGATCAGCCGACGGGTTGATGCTGACGTGTCGTTCAGCGGCTACCGGCTGAGCCTCTTCAGGACGTTCCCCGACGCCTCCTTCTCACTCAGCGATCTCAGTGTTACCGGGCGGGAGCCGTTCGAAGGGGATACCCTTATCTCGGCTCAGTCGTTCCGTATTGTGATCAACCTGAAGAGTCTCTTTGGCAAGAAGGGTTATGAGATCAGGTCACTGCATCTTGAGAAGCCGATGGTGAATGCCATTGTCAATGCTGATGGCAGGGCCAACTGGGATATTTTCGGAGAGACCTCTGCGGGGGCACTCCAGGGAGAAGATGCCGGTGCCGGAGGGGAGAAGGCGGATTCCCGGATGACCGATGCTGCCGGGGAGGGGCATGCCGGTGCCCGCCTGCCTGACAGTGCCGCTGAAGCCGATGATTCCGGTCTGAAGCTGCTGCTGCGACGGGTCACCGCCAACGGCGGCAGGCTGCGCTATACCGACCGGGAGGCTGATATGTCAGCTAAGGCCGACGATCTCGGATTCATCCTCTCGGGCAGGATGAGCGGATCACGGACCAATCTCGACCTGGGTGTCAATGCCGGCAGCATTGACTTTGTCATGGATGGCATCCCCTGGCTGAGCAGGACGGTGATGAATTTCAGGGCAGGGATAGATGCAGAGCTCGACTCTATGATCTTCCGGCTGAAGGAGAATGTTCTGCAGCTGAATGACATCACGCTCGGGTTCAACGGCTTCGTGGCCATGCCCGGTGATGATATCGAGGTTGGCCTGGCGCTAGATGCCCCGGAGGTGTCATTCAAGTCGCTGCTCTCACTGGTCCCCGCCTTCTACTTGCAGGGCTACGAAGAGCTGCAGGCCACAGGGCTGGTCTCGCTTGACGGCGTTGTCAGGGGTGTCTACAGCTCTGCAGACAGCACACTGCCTGATGTTGATCTCTCGCTTGAGGTATCTGATGGCATGATCAGCTACCCGTCGCTGCCTGAACGGATTGAGAATATTGCCGTGAGCGGTAGGATAAGGGCTGACGGGCGGGATAGTGACAACAGCGTTGTGGAGGTGAACCGTTTCCATTTTGTGCTGGCCGGCTCACCTTTCGATATGAGTCTCAGGCTGGGCACCCCGGTCAGCGACCCCTCTGTCAGCATGACCATGAAGGGCCGCATTGACCTGGCGAAGCTGCAGCAGGCCGTTCCTCTTGACAGTCTCAGTCTGAGCGGACTGCTCGACATGTCGGTTGAACTGGCCGGCAGGCTCTCGATGATCGAAGAGGGCAGGTATGAGCAGTTCATGGCTTCCGGCACCATGAGCCTGCAGGAGATGACCATTGAGATGTCAGATATGCCTGACCTGGTTATCAGCCGTGCCGACCTGGCCTTCTCCCCGGCTCGTGCCACCCTGACCGGCATGAGTGCCAGGGTGGGGCAGGGGAGCGACTTCTCCATGGAGGGGAGGCTAGAGAACTATATTCCGTATCTCTTCTCTGACGGAACGGTAAAGGGTTCGCTCTCACTGAAATCTGACCGGATCGACCTGAATGAGATCATGGGTATCCTCGCTTCCGACACCATCGAGGCAGATACCACCCTGCTGGAGCCCTTCATCATCCCCCGTAACATCGATTTCACCCTCGATGCCCGTGCCGGTGAGCTTACGTATGGCTCCCTCACGGCAGCCGACCTGCGGGGACAGGTGATCATCCGCGACGGCACCGTGACCCTGAGGGAGACCGGCATGAAGGCCCTGGGCGGCTCGCTGCTGGTCAATGCCCTCTATGACACACGCGATACGCTGAGGCCGGTGGTCAATGCCGGACTGAGTGTCAATACCGTAAGCATCAAAGAGGCTTTTCTTGCATTCAATATGGTCAGGCAGCTTATGCCGGCAGCAGCCGGTCTGGGCGGCAGCGTCTCTGCCCGGATCGACTTCAGCAGCCTGCTGGGGCAGGGAATGATGCCGCTGATCAAAACGCTGGCCGGCGCTGGCGAGCTGAGCTCAGAATCGGTACAGATCATCAGGTCAGAGAGTTTTGACAAGATCAAGGGGCTGCTGAAAATGGATCCTGCCTATACAAACGTGGTGAAGGATCTCAGGGCCTCATTCATAGTCAATGAGGGGAGGGTCTTTATCAAGCCGTTCGATGCGAGGCTGGGCGGCATGAAATTCAATATATCGGGTGACCAGGGCCTCGATCAGACCATTAACTATCTGGTAAAGGCAGAGATTCCCGGCAGGGAGCTGGGTGAGGCTGCCGGTGCACTGATGAGCGCCTTTGCGCCGGCGGCTGCGCTGGCCGGCCTGGGGCTCACTCCCCCCGAGATGATCAGGATGAACTTCAACATAGGAGGCACCTTCGGGCGCCCGGTGATAACCCCCTCATTTGCGGGCAGCATCGGTGGCACATCGCCGGTCACTGCACTGGCCGACACGGTAAAGAGTGAGGTGACCAGGAGGCTGAATGAGGCAGCACAGCAGCAGGCCGACAAGCTGATCAGGGAGGCGGAGGAGAAGGCTGAGTTGCTCAGGCGTGAAGCAGCGTCATCAGCCGAGATGATACGCCGTGAGGCCGATGCGAGAGGCAAGAAGCTGGTGGCCGATGCCGAGACAAAAGGGCCCATAGCGCTGGCTGCAGCCAGGAAAGGGGCAGAGGCACTCAACAGGGAGGCTGAGAAGAAGGCTGAGCAGCTGGTGACCGAGGCTGACCGCAAAGCTGATGAACTGGTGGAGAAGGCCAGGGAAAAGGCTGACGAGCTGCTGAAATAGGGTAGTGTTCCAATCATCGTGTCCGGGTTGCAGGATAAAAGTTACGTTCCTTATGGTTACATCGGACCTGCTCTTTGAAACAATATCTTACCTGTAAAATAAAAAGAAAAAGGGTGTCCCATTTTTATTATGAGACACCCTCTTCAAGCTGTTCTTTCGTGACAGGTTAGAATATCCTCTCCTTGATACGTGCCTTCTTGCCGGTGAGGTTCCTCAGGTAGTAGATTCGTGCCCTGCGCACCTTTCCATACTTGTTCACCTCAACCTTGTCAATGAATGGCGACTCAACCGGGAATATCCTTTCCACGCCGATATTGCCTGACATCTTACGGACGGTAAACGTGGCATTCAGCCCCGTTCCGGCCTTCTGGATAACCACGCCGCGATACTGCTGGATCCTCTCCTTGTTGCCTTCCGTGATCTTATAATGCACAGTAACTGTATCCCCTGCCCTGAATTTCGGGAATTCGTTGCCGCTGGCAAATTCCTTTTCTACAACTTTCATTAAATCCATCACGCAAATCTATTTGTCTGATCTACTCTTTTTAAACAGGTCGCAAAGGTACAAATATTTTTATCGAATCTGCAAATATTTCTTGAGTCAGGTATTAGTATTCTCTACTCTTTCTTTTCGGGTACCCTGAGTATCTCCCCATTGTCAATTGCGATTCTCATCAGCCACTCCTGCGGGTAACCGGGCCACTCCACCTTGGGTGAGATATACTTGTAGCCTTCAGGCACCGGCCTGGCGGTTTTGGTATTGCCATCCATATACTTGACAAACAAATATTTGTACAGCTCTCTCCACTCCTTTGTGGTGTTGTCCCCGGCATTTACCGAGTAGCTGGTGATGAGATCAGTTCCCTTCTTTGCGGCACCCTTTGCAGTGCTCCGGAACAGTTCTGCAGCCCTCTGATCTATCTCTGCCGTCTCCTTGATATACTTCTGCTCAAGCTCTTTCTGCTTTGCCTGCAGCTCGGGAGTCATGATGCTCGCCCTGGTATAGACATAGTTGGTCACTTCATTGAACACCCAGAATGCTGCATCGTAGCTGTATGTCATCATGTCTCCGTTACCTACGGCAAATGAGCGTGGTACCGAAGTCATTCCGCAGTACATTGGAGAATATACTGTATAATATGTATCATCCACACCGAACCAGAGTATTCCGCCTACCGGGTCGGGCAGCCACGAGCGCGACTGTGACACGAATGAGAATCCGGTCTGCTGTGTTGAGATGGCTCTTTCATGCACATACTGCTTTCCGTCAACCTGCCATGTCATCGGCCTCCAGCGGACGGTATTGGCATAGGGGCCGGCACCGATATCCTTCGTCATGTCCATCGGGGTGTTCTGATAGTAGTCTCTCATCAGTCCGAACACATCCTCTAGGCTGAGCTTGTTGTCGGGCTTGATCCAGAGGGGCATCCGGTTGGTCAGGTCATGTCCCATGGCATAGCTGAGATATGACCCCATGTTACTGTTCACCTTGTTGAACCCTGACCATACGCGTGCCTCGCAGAAGCGTGCGCCGCTGAAGTCAACCGGAGCGTAGACATCACTGAAGCTGAATTCGGCATCGCTGCCGCTGTACCATCCCATGTCGCGTGCAACCTGTACCACATCGGCGGCATATACGGTCTCGACGGCCGGGTTGTGTATCTGTGACATATTGGCCGAGGAGATGGAGGTGGTGCCGTTAGCAAGCGGGAAGGTCTGGATTCGCGCCTGGTTGGCGTGACCCGAGATGTATCCGTCAGGTATCCTTCGTGCAACAAAGACCACTCCCTTCTTTCCGGGGCCCTTGCCGATGAACTCCATGATCCAGACCTCGTTGGCATCAGCTATCGAGAACGACTCGCCACTGCTGCAGTAGCCGTACTTGTCTGTCAGTGCAATCATTGTCTCGATGGCCTCCCGGGCGTTTTTGGCCCTCTGCAGGGTAAGGTAGATAAGGCTTCCGTAGTCAATGATACCGTCAGGGTTCATCAGCTCAAAACGTCCGCCATAGGTGGTCTCGCCGATGGCCAGCTGAAACTGGTTCATATTCCCGACAACGGAGTAGGTTTCGGTGGCCTGCTCGATCATTCCCTTGAACTTGCCCGAATCCCACTCATAGACTTCAACCATGGTGCCCGGTTTGTATTTCATTGCAGGCCAGAAGTAGAGTTCGCCATAGAGTGCATGCGAGTCAGCCGAATAGGTGATCATGGTAGATCCATCCTTGCTGGCTCCCTTGGTTACCAGGAAGTTTGTGCAGCCATGACTCTTCTCGGTGACAGCGAAGAGCGCAAAGAGAAGGATCATGATCAGTGACGTGGTTTTTTTCATCTTCATTTGTTTTTAAGTTATTGATCTGTTTGAGTTTATTGTTTCTATCAAGTTCGCCTGGCTCTTTTTTGAAGCCATTGATTTTCAAAGAACAACGCCCCTGAGGGTCTTTATTATCAGGCTGATGCGTTCACGGTCTGCGCTCTTGAGGGTATACTCTGACTGCAGTCTCGGGTCGCCCATATATACTCCTTTCCTGCGGAAGGTCATCATGCTTTCCCGTTCGCGTCTGCCTGACAGATGGTATTCCAGTGCTCCTGTGCTGACAGCCAGGGGGGCAGCGTTATACTCATCAATCCCGCCGCCCGGCATGATGACCGCCCGGCCAGCGGCTGATGCTATCATACTTTTTATGAGTGCAGCGCCTGCCAGTGCATTTTTAGCCTGCCCTGAGGTGAGCAGCCGGTCGGCCCCGGCGGCGATAATATCTTCGAGTCCCTTTTTAGGATCGCGGCAGAGGTCAAAGGCACGATGGAAGGTGAATGACATCGGTGCTGCATACTCTGCCAGCAGGGCAGTCCGCTCAACATCGATGGTGCCGTCGCTGCGCAGCACCCCGGTCACTATGCCGTCGGCACCCAGCTCACCGGCCATCTCGATGTCGCGTCTCATCACGCTGAGCTCATAGTCACTGTAGAGGAAGTCTCCGCTTCGGGGTCTGATGAGCACGTGCATCCGTATACCGATATTGCGGCGGACCGACTCGATCAGCCCGGCACTGGGGGTAACGCCTCCCTCAATCAGTGCAGAGCAGAGCTCTATCCGCCCCGCCCCGGCAGCTTCAGCAACAATGGCCGACTCCACTGAATCGGCGCATATTTCTACAACCAGCGACAATTCTTTTTATTGAGGCTTTGAAAGTAAATATTATTTAGATAATATTGCGTGATCCAAAACATAAATCAGATGAAACCTACATTAATGGTGCTGGCTGCCGGCATGGGCAGCAGGTATGGCGGCAACAAGCAGCTTGACCAGGTCGGTCCGTCAGGTGAGACAATTATCGACTATTCAATCTATGATGCAAAGAGGGCCGGATTCGGCAAGGTTGTTTTTGTAATAAGGCGCGACATCGAGGAGCAGTTCAGGGAGACCTTTGTCAGGCGGCTCAAGGATGTTATCGAGATCGATTACGTCTTCCAGGAGCTGGGCAATCTGCCCAAGGGGTATACATTGCCCGAGGGGCGCCAGAAGCCATGGGGTACCAGCCATGCCATACTGGTCACCGAGCCGAAGATACATGAGCCGTTCGGAGTCATCAACGCTGATGACTACTACGGGTATGATGCCTTCAAGGTGCTTTACAGGTTCCTGACCGAGGATAAAGATGATACCAATTATTGTATCATCGGTTACCGCCTGGGCAACACCCTCTCTGACCACGGTCATGTCAACCGCGGCATCTGCAGGGTGAGCGGTACGGGTTACCTCGAACACATCGTCGAGACCCGCGGCATTGGCAGGAGCAAGGAGGGGATATTTGCACCTGATGCCGATGGCAAGATCAACCAGTATACCGGTGACGAGGTGGTCTCAATGAACCTGTTCGGGTTCAAGCCGTCAGTCTACAAATACCTGAATATCGAGTTCAGCAACTTCCTCAATGAGCGCATGAACGATCCGAAGGCCGAGCTTGATATACCGACCTCGCTTGACAAGTTCGTCAAGAAGGGTGAGATTACAATACAGGTGCTGCGCAGTGAGAGTCACTGGTTCGGGGTGACCTATCGCGAAGACAAACCCTTTGTGGTGGAGAGCATCCGGAAGATGGTAGACCAGGGACTCTACCCGGCAAAACTTTTCTGATCAGTAGCGCTGCACTGCAGGATGGTCATGATCGGGCATCGCCCGGCGAGGCTGTGATGAGTAGCGTAGCGTAATGTCCGTTACGCAGCAGCTGACAGAGGCTATATGAGCAGCTGACAGAAGATATATGATGAGATGAGGGGCCTGCCCGGTATTATACCGGCAGGCCTTTTTTTACCATCTGAAGGTGCTCCGTATCACTCTCAGGTTACCGGTATTATCGCTGACCCTCAGTTCAATCTCATGGTCTGAATTCTGTTTCATGTTCCGATTGTCGGGGCGGCATATGAGCAGGTTGTTTTTGGAGTCATATTCGGCCAGTATCCACTCCCCGTCAACATACATATCGTAGCTTTTTATGCCTGAGAAATCGTCACGTATGGTGGCCGTAAAGAGTGACCTTCCCGTCAGGTTGGTGCCGCCGGCAAATGAGAATCCGGCCGTGGGTGGTATGGTGTCTATGGCAACGGTATAGTCTCCCAGGCTGCTTATCTCTCCTGTCACATACCCCTCCTTGTATGCTCCTCCGGCATAGAGAAGGCTGCCCTTGCCGTTGATCCTGGCCAGGCAGAGCTTGCTTTCGAGGCCGGCAGGCACCGTATCGGGTCTTATTGAGAGGGTTGGCCTGGCATGCACCGCCACCGTCTCATCATGCACCGAGTGTATTGCCGAGAGATGCCTGGAGGTGCCTTTCCGGGAGCTGTACCTCAGCCAGAGGGTGTCATAGAGCGCTCCGGCGGGGAAGTTGACGCGGATCCCCTCGGCTGCGAACCCGGAGGCCCTTCCCCATGGAATCATCCTGGTATAGCTGATTTCGGCAGGGGGTATGGGAGGTTCAGGGAGTGACCTGACCCTGAAGTCGAGGGTTGACCTGTTGCCGCTGGCATCACTCACAATGATCCTGATATCATGCTCGGCATCATCGGTGAACCTGAGCACCCCGCGCCACAGGTGCCCGTCATACATCGAGAGCCTGTCGCCCGGCTGCAGGTAGAGTCTCTGGATATATTCGCCGGTGGTGGCTTTCGCCTCATAGTCAATATGGGCATTGATATAACGTGTCTCACCGTATGAAAAGCGGTCGGCACGGAAGCTGAAGACCCGCATGCCGTCAGCCAGCAGCTCAATGGCATATACTCCGCACCTGTTATTGCTGTTGTCGAAGGTATCCCAGCACTTGATGCCGATGCCGGTCTCACCGTAGATCACCGGCACCGCATCGGAGGCGAGACGGTATGAGCCGTCAGCCTGCACCGCCCTGATCATCTGTTTCCTGTGGCTGTTGTTAACGACCGAGGCGCGTGTCAGAGGGTAGATGACCACCTTGTCAATGGTGGGCCTCCTGCTGTCGTCCACCCCGATGCCGAGGGTCAGGGGGTTGACCGGATCTTCGGTGCCCGAGTCACGCATCTCAAAGTGGAGGTGGGGCCCCGATGAGCTTCCGGTATTGCCTGACCAGCCGATCACCTCGCCGCGGCTTACGGTGAAGCGCTCCCCGGGAGGAAAGAGTGATACGGTGAAGCTTTTGCGGCTGTATTGATTCTGCCTGACATATTCATCTATGTCAGGCCTGAAATTCCTCAGATGGGCATAGACAGAGGAGTAGCCCGAAGGATGCCTTATATAGAGCACCTTGCCGAAGCCGCCGGGGCTGACTCCAACCCGGTAGACATAACCCTCATCAACCGACAGCACCTCCCTGCCCTGAACACCGCCGGTACGGTAGTCAAGGCCGGTATGAAAATGATCGGCCCTCAACTCGGCAAAGCTGGCTGACAAAGAGGGCATGTCACGCATCGGGCTGATGAACGAGTACTCTCCCGCAGGCTGTGAAAAGAGCACTTGTCCGGCTGCCGCTGCAATAACAAAGAGTAAGGTTCTTTTATCCATAATACTGTGAGAACTGCAAATTCAGCATTCTGTTGTCAAAGCGCAAACATAACAGTTGCATTCCTTGAAAAAAAGGAAAAGAAATATTACTTTTGCGTTATAGTTGTCAGCCATGAAAGCGAAGGGTTATGAAGAGTATCTTCATCTCAGGAGATTGACTGAAGAGCTGATCTCCGAGTATGAGAAGCTGGCGGGGCAGGCGGCTGAACTGAGGGGGGAACTGTCAGAGGCACGCAGGCAGCTGGCAGAGAGAGAAGAAGAAGTTAAAGAGCTTCAGGCAAAATATGAAAGAGCTAAGTTCTCCGGATCGATTCTAGGCAGTGGGGAGGATGCCGTGACGGCCAGGAAGAGAGTGAGTGAACTTGTGCGGGAGATAGATAAATGTATTGCTCTTTTAGACAGATAAA
>CAZAVK010000027.1:0-35481 GCA_964488645.1 uncultured Rikenella sp. | reverse complement strand
GCCGCAAGTGCGGATATGTACACTTCGGTACCAAGCCGCTGAAGAACTGCCCGGCTTGCCTTCACCCCTTCAACTATAGCGAGATCTACGCACAGAACTATTGATCGGGCCCTCACCGGTCTCCCTCTACAGTTCTGCCGGTTAAGAATGCTGCAGGCGGCCCCGGAATGAAGATACCGGAAGGCCGCCTGCTGTTTCTTTATCCCGGACTACCCGTTACTTCAGCTTTGCCAGTGCGGCGCTGATACGGTGTACCGCCTCGGTGATACGCTCATCGGAGGCTGCATAGGAGATTCTGATACAGTTGCCGGCACCGAATGCCGAGCCGCTGACCATCGCTACCCTGGCCTCCTCGAGGAGGTATAATGTGAGGTCATCGGCATTCTTCATCACCTTGCCGTTATAGCTCTTCCCAATGAAGTGGCTGATGTCGGGCATCACATAGAATGCTCCCTGTGGCACCCGCACCTTCAGTCCGGGTATCTCGCCCAGCATCCTGCAAATCAGGTCACGTCTCCTCAGGAACGCCTCACGCATCCTCTCCCTGGCACCGCTGGTCGATGTGACCGCCGCCAGCGCGGCACGCTGTGCGATGGATGAGACACCAGAGGTAAACTGTCCCTGCAGCTTGTTGCACGCCTTCGCCAGCCAGAGCGGGGCACCGATATAGCCGATGCGCCAGCCGGTCATGGCATACCCCTTCGAGACACCGTTCACCGTCACCACACGGTCGGTGATACTGCTGAACGATGCCATGCTGACATGCCCGCCCGAGAAGGTGATGTGCTCATAGATCTCATCAGAGACGATGATCACCTGCGGAAACTTCTCGAGTACCTTCACCAGGGCAGCCATCTCGTCACGGGTGTAGACCATACCGGTAGGATTGGAGGGTGAGTTGAAGATCAGTACCCTGGTGCGCGGGGTGAGGGCAGCCTCCAGCCGGGCCGGGGTAACCTTGAAGTCATCCTCGATGGTGGTTTCCACAATGACCGGCTTGCCCTCGGCAAAGATGATATGATCATAATAGCTTACCCAGTACGGTGCAAGCAGTATCACCTCATCACCCGGGTCGACCACCGACAGCATGACGTTGATCAGGCTGTGCTTCCCTCCTGCCGAGACAACTATCTGGTCAGGCGAATAGGTCAGCCCGTTCTCCTCCCTGAACTTGCGTGAGATGGCCTCCCTGAGGTCACCGTAGCCGGGTACCGGCGGATAGAATGAGTAGTTGTCGTCAATAGCCCGCTTGGCAGCCTCCTTGATGTCATCAGGGGTGTTGAAGTCAGGTTCGCCAAGGCTCAGGTTGACAACATCAATACCCTGCTCCTTCAGCTCACGGCTCTTCTGGGCCATGGCAAGCGTCTGTGATACCGAGAGTGACTTGACTCTTTTGCTTATATGCTCCATCGTACTGGTGTATTAGTTGTTTTCAGAGTGAAATGCCAAAATTAGGTTATTACACCGAGAAAGAAAAGAGCATCTGCCGCCTCTTCTCCGGAAGGATACAGTGAAGAGAAATTTGTTTAATTTGCAGCTGCTTCAAACGGAAAACTGATTGATGATGGAAACCTTCCCGGAGATACTGAAGATCACCCTTCCTGCGCTGCTGGTACTGATAACCGCATGGCTGGTCATACGCAATATGCTTCGCGATGACCAGGACCGCCGGCGGCAGGACCTGCTGCTGCAAACCTCAAAGACCATCACTCCTGTCAGGCTGCAGGCCTATGAGCGGGCGGTGCTCTTCCTCGAGCGTATCTCCCCCGAGTCGCTCATCATGCGTACGGCCCGGCCCGAGATGACGGCCGCCCAGCTGCAGTCGGCGCTGATCAGTACCGTGCGCAGCGAGTATGAGCATAACCTCTCACAGCAGATCTATATGAGCAATGAGGCGTGGGAGATGGTAAGGAATGCACGCGGCACCATCGTCAGGCTGATCAGCTCGGTAGCCTCGCAGCTGCCTGCTGGCGCCACCGGCGAGGAGCTCTCCAGGCTGCTGCTCGAGGAGATGGTAGAGATGGAGACCGAACCGACACGCACGGCAATAGCATTCATCAAGTCAGAGGTGGCACGGGTGATGGGGTAGTGAAGCTGCCATCCGGGGTGGGTTGGCAACTCTCCGGCCCGCTCTCCTCAGCGGCGCTCCTACCTACCACTATGCCGCGGCAGCCGTCATAACAACACTTGCCCTTGCGGCTATCTCCTGCCCCGGCGCATCAGGTCATCCCGTAAAAAGCTCTCTCTGTCAATTACAGGGAGTTAACGGTCAAAATAGCTTCTCATTTATGCGATCTGATTGATAATTTAGGTGTTGTTAATCTCAGACACCTATGAAAGCATTCGTCAATATGGCCCTTGCACTGATCCTGTTGTGCATACCTGAAGGGTCGCTTTCCGCACAGAACAGCACCTCCCCCAAAAAACTGATTGATGCCCTGGCTAAACGTGAGTACAAGAGTGCCGCGGCCCTGGCTGCGACGGTAGACAATCCCGATTATGCCGACAAGTCGGGCGCCACCCTGCTGATGTACGCTGCCGAGAAGGGTGTCAGGAATGTCTGCAAGGTGCTGCTTGACCGTGGCGCCGACTATGACCGCTGCTCAGCCAACGGCACCACCGCCCTCTACCTGGCTGCACAGAACGGGCACAGTGAGGTGGTCAGGATGCTGCTGGAGAAGGGAGCCTCTGCCGAACTTGCCCCTGAAAACGGCGCTACTCCACTGATAGCCGCCTCGCAGTACGGGCGTACCGAATGTGTCAGGGAACTAGCAGAGGGGGGTGCAGCACTCAATGCCGGCGACAGGAACGGCGCCACGGCGCTGATAATGGCCTCACAGAACGGCAGCCTGGTGATAGCAAGGATACTCCTGGAGAAGGGCGCCGGAACCGATATAGCCGACAAGAATGGCTCAACAGCACTGATACTTGCCTCGCAGGAAGGACACACCGAAATCGCCAGGCTGCTGCTCAGCCATGGGGCAGGCATCAATATGCAGACCAACAACGGCAACACCGCGCTGATGCTCGCCGCACTCAGGGGGCACCGCAATGTGGTGCAGCTGCTGCTTGATGAGGGGGCTGACGTGAACCTGAAGACGGCTACCGGCGCCACGGCACTGTTCGGAGCGGCATTCCGCGGCCACAGCCAGGTGGTCAATATGCTGCTCGAGAAAGGTGCCGACATCAACATCGAGGATGAGCAGGGACGTACCGCACTCTTCTACACGAAAGATTACAACGTCAAGGCAATCCTTGCATCTTGGGCTGACCGGTAGGGTGTTGTTCTCCGGCCCGCTCTCCCCGGCGGCGCTCCCCCCTGCCACTATGCCCCGGCAGCTGGCACAACAACAATTGCCCTTGCGGCTATCTCCTGCCACGGCGCATCAGCGCCTCTATCTCCTCAGGTTCTTTAGGCACTGACGCCGAGAGCACCCGGTTGCCGTCAGCGGTGATCAGCACATCATCCTCTATCCGTACCCCGATATTGCTGTAGCGGCTGTAAACCGGTGCCACCTTCTCAATGAATGCATCTATCTCCTCCTCAGACGCCTCCCTGCCGTAGAGCATCTTAAGCTGCTCAAGTCCGTTGGCCCGCAGGTAGATGCCCGGCTCAACGGTGAGCACCATTCCCTCTTCAAGGGGGCGCCCCACCACCGTGTCGGCGGTGACGAACGATGAACCCATCGAGGGCGGGATGCCGCTGTTGCCGATATCATGCACATCCAGTCCCAGGTAGTGGAAGATATGATAGATAGTATAGAACTTCCGCTGCCACAGGCATGCAGGATCGGTGGCCAGTCCCATCTCCGTCAGGCCGTTCATTATCACCTCGGTGGCCTTCCGGTGCATGGCGGTCATGCCTGCTCCCGGTCGCATCTCCGCAATGGCAGCTTTCTGTGCCTTGAGCACCAGGTCATAGATATCGCGCTGCTCGGGGGTGAAATGGCCGTTGACCGGAATGGTGCGGGTGATGTCTGCGGTGTAGCAGCCATACTCGGCACCCACATCCATCAGCAGCAGGTCGCCATCCTCCATCATGCGGTTGTTGGCCTCGTAATGGAGGGTGACGCTGTTCTCACCCGAGCCGACGATTGAGTTGAATCCCGGCATGGAGGAGCCGTTGCGCCGCCAGACATACTCCAGCAGGGCCTCGATCTCAAACTCATACATGCCCGGTCGGCATGACTGCATGGCGGCCCTGATGCCCTCACCGGTGATATCTGCCGCACGCTGCAACAGATGTACCTCATACTCATCCTTGAAGATACGCATCTCGGCCAGCAGCGGTCCGACATCACGCAGCAAACCGTCAGACAGCCTCTCACGCCTGATAAGCTCACTATACCGGTTCCGCGAGAGCTGGTCACGAAAATCAATGTAGAGGGGCTTCCCCTCCCTGAGAGCGGTGAGCACCACCCCGTCGGCCTCACGGTACTCCATAACGGTGTCAGGCATCCACAGCTCAAGCAGCCCCGCCGGATCAGGCAGGTTGCCGGAGTAGATCACCTCACGGATGCTCCTGCCCCTGCTGTAGAAGGCATAGGGACTGGATGAGCCGCCGGTCAGCGTGATGACCGCACCGCGCTCACCATACCCGGTCAGATACCAGAAACTGGAGGCAGGGCGGAACTGATGTCTTCCGCCGTCATATCCATAGTCTGACCGCAACAGCACAATACCATTTCCGATGGAGTCGAGGAGTGCCTGGCGGCGGAGTGCGAAATACTGCTGAACGGCAGGAGTCATTTCAAGGTCACTGACATCAGGCGTGCCTGAGAGGAAAGCCTGACCGGGGCCTGAATGAGCACAGGCTGATGCCATCAGAAGGAGTGCGAGGGGAATGATTAACCTTTTCATCTCTTTTTTGTTGACATACCAAAGATAGGCCTGCCAGGCAAAGGAATAATCGTTTATTTTGCAACGAAGTGCTAAAAATGCTTAATTAACCCCCAAACATTCCCGTTCACCATGAAGAGCAGAACTGCCACCATACTGATTGCCGCCCTGCTGATGCTCTCATTCAGGTCAGACAAGCCGGCCTATTTCCTTTATGACAGTGACGGCAAGGCCGTGAAATACCAGAAGATGATCTCGGCTGCCGCCAGGGCTGATGTGGTCTTCTTCGGCGAGCTGCATGACAACCCCGTAAGCCACTGGCTCGAGTATGAGGTTACCGCCGACCTTTACAGGAGTGCAGGAGCCTCACTGGTGCTGGGTGCTGAGATGTTCGAAGCCGACAACCAACTGCTGCTCGATGAGTACCTGGCAGCAAAGTATGAGGCAGACAAGTTTGAGGCGGAGGTCAAGCTGTGGAAGAACTACAAGACCGACTATAAGCCGCTGGTGGAGTTTGCCAGGAAGAACGGGCTGCCGTTTATCGCCACCAATGTGCCGAGGCGGTACGCCTCGATGGTGTCACGCAGGGGGCTGGAGACGCTCGACAGCCTCTCGGCCGAAGCGAAGCGCTATATCGCACCCCTTCCCATAGAGTATGATCCGGAGGTAAAGAGCTACAAGGGGATGATGACCATGTTCGATATGCCCGGCATGGCCGGAAGGCACAATGATAACCTCCCGAAAGCACAGGCGATAAAGGATGCCACCATGGCCCACTTCATTGCGGAGAACCTTGCCCCCGGAAAGATGGTGATACACTTCAACGGGGCATATCACTCTGACAATTACTCGGGTATACTTCACTACCTGAACCTCTACCGCCCCGGGCTGAAGATCGTGACCATCACCACGGTGCTGCAGGACTCCATCACCACCCTTGATGATGAGCACAAGGGAAAGGCTGACTTTATAATAGCCGTGCCCAATTCCATTACCCGGACCTACTGATTAACCCGGAATCGCTCCCTCCGGCGGCAGGCCTGAGTACCTGATGCCTTGCCGCCGGGTGTTGCAGGTGCTCTCTGCGGCGGCAGGCCTGAGTATCTGAAGCTTTGCCGCCGGTTGTTGCAGGTGATCTCAGCAGCGGCCGTCGGCCTGAGAGTCTGCCGATTTGCAGCCCGGTATTGCAGGTGCTCTCCCCGGCAGCCGGCGTCCGGCCTGCCGTACTGATACCTGCTCTGATGTCAGGCCGGGTCTCTTCCGAAATGCAGTTCAGTTATTTTTCACACTATTGCAGGAACAAACTCCTTCTGCCGTGTGTTTATCTGATGGCGGCCGGTGGGTACTTTTCCCCGGTCTCACTCTCCTAAGCCTGCCGCTCACCGGTCAGCTCAGGGGCGGATAGCAACAACAATCACAATTAAACCAGATCAGGTCATGGCAATAACACCGGATACCCACGTCGGGGAAGTGGTACGGCTCAATTTCAGAACCGCCCATCTGCTCCAGGAGAACAATATTGACTACTGTTGCGGCGGCAACAAGACCCTGACCGAGGCGTGTGCCGAGGCGGGCGTAGACAGTGCTGCCCTGATTGCGGAGCTTGAGAAGGTGGCAGCCACAGCTGACCCCGACACAGACTTTATCAACAGTCTTGAGCTCAATGAGCTGAGTGACTACATCGTCAGAAGGCACCACTCTTACGTCAGGAAGAACATACCCTTCCTTAAGGAGAGCCTTGAGAAGGTATGCCGCAAGCATGGCAAGGCACATCCCGAGCTCTTTGAGATACGTCAGCTCTTCGACGGGTCGGCCGCAGAGCTGACTATGCATATGCAGAAGGAGGAGATTGTGCTGTTTCCCTATATAGCAAAGATGGTGAAGGCGGCAAAATCGGGTGAACCTCTCGGCACCCCGCCTTTCGGCAGCGTAGCCAACCCGGTGCGTTCGATGATTGCCGAGCACGAGACTGAGGGAGCACGATTCGACAAGATAGCCGGGCTCTCCGGAGGATTTGCAGTGCCAGCAGACGCCTGCAATACCTACAGGGCGATGCTTAGCCAGCTGAGCGAGTTCGGCAGTGACCTGCACCGCCATATACACCTTGAAAACAACATACTGTTCCCCGGGGCCATCAGGCTGGAGGAGGCAATAACCGGAGCCGGTGCCTGACCGGATGCCCGGCAGGAGCAGGATGCTGACAGGCGGGGAGCACCCCTGGATGACGGAGCGGAACCAAAAAATGAGCCCCGGCAGATTGATGCCGGGGCTCACACATTCATACACCCCGATGTTCGGGGATACATGTCTCAGTTCACCTTACGGCTTGGCGAACCAGAGCTTGGTGTCGAAGTTATCAGGACCCTGACGGCCGATGGCCTCATTAACGTGGGCGGCGTTCTTGCTGTAGGTGGCATCACCATAGCGCAGCCTCTGGGGATACTTGCCATTGATATCGCCAAGACCGTAGAGTTCAATGTCACTTACACCGGCAGCCAGCTCGGCAGGATAGCCCAGCTTGCGTACCACGGCCCAGCCTTCAAACCCTTCGGTGTATGAGTTGATCCAACGCTGGGTAGCGATCTTCTCGATCTTCTCAGCCTGGCTGTCACCGGGCAGCAGGGCTGCCACCGGCTGTGCCAGGTAGGCATCGATAGCTGCCTGCGATACTCTCCACATCAGCATGGAGTGGCGGATACCGTTGCGGAAGAGCGCATTGGCATCGCCCGTTGCACCCGGGACACCCCTCACAATCGCCTCAGCCTGGAGGAAATAAGCCTCGGCAGTGGTAAGCACGATCTCAGGATAGAGGTCCTTGGTGGTACCCTTGGCAACCACGAAGTATTCGGTAGGTATGGAGAAGAACTCCCTCCTGAGCAGCGGCTTCATGAATCCGTTCATCCTTACCGGCTGTCCTATGAAGTTGGTGTTCTCAGGCATGCTGATGGTCACCTTTGCGTCGGTATCTTCGTTGCCGGTCTTGGTATAAACGGCACCGGCATCGTCAAAGACGCTCAGGAGGAACTTCACCCGCTTGGGCCAGAGAGCGGCGTCGGTACCGCTGGTCGGCTTGACAAGATCAATGGTTCCGCCCCGGGCAGGCTTGGCATAGATGGAAAGCCTCGGGTCATTGTTGTCACGCAGATTGTCTATCAGAACCTTGCTGATGGTCCATCCGCCGCCGCTGCTGAACCCGCCGAAGTCGAGCCATGCACCGGCATAGGAGTCGCTGTTCCACTTGCTGATCGTGTTATCCTTGGTAAGCAGGACATTGTCTTTCTCGGTGGAGAGAAGGGGTGCACCCAGTGCGGCAGTCGCTGCTGCTGCTGCAAAGTTATCGCCCGGAGCACCGAAGGCACGGAGCGCAATCCTCAGCTTGAGGGTGTTGGCAAGCCTCTTCCACTTCTGAAGATCACCATTGCAATAAAGATCATTCGATCCGAGATCCTCAACACCGTCACCGGTCCGGGTGTTTGACCCGATGGTGGCCATCGCCCTGTCAAGATCGGCAATGATCCCCTTATAGATGTTTATCTGCGGATCAAACTTGGGAAGTACGATATCGGGATCACCCGCCTCGGAATAAGGTATCTCGCCAAATGTATCGGTGAACATCTGGTAATAGATACCCTTCATGATCAGCCCAACGGCATACATCAGCTCATTCTCGAACTCGCCGCCGGGAGCGGTGAGCTTAAGATAGTTGTCAAGCTGGCCGAAATAACCCTCATAGAAATCCCAGGTGGCATTGTTGTACTCTGAATGGTAGGAGTAGCAGAGCTCATCTGACCACCATGAGTAGTTGTCACCAAAGGTAAAATAGCCTGAAAACCTGTCAGCATTGATAAGCATTGCCCTCCAGTACGGGAAGTTGTCAGGTGCATAGAGCTTATACTGCGGTACGGTTATGAAGTACTTGGCGCTGGCCTGCTCTGCAGTGATCGCATTCGGGTTAAGGTTGATCTCGTCAAACCTGCCCGTACACCCTGCAAATCCAGCAACAATCAGAATCACCAGCAGAAATTTATATGATCTCATAATACTCATGCTTTATAGTTAGAATTTAAGATTGACATTGAATCCCAGGCTCCTGGCCGTCGGCATGGTGTAGAAGAGTACTCCCTGAGAGTAGTTGCTGACACTGTAGCTTCCCTCCGGGTCGAAGTTCTCAAGTGCCCTGTAGAGGAAGAAGAGGTTCCTGCCGGTTACACCGACGGTGACTCCCTTAATGAATGAGTTGTCAATCAGCTTCCTCGGCACATCAAAGGTGAGGGCCACCTCACGCATTCTGACGTTTGTCTGGTCAAAGATGTAGTTCTCACCTATACCGGCATATGAACCCCAGTACTGCTGTGCGTTGATATTCACGTTATTGGGTGTTCCATTCTCCCTGACGGCGTCAATCACCACTCCACCTTCCCGGTACTTCAGTGACCTCTCGGTTACTCCATAGGCATCAAGTGCCGCATCGGTACCGGAGTAGACCTTCCCTCCTATCCTGGCATCAACCAGGAACCTGAGAGAGAGGTTTCCATATGACAAGGTGTTGCTTAAGCCGCCTATCCAGTCAGGCTGATAGTTGCCAACCAGCTTTTTCTGGGGTTCTGACAGGAAGAGTCCGGCATCATTGACCATGATCTGCCCGGAGGAATTGCGACGATAGGTGGTGGCATAAATGTCACCGTAACCGCCGCCCACAACAGCCTTAACCTCGACCACACCCGAGTTGGTGACGGTAAAGAGATGGTCATCAACGCCCTCAATCAGGCTCACAAGCTTGTTCTTGTTGTGCGACATGTTCAGGGCAATATCCCATGTGAACCTGCTGGTCTGAACAGGTATACCGCCGAGAAGTATCTCAAACCCCTTGTTGGTGATCTCGCCCACGTTGGTGAACTCAGAGCTGTAACCGGTGGAGGCCGGGATACCCACCCTCATTATCAGGTTGTTTGAAACAATTGAATAGTATGAGAGATCAGTATAGATCCTGTTTTTCAGGAACCGGAACTCACCTCCGATCTCCAGCGAACTGGTCTGTTCAGGCTTGAGATTGGGATTATAGCGGGTTGACGGCCTTGTCAGGATGGTCAGTCCGAGATAGCTGTCACTGGCTGATGAGAGGTTGAAGAAGTTGTCAAGCATATAAGGGTCGGTGTCACTACCTACCCTTGCCCAGTTGATCCTCAGCTTGGCAAAGTCAACGCCGTTCATGTCAATGATCTCATTGAGCAGTGTCGAAAGGCTCACTGAAGGATAGAAGTAAGAGCGGTTGCTGGCCGGAAGCGTGGATGACCAGTCGTTCCTGGCCGAGGCCTCAAGGTAGACGAAGTCACGGAAGCTCAGTACAAATGACCCATAGACAGAGTTGATGATCTTCTCGCCTTTCTGGGTATACCAGGGTGAGGCGGTTGCTGCACTCTGCAGATTGGGCTTTGTGGGGATCTTGAACTTCTCAGCATAGACACCCATACCATCAAAGGTGGCATACATATGGTTGGCTCCGAGGTTGGCATTGAACCTGAAGTCTGAGAAATCCTTCTTGAACATCAGCAGTGCATCGAGGTTGGTCTCGCTGGTGTTTGACATGCTGTTGTTCATACGCCCCTGCGAATAGTACCAGTGACCATACTGGTTGAGGGTCTCAATCTTTTCACTGACCGCATCGGTACCTACCCTGACAAATGCCGACAGCCAGTCGGTGAAGTCATAGTTGGCCTTGACATAGCCCTGTACCCTTGATCTGCTGTCATTGTTTATGTCATGGAGCTGGTACCAGTAGGGGTTGCCGAAGGTTCCGCTGGTATGGGTGATAACGCCCCAGGTTGCCGGGTTCTGGTATTTGGACCTCTCCGGGCCATAATCAGACATGTACATATTCCTCGGTATGGGATAGAGCCATGCGACAAGACCCTCTGTTCCCATCATCGGCCGGTTGTGGCCATCCTGCAGGAAGTAGGTGATCTTGGCGTCAACGTTGAACTTGTCGGTCAGGTTGGCGGTCCCCCTGAGGTTGAAGTTATGGCGTGAGAGCTTTGAGCCGGGCACCATCGAATTGGCAGAGGTGTTGGTATATGAGAACCTCAGTGCCGACTGCGCTGTTCCCCCATCAAGTGCTATGGTGTTCACCAGGGTGGCGCCGGTCTCGAAGAAGCTCCTTACGTTGTCGGGCACAGCCGAGTAGGACCTGGTCTCACCATTGAGGCCGGTGCCGTACATCTTCAGTGAGCCGTCGAGTTTCGCACCCCATGACCCGCCTGAGTTGCGAAGGTCACTCAGGGTGCCCGGTACGTTTCCGCCGGTACCCTGACCATACTCGTTCTGAAACTTCGGAAGAAGCATGGGAGTGTCAAAATTGAAGGTACCCGAGTAGGTAACCCCGAGCCCCCTGTTCATCGTACCCTTCTTGGTGGTGATAAGGATCACGCCGTTGGCTGCACGCGATCCGTAGAGAGCTGCAGCGTTGGGGCCCTTCAGAACCGATACCGACTCAATATCGTCAGGGTTGAGGTCTGAGACACCCGAGCCATAGTCGCTCTTGAGGTACTCCCCTGCATTGGCCTCACTGGCCGAACCGTAACCCGAGTTGTCAATGGGAATGCCGTCAACAACATAGAGAGGCTGGTTATTGCCGGTGAGGGAGTTGTTGCCCCTGATGATCACCCTCGAGCTGCTGCCCGGGCCGAAGGTACCCTGCGTGACAACCACACCGGCAACACGGCCGGAGAGAGTGTTGATCACGTTCAGATCCTTCACCCTGGCGATATCAGAGCCGGAGACCTCGGTCACGGCATAACCCAGGGTCTTCTTCTCACGCGAGATGCCAAGCGCCGTTACAACGATCTCCTGCATCATCGTGGTGGTGGAGGAGAGAACTACGTTGATGACGCGCTGGGCACCCACAACAAACTCCTGCGGCTCCATGCCAAGGAACGAGAAGACCAGTGTTGAACCGACAGGAACGGTAATCGAATACCGGCCGTCAGCATCGGTGGTGAGACCATGGGTGGTCCCCTTCTCGACAACGGTGGCCCCGGGAATGGGAAGACCGTCATCGGCATCAGTTACCTGTCCCGTAATGGTTACATTCTGTCCATAAAGGGAGGTCAGTCCGATCATGAACAGAATCAGTACAGGAAGGATTTTTCGAAAAAAACCATGATTTTCCATAGGCTGATTATTAGATTTAAACTGATACGGAAAAGAAAACAGTTTTCGGACTGTATATTTATACGACAAATTTATTACGAATCTGCGGATATCGCAATATCTGCTGATTTTTATCACTTCTTGTTTAATGATGGCTTGATTTTGTTTAACCATTAACGACCTAAAAACAAGCCCGGAGCGCAAAAGTTCACCATCTGCGGAAAGAGCTGAATGCCGGTGACCTGATAAATAACAGGATGCCGTTGCACTGTATTTCCAAAAAGATTAGTTTTGACCTCTGAAGGCATCTCTCAAACAGCAATGCCGATAAACTTATCTATCATAAAACCTTACCGGTAACAATATGACTACAGGATCGACACCGGCTGCCATCAGCCGCAAGGATTATCTGATGGGCATGACCATCATTGCCATCTTCTTTTTCATATTCGGATTTGTCACATGGCTCAACGGAATACTGATTCCGTTCCTGCGAACGGCATGCGAGCTGAGCGACTTCCAGGCATACTTTGTTGTAACGTCATTCTACATCTCATACCTGCTGATGTCACTGCCGGCTTCGGCAGTTCTCAGGAAGACCGGGTTCAGGAATGGCATGTCACTGGGTCTGTGGATCATGGCTGCCGGAGCACTTATCTTCATCCCTGCAGCCATGTCACGCAGTTACGCGGTCTTTCTGTTAGCCCTTTTTGTTCAGGGTACCGGCCTGGCACTGCTGCAGACCGCTTCAAACCCCTACGTCACTATCCTCGGGCCGATAGAGAGTGCCGCGAAACGTATCAGCATCATGGGTATAGCCAACAAGTTTGCAGGAGCTATTGCTCCGATCATACTGGGCGCACACCTGATGAAAGACTCACATCTGCTTGATCAGCAGCTTGCCGCCGCAACAGATGCACTGGCACGGGCTGCCGTGCTGGATGAGCTGGCCATGAGGGTAATCAATCCGTATCTCATCATGGCCGGAGTGCTGGTGGCACTGGGGCTGCTGCTGAGATTCGCACATCTGCCCGAGGTCGATACCGACGCCGAAGAGCCGGCTGTGGGTGATGCCAACCTACACAAGACAAGTATATGGCAGTTCCCGCACCTGATCGTGGGAGCCATAGCACTCTTCTTCTATGTGGGCGTGGAGGTGATAGCAGGCGATACCATTATCAGATACGGGCAATCGCTTGCTATCGACATGTCATCTTCAAAATACTTCACATCACTCACAATGGTGGGAATGATTATCGGCTACACATGTGGCATAATATTCATTCCAAGGGTACTCTCACAGGTGAATGCACTGCGCATCTCTGCCATCCTCGGGATACTCTTTACCCTGGGAGCCGTACTTACACCTGCCGGGCAACACCTGATCATGCCTTTCCGTGACCTGGTCACCTTCAAGGCGGTGACACTAACCATTCCTGTGACAGTGCTCTTCGTGGCCCTGATGGGTCTTGCCAACGCACTCATATGGCCTGCGATGTGGCCGCTGGCACTCAACGGACTGGGACGCTTCACCAAGACCGGGTCGGCACTGCTGGTAATGGGAATAGTGGGAGGTGCAATAATACCTCTTATATATGGCAAGCTGGCTGATGTTGTCAACACCCAGGCTGCATACTGGGTCTGTCTGCCCAGCTACATTGTGCTGCTATACTACGCACTCCACGGATACAGGCTGAAGGGACGATGAGAGATACTGCTGCCCGGCCTGATCTGGAAAGAGTATTCAGCCTTTTCAGCGCTGAGGGGGAATTCCGTTCCGGTAAACCACTGGGGCAGGGGCATATACATGACACTTTCCTTATTGAGACTGCAGGAGAAGAGAGTGACGACTATATCCTGCAGCGGATAAACCACAACGTCTTCAGGGATGTGCCACGGCTCCAGGAGAATATGGAACGGGTCACCTCACACCTGAGGAATAAGATCAGTGCCATTGCCGGCAGTGACCTGAAGAGGGAATGCCTCACCCTGATCGGCTCACGGAAGACGGGAAAATCATTCATAACAGACGAAGAAGGCTCTTTCTGGCGGATGTTCATCGCCATACCTGATCACAGGTCATATGACCGTGTGGAATCGCCTGAACTGGCCTTTGAGGGAGGAAGAATTACCGGACGGTTCATGGCACTGCTCTCCGATCTGCCCGGCGGACCACTGCATGAAACCATCCCGCGGTTCCATGATATCGGGTGGAGGCTGGAAAACTTCCTGCACGCCCTGAAGAGCAATCCTGCCGGCAGAGCAGGGATGGCTGCACGCGAGATAGAGGCTGTCACCTCCCGCCAGGAGGAGATGAAGACAATCCTGCGGCTCGGCAAACAGGGAAGGATACCTCTCAGGATAACCCATAACGATACCAAGTTCAACAATATCCTGTTCGACGGCAATGACAGGGCATTGCTGCTGATAGACCTTGACACGGTGATGCCGGGGTATGTGCACTATGACTTCGGTGACGCCATCCGCACCGCTGCCAACCGGGCCGATGAGGATGCCGCTGACCTGCAGTCGGTCGGGATAGACCTGGAGATATACCGCGGATATGCTGAAGGGTTCATGTCAGAGGCACGTGACACACTCAATCCGGTCGAAACCGGATATCTTCACTTCGCCCCAAGGTTGCTCACCTACACCATGGCCACCAGGTTCCTCACTGACTTCCTTGAGGGCGACACCTACTACAAGATAAGCCATCCGATGCACAACCTGCAGCGGGCACGTGCGCAGCTGGCACTGCTTGGTGACATGGAGAGACATTCCCAACAGATGAAAGAGATAATTGCAAAACTGACATAAGATGAAAAGAACCCTTCCGCTGATGGCAATATCGCTGCTAATCACCATCTGTTCCCTCCCTGCAGCGGGTCAGGGCGCAGCCGTTGACAGCTCACGCTTTTCAGTCTACTGGTGGCACAGCAAGGATATGTATGATCACCTTCCGGCAGTGAAGAATTCAATTGTCTTCCTCGGGAACAGCATAACCGACAGCGGCGAGTGGTTTGAGTTCCTCGGCAACAGAAAGTGCCTCAACCGCGGCATAAGCGCCGACGTGACCGAGGGGATCCTGCTGAGGCTCGATGCTATCACCAGGCTGCAGCCGAAGAAGCTATTCATAATGATAGGCATCAATGACCTCTCACTTAATATGAGTGTCGAGGCCATTACAGCCAACTACCGGAAGATACTCGACCGGGTCAGGAGCGAATCACCACGGACAAAAGTCTATGTGCAGAGCGTACTGCCCGTCAACCCTGCCAGCGACATGGCACTGAATCATACCAGCAAGACCCCTCTCATAATTGAGCTTAACGGCAGGCTGAGGGAGCTGGCTGCTGAATACGGACATACCTGGATCGATCTCTTCACCCTGATGGCAGATGAAAACAACCACCTGCCGCGGCGCTACAGCATTGACGGCCTGCACCTCACATGGGAAGGCTACAGGGTCTGGACCGAGGCTATCAGACCATATGCCAAATAGTTCCGTTCGGCTTTTATCTGTTTGTTTATTAAACAATAACACCATTCTGACTGTTTTCATTCGAAAAAAGTCTTGCAAATTATGGGCAAATTGGTGACTTTTGTCATGCCGGAAGAACCGGAGTAAGCCACCATTGCCAACAGCCAGTACATGGATACCAACAGGAAGTATTTCAGATCATTTATTGAGCGCGAGGAGGCACTGAAGAAGCAGTACAGTGCCGACCGTATCAGGAAGCAGCACTCCAAGGGAAAGCTTACCGCACATGAGCGTATTGCCCTGCTCTTTGATGAGGGCACCTTCGAAGAGATAGACGCCTATGTCACCCCGCTCGACCAGGGTGTCGAATTCGGCAGGCTTGAGAAGGCCTATGGCGACGGGGTTGTTACCGGGCATGGACGGATTGACGGCAGGCTCACTTTTGCCTTTGCACAGGACTTCACCGTTATGGGCGGATCACTCGGGGCGGTGCATGCCGGCAAGATTGCCAAGGTGCAGGAGATGGCTCTCAAGATGGGTGCACCGATAATAGGTATCAACGACTCCGGCGGTGCCAGGATACAGGAGGGGATAGCCAGCCTGAACGGCTATGCCGAGATCTTCAACAACATCATACAGTCATCGGGCATCATTCCGCAGATCTCGGTGGTGATGGGGCCGGCAGCCGGAGGAGCGGTCTATGCTCCCGCACTGACTGACTGGGTCTTCATGACCAGCCACACCAGCTATATGTTTGTTACCGGCCCCAACGTGGTGAAGGAAGTGCTCAATGAGGAGATAAGCAGTGAGGAGCTGGGAGGCGCCGAGGTGCATGCCCGCAGGAGCGGTGTGGCAAACATGATCTACGATGATGAGGAGAACACCATCATTGCAGTCAGAAAGTTCCTCTCATACCTGCCGTCAAACAACCTGGAGAATCCGCCGGTGGCTGCTGTGCCGCCTGAGGCACCGGAGCTCATACCGAAGCTGCGCGACATCGTCCCTGACGATCCCAACAAGCCCTATGACGTGCGTGATGTGATCAGCCTCATAGCTGACCGAAACAGCTTCTTCGAGACCTCTGAGCTCTTTGCCCCCAGCCTTATAACCGGCTTCGCCAGGCTCAGCGGCAGAACCATCGGCATTGTCGCCAACCAGCCGAAGGTACTGGCCGGTGTGCTCGACATCGACTCATCATCGAAAGGAGCACGTTTCATCCGCTTCTGCGATGCCTTCAACATTCCGCTGCTGACCCTTGAGGATGTGCCGGGCTTCCTCCCGGGCAAGGACCAGGAGCATGCCGGCATCATCAGACATGGAGCCAAGATGCTCTTCGCCTATGCCGAGGCTACCGTACCACGGATCACCGTCATACTGCGCAAGGCATACGGTGGCGCATACATCGTAATGAACAGCAAGGGGATGGGGGGCGACTTTAACTTCGCATGGCCCTCGGCAGAGATAGCCGTGATGGGACCTGACGGCGCAGTGGCAATACTCTACCGCCGCGAGCTGGCAGAGGCCGATGACCCGGTGGCGATGAAGAGGGAGCTGGTCAGAAAATACCGCGAGAAGGTGGCAAACCCCTTCATTGCCGATGAGAAGGGATATATCGATGAGGTGATCGACCCGGCAATGACCCGGATCAAGCTGATTTCGGCATTCTCGGCACTGAGCAACAAGAGCGTGAAGGTACCTTCACGGAAACATGGAAACATACCCCTCTGATGAGATCATACGCCGACCGGCTGAAACAGTGCCGGTATGAACCGAAAAAAGCAGGGCACTACCAGGCCGGGCAGAGAAAAAGAGAACAAACCGGAGTGGAGCAGGTTTATTAAAGCAGACTGAATGAAGAAGATCAACAGGGTATTTATAGCCAACCGCGGCGAGATAGCTGTCCGCATCATGCGCACCGCCCGTGCCATGGGCATCGAGAGTGTCGCGGTCCGTACCGCCGCCGAGCCGGATGCGATGTATCTCACCTTTGCCGACATTGTCCATGAAGAGGATGATGAACTGGCTGAGATACCGGTCTTTCTCGACGTGGAGAGGGTGATCGGCATTGCGCTCAGCAACGGTTGTGACGCCATCCATCCCGGTTACGGTTTCCTGGCAGAGAACGCCTGGTTCGCTGAGAAGTGCCGTGACAGCGGCATCATCTTCATAGGCCCTTCGCCCGATGCCATCTACAAGATGGGCAATAAGCCGGTGGCACGGCAGATAGCGCTCAGGCACCGGATTCCCCTGGCGATGGGCTCGCACGGCAATGTGCCCAATGAGGATGAGGCGATCAGGCAGGCGGCCCGCATAGGATACCCGGTCATCATCAAGGCCGCCTCGGGAGGGGGCGGACGAGGCATGCGGATCGTCAGGCATGAGTCGGAGATGGAGAAGATGTTCACCCTGGCAGCCAGGGAGGCCGAGAAGGCATTCAATGATCCGGGGGTCTTTATAGAGAAGTATATCGAAAACCCGAAGCACATAGAATTCCAGGTGCTTGGAGACATGCACGGCAACATTATCCACCTGGCTGAGCGCGAGTGCTCCATACAGCGCAAGCACCAGAAGCTGCTGGAGGAGGCCCCCTCCCCTGCCCTCGACGATGAACTGCGTACCGTCATGGGCGAGACCGCCGTCAGGATTGCCAGTGCCGTGGGGTACTACTCTGCAGGCACCGTCGAGTTCCTGCTCGACAGCGACCGCAACTTCTACTTCATGGAGATGAACACCCGCATCCAGGTGGAGCACCCTGTCACCGAGATGATCACCGGCATTGACCTGATAGAGCAGCAGATACGTATCGCCCGCGGCGAGAAGCTGACCATCAGGCAGGAGGATGTGAGGATCAGCGGCTGGGCCATCGAGTGCCGTATCAATGCCGAGGATGTACAGGCAGGGTTTGCACCGGCTCCAGGACGGATAGAGAAGATCAGCCTCCCCGATGAGCCGGGAGTGCGCATAGATACCGGCGTGAGAGCGGGCTCAGCCATCGTGCCCTCCTATGACTCGATGATTGCCAAGCTCATCGTGACAGGCAGTGATCGCCATGATGCCGTCATACGGACAAAAAAGGCGCTTGACAAGGTGTGGATCAAGGGAACAAAAACCACCCTGCCCTTCTTCAGGATGCTGATGCGAAACCCGGTATTCCAGGCAGGGACATTCACCACCGCATTCATCGGGGAGCTTGAGAAGTACTACAGCCACAGCGAATATGAAGAGGCCATCGCAGCATGGATAGCCACAAAGCTCTTTACCGAGGAGAACCTCTCAGGCGGCACCCAGGGAATAAGCTTTGATCAGGGCAAGGAACTGTCGCCGTGGCTGCTGAGAAAACGTCTCACACAGTTTTAACCTTACGCTATGACACCTGAGAAACCGGTTATTAAGAGACTCTATGCCCTCTCGGAGGAGGGAGGCAAGTATACCTTCACCCTGCCCCTCCGGGAGGTGATAAAGGTGAATGGCAGGGAGTACCATGTTGAGCTGCGTGAGGATGAGAAATACGGGGTGCACGTCTTCTGGAAGAACAGGCGCTACCCGGTTGAGATAGTCCGCACCAGGCAGAACAGGTATGAGATACTCTTCAATGACATCAGCCATACCTTCACCGTTGAGACACCTGTATCGATGCAGCGCCGCAGGGTGCTCGGCAAGGGGAAGCAGCAGTCCTCCACGGTGGCCGTCAGGGCACCCATGCCGGGCAAGATCATAGAGGTGCCGGTCAGGGAAGGGGCCGACGTGATGCGGGGCGAGGCCCTGGTCATACTCGAGGCAATGAAGATGCAGAATGAGATACAGTCAGCCGTGGCCGGCACGGTGACACGTATCGGCGTGAAGCCCGGACAGAATGTGATGAAGGATGACCTGCTGGCAGAGATAGCCGTAAAATAAGCCATCGCTGCCAGCCGCAGGTCAGATGATGCTATGCCTTCGGTGCATCCTTCAGTGTGGCAACCAGGAACTCCCAGAACATACCCACCGTATCGATCTTCACCTTCTCATCGGGAGAGTGCGGATGGCGGATGGTCGGACCGAAGCTGATGGCATCGAGCTTCGGGTAGACACCCATGATAATGCCGCACTCCAGCCCGGCATGAATAGCCTTGATCTCGGGGATACGCCCGTAGAGCTTCTTGTAGGTATTTTTCATGGTGGCCAGGATGGCACTTTCCATGTTGGGTTTCCAGCCCGGATAGCTGCCGGTCAGCTCAACCTCGCAGCCTGCCAGCTGGAACCCGGCGGCAACCTTCCATGCAGTGGCCACCTTGGCCGTCTCAACCGAGCTCCTGGTGAGGCAGTAGGCGGCAAAGTTGCCGTCACTCAGATTCACTATCGAGAGGTTATTGGAGGTCTCCACCACGCCCGGCATGCTGGTGCTCATACGCTGCACACCGTTCGGACAGACATAGACACCCCTGATGAGACGGTACTGATCAGCCTCATTCATCACTCTGGCAGGAGTGTCAGCCTGCTTGAACCTGAGTCTGATGTCAGGGTCAACCTCAAGAAACTCGGCCCGGTAGATCTTCTCGAGCTTCTTCAGGTACTTCTCAAACTCGGCCTTCTTTATCTCAGGTACCACTACCGTGGCAAATGCCTCACGCGGGATGGCATTCCGCATATCACCACCGCTGTAAGAGGCTATGCGAATGCCGAAATCGTGTTCTGCCTCCTGGAAGAAGCGGAACATAAGCTTGTTGGCGTTGGCCTTGCCGAGATGTATGTCAAGCCCCGAATGGCCGCCCTTCAGCCCCTTCAGGGTAACCTCATAGGCTGCCACACCCGCCGGGGTCTTCTCATTCTTGTACTTGCGGGTTGCTATCACGTCAATGCCGCCGGCACATCCCACATATAACTCTCCCTCATCCTCTGAGTCGAGGTTGACCAGGATATCGCCCTTCAGCACACCCTTCTTCAGGTTGTTGGCACCGGTCATACCGGTCTCCTCGTCAACGGTAAAGAGTGCCTCAAACGGTCCGTGAACCAGCCCTGGAGTGGTCATGGCAGCCATGGCGGCAGCCACACCTATGCCATTGTCGGCACCCAGGGTGGTCCCTCTGGCCTTCACCCAGCCATCATCAATCCAGGTCTCGATGGCATCCTTGTCAAAATCAAACTTCTTGTCTGAATTCTTCTGAGGTACCATGTCAATGTGAGCCTGAAGAATCAGCCCCTTACGATTCTCCATCCCCCTGGTGGCCGGCTTGCGCAGGATCACGTTACCGGTCTTGTCAACAATGGTCTCCAGCCCGTGCTCCTTGCCGAACTTCTTCATGTACTCGGTCATGCGGTGCTCCCTCTTTGAGGGACGAGGTATCTGTGTTATCTCATAGAAATATTTCCACAGAAGCTTCGGTTCAAGATTTTTAATATCACTCATGATTATGGATTTTTGTTGATTATTCCTTAACAATATTCGGCATCTCAAGGTTGTACCCCTTCCTGTTGCTCTCTGCCCTGAGCAGGAACCCGAATATCAGGGCCAGTACCCCGAATGAGGTGAAGATTATCATCGGAAGGGTATAGTCGTAGCTCGGAACGGCCACCCCTTCAATGAGGTGTGTTCCGGTAATGCAGTACTTGCGCAGTACCCATCCAATCAGGTAGGGCACCCCCATCAGCCCCCAGTTCTGCACCCAGAAAATAAGGGCATAAGCGGTACCCAACTGCTTCTCGGGGATTATCTTGGGTACCGATGGCCACATGGCCGAGGGTACCAGTGAGAAGCCGATGCCGAGGATGACCACCAGGAAGATTGCCATCCACTGCTTGTTGAGAAAGGGTATTGAAAACATCGAATGTACGAAGATAAGCAGCACGGCACCTATTATCATTATGGTGGCACCTTTCCCCTTCCGGTCATAGAGATTGCCGAAGAATGGTGTCAGCAGGATCGTCCCGAACGGAAGAATCGAAGGTATCAGTCCGGCGGTCTTGGGATCAACGCCAAATTTATTGACCATCAGGTCTGCGGCATACTTCAGGAACGGGAATACTGCCGAATAGAAGAGCACACAGAGTATGGCGATATACCACCATCCCCTGTTCCTGACAATGGATAGTATATCCTTCAGCCTGAATCCCTCCTCCTCTTCAGACTCGGCAGCCTTGCCGGCATCGGCGGCGGCAATGGATGCATCAAGCTTCTTGTCCATACCGCAGTAGATAAAGAATGCGATCATGCCGATACAGAGCAGTATCAATGCAACCAGGATAGGCATTGAGACGTGTCCCAGCGCTTTGGCAAGCGGCATCGATGTGGCCAGGGCTAGGGTTGTACCCAGCCTGGCAGTGGCCATCTCAAGCCCCATGGCAAGAGCGAGCTCCTTGCCCCTGAACCATTTGACAATGATCTTTGAGACGGTGATGCCGGCAGTCTCAACCCCCACCCCGAAGATGGCGTAACCGAGGCCGGCAACAAGCACCTGTGTCTTGTATCCGAACATGGTGCTGCCGTCAAAAACATGGGTGTAGAGCGCCCAGAACTTGATGGCCGTGCCCAGCACCATCAGCCCGGTGGCCATCTTCCCGGTAAACCTGACTCCCATCTTGTCGAGGATGATGCCCCCGATGATCAGCATCAGCAGGAATACATTGAACCAGCCGTATGCACTGGTGAAAAAACCATACTCCTCACTGTCCCACAGCAGCTGCTGCTCGAGCATCGGCTTCAGCGGTGCCATGGCATCAGTGAGAAAATAGCCGCACAACATGGTGAATGCGACAACTGCCAGGGCAGTCCATCGGGCCGCCTTAGACTCGGCAAGGGTCATCCGTATCTTTTCCATATTCAGATCAGGTTGTTAAACAAGGTATTGGTATCCGGCTGGTAAATGTATAAAAAAAAGCTTCCATCAACCGTGTCAAAAAACATGCATATGAACTTTTGTGGCATAATTTTCGTTATTCCCGGGAAGGGCTGATTTTGCGCTATTGTTATTATAGTGTTGTAACTCATACGAATAATATATTATGAAAAAACTGCTGTTCATTCTGGTGTTTGCCGGTACCGTACTCTATGCCTCCGGTCAGGCTGCAGCCGTGAAATGGTACTCCCTTGAAGAGGCAACCGCCCTGGCGAAGAGCAACCCGAGGCCGATCTTTGTGGATGCCTATACCGACTGGTGCGGGTGGTGCAAGAAGCTTGACAAGGAGACCTTCTCAAACCCCGTCATAGCCGAGATACTGAACACCATGTACTACGCTGTCAAGTTCGATGCCGAGGGCAAGGAGCCGGTCACCTTCCAGGGAAGGAAGTTTGTCAATGACGGCAGCCTCGGCCGCACACACCAGCTGGCATATGCCCTGCTGCAGGGCAACCTGGGGTACCCGACAGTGGTATTCCTCACCGCCAACAGCGAGCTGATCACACCGGTGTCGGGCTTCAAGACACCGGCACAGATCGAACCCATGCTGCACTACTTTGCAGGTAACTCATGGCAGAAGCAGGGCTACGATGAATTCCTCAGGAATTTCAAGGGGAAAGTACTGTAAAACAGCCTGTCAGCCAATAGCATAAGCCGATCAGGGAATGGCTTGCCGGCATCCGCAGCGGCAGGTGTAAGAGGCTCCTGCCGGCAATGGCATACGGTGTGTTAACCGAATACTCCGAACTTTCTTACAATGAGCTTCCGCAGCGGGGGAGAGAAGCTGGTGATCCAGTAGAGGAGTGTCTTCAGATTAATGGTGCCGCGGATGAAGAAGAAACGGGCCATGCGCACGTTGCCGGCAACATAATGGTACCTGGCATATGATGAGAACCATCTCTTCATCACCCTGCGGTTGCCGTCAGCCAGCATCAGCCCGGTATAGAAGTCGCGCCGGCGGTACTCATCGTCGCGGCTCAGGTTCCTGTCACCCACATGGCGGATCACACAGGGCTCCACCTCGGCACATACCCTGTGCTCTGTTGCCCGGAGGGTCCACTCATAGTCCAGCTGTCCGTACTGCTCCTCGAAGAGCGGAACATCACGGTTCACCATCAGGATACTGCTCATGTAGGGCCAGTTGCCCGCCTTAGACCTTTCTGACAATAGCCGGTGAATAGACGAACTCTGCGCCATTGCGTATCTCACTTATCTGTTTCTCAAGCTTGTCGGGGAGCCACTCATCATCATGGTCGAGGAAGGCGATCAGGTCGCCCGTGGCGTTTCTTATGCCCAGGTTGCGGCCGTAGTTGGGGCCTCCGCCGGCACCGGTGACATGCAGCAGGCGGCAGTCATACCTGGCGGCAATTTCACTGAGCCATCCCTGGTCTGAGGAATGGTCATCGCACAGCAGTATCTCAATCTCACAGCCGGCAGTCTGGCCGCGTACCGACTGCAGAGCCCTCTCAAGGCTCTGCTCGCTGTTGTGGGTGGGTATTATTACAGATACTTTCATCAACGGGCAGGAGCTGCCGGGCAGGTCATCTCCCGATGATAAAGTTCGACGGCAATGCCACCATGCTGCCCAGCTGATAGATCAGACCGCGGTATGAGCAGAGGCTCTCGTCGCCCAGTGACACCCTCACCTCTGCCACCTCAGGAACGCGATAATAGATTCGGTCAGCTGCCGGGAGATCCTTCTGCGAGGTCACCGGCCTGACCACAAGGTTCAGCTCCCTGGTCTTGCCTGACGGTATTATCTCCATCACCACCGGGGTGCCCTCCTCCCCGCCGTTCATTATCACACCCCTGTTCTCCGAAAAGCGGAAGATGATGTTCTTTCGTCCGGCCATGTTGCTTTCGGGAGTCACCCATATGCGGTAATTCTTCCTTTCCGTCCACCGCTTTCCGGCGAAGAGCGCCGTGTATTCACGCTCCAGCCGGTTGATCTCCGCCAGTGCTGCGCCATCCTGGGGGAATACATTGGCTTCACCGGTGAGTATCATATGTCTTCCCTCACGCAGTTCAGAGAGCCGCTCAGCCGCCTCACGTGCCTCCTCGGCAAGGGTCAGCCCCTTCTTTCTCTGGACCAGGTAGGGTACCCTGATAAAGGCGGTGTCGGCCTTCACCAGCCGGTAGGCAGTGTCGGTGACGGTGGTGGCATACTCCCACACACCCTTGTCAGGGAAGAGCGGGTCACGCTGCCGGTCGGCCGTAACCGCGGTGCTGCTCAGGGCATGGCCATAGAGCCCCGGGTTGATGTCAAGCACCAGACCGCTCCTGCGAAGCGCAAGCATATTGGTATTCATCAGCGTAGTACCCTCGATAATGTAAAACTTTGCCGGGTCAAGCTCTTCAATGGCGGTAAGGCTCACTCCGGAGAGGTGCCATGTCTCCCTCTCGGAGGTGATCACCCGTTCAAGGCCGGTCAGCTCTGCAGCCCAGGCAGCATATGGTCCGGGGACCTCATACACCTTGTCGGCAGTGATGCCTATCTCGAAGACCGTCAGCGGCAGGGCATAGACAAGGCTGCCGTCAGAAATGGTGCTGCCCGAAGGCAGTGACCTGACTGAGAGGTCACCGCCGCTCCTGCCGTTCATTGATGCGCAACCGGTCACAACAACAATGACCAGCGGCATGATCAGGTTTAATGCTCTTCTCATCCCTGAACTGTTATAGGTAAACGCTGAAGCTGTCAAAGAATGTCTCTCGGAATGCTCTTCCGATATTCATCAGTATATCGCCTGCCAGCAGCGATTCTTCAGAATGGATCCGCAGTGCTATGTCTCCTGCCAGTCCGTGAAGGTAAACGCCTGCCACGGCTGCCCTGGCGGGGGGGTATCCCTGTGCCAGCAGTGCGGCAATGATTCCCGTCAGCACGTCACCGCTTCCTCCCGTGGCCATACCCGGGTTGCCGGTGCTGTTGAACCATACTGTTCCGTCAGGCAGGGCCACGGCGGTATGGGCACCCTTGAGCACCACAATGCAGCGGTACCTGCGGGCAAACTCCTTCTGTTCCTCAAAGAGCTGCCAGTCGGTGCTGTCACTGCCGGTCAGCCTGCGGAACTCTGCCGGGTGGGGTGTGAGAACGGTATCGGGCGGGAGCATCTCCAGCCACTCCCTGTTGCGTGACAATATGTTGAGCGCATCTGCATCAAGCACCATCGGGACGGTTGACTTCTCAAGCAGTTCCTTCATCACTGCTGCGGTATCGGGATCGGTGCCCATGCCCGGTCCTGCCCCTATGGCATCATAGGGAGCCAGGTCAGGCAGTGTGGTGATCACCCCGCGGTCATGATCAGGCGATACCATTGCCTCAGGCAGTGCCGACTGCATGGCCGGCATTGAGCCGCAAGGGCAGTGCACAGTCACCAGGCCGGCGCCCGTGCGCAGGGCTGCGCCGGCAGTGAGGACAGCTGCACCGGCCTGACCGGCACGGCCGGCCATAATCAGTGTATGACCGAACATACCCTTGTGGTCATGCTTGCGACGTTTCTTCAGGAAAGGCCTGACACTCTCCCTCATGATATAGCGGTAGGGAGTGGGCATCGATGCAATGGTGTCAGGATGAAGCCCTATGTCTATTGCCTCCCATGTGCCGGTGTAGCTGCCGCTGCCACCGAACATGAAGGAGAGCTTGGGGAACTGAAAGGTGATGGTGCGGTCAGCCCTGACTATTGCATCAGGATCGGCACCGGAGTTGTCCTCACAAAAGAGTCCCGAAGGAATATCCACCGATATTATATATGCGCCGCTGGAGTTGATGTGCCTGATGACCGCTGCTGCCAGGCCGACAGGCGGCCTGCGCAGTCCGGTGCCGAAGAGGGCGTCAATCACCACTTCATCACTGCCTGTGACAGGCAGCTGATCAGCCGCGGTAATGGTTACCGGGAGCACTCCGCCACGCTCCAGGCGTTCAGCATTGAGCTGCATGTCAGCACTCCTGGCAGAGCCTGTCTCAACAATGAAAATCCGTACCAGGTAACCATCGGCATGCATAAGCCGCCCAAGCACCAGACCATCACCACCGTTGTTCCCGGTACCGCAGAAGATGCTGACCTTGCGCTCGGGTGCAACATAATCCTTGATACGCTGGAAAAGGGTGGTGGCAGCCCGCTCCATCAATCCGGCAGAAGTGACCGGCTCAAGCCTGATCGTCGCCGCATCGATCTCCCTGATCTCAGCAGATGTAAATATCTTCATAACAATTCAGCTTTTTCCCCGATAGACAAAAGTAGGAATATAGTCAGATAAAATAATTCTCAGCCTGATTTAATTCAACTGCTGCAAAATAAAAAGATTAATATATTTGTCTCCATAAAATTCCGGAGAAACCACAAATTAATACCCAAAACTATGCTAAAAAACCATCCGAAAGGACTAATCGTTGCCTTCTTTGCCAATATGGGCGAGCGTTTCGGCTTCTACACCATGATGGCGATCCTGGTACTGTTCCTGCAGGCGAGGTACGGCCTTGATGCCAACAACGCCTCGGGCATATACAGCTGGTTCTATTTTGCCATCTACGCACTTGCCCTCTTCGGCGGTATCCTGGCTGACTCGACCAACAAGTACAAGGTGGTCATCCTCACCGGTATTGTCATCATGTTTGCAGGCTATATACTACTGGCCGTTCCGGGCATGCCCCTCACCTTCACTGTTATCGCCCTCTTCACCATCGCCTTCGGGAACGGTCTCTTCAAGGGCAACCTGCAGGCGGTGGTAGGACAGATGTATGACGATCCGAAATATTCCCACCTGCGTGACTCGGCTTTCATGATCTTCTACATGGGTATCAATATAGGTGCCATCTTCGCACCCCATGTTGCAACCGGGATCAGGAACTGGTGGCTGAAGGTTAACGGTTTCCTGCATGATGGCTCACTGCCCTCACTCTGTCATCAGCATCTCAGCGGCACCCTTGCCGACAGCGGCAAGCTTCAGGAGTTGGCCGACCATGTGAACATGGCAGGTCCGGTGACCGATCTCACCGCCTTTGCAGAGAACTATATCAACGTATTCTCAAGGGGTTATCACTACGCCTTCGCCATTGCTGCCGTTGCGATGGTGATCTCGCTGCTCATCTTCGTATTCTTCAAGCGTCTCCTTCCAAACAAGGAGAAGGCAGTCAAGGATGCTGCAGCACCGAAAATGGAGTTCAAGCCATGGGCACTGATAGGTGCTGTCGTGGCACTGGCACTGACGGCATTCGCACTGCAGTTCCTGGTAGATTTTGCAGATGCTGTGGCATACGGCCTGTTTGCAGCATTCGTGGTATGGATACTGGTAAGTGCCAAACGCGAGGAGATGAGCAGGGTATCAGCCCTGATCATGGTCTTCTTCGTGGTGATATTCTTCTGGATGTCATTCCATCAGAACGGACTGACACTGACATGGTTTGCACGGGACTATACGGTTAAGGAGGTGGGGCGCTGGACCTACATGTTCTTCACCCTCTTCTCACTGCTTGCGGTGGCCTTCGCAATTATCGGGCTGGTGCTGCTCTTCAGGAAATCAGCAGACAAGAAGACTCGCATAATCGGCGCAGCGATACTGGTAGCCTCCCTCCTGCTGGCATACTACAAGCTCATCAACTTCGATGATACCAACGCCATCGCTCCCGAGCCCTTCCAGAGCTTCAACCCCTTCTTCGTGGTGTTCCTCACCTTCCCGGTGATGGGCTTCTTTGCATGGCTCAACAAGAAGGGTATTGAGCCCTCTACCCCGAAGAAGATAGGCATAGGTATGATCATAGCGACACTCGGGTTTGTCATAATGCTGGTCTCATCACTCAAGCTGCCGTCACAGCCCTCACTCGGAGGCTCACCGGTGGCCGACGCACTCAGGGTAAGCCCCTACTGGCTGATCAGCACCTACTTCGTACTGACCGTTGCCGAGCTCTTCCTCAGCCCCATGGGTCTCTCATTCGTATCAAAGGTGGCACCGTCAAGATTCCAGGGACTGATGCAGGGCGGCTGGCTGCTGGCAACCGCAATAGGAAACAAGCTGCTGAGCGTGCCCGGCAAGCTGTATGACAAGATAGAACTGTGGCAGCTCTGGCTGGTATTCATCGCCTGCTGTATACTCGCCGCAACCTTTATTTTCTCACTGATGAAGCGCCTCGAAAATGCCACCAAATAACAGGCCGTCAACGAACAACTGAAGAGAGCCGCCCGCGGGCGGCTCTCTTTTTGTCAAATAATGGGTTATCTCAGTACGAAAAAAAAATATAAACAATATATTTGTCGGGTTAACCTGATTGCAATGAGTACCGGAAGAATGTATGACAAGATCTTTGCGATCTTCGGAACGTTTATGGTCTTCTTCTATCTAGGACTGGCGCTTTTCCTGCTTACCACCAACCGTCTGGAGATAGACAGGGCGCTGAGGATCATCTTTTCCATACCACTCTTTGTCTACGCCATCTACCGGGCATTTGTCTCCTATGAAAAGATCCGGGAGAGCTTTTTCCGTGATGACGAAGACTAATCAGGCCGTCGTAACAGGAGAATGAGCCAGTCAGCTTCAGCGATTGATGAGAGTAACCGGCAGATTATCCGCGAAAAGAGAGAATTACTGCAAATTGTTTGGAGAGGATTGTAAGATATTTATTAATATTGTGGCCCATAGATAGTTGAATTCAGCAAAAGCAATGAACAAAGCAAGATCACTCACGGCGGCTGCCGTAGTGGTAGCCATGGTCTCGCTGATGACTCTCCCGGGTTGTAAGAACCGGGGTACCATAGCTCTGTCGGAGACCCCCACATCAGGTGACATACGCATCGCCGCGGATGATTCGTTCCGCCCGGTTGTGGAAGCCGAACTTGACACCTTCCTGGCACTCTACCCCAACGCCCACATTACCCCGGAATACATGCCCGAGAATGAGCTGGTGGCATGGTTCCTGAGTGATTCGGTAAAGGTGATTGTCTCATCATGGGTGCCCACTGAAGAGCAGAAGAGGGTGCTGCTCGACCTGAAGACGGTCATCCGCTCCACGGTGGTGGCACATGATGCACTGGCCCTGGTGATGCACCGCAGCAACCGCGATTCACTGCTCACCTGGGAGAACGTGAGAGACATATTCACCGGGGCCATCGATGACTGGAGCCAGATCAACAGCTCGTCAAAGCTCGGAAAGATTAATGTGGTATTCGACAATAACCGCTCCGGAAACATAAGGTATTTCAGGGAGACATTCGGCATCACCGGCGAACTCAGACCCAACTTCTTTGCAGTCAACTCAAACCCGGAGGTGATTGACTATGTGGCAGAGAGCCCCCAGGCACTGGGCATTGTAAGCGTGAACTGGATCAGCGATGAAGATGACCCCCTCTCATTCAGCCTGCTCAACAAAATTAAGGTGGCTGCCATTTCACAGCCCTTCATCGACAGATCATCATACTACCTCCCTCAGCAGGGACATATTTACAACAAATCTTATCCGTTTGTGCGTGAGATAAGTATGCATTCACGCGAATCATTTTCAGGTCTTGGCTCGGGATTTGTAAGTTTTGTAGCAGGAGAGAAAGGACAAAGGATAATACTTAAGTCCGGACTCGTACCGGCCACGATGCCGATAAGGATTATACAGGTAAAGAATGAGTAACCAAACATTACAATAACGATTATGAAAAGGTTTCGAAACATGTTGCTGTCCACAGCGGTTTTATGCGTCATCACCGGGGCAGGCCTCCGGGCACAGACACTCAAGGAAGCTGTGACATTTACGAAGAATGAACAGTATGACAAGGCAGAAGCACTGTTCCAGCAACTGACCAAAAACAACCCGGCAGACAGCAAGGCCTGGTTCCATTACGGTGAGAACTCACTGCTGAACTATTTTGCCGATACCATCTCCAACTCGCTGGTTGCAGCCATGAAGGAGGCAGAGGATATTTTCAACAAGGGGGTTGAGGCCAATCCCTCAGAACCACTCAACTATGTGGGACTGGCAAAGGTCGCCCTATACAATGGTGACAGGGATAAGGCCGAACAGCTGCGGATGAAGGCAAAGGAGCTGCTTCCGCCATACAAAAAGGTTACAAAGATCAAGGATCCCAAGGGTTACGGATATACACTTGCCAAGATAGCCGAATCATATATCCGGTTCGAGGAGGTTGATACCAGCAAGGCGCTCCCGTTCATCAGGGAGGCTCTGCTGATCGACCCCAGGAACAGCGAGGTATATATCATTGCCGGTGACATCTACATTCTTGTCAATGACGGCTCAAAGGCCATCAAGAACTATAACCTGGCACAGGACTGGGATCTGACCTCTCCCACCGCCAACATGAAGATCGGAAGCATCTATGTCAAGGGGCGCAACCTGATGGCTGCCATCCCCTACTTTGAGGAGGCCATCAAACTTGATCAGAACTATGCGCCGGCATACAGGGAGCTTGGGCAGCTATACTCGATGGCCGGCAGGTTCAACGAGTCAAACACCTACTTCGAGAAGTACCTTGACCTGACCAAAGGCAACATTCCCGCAAAGATCAGGTATGTCAACGCCCTCTTCTATGCCAAGGAGTATGACAAGGTGATCAAGAACGTGGAGGAGATCTTCCAGGTCGACGACTCGCGTACCTACATGAACCGTATCGCAGGCTACTCTGCCTATGAGGAGGGTAATTTTGACCAGGCCAAGCAATACATGGACAGGCTCTTCGCATCACTTGATGCAGACCGTCTGATCAAGAAGGATTACGTCTACTATGCACGCATCCTTGCCCGCAAGAACCAGGGTTACCTCAACATGCTTATCGAGGCTGACAACAACAGTGCCGAACTGGGCAAGCAGCAGGCCCGCCTTGCCACGCTCAAGGGCGCAGCCAGAGACCAGGCCAAGGCTCAGGCCGATGCCCTCCAGGAGAAGGTGAACGAGTCACGCAGACGTATCAGCCAGGCCGAGGCAGAATACAAGCAGGCATTTGACGCCTATGACAAGGCCATCAGATTCGATGAGAACGAAGACCTCGGCCTCATGTATGAAAAAGGATCGGTACAGTATGCAGCACATATGTATGCTGATGCGGCCACCACCTGGTCAGACATGCTTGACAAGGGCAGGGACAGCGAAAACGATTACCTGCAGGTAGGCCGTGCATACTACCAGGCCAAGGCATACAACAGGGCCGATGCCATATTCGGACGTATGATCCAGAAATATCCTGACAACATCCAGGGTTACCTCTGGATGGCCAATACCGCCTCGGCACAGGACCCCGACTCTGACCTCGGGCTGGCCAGGCCGAAATTCCAGGCACTGCTGCATAAGGCTGCAGCCGACTCGGTGAAGAACATGAAGGAGATGTATGACGCCCTCCGCTACCTGGGTTATGAGGCAATGCAGAACAAGCGGTATGACGAGTCAAAGGGATGGTACACCAGGATGATGAACCTCTCGCCTGACTACCGGATCAGGGCACACAGCTCGCTCAGCACCCTCTACCTCACCATGGGAGACTACCCGAAGGCCATCGAGGAGAACAACCGCATACTGGCCCTGGAGCCCGGGAACGAGGCTGCAAAGTCCACCCTGCAGTATATTGCACAGCTTCAGAGAAGTGCAGTACCCAAGGCACACCCCAATGAGATCACCGGGGTGATCTCAGACACGAACGGCGACCCGATACCCGGAGCCTCCGTAAGGGTGAAGGATACCGCTGCCGAGGCATGGACAAACGCCAGGGGTGAATATAAGTTCGTAATGCCCGAAGAATCAGAGACACTGGTTATCAGTGCAAAGGGATACAGAACCATAGAGGTGGAAGTCACCAAGCGAAGGGTCTACAATGCAACACTTGAAAAGTGAAACCACGTAAAAGATTGATATTAACTTTTATTAGTAATTGATATTGTAAAACAAATTGAGAATTATTAGTTTTGCCAACTGTTAACTTAAACCAACTAAAGAATACTGAAATGAGCAACAAAACCAAATCGTCAAGCAGCTTATGGCAATCGATCTTTGCACCTCTTGCAATTATCGTTGCGTTTATTGCAGCGTATCTTATCTTCACGAAGTGGCTGGGTAACCCGGTTAACTTTGAAGGCGGCAACCCGAAGGGTCATCCGCTCCAGGGTAACCTCCTCGGCCTGATGTACAAAGGTGGTATCATTGTGCCTATCCTGATCACGCTGGTTATAGTACTCTTCATCTACATGTTTGAAAGGCTTATCACTCTTTCAAGGGTAAAGGGAAGGGCAAGGCTCAATGTGTTCCTCAACAACATCAAGCTCATGCTCAGTGAAGACAGGATTGAAGATGCCATTGCTGCATGTGACAGACAAAAGGGTTCAATGGCCAATGTTCTGAAGGCAGGCCTCTCACGCTTCCGTTCGCTCGAGAATGACCAGGAGCTTGAGAAAGACCAGAAGATCACATCGATGAAGCAGGCTATTGAGGAGGCCACCGCACTTGAGCTGCCGATGCTCTCAAGGAACATGGTGATCCTCTCAACCATCGCCTCAATCGCTGTGCTTATCGGTCTTATCGGAACGGTTATCGGTATGATCCGTGCATTCGCAGCACTGGCTCAGTCAGGTGCACCCGACGCCCTGGCACTCTCAACCGGTATCTCCGAGGCACTCGTCAACACCGCATTCGGTATCACCGGCTCAACACTGGCTATTATCCTGTTCAACTGGTTCTCGTCAATGATCGACAGCTACGTGTTCAAGATCGACGAGGCAGGTTTCAGTCTGACCCAGACCTTCGCAGCATCAATAAGGAAATAGTTTCCGGTTTATTCTTTTGGTCACAAAAAGAAAGGAATTAAAAGATGCCAAAGATTAAATTAGGAACCAAGTCACCACGTATCGACATGACGCCGATGGTTGACCTGTTCACGCTGCTGCTCACCTTCTTCATACTGACAGCAACGTTCAGGCCACAGGAATCTGCACCTGTTGATATGCCCTTTTCCATATCGGATAAACCAATGATGGATGCCAACGTAATGACCGTTCTCATTGCGAAGGATAACCGGGTATTCTTCAATGTTGACAACGGGCCGGATACAATACTTGCATTCCGCCCCAAAATCCTTACCGAAATGGGTAAGCGGTACAACATTGAATTTACCGATCAGGAACTTCGCACATTCGAGAAGAGCGGCACACCCGTCGGCGTTCCGATACAGGATATGAAAAGGTACCTCAACTCAAGAGACTCGGATGAGAAGCTTGCACTCGAAAAAAACGGAGTGCCAATCGACTCGGCCGACAATCAGCTTGGGCTGTGGATTCTATTCTCACGCCAGATCAACCCGACGGTTCAGACAATGATCAAGGGTGATGGTGAGGTCGATTTCCCGGTTGTAAGGGAAGTACTTGATATTCTGCAGGACAAGAACGTGAGCAGGTACAGCCTGATCACAAGTCTCAGGGCAGTTACAGTAACGGAAGATCAAATAGCAGATTAAGATGGCAGAAGTTCAGGTACAAGAGAAAAGCAGCAAGGGCGGAAAAAGAAGACCCAAGAAGGGTGACGCCCGCGTTGATATGACACCGATGGTAGACCTCATGAGTCTGCTGATCACGTTCTTTATGCTCACGGCAGCTTTCAGCAAGCCGAAGGTGATGGATATCGTCCTTCCCGAGAAAGTTAGGAAGGGTGAAAAGGTCGAACCTCCGAAAATTGTTGACAGCCGCACTCTCAATGTCATCCTCGGTCCGGAGAGTAAAGTCTACTGGTATCCAGGTAAGGCAGACCCCGATGTGACCGTACTCCAGGAGACCGATTTCAGCCCAACCGGGATTCGCCAGGTACTGCTCGACAGAAACAGGGCACTCTTCCGCAAGATAGACCAGTTCGAAAAGGATGTCATCTCCGGAAAGATAAATATCAAGCAAGACTCGCTTCGCTCTGCAATCAGTCAACTGAAGAAGGATGATGATACCGGGCCGATCGTACTGATCAAAGCCTACAAGACTGCAAAGTACAAGGACTTTGTTAATATTATGGACGAGATGTCCATCGTAGGTATTGCCCGATACATTTTTACTGATATAGACTGGGTCGAGGAGAAACTGGTTGTCGATGCCATAAACAGGGCAGCCACTGCAACCGGCTCAGCACAATAGGAGGGTAAGAGATGGCAAAGGAAAAGAGAAAAAGCCCAAGCCTCGATGACATAATCTTCGAAGGGCGGAACAAGGAGTACGGATCATATGACATCCGCAGGAAATATGCCAGGACAATGACCCTGTCGATCCTGATTGGCCTCGCCGTATCGGTCACCGCCGCACTGGTGCCTTATCTGAAGGCAAAGAGCATCGCGGAGATCAAGCAGAGGGATGCCAATGAGATCATCGCCGAAATGGCCAGTGACATCAACCTCGAAGAGGCGGCACCACCGCCGCCTCCGCCACCGCCGCCGCCAGCAGAGCAGCAGGTCGTGGCCAAGTACGTGGCACCGGTCATCGTTGACAGTATCAAACCCGAGGAAGCACACACCTTCGCGGCAGCCGATGACATAATCGAAACCCACGTCGACGCCGAGGTGGTGGAGATCATCGAGACCGTCAAGGAAGAGATAGAAGAACCTCTTGAGAAACAGCAGATCTTCGTGGTGGTTGAGGAGATGCCCTCATTCCCGGGAGGAGATACTGAACTGATGAAGTTTATCTACTCAAATATCCAGTATCCCGAGATTGCCAAGGAGAACAACATACAGGGCAGGGTCACACTGCGCTTCTGCGTAACCTCAAAAGGCACTGTTGAATTTGTCTCGGTGGTCAGGGGTGTTGATGAGTCACTCGACAATGAAGCCATCAGGGTTATCAAGATGATGCCCCTGTGGAAACCCGGCAAACAGGGAGGCAAACCGGTTAACGTCTGGTACAGCGTCCCGGTCAGCTTTCAGCTCAAGTAAGCAGACGAATATAGTATTCCGGGAGGGAGCAGCTGCTGCTCCCTCTCTTTTTTTTTGCCACTGCAGTCGGCATTAGGCTGACCTGTCATTGCCCCCGGGTCACCGGCATGTCGCTGCCGCTAACCCTGTGATGCTCCTCAGGCACGGGGTAGACCGCAACTAACGCCAACACCCTCTCTCAGACGATACAGACCACAATTGCGGCTTCGATACTATCCCAAAAAGTGTGTAAAGTGAGATTTTTCTAAATTTAAGGTTGATA
>CAZAVK010000026.1:0-35543 GCA_964488645.1 uncultured Rikenella sp. | reverse complement strand
TCATTGATTTACAATAGGTTACGTGGGTGTTGCAAAAAAGTGCGGAAAACAGGAAAGAGTTCCAGATAGAGAAAAACCATATCTCAGGCAACGGCTGGCACCTGGTGCTCAGCGACGGATGGCAGGCAGCACCGCAGGGCGACGGCAGCTATACAATCATAAAGCATTGATCAAACCGTTTAGGTCGTCGTTCGTGACGCTCCGGAGGGAGGGATTCACTTTTTCAGATGTGCCAGGCTCTCCCTGATGGTGGTTATCCGCGCCCTGGCATCAGCCTCCTTCTTACGCTCGGTAGCCACCACGCTCTCAGGCGCATTGGCCATGAACTTCTCATTGGAGAGCTTCTTCATTACGGTGGCAAGGAACCCCTCCATATACTTCAGCTCCTCCTCCAGCTTCCTGACCTCATCGCCGCTGTCGACACCCGTTGTCAGCGGGATGAAGAATTCGCCGGTATTGACCCTGAACGAGGCTGCTCCCTCAATCTTCTCATCAGTGACCCTTATCTCTGAAAGGTGACACATCCTGATCAGAACCGGGTCAAACTCGTTGCCGGTGGCTCCGGGAGAGGCATAGAGCAGCAGCGGCTCCCGTGCCGGGATGTTTTTCTCTTTCCTCAGGGTGCGGACTGCCCCCACTATCTCGCGTATCGTATCAAACCGTGACAGCATGCCCGCCTCATAGGGAGCCGGCAGCGGCATCTGCGAGACCATTATGCTTGCACCGGCGGGTCTGGGTGCCAGTCCCTGCCAGATCTCCTCGGTGATGAATGGCATGAAGGGGTGTATTATCATCATCAGCGTCTCGAAGAGCCTCAGGGTCTCACGGTGGGTGGCTCCGTCAAGCGGCTGCCCGAAGGCGGGCTTGATGATCTCAAGATACCATCCCGAGAAGTCATCCCAGAAGAGCCTGTATGCCAGCATCAGCGCCTCGGAGATACGGTAGCGTGCAAAGCTCTCCTCAAGCTCGGCCAGGGTGCGGTCAATGGTGCCCCTGATCCAGGCGACCGCAGCGGCTGAGGCGGCCGGCTGGGGAATGGTGTCATCAGGCCTGAATGACATCACCAGCCGGTAGGCGTTCCAGATCTTGTTTGCGAAATTGCGCCCCTGCTCGGGCAGGCTGTCATTATAGAGCAGGTCATTCCCCGCGGGCGAGCAGAGCAGCATGCCCACCCTCACCCCGTCGGCACCGTATCGCTCCATCAGCTCAATGGGGTCGGGAGAGTTGCCGAGCGACTTCGACATCTTGCGGCGCTGGCTGTCACGTACCAGGCCGGTGAGATAGACGTCGGCAAATGGCTCACGGCCGCGGTACTCGTAGCCGGCAATGATCATCCTGGCAACCCAGAAGAAGAGTATCTCGGGAGCGGTGACCAGCACCTTTGAGGGATAATAGTATTTAATATCATCATTGTCAGGATGGTTGATGCCGTCAAAGCAGGTGAGCGGCCAGAGCCATGATGAGAACCATGTGTCAAGCACATCCTCATCCTGCCTCAGATCATCCATAGTCAGGCTATTGATGCCGGAGGCGCTGCGTGCCTTTTCGAGGGCCTCTTCGGCAGTCACCGCCACTACAAACTCACCGTTACCGTAATACCAGGCGGGTATACGCTGTCCCCACCAGAGCTGACGGCTGATACACCAGTCACGCACGTTCTCCATCCAGTGCCTGTAGACATTGCGGAACTTGTCGGGGAAGAGCCTGACGGTATCATCCATCACCGCCTTCAGGGCAGGCTGCGAGATCTCCCTCATTCTCAGGAACCACTGCAGCGAGAGCTTCGGCTCGATTACCGCATTGGTACGCTCAGACCTGCCGATCTTATTGATATATTCCTCAACCTTCACCAGAGCACCGCTCCTCCGCAGCTCCTCCTCTGCCAGATGCCGCGCCTCAAAGCGGTCACGGCCGACGAACAGGAGAGCTGCCTCGGAGAGGGTGCCGTCATCATTGAAGATATCAATGCTATCCAGCTTGTGCCGCAGGCCTATCTCATAGTCATTTATATCATGCGCAGGGGTGATCTTCAGGCAGCCGGTACCAAACTCCATATCGACATAGTCATCGAAGATGAAGGGCACCTCACGGTTGACCATCGGCACGATAACCCTCTTGCCCTTCATGTGGCGGTAGCGTTCATCAGCCGGATTGGCACAGACGGCAGTGTCACCCAGGATGGTCTCGGGCCTGGTGGTGGCGATGGTGACATACCCGTCCTCACCGGCTATCCTGTAACGTACATGGTAGAGCTTCGACCTCTCCTCGGTGTAGATAACCTCCTCGTCAGAGACCGCCGTGAGAGCCTGCGGATCCCAGTTTATCATGCGCACCCCGCGGTAGATCAGCCCCTTTTCATAGAGGTCGACGAAGACCTTTATCACCGAGATGTAGCGCTCATCATCCATGGTGAAGAGGGTGCGGTCCCAGTCGCATGACGCCCCCAGCCGCTTGAGCTGCTCGAGGATGATGCCGCCATGTTTGTGGGTCCACTCCCAGGCATGCTCCAGGAACTGCTCCCTGGTCAGTGACCTCTTCTCGATACCCTCACGCTGCAGCTTCTCAACCACCTTGGCCTCGGTGGCTATGCTGGCATGGTCGGTACCCGGCACCCAGCAGGCATTGTAGCCCAGCATGCGGGCACGCCTGATGAGCACATCCTGGGTGGTATTGTTGAGCATGTGACCCATGTGAAGTACTCCCGTCACATTGGGCGGGGGTATGATGATGGTGTAGGGCTCTCGCTCATCAGGGGTGCTGCGGAAGAAGCCCTGCTCCATCCAGTAACGATACCACCTGCCCTCAGCCGGGGCCGGATCATATTTTGAAGGAATCTCTTTCATCGGACTGGCTCTTGTTGCTATATCTGTTTGCGCCGATACAGTATCAGCCGCGCAAAATTAATACTTTGCGGCCATTATGGAAAAAGTGAACGGGCTAATGCTTAAAATCATGGTTTGGTTCTGCGATTTTAAATACATTTGAATCAGAAATTAACCAGGTTACATAAAAATCTCAGTCATGCCAACTATTTCCAGGAAGGCCGGTATGATGCCGGCATCGCCAATCCGCAAGCTTGTTCCCTATGCCGAAGAGGCAAAGCGCAAGGGCAGGAAGGTTTATCACCTCAATATCGGGCAGCCCGACATACCAACCCCCGAGGTGGCGCTCAATGCACTCAGGAATCTGCAACTGAAAGTAATAGAATACTCCCATTCAGCCGGCAATGAGTCATACCGCCGCAAGCTGGCAGAGAGCTACCGCAAGATAGGAATTGACATAGACCACACAGAGATCATCATAACCAACGGAGGCTCTGAAGCTGTTCTCTTTGCCTTCATGTCATGCCTCAATGAGGGTGAGGAGGTGATCACCTTTGAACCATTCTATGCAAACTACAACGGATTCGCCATCACTGCCGGGGTGAAGATTGTCCCTGTGACTACATATGTTGACAAGGACTTCGCGCTGCCCCCTATCAGCGAGATCGAGAAGAAGATCACGCCAAAGACCAGGGCCATCCTCGTCTGCAATCCCAACAACCCCACCGGTGCACTCTACTCAAAGGAGGAGCTACTGCAGCTGCGTGACATCGTCAAAAAGCATGATCTCTTCCTCTTCTCAGATGAGGTCTACCGCGAGTTCTGTTATGGTCATAAGCATTTCTCGGTAATGGAGCTCGAAGGGATACGTGACAATGTGGTGCTGCTCGACTCGGTCTCCAAGCGCTACAGCATGTGCGGGGTACGCGTCGGGGCACTGATAACCCACAACAAGGAGGTGCTGGCGGCATCACTCAAGTTTGCCCAGGCCAGGCTCTGTCCGCCCGGACTGGGGCAGATAGCCGCCGAAGCAGCCATCGATACGCCGAAATCATATTTTGAGGAGGTATACAATGAGTATATAGCCCGCCGCGACTTCATGGTGAAGGCACTCAATGAGATGCCGGGTGTCTACTGCCCGCTGCCACGCGGTGCCTTCTACTCGGTGGTGAAGCTGCCGATAGACGACTCTGACAAGTTTGCACAGTGGCTGCTCGAGGAGTTCGAGTACAGGAACCAGACGGTTATGCTGGCACCGGCATCAGGATTCTACTTCACCCCCGGTGCAGGCAAGAACGAGGTCAGAATAGCCTATGTACTCAAGATTGATGACCTCCGCAATGCGATGGAGACCCTCGCCGAGGCGCTGAAGGTCTACCCGGGCAGGGTTGACTGACCGTCAGCAGCCCGCCAGGAGTGACCGGCAAAATTACAGAAAAGCAGCGGCTGCCCCTACCGGCAGCCGTTGTTATTTCCCGGAGGGCGCCGGGATGATATCAATTTCTGTCGTATGCCAGAGGTGAGGCGGGAGGATATCAGCCTCCGCGGTATGCCAGAGTGAGCCGGGATGACATCAGTCATACCTGATCGCCTTTACTGGCGTGATCCGGGCTATCAGCTGGCTGGGGACCAGCAGCATCAGTATGATGGCTGCCATGGCGCCCGCATTGAGCAGCGCGATATGGAGAGGGTCAAGGTTGATGGGGACGCTGGCCAGGTAATATGATGAGGGATCGAGCGAGATCATCTCCGTCTTCAGCTGCAGCAGCGCCAGCCCTATCCCGATAAGATTGCCCCAGAACAGACCCTTGGCCGTCAGCCATGCCGCCTGGTAGAGGAAGATGTTGCGGATAAGCTTGTTACTGGCCCCCAGTGCCTTCAGGACACCTATCATGTTGGTCTTCTCAAGTATCAGGATAAGCAGCCCTGAGATCATATTGAAGCCGGCAACCAGTATCATCAGTACCAGGATGATGATCACATTCGTGTCCTGGAACCCGAGCCAGTCAAAGATCTGCGGGTAACGGTCCCTGATATTGGTCACCTTAAGCTGCTCCTCATCCTCGGCGATACGATAACCGATGGCATCACGCACAGCCCAAGTCATACGGTCGAGGTTGTCAAAATCATTGATGAAGATCTCGAACCCGCTCACCCGGTCACTCTCCCATCCGTTCAGGCTCCTGATATGCCCGATGTCACAGAAGAGATAGGTCCGGTCAAACTCCTCAAGACTGGTCTCATAGATGCCATGTATGGTGAACTTGCGCATACGGGGCGGATCCTGCACAAAGAACATGGCAAACGAGTCGCCCAGCCTGAGGTCAAGCATATCAGCCACCTTGCGCGAGATAATCACATCATTGGTTCGGGTAGTGTCACTGACGGTGAGCGTCTCACCCTCTACCATGTTTGACCTGAAGAAACTCCAGTCATAGTCGCTGCCTATACCCTTGAGAACCACCCCCTGTATATTGTCATCGGTCTTGATGATACCGGCCTTGATGGCAAAAACCTGCACATTGCGTATGCCGGGGTAATTCCTGATTTTTGACACAAAGGGCTGGTCTGCGCTCACCGGAATGGTCTCATACGACAGGTTGGCATCCATGTTGACCACCTGGATATGTGCCGCGAAACCGGCCACCTTGTCACGTATCTGCTGCTTGAAGCCGGTAAGGATGGAGACGGCCAGGATCATCACCGCCAGCCCCAGGGCGATGCCTATGATGGCTATCACATTTACGGGGCGCGAGAAGGAGGTGTCATGGCTCCGCTCCCTGATAAGGCGCCTGGCTATGAAGGTACCGACTGACATAGGAGCAAAAGTAAGAATAATGGATGAAGAAACGGTGTATCCGGGGGAACCCCGATTTTCATATCTTTACCCGAAAACCTGCCTGTAATGAGAAATACCTTCATCCCGACAATCCTGCTGGTGCTGGCCATCGCTGCATGCTCGGCCGGCAAGGAGGAGAAGACTCTGCTAACCGGTGCAGAGAGAACAGAACAGTACCTTCCGCTGCTTGAAGGCAAAAGAGTCGCTGTTGTTGCCAACCAGACCTCCATGGTCGGCAGATCACACCTGGTTGACACCCTGATAGCCGCCGGTACCGATATAGGGGTGATCTTCGCCCCCGAGCACGGATTCAGGGATATGGCTGATGCCGGGGCGGTGATCACCTCCGGCAGGGATCCGATGACCGGCATTGAAGTTGTCAGCCTCTACTCATCAAAGAAGAAGCCTTCACCGGAGGACCTGGAAGGTATTGATGTGGTCCTTTTCGATATACAGGATGTGGGTACCAGGTTCTACACCTACCTCACCACCATGTGCTATGTCATGGAGGCCTGTGCCGAGAGCGGTTGCAGGTTCATTGTGCTCGACCGTCCCAACCCCAACGGCTTTTACGTTGACGGCCCGCTGCTCGACACGGCAACCCATCGCTCCTTCGTAGGGATACACCCCATACCGGTCGTACATGGTATGACCTTCGGCGAATATGCCGGCATGGTGAACGGCGAGAGGTGGCTGGCAGGTGGCATAAAATGTGACCTCGAGGTGGTCAGGTGTGCCGGCTATACCCACGAGACACTGTACACACTGCCGGTGATACCCTCTCCCAACCTGCCGAACATGAACTCGGTCTACCTCTATCCTTCTCTCTGCTTCGCCGAGGGCACCATACTTTCATGCGGGCGCGGGACCGACTTCCCCTTCCAGGTGCTTGGTGCACCGGCGATACCGGCAACGGGGTTCAGCTTCACGCCGCGGCCCTCGTTCGGGGCAGCCAGCCCGAAACATAACGGGCTGGAGTGTCACGGGATCGACCTGCGCGGAGCCCTGGCAGCCGGCATCGTACCCGTGCCGCATATGAACCTCGGGTGGATAATTGAGATGTACAACGCCTACCCCGACAAGGAGCAGTTCTTCAACAGCTATTTCGACACGCTGGCCGGGAGCAGCAGGCTGCGCGAGCAGATCATTGCCGGAATGAGTGCCGAAGAGATACGCGAGACATGGCAGGATGACCTGAACCGTTTCAGGACAACCCGAGCGAAGTACCTGTTGTATGATTAGCGGCACGGGAGCACCTGCCTGAAAATAAGTTTCAGTGACGGTTTACCTGATGTTCCGGTAGTGCTGGTAGGTCTTCAGGATGCCTGCCACATAGGCATTGACCGCGACCCCCTGCCTCAGCCTGCCGTTACGAACAACCGGGTCGGCATAGAATGCCGGGTCAGACTTACGCTCAAGGAATAGCGCCACATTGTTATCCCAGCGACCCGGGTCAAGGCCGTTCTTCTCTGCCAGCCTTATGGCGTCGATCACATGACCGTGACCCGCATTGTAGCTGGCCAGGATGAATTTTACCCTCTCCTCGGGGTCGGGGACCCACTCGCTGAAGAGTTTGTCAAGCATCCTGAGATAGCTGATGCCGGCACGTATATTGTTCTCGACCGACCGGGTCACGTCAAACCCGAAATAACGCCCTGTCTCAGGCATCACCTGCATCAGGCCATAGGCGCCACGGGGCGACCTGACCGACGGGTTGAACCGCGACTCCTGGTAGATGAGGGCCGCCACCAGACGCCAGTCCCAGCCTATACTGTCACTGTAGCTTTTGATGATCTCATCAAAGGGCGACACCTTGCCGCCGCTGGTGGTGGCAAAATACTCAGAGGCAGCAATGGCTGCCGGACGCAGGCCGCTGAAGTACTTCCTCTCAAGCCTGGCATACTCCCTGGTGGTTTTGAAGCCGGTGATCCAGCCGTTGATCGCTTCCAGAAGCGCATCAGTACCATCCTTCCTGACACTCCAGGCTATGTTGAGCGGGAAGCTGACTGGCGTTGACATATCGAGTACCGGGTAGAGGGCACTGATAATGTTTGACATATAGTCATCACAGACAGTATAGTCAATCTCACCCCTGGCTACCTGGCGTGCCAGCTCCTCGGCATCATAGGGTACCTCAACCACACCTATATCCATGCCCGACTCGCGCTCAAGGTTATAGAGACGCTGGGCGTATGAAGATCCTTTTTGTACGTAGATGGTCTTTCCCGCAAGATCAAGCTGGTTCCTTACCAGCTTCTCCTCGGCTGCTATCTCTGTCATCTTCTCCCATCCCGCAGGCTTGCGCTGAACCAGCACCTGGCTCGACTGCAACAGCGGCTCGGTGAATCGCATCATCTCCTTGCGGTCCGCACTTACCGAAAGCCCGACAGCCACAAGATCAGCGGCGCCAGACTGAAGGTAACCGAGTGCCTCATCTATATCATTACTGGTAATTATCTCAAGTTCCAACTCAAGGTAATCAGCAAATCTCTTGAGCAGCTCAAAATGGAAACCCATGGGCTCACCCTTGTAGATGAAATAGCTTGCCTGGTTGACATTGATAACTGCCCTGATCCGGCCATCAGCAATGATATCATCAAGATCCCGCGGCAGGGATGATGCGGCATTTTTTGGCGTATCACCCTGTTCGCATGAGATAACTGACAGAAACAGAATAAACAAGAACGAAATAAACTTCCTCAATACCTAAACAATTAGTACTACAATCAAACAATCGCTTTCCGATATTGTTTACACCGCAAATATAATGCAATTTTCAATCATAGAAAGACCAGGCCAGACCATACTTTATCATTCTGATATTCAAAGGATAACCAGGCACAAGGAAATAATCATAGCCGGTCAGGCCGGAGTTGATGTGGTCAACCATGACAAAGATACGGGTTCTCTTAACCTTTAGGTTCAGGAAGGCATTTATGAATGGATAATTGCCTGTATATGTATCTCTTTGAGCGAAGTAACGACCGGTAGCCGGCATGTAATTCATGGCGTGATATGGAGTGTGCAGCATTGCCTCGGCTCCCAGCTGAAAACTCAGCTCACCACCGGTGGAGGCAAAGTGAAAAACGTGATCAAAAAAGAAGGCGCTGCGTGCTGCAACCAGCGGCAGATCAATCACTTCACTATTAGTGCTCTGCTGTAGCAGGAGGGTATTGTCAAGGTGCAGTTTCCACACTGCAAACTCCTTTTTTGCAGTCAGCGCCATGACTGAGACTCCTTCAGGGGCCTGCAGAGGCAAGGCATCCCTTCCCATACCTGTAAAGTTATCAACAATAGCCCAGTTGAACCGCAGGCTGAATCTTCTGTCTGGCCACTGCAGTGATGAGCCTGCCATGAGCCTGAACTCGCGTTTCAGCTCATTCTCCCATGCAAAATTGTTCGATCCCCATTTGCTGTACCAGTATGAGGGTGTGTAGCTGGCAATGGTGCCGGTGGCATCCCAGGTGATCAGGCTCCCTGACCGGGTTTCAAACTCCTTGTAGATGCGGCCCTCAATGATGAAGTCACCAGCCCTGTACCCCTGGAACCACAGATCGCCCGATGCGCTCCATCCGAACCTGGTACCTATATTGTTGAAAACTTTTCCTGTCAGAACCAGCGAACTCATCCTTTTCTGTATTGTATCTGGCCGGGTAAGGGTGTCTCCGGGTACTATCTGTCCGAAGGCTCGCAGTTCGCTCCTGATCCCCGCCCCTGCCCCGATCCTGAACCGCCCGCTGCGTCCCGCCGCAAAGTCAACCCTGAGGGTATTGGAGAGAAGACGTTGCTGCAGCGAATCGGCGAAGGCATCGCGGCTTATCATGACAGTGTCATAAAGGGCCGAACCGGGATACCGGTCAAGGTAACGGCGCCTGTTCCACTCGAGCACCGCCGTATGAGAAAAGGTGACAGGCCCGCTGCTCACCACCTCGCCGCTGGTCGTATCACGTACCCCGCCCGGCGAGTATCGCTGCGAGAGGAGAAGATAACGGTTCTTGAGGGTGCTTTTGGCACGGTTGAGCTCATTGAGCCTGAAAGGCACACTTTCGGGATCATACCGGGCAAGGTGTTCAGGCGAAACCATACCGCCATTCTCGTCAGAGCTGTGATCATTGATGCCGGCCGAGAAATAGGCGGTATACTCATGACGGTTGTAGGAGCCGTGGAAGAGGAAATTCTTGTCAATAGCCTTCTGAAGGCTGTACTGGCCGATATTGTAGACAATATCATAGATAAGCCCGAAATTGAGAAACCGGTTCACGTTCTGCGAGTGCCTGATACGGAAGGTCTGCTCAGACTTGCTGCGGGCACCGCCGTTAGACCAGCGCATCTCGGTGAAGGGAACATGAGTATTGATAAAAAGGGTATTGTAAGGGGTAAACATGAAAGGCAGGTAGTGGGCATAGAGAAACCGGTCAGGCTGCCAGGGCCTGTCAAAGAAGTTGATCTGATAGAGCGGAAGGCCGTAATTGCCGGTATATGCATTGAAGTCAGAGTAAACATCTGCAATGCGGTAGCGGTGAAAGAGTGAGAAGGCGGTATCAAGCAGCAGCGGTACCTCGGTGGTAAAGTCAGGTGAGAGAGTCCATTGCCTCGTGCTTCGCTCCGGCAGCTCCTCCTGACCCGCACTCCTGGCACGCAGCCTCTCCTGCATGGCAATCCTCCCGCGCATACTCTCACCCCCGGCCGTAACAGTATCTTTCCCGGCACTCTTCACAGCCACCTGTTCCTGGCCGGAGAGGGACAGAGGAGGCAGAAACAGAAAGAGGATGAGTGCGATATATGGCAACCGGCTGCGCATCAACGGCAAATTTACTTAAAAAGTGACATCAGATGCCGCTCATCTGGGGCCGGCTAAGGAAAAAGGAAAAGATGGGCCGGACTGAAGTGCTCAGTCCGGCCCGATGAACAACAACCATATAATGGCAGAAAAACAGAAAAATCAATCTACATTGTCATTCAGATATGCATTGTTCTCACTGATGATGGGCTGATTATCCTCATCAAGGGTGAGGGTGAACTTGGAGACCTTGCTGCCGGCAGCCTTGCCGGCACTGTGTATGGCAATCTTCCTGCGTACATAGGCCGGCACCTCCTCAAAGTCTTCGATATTGTCACTCATGCTCTGGGTTGACAACCCTTCGTTCTTCATGACATTCTGCATATGCTTGAGCTTGCGCAGTGTGCCCTCGTTCCTGTCGGGCGGTGGCGGTGCCTGCCTGGCAGGAGCAGGCGTGATGGTGATGTCACCGTCAGGCTCGAAGTCAATCACCCCCTGGTTGAAGGTAGCCTGCCGTGCCGGGGTGCTATGGCCTGAAGGAGAGGTCGTCCTGACAACAAACTGGGAGCTGCCTTCCTCCGCATTGTCTGACAGAGAAGGTTGCTGACCGCCGCTGAGGCTGATCACCTCCTTGCGCTGCTTCTCAGGGGCATGCCCCTCAAGATCGGCAGTGCCTTCAAAGCCGGTAGCCACCACCGTGACGCTGATGGCCTCGCCAAGCTCCTCATCACTCGAGAGCCCCCTGATGATCAATGCATCATCAGAGACCGACTCATAGACAAAATCGGTCAGCTCACCCAGTTCATCCATGGTGATCTCATTGGCCCCGGTGCCTGACTTGATGTTGAGCAGGATGCTCCTGGCCCCTGTAATGTCATTCGAGCTGAGCAACGGCGAGGTGAGAGCCATCTGCACTGCCCTGGTGGCACGATCCTCTCCGGTGGCGGTACCTATACCCATGAGCGCCAGCCGGGAGTTGCGCATCACGGTGTCAACATCGGCAAAGTCGACATTGATATAACCGGTGCAGGTGATGATCTCGGCTATCCCCTTTACGGCATTGGCCAGCACATCATCGGCACGGGCAAAGGCAGCCGACACCCCCTCATCGCCGTAAATCTCACGGAGCCGCTCATTGTTGATCACTATGAGTGAGTCAACCTTGTCTCTCAGTTCATTGATTCCGTTTATGGCCAGCCTGATACGGTGATTCAGCTCAGAACGGAAAGGTATGGTCACCACCGCCACGGTCAGGTACCCGGCATCGCGGCATGCCTGTGCAATTACCGGAGTGGCGCCGGTGCCGGTGCCACCTCCCATGCCGGCCGTAATGAAGACCATCTTGGTGTTGCCTGAAAGAGCCTTCATCACATCATCAAGGTTCTCAATAGCTGCCTGACGGCCGCGCTCCGGCATGCTGCCGGCACCCAGGCCCTCGGTGGTGGTCTCGCCAATCTGAACCCTCACGGGAACCGGACTCTTCAGCAGAGCCTGCTGGTCAGTGTTGCAGACAATGAAGTTCACATCCTTTATCCCTTTCCTGAACATGTGGTTGACGGCATTGCCACCGCCACCGCCAATACCCAGTACCTTTATTATGGATGACCTGTCAACAGGCAGGTCAAAATTCATCAGATCTTCTGTCATGGCTCCACTGTTTTAGTTCATACTGGTTTCATCAAGATGCTCATCGGCCACCTCAATGATTTTTCCCCACATGGCCCTGATCCTGCCTAGTAACCCGGAGTCGCGCCTTTCCATCTCCTCCTCATGTGTGTCAGCCACCGGCCCGGGCTGTGCTTCAGGTTCAGGCTGCGCAGGTGCGGCCGGTGCGGAGGAAGCTGCCTGTACAGGCTTTTTCACGGAGTAGGCAGCTACGGCATTATTCTCTTCAAGGTACTCTATACCCTTGAGTATCAGCCCAACACTGGTGGCAAACATCGGCTGGTTTATCTCATCCCTGCCCTTGCCGGTGAGATGTACGTTAGGATAACCTATACGCACATCCATGGCGGTTTTGAACCGTACCAGCTGGGGCAGGTTCTTGAGCATCGATCCGCCGCCGGTGACAACCACCCCTGCAGTGAGCTTCTCGGCAAAGCCTGAGTTCTGTATCTCGAAGTTGACCGCATCCAGTATCTCCTCCATGCGGCTCTGAATGATGTATGCCAGGTTCTTGAACGAGATCTCTTTCGGATCGCGGCCGGCTATTCCCGGAATGGCCACCACCTTGTTATCGGGTGCAATGTCGCCGATGGCATATCCAAACTTGATCTTCAGCTCCTCGGCCTGCTTCTGCAGTATGGAGCATCCCTCCCTGATGTCGGCTGTAACCATGTTGCCGCCGAAGGGTATCACCGCCGTGTGCCTTATCACGTTGTCATAATAGATGGCCACATCGGTGGTGCCCCCCCCGATATCAACCAGCACCACGCCCGCCTCCTTCTCCTCGTCAGTGAGTACCGCCTCGGCTGAGGCCAGCGGCTCGAGCATCAGGCTCATCAGGTTCATGCCGGCCTTGTTGATACACCTCTCCGTGTTGCGTGCCGAGGCTATCTGGCCTATCACGATGTGGAAGTTGGCTTCGAGCCGTTTGCCGCACATTCCAACAGGGTTGCTGATACCTGACTCATTGTCAACAATGTAGGTCTGAGGTATCACATGGATGATCTCCTCCCCTACATCAATGGGAAGCTTATACATATCAGCGGTCAGACGCCTGATATCACCTGCATCAATCTCAGTCTCAAACGAATCGCGGGTGATGTAGCCGCGTGCCATCTTGCTTTTGATATGCCTGCCGGCAATACCGACAAAGACATCATTGAATTGCAGTCCGGTACGCTCTTCAAGGTCATCGACGGTGGCCCGTATCGCCTTCTCCGTCTCTTCAATGTTCAGTACCACCCCACGCTTGACCCCTGTTGAAGGTGTCGTACTGAGGCCGAGGATCTCAATTCCGCCGTTACCGTCACTGCGGCCGGCAATAGCCACAATCTTCGTGGTGCCAATGTCAATGGCTGCCACCAACTGATCATTTCTGTTCATAATTCTATTATATGGTTGTTCAACTTTCTGCATTATGTATTGTCATGTACAGTAAACCCTCCCCTGACAGGCCCCGGCTGCCCTTTCTATTCATTATCTCCGCTGGCAGACCACCTGCCCCTTGTATTCAACATTCACCACCCGGTAGCGGTCCCATCCCGCGACGGGCATTGCCTGCCGGTAGAATACCAGCAGGTTGTGCAGCTTCTCTTCGTAATTGTCAGTGCTCCCCAGCATGACAGTATGGTTCCCGGCATGCGGCACCAGTGTCACCCTGCCATCACGCGTCATGCTGAGCTGGCTGATCATGCTGTTCCAGATGCTGTGCCCCCTGATATAATTCACCAGGTCAAATGCCCTGGCCAGGTTGGCGGTGGCTTCTGATTCGAATATGCTCCGGCCGGTCATCGCCCCGGCATTGAAGACCATGTCAGCCTCAAGTATGTGGAGATTCGGTGTGTAGAGGTTATGCCTCCTCATGATGACTCCCTCGGTATCAATGAAGAAGTCGCCCCCATAGCTTGGTATCACCCTCATGACCGGCTCCCGCTGGCTTATCAGTATGTGTATCATTCGGTCTCCGCCGACATAGGCTTCAGCCTTTCTCAGTTCTGTAAAGCTGCTGAGGCTCTGCTCAATCCTGTCAAGAGGTATCTCACTCAGCCTGGCACCGGTGATCTTCACGCCCGTTGATGCGATCACCCGCGAGATATCATCAGCCGTGACGAACCGGTGCTTCGATGAGTCTGCCAGGTCAATGACCATCCCCTCGCAAAGGATGCCGGCATTGATGCTTCTTACCAGCATCGGTGCCAGCAGCAGTGCTGTACCGGCAATCAGGGTCACTATCCTCATCAGCAGGTTCATCTCTCTCTTTCGTTCAGCATAGCTGTTATCGGTTCAACAAACCGGTCGATATCCCCGGCCCCAACGGTCAGCAGCAGGCCGCTCTTCACCGCGCCGAGTGCCGGCATCAGCTCCTCCCGGGTCACCACCCTGACGTTGCGGTTCTTCATCAGTGATGCGATCAGGTCAGATGACACGCCCGGGATAGGTTTCTCCCTGGCGGGATAAAGCGTCAGCAGCAGCACCTCATCAAACTTGTCGAGGGCTTCGGCAAAGCCATCGGCAAAGTCGCGTGTGCGTGTATAGAGGTGCGGCTGGAAGACGGCAGTGACATGCCACCCCGGCCAGAAATCGCGTACCGCCGCTGCCAGGGCATTGATCTCATCGGGGTGATGGGCATAGTCATCAATATAGATCAGTCCGCCGCGCGAATACCTTATATCGAAACGCCGGCGCACACCACTGTAAGATGAGAGTGCGCTGCGGATGAACCCGGGTTCAACACCGGCACACCATGCTGCCGCTGCCGCCGCGGTGGCATTGAGCAGGTTCACCATGCCGGGCTGATGGAAACGGATATCCCTGATCGGCTCGCCAGGAGTGATAATGTCAAAGGTATAGCCCCCCTCCTCTTTCCTGACGCCGGTGAGACGGAACGAAGCCTCCCTGCCGCTGCCATAGGTATGGATGACGGCATTACCGGGAAGGGTCAGCCCGGGAGCAGCACGCTCATTGAGGATAAGTGTGCCGCCGGGGCGGATGCGACTGCAGAACTCACTGTAAGCCTTCACCATGGCTCCGGCAGTGCCATAAACATCCAGGTGATCGGGATCGATAGCCGTCACAACCGAAATAAGCGGCGAGAGCTGGAGGAAGGAGCGGTCATACTCATCAGCCTCCATAACCGTATAGCGGCTCTCAGAGAGCAGCAGGTTGGTGCCGTAGTTCTTCGAGATTCCACCGAGAAAGGCGGAGCAGCCTGTGGGCGATGACCGGAGGATATGGGCGGTCATGGTGGTAACGGTGGTCTTGCCGTGAGTGCCGGCTACCGCAATGGCATCGGTCTCGCGCGAGATAATACCCAGTATCTCTGCCCTCTTATAGATATCATACCCATTGTCTCTGAAGAAGTTAAGCAGCACACTGTCTGCGGGGATGGCAGGCGTGTACACCACCAGTATTCCCTCCTTCCCTTCAGGGTCAGAAAAGAGTGCCGGCAGGGAGTCGACACGGTCTTCAAAGGTTATTGAGAAGCCCTCCTCCTCGAGGGTTGCAGTGAGCGGGCTCGGGGTGCGGTCATAGCCGCAGACGGTAAACCCCTGTGAGAGGAAGTAGCGTGCCAGGGCACTCATGCCAATCCCCCCAATCCCCAGGAAATAGATCCCTTCTATGTTGGTCAGTCCTCTCATCGTTTTGCAAGTTTCAGTATCTCACGGGCTATAACTTCATCTGCATCGCCGATGGCGTGTTTCCTGATATTTTCGGAGAGTGAACGCTGAGTCTCCGGGTCATTGACCAGGCTGAGCATCGTCGAGATCAGCTCAGCCGGTGCATCGGCATCGTTTATCAGCAGGGCGGCACCCCTGTCGGTCAGTGCCCTTGCATTATGTGTTTGGTGATCTTCTGCCACATTGGGTGACGGCACCAGTATTACCGGCTTTCCCACAAGTGCCAGCTCAGAGATTGTGCCGGCGCCGGCACGGGAAATGATCAGACCGGCAGCGGCATATGCCAGGTCCATGCGGCTGATAAAGCTGTATAGCCTTACATGACGGGTACCCTTCTCTTCTACCAGCTCACGCACCTGGTTGTAGTAATGGCTTCCTGTCTGCCAGATGAGCTGAACACCGGCCGCTTCGGTCTGCTCCACACCGCCGCCCACACTGGCGTTGATAGTGCCGGCGCCCAGCGACCCACCGAGGATCAGCACCACCGGCCGGTCTTTATCGAGCCTGAAATACTCAAAGGCTTCATCGCGCAGTGAGCCGAGGCTGTCGAAGGCGTGACGTACCGGGTTGCCGGTCAGCATGATCTTCCCTGCGGGGAAATATTTCTCCATCCCCTCATAGGCCACACAGATCTTCATGGCCCTGGCAGCCAGCAGCTTGTTGGTCACCCCGGCATAACTGTTCTGCTCTTGTATGAGGGTGGGGATATGTCTCTGCTGTGCCTGGCGCAATACCGGCCCCGAGGCGTATCCGCCCACTCCCACCACCACATCGGGACTGAAACGCCTGATAACAGCGCCTGCCTTGAGCATGCTTCGCAACAGCTTCCATGCCACGCCTATATTCTTAAGACTCACTCCCCTGACCAGCCCTGCGACCGGTAACCCCACTATGTCATAACCTGCTTCCGGGACCCTCTGCATCTCCATTTTTCCCTCTGCCCCTACGAACAGTATTCTTACGCCGGGCTCAAGACGCCTGAGTGCGTTGGCAATGGCTATAGCCGGAAAGAGGTGCCCGCCGGTGCCGCCGCCGCTGATGATGATCCTTATGCCCTCGTCCTTCCTGTTCATGCCATTACCTTATCTGTCTGTTCAATATCCGAAAGGTTCTCCTTGCGTTCGCGGGCGTTCATCACCCTTGATACGCTCAGTATGGCGCCAAGGGCGAAGCTGATCACTATAACCGAAGTACGTCCCCAGCTGATCAGGGGCAGCGTCTGACCTGTCACCGGCAGGGCCCCCACATTGACGAACATGTGAATAAACGCCTGGAACACTATCATTACCGTCAGCCCCAGCACCATCAGGGCCGGGAAGGCGTAGTCGCATTTCCTGGCTATCTGGATACCACGGTACATCAGGGCCACATATGCAATGATCAGCAGTGTGGCGCCAAAGAGCCCGTACTCCTCGACAATGATGGCGAAGATGAAGTCAGAGTTGCTCTGGGGAAGCATGTTGCGCTGGGTGCTCTTACCGGGCATCTTGCCGAAGAGCTTGCCGGTAGAAACGGCTATGAAAGCCTGCTGCTCCTGGTAGAGAGCATCAGCCGACTTGTTTTTTCCATACTTAGCCTCAAAACGCGCCTTCCATACACCAAGACGGTTATTCTCATGCTTGAATGAGAAAAGCAATACGACTACCAGTAATCCTGCAGCTAACCCGATAGCCAGGTAGGTTGCAATATAACGAATGGGGACACGGCCCAGGTAGAGGATGATTATGCTTGTCAGGAATATCATCGCTGCGGTGGAGAGGTTCTCGGGCATGATCAGGGCGCAGACGATGACTACCGGGAATACGAGCTTCAGGGTTACAGTGCGGAAATCGGACAACGCCTTCTGAAAAACAGTCAGCCCGCGTGCCAGGTAGATGACGAGGGCCACCTTGGCCAGATCAGATGACTGCAGTCTGAGTCCGATGACCGGTATCTCAATCCAGCGCGCTGCCTGGTTAATGCTCACCCCCATCACCAGCGTGACGGCCAGCAGCAGTATCGACGCCACCAGCCCGATGGTGGCGAACTGCATATACTTTATATATGGGATCCAGTGGGTGACAACAATGATCAGCAGACCCAGCATCAGCATGATGAACTGGGTGCGGAGAAAATAGAAAGTGTTTCCGTGATGCGACGAATAGGCCACGCTGACCGACGAGCTGTAGACCGACAGCAGCGACAGCAGCATGAAGAAGGCGATGAGTCCCCACAGGTACCTGTCGCCCCTGAAAAACCTTTTTATCGTAACATCTGCCATACTCCCCTACAGATTTCTGACACACATTTTAAACTGCCGCCCGCGGTCCTCGTAATTCCGGAACAGGTCGAAGCTGGCGCACGCCGGTGAAAGCAGCACCGTATCGCCCTTGTGGGCGAGATAATAAGCCGATTTGACTGCCTCCTCCATCGAGCCTGTCTCGACGATGGTGGGGACCATATCGCCAAAGGCGCTGATGATCTTCGAGTTATCCTTGCCCAGGCAAACGATAGCCTTCACCTTCTCCTTCACCACGGTGTTAAGCTCGCTGTAGTCATTCCCCTTGTCAATGCCGCCGGCGATCCACACCACATCGGTCTTCATGCACTCGAGGGCATACCAGGTGGAGTTGACGTTGGTCGCCTTCGAGTCATTGATGAAGTTGATGCCCGCCACCATGATGACGGACTCAAGCCTGTGCTCCACTCCCTGGAAGTCTGCCAGACTCTCGCGTATCGTCTCCTTGCGGATGTTGAGAACCTTTCCGGCGATGGCCGCGGCCATCGAGTTGTAGGTGTTGTGGCGTCCTTTCAGCGCCAGGTCATGAATGGTCATAAGGCTGGTTTTTTCGGTTATGTCAAGAATCAGGTTGTCATTTTCAATGCATGCTGCCATGTTTTCGCAGCGGTCAATGGAGAAGGGGTACGACTGAGCGGTGATGGTGCGTTTCGACACCTCGCTGCATGTGACGGGGTCATCGGCACACCAGATGAAGTGGTCTGCCGCGGTCTGGTTCTGTATCACCCTCATCTTCGAATCGACATAGTTCTGCATCTTGTGGTCATAGCGGTCGAGATGGTCGGGGGTGATATTCATCAGGATGGCCACCGTGGCCCTGAAGTCATACATTCCATCAAGCTGGAAGCTGCTCAGCTCAATGACGTAGTAGTCATACCCGCCCTCAGCCACCGCCATGGCAAAGCTGTTTCCGACGTTGCCGGTCATTGCCGCCTTCAGTCCCGCCTTCTTCATCATATGCCAGATCAGGTTGGTGGTGGTGGTCTTGCCGTTGCTGCCAGTCACGCAGATGGTGACCGCATCGGTATAGCGGCCGGCAAACTCTATCTCGGATATCACAGGGATACCCTTCCCGCGTAGTGCTGTCACCAGGGGGTTATCCTCACGCAGGCCGGGGCTTTTCACCACCTCATCGGCATTCATTATCAGCTCCGGGGTATGTTTGCCCTCCTCAAAGGCGATATTGTTTGCGGTTAGTATCCCGCGATACTTATCCTCTACCCGGCCATGGTCACTCACGAAGACATCAAACCCCTTGCGTGAGGCCAGCACCGCGGCACCTGTCCCGCTCTCTCCTGCTCCCAGTATGACGATCCGTCTCTTCATTTTCGTTTTTTTACAACCTCGCGGTCATTGTTTGCCTGTCTCGCTCTTTTTCTCGCTGCAGCTGCCGTAACTTCACCAATCATCCCATCCTCCTGACGTACCTCCATCCTTTCCTACCTGATCTTCAGTGTCACCACACTCAGTACCGCCAGTATGATGGCTACGATCCAGAACCTGGTCACTATCTTCGGCTCCGCATATCCCTTTTTCTGATAATGGTGATGCAGCGGTGCCATCAGAAATATGCGCCTTCCCTCACCGTACTTCCGCTTCGTACGCTTGAACCAGCTCACCTGCAGCATCACCGAGAGGCTCTCGACGAAGAAGATGCCGCAAAGGATCGGGATAAGCAGCTCTTTTCTGATCACGATGGCAAACACCGCGATGATCCCGCCGAGGGTGAGGCTGCCGGTATCGCCCATGAAAACCTGCGCCGGGTATGAGTTATACCAGAGGAAGCCGACCGTGGCGCCGGCAAAGGCGGCTGCAAAGACCACCAGTTCGCCGATATTGGGCAGATACATGATATTCAGATAATTCGCGTAGATAATATTACCCGACACATAGGCCAGGATACCCAGGGTGACGCCGGCGATGGCACTGGTGCCGGTTGCAAGCCCGTCAAGCCCGTCGGTCAGATTGACGCCGTTCGAGACCGCCACCACCACAAAGACCACCATTACCATAAAGACCACCCATCCCAGAAGGTATTTGGTCTTTCCGGTGGCGAAAGGCACCAGCCATGAGTAGTCAAACTCATTGTTCTTCACAAACGGGATGGTTGTTTTGGTCGATTTGATATTTACGGCGGCAGGCTGATGGAGTATATGGGTGGGCTCATCATAATGGCTCTCGGCAGAGACGACGGTCAGGCCGGCCGGCGGTGTCACATTGACACGGACCACCACATCATCACTGATGAACAGGGTGAGGGCGACTATGAGCCCGAGACCAATCTGGCCGATTACCTTGAACCTGCCGGCAAGACCCTCCTTGTTCTTTCTGAAGATCTTGATATAGTCGTCGAGAAAACCGATCATCCCCACCCATAAGGTGGTAATGACCATCAGTATGATATAGACGTTGTCAAGCCTGGCAAAGAGCAGCACCGGCACCAGTATGGATGCTATGATGATCACTCCGCCCATCGATGGCGTCCCCTGCTTACGGTACTGTCCCTCCAGATCGAGATTTCTTATGGTTTCCCCTATCTGCCTGAGCTGCAGGTATCCGATGATCTTCTTGCCGATCAGCATGGAGATCAGCAGGGAGGTGATCACGGCTGCGGCCGATCGGAAGGAGAGATAGTTGAACACCCCTGCTCCGGGGAAGCCAACTGAATCAAGATATCTGAAAAGGTAGTACAGCATTTCAGTCCTTTTTAAAAGCTTTTAAAAGTTCCTCGCGGTCATCGAAGTGATGCTTCACGCCCTTGATTTCCTGTGTGGTCTCATGTCCCTTTCCTGCGATCAGTATTATATCTCCCGGCGCTGCCAGCATCACTGCAGCCTTTATGGCATCGGCCCGCCCGGTTATGCGTATCATCCTGGCCTGTCCGTCAGGAGTCAATCCGGCCTGCATATCATCAATTATGGCATCGGGATCTTCGCTGCGCGGGTTATCAGATGTGAGTATCAGCCTGTCGGCGCCCTCTGCAGCGATGCGCGCCATTTCAGGTCGCTTGGTACGGTCACGGTCGCCGCCGGCGCCGACCACCACTACCAGCCGTCCCTCGCCGCGCCTCAGCCTGTTTATTGCTGCGATCACGTTACCGACGGCATCGGGAGTATGGGCATAATCGACTATCCCGGTGATGCCGTTGTCTGACCTGATCACCTCCATCCGTCCATCAACGGGCCGCAGTGTGCTGAGAGTAGTCAGCACCTCGGCGTCAGAGGCACCCAACAGGATGGCGGTGCCATAGACAGCCAGCAGGTTGGAGGCGTTATAGTCGCCCAGGAAGCGGGTCCACACCTCCGTGCCGTTGAGTTTAAGCAGCATCCCCTCAAACCCCTGCTCGATGATGCTGCAGCGGAAGTCGGCCATCCCGCGCATGCTGAAGGTGTACCTGGCGGCACTGCAGTTCTGAACCATCACCTTCCCGTTGCGGTCATCGGCATTCACCAGTGCAAATGCGTCGGTGGTGAGCCTGTCAAAGAATTTTTTCTTGGCAGCGAGGTAATTATCAAATGTCAGGTGATAGTCAAGATGGTCATGGGTGAGGTTGGTGAAGACGCCGCCGGCGAAGTGGAGGCCGGCAATGCGCTTCTGCTCAACGGCGTGTGAGCTGACCTCCATGAAGGCGTAGTCACACCCCTGCTCAACCATGTCAGCCAGAAGGGCATTTAGCCTTACAGGATCGGGAGTGGTATGGGTTGCCTCAAGACGGGTGCGGAAGACATAGTTGCATACCGTGGATAGGAGCCCGCAACGATAGCCCAGCCCGCTGAAGAGATTGTAGAGCACCGTGGCAATGGTTGTCTTTCCATTGGTGCCGGTTATACCGGTCAGCTTCAGACGACGGGAGGGGTGGTCATAGAAGGCAGAGGCAGCCATCCCTGTGGCGGCAGCCGAGTCGTCAACAACGACCAGTGTCACACCCTCAGACGGATCAGCAGGCGGCGTTTCGCAGACAATCGCTGCGGCTCCGGCCCTGACTGCCGCTCCGATGAACTGATGACCGTCACTCCTGGTACCCCTCACAGCCACGAAGAGGAATCCCTCCCTCACCTCGCGCGAGTCGGCAGTGATGCCGGTGATCATCCTCCCTGTGTCACCCGTCACCTCCCTGACCTCCATCTCCTGCAATATGTCGCTCAACTGTTTCATCCTCGTTACTTTATTCTATTGCCCTACGTGTTTCTCCTGTTTATATCGCCTCCTGCGCTGCTTTTCTGCTATTTCCGCTATTCCTGCTTATCTTGCTCTCCTTGACTCCTCTGCTTATGTCGCCTACTCTGCTGCTTTTCTGCTATTTCTGCTATTCCTGCTCCTCCTGCTCTCCGTATCTCTTCTGTTATATCGCCTATCCCGTTGCTTTTCTGCCCTCCATGTTTCTTTATACCTCCGCCGCTCGATTCCCGGATATTCTCATCTCAGTCTCAGTTCAATATTTGCGGCGGCGCCCTTCGATATCTTTGCCCCGGCTTTCGGTGACTGCCGCACCACCCTGCCGTGGCCGCTGTAATGCACTGTCAGCCCGCTGTTCTCAAGCAGGTAAACTGCATCGCGGAGTCCCATCCCCACAACATCGGGCATCACACCGCCGGTAAGGGTGAGTCCTTCATTCTTCAGGCCGGCTGTTGCCTCACGCATCGTCACCTTCTCATTGTTATCAGGATTGAGTGCCTGCAGGTCGCGGTAGTAACTGCCTGCATATGCCTTGTCAGCTATCTCCCTGAAAACCGGTCCGGCCACCACGTTGCCGTAGTAGACCCAGTTTGACGGTGAATTGACCACCACGATACAGGAGTAGACAGGGTTGTCGGCCGGGAAGTAGCCCACGAACGATGCCTGGTACGATATCCTCGGCCCTGAGCGGTAGCCCTTGCCCGGATTGGCTATCTGTGCCGTCCCGGTCTTGCCTGCGATCCTGTAGTTTGCACTGCGCAGGTTTTTGGCGGTGCCATTCTCGACCACTCCCTCGAGCAGCGACTGTGCTTTCCGGATGGTTGCCCGGGAGCAGATGGCATTGGTAACCACCTCCGTGTCAAATGACTTCACCACACGGTTGCCGTCGCGCACCTCTGTTACAAACCTCGGCTTGACCATACGGCCGCCATTGGCAACGGCATTGTAGAAGGTCAGGATCTGCAGCGGGGTCATCTGCACCTCATAGCCATGTGACATCATAGGCAGCGATATACCTGACCAGAGCTTGTCATCAGGCCCTCTCACCACCGGCTGCCCCTCGCCCCTGATCTGCAGCCCGAGGGGCTTGTTGATCTTCATGGAATACAGGCGATCGATGAACTTGCGCGGATTGCTGCCGTAGTTTTCATTTACGATCTTCGCGGTGCCGACGTTTGAAGAGTGCTCGAATACCTCCCGCACGGTGATCTTCCCCAGGCCCTTCTCCTCATGGTCACGTATCACCTTGTCATAATACCTTACCGTTCCGTCACCGGTGTTGATGGTATCGTGGAGGTCGACCACACCATCTTCCAGTGCGGCTATCATGGTCATCAGCTTGAAGGTGGAGCCGGGCTCGGTACTTTCGCCCAGGGCGTAATTGTAGGTCTCATGGTAGCTGCCATCTGACCCCAGCTCGAGATTGGCGATTGCCTTCACATCACCGCTCTTCACCTCCATCACCACTGCGCAGCCATGATGTGCCCGATGCTTCTCTAGCTGCCTGTAGAGTGCATTCTCTGCCGCATCCTGCAGGTCAAGATCAATGGTGGTGACAATATCATATCCCGGACGTGCATGTATGTTTTCGGCATTATCGACATCAATCCATGCTCCTCCCGTCAGCCGTTGCTGCACCTTCATGCCGTCCCTGCCGGCCAGGTAGCTGTTGAATGCCCCTTCAATGCCAACAATGGTTGAGAGGGAGTCTCCGGTAAGGTACCCAATGGTGCGCCGTGCCAGCAGACCGTTGGGCATGATACGGCGGTTCTCGGGCTGCGGGATCAGTCCGCCGCGGAACCTTCCATACCTGAAAATGGGGAGCTGTTTCAACTGTGCCAGCGTCTCATAGCTGACGCGCCGTCTGACGAGGTAATATCGTTCACCACGCTGACGGGCATTGTTCAGTGCAGCCTTCCAGCCCTCGGGCGTATTGCCTCCGAGATGATATGCAAGCCCACGGCTGAGGCCGTCAATGCCTTTGGCCCAGGTGGTATCAGCCAGACCGGTGCTGCGCGTATCCATGTAGATAGTGTAATAAGGAACCGAGCTGGCCAGTATGCGGCCATCTGCAGCGAGGATATCGCCGCGCCGGGCCCTGTCTGCTTCACGGCGGAAGACAACCTTGTCAGCCATGGCAGCCCATCTCTCAGACTGAATATACTGGAGCAGGATTATGCGGGCAAAGACGATAAAAGAGAAGAAAATCACCAACAGGTACAACCTGTTGGCGCGTTTCATAATCTGATCCTTGGGCTTTCTCCTCTTATTCATAGGTCGGTTCGCTGCTTTGGCCTGCCTCATATCACATGATTGCCTGATCTGCTTTCAATGGACCGGGTTTACTGGTTTGTAACTATTCTGTAAGGCGGCTCACGGAGCTCTTCCAGCCCAAGCCCGCGCTCCCTTACCAGGTTGCCTATCTCACTCTGACGGCTGATGCTTACAAGCTCTGCCGATACCGACAGCGACTCAGCCCGCAGATCCTGCACCTCCTGCTCAAGAAGGGTTATCTCGCGCTCAAGCCGTTCTGCATTGTACCTGTTGGCAATGAACAACACGGTCAGGATCACCACCAGGGCTGAGTATCTGATATCTTTCAGAATGATGCTGTCAGATATCACTGAGCCGCTTAAAAGCCTCGTCACAAACCCCCGGCGCCTCCCGTGCGGTTTGGCATGATCCGTTGCTCCTGTCTCCGGTCTATCGTGGAATTCCGTTTCTTCCCGGATATCCGATCCGCCGCGGTTCTCTGCTCCCTCACGACTGCCTCTCCTATCATGATCTTCACTCCTGCCACGGCTCCCTCTACTATCATGGTTCACTCCCCTCTCATGATCCTCTCTCCTCTCATGCTCCTCTGCCTTCTCGAGGATCTCCTGATCGCGCGGCTCATCTCTCTGCTGGTTGCCGAAATACCTGAATCCGAATCCCTTAACCTCCATCATATCACACCTTTTCTGCTATCCGCAGCCGGGCACTGCGCGCCCTGCTGTTATTCCTTATCTCCTCATATGACGGCACAATCACCCTGCGGTTCACCGCCCTCAGGGGGGCTGTCACATTTCCGTAGAAATCCTTTTCGCTTTCGCCCTCGAAATTGCCGGTCCGGAAAAAGTTCTTGACCAGCCGGTCTTCAAGGGAGTGATATGTTATCACCGCCATCCTCCCTCCCGGCCTCAGCACCGCCAGGGCCTGGGTGAGCATCTCCATGAGTGCGTCGAGCTCGCCGTTGACCTCAATGCGGAGCGACTGGTAGAGGCGTGCCCAGAATTTGTTTTCATCCTTGCGGGGTACCAGCCCGGATAGCGCCGAGGCCAGATCGCTCACCGTCACCACCGGCTCCGCAGTCCTGCGACTGACAATGGCCGAGGCCAGCCTGGCGGCAGCGGGCAATTCTCCATAGCGGGCGAAAACTGCGGCCAGCCGCTCTTCATCATAATCACGAAGGATATCTGAGGCCTTCAGGGAGGCATGCCTGTTCATGCGCATATCCAGCTCTGCTTCACCGCGGAAGGAGAATCCGCGTTCAGGCTGATCAAACTGGTGGAATGAAACTCCCAGGTCGGCGATCAGCCCGTCTATGGTCTCGATACCGAGGTAGCGGAGATTGTTCTTCAGGTACCTGAAGTTCTGTATCAGAAGGGTGAAGCGTGTATCGGCTATGGCGTTGACGGCAGCATCGGCATCCTGATCGAATGCGATCAGCCTTCCCTCAGTAAGCTGAGCCAGAATGGCGCGTGAATGGCCTCCGCCGCCAAAGGTTGCATCGACATAAATCCCGCCGGGCCTGAGGCTGAGCCCTGCAATACTCTCGGAAACAAGCGCCGGGAGATGATAAACCGCCATTACGGTGAACCGGATCCGGGATTGCCAAGCAGTTTCTCCGCCAGATTGGCGAAATCGTCGGAAGGCATGTCTATACGGGCATATACCTCCTCAGCCCACATTTCGATGCGACCGTCCTGCCCGGCCAGTACAACATCTTTCGTGATCCCTGCCAGATCAAGCAGGCGCCTGGGTATAAGCAGCCTGTTGCTGCTGTCAAGCGCCACCTCGGCAGTGCCCTTGAAGAAGTTGCGGAGAAAGATGTTGTGCTCCCTGTTGTATGGGTTGATGCTGCTGCGGATCTTCTCAAGCTGCCTGTTCCAGTCGTCAATCGAATAGAGAACAAGGCACTTTTCGAAGATGTCTCTCCTGACCACAAAACGATCTTCAGCTGCCGGAGGCATCTGTTTCTTGAATGCTGCCGGAAGGATTACCCTTCCCTTGGCATCAAGCCTGCACGTATAATCGCCGATGAATGTGGCCATCAGGGTTGTTGTTTCGAAGGGCTAATGTAAGTAATAATTTCCCACTTTACTCCACTTCTCTCCATTTTTCTTCACTTTTGTTGAAAACTTTGCAAAAGTTCTGATTATTATATGTGCAGGGTAGTTTTTCAGGCTGACTCTCAGGTGCAGGCCGGGTCTGCCAGGCAGAGCTGCCGACGAGGATTGTCAGGAGGTGTATCCGCTCGGCCTGATCGAGCCGGGTTGCCGGCAAGGATTGTCAGGTAGCGGATCAGCTGCCGAAACAGGGTGGTCGGATATGAAATATCCTCGCATGGTGCTATCTTTGCGGAGACATAACTATCAGAATGGAAGATACCAGTTCGGTGCTGCAGGTAGATGTAGAGCAGATACTGACCGAAAAGAACCCGAAGATACGCAGGCTCCTGCCGGGTCTTGTGATCAGGTACCTGAAACGAATTGTTCATCAGGATCAGATAAATGACATCCTCCGGAAATACGGGCATCTCAGTGGAATGGAATTCAACAATGCCGTACTTGATTACATGGGAATCAGCTACCGGTCACACGGCATATCCAACCTTCCTTCCGGCGGACGAAACATCTTCGTATCAAACCATCCGCTGGGTGGACTTGACGGAATGGTCTTCATCAGTGAACTCTCAAAGCACTTCTCCTCAATAAAATTTCCGGTGAATGATATCCTGATGTATATCGAGAACTATTCAGAGATCTTCCTCCCGGTCAACAAAGTCGGCTCTTTCGGTCGCGATGCCGCACGGCTGCTCGAAGAGGCCTACGCATCAGACTGCCAGATCCTCAACTTCCCGGCGGGGATCTGTTCCAGGAAGAAAAAGGGTGTCATCTCCGATCTTCAATGGCAGAAGAGTTTCATTGTCAAGGCTGTACAGCATAAGCGCGACGTAATTCCGTGCTATTTCGCCGGACGCAACAGCTCCTTCTTCTACAACCTGGCAAACTTCAGAACCTTTATCGGGCTGAAGATGAACATCGAGATGCTTTATCTTGCCGATGAGATGTTCAGGCAGATGGGGAAGGATATCGATCTCTACTTCGGGGAGCCTATCCCGTGGCAGACTTTTGACAAGTCGGCAACCGCTGCGGAATGGACTGAAATGGTGCGTGAGAAAACCTACAATTTAGAGAAAAGTTACTCGACTTTTAGGGGATAATTCCTTACTTTGTGCATTCAACTGATCTCTTGTGGAGACAAAGAAGGAGAAGGATTACAAAGTGCCCGTTGCCGGGGCCACCCCTGTGGAGGAGATAGAGGGTGAGCTCGCGCGGATAGGCTACCTCAGGAAGACGAACAACGCCAATAATGAGGTCTATCTCTTTGACCATCGCAGCTCACCGCTTCTGATGCGTGAGGTGGGACGCATCAGGGAGCTGACCTTCAGGCACGCCGGAGGGGGGACGGGCAAGCCGCTTGACCTTGATGAGTATGACCTTGATCCGGAATATCCTCAGAAACAGCTGATAATATGGGACCCCGACAACCGGGAGATCATCGGTGGGTACCGCTATATCTTCGCTGAACACAAGGAGCGGACCTTTACCATCGACCGCTTCGCCTCATCAGGGTATTTCACCTTCTCGCGGAAATTCATCAAAAAGTATCTTCCGCACACGATGGAGCTGGGGCGCTCATTCGTAAGGCCTGAATACCAGAGCGCCGCCATGGGCCGCAAGAGCCTCTTCGCCCTTGACAACCTGTGGGATGGCCTTGGCGCGATCATCATTGACAACCGGCAGGTGCGATACCTTTTCGGGAAGGTGACGATGTACACCCATTACAATGTCAGGGCACGCAACATGATCCTCTACTTCATGGAGAAGCATCTTCCCGATCCCGACAAGCTGGCGGTGCCTGATAAGCCTATCCGTATCGATATCAACCGGGAGGAGATGGACATGCTCTTTACCGGGAGATCTTTCAAGGAGGATCTGAAAATACTGAGCCACGAGGTGCGTAAGCTGGGCGAGACCATCCCGCCACTGATCAATGCCTATATGAACCTCTCTCCCACCATGAGGTGCTTCGGCACATTTATCAACCCCCACTTCGGCGACGTGGAGGAGACAGGCATAATGATAACCGTACGTGATATCTACATAGACAAGGTCAACCGCCACCTTGCCTCATACCGTGAAGATTTCGACATCTCGCAGTAGACTGGAAGGCAGTCACGTCTGACACTTCCATAAGCTGCCCGCCAACTGACCCGGATTGCCGGTTTTATGCTCTCTCTGTTTTCCGCAGCTATTCCTGCTGACACCCTCAGAGTGCAGCTGAAAGGATATGTTATCGTCAACATCGGGATTAATAAGCTCTTCCGCCGACTCCTTCGATATAATTTACAAAGGCCCTGTTGGCTACACGGTTGCCGCCGGGAGTGGGATAATCACCTGTGAAATACCAGTCACCGGTATGCCCCAGACAGGCCTTGTGCAGGCCCTCAATCGACTGGAACACCACATCTATCTCGCTCTTTACTCCCGGGGCCTTGAGCATGGCTGCGATCTGCCGAGATATCTCCGCAGCGGTAAAGGGGGCATAGATCTGCTTCACCGCGTTGACCATTTCGGCATCGGGTTTGGCGAGTTCCTCTTTTGCCCGTGAATAGACTTCGTCAATCACCGCCTCCCGGCCGGTAGAATGAAGCAGCTCCATCGCGGCACGGAATGCGATGAAATCGCCCAGTTTTGCCATGTCAATGCCATAGCAGTCGGGGTAACGTATCTGCGGAGATGATGAGACGATCACTATTCTGGCCGGATCAAGCCGGTCGAGTATCCTGATAATGCTCTCTTTCAGGGTTGTACCCCTGACGATCGAGTCGTCAATGACAACCAGGTTATCCTTTCCCCTCCTGATAACTCCATAGGTGACATCATAGACGTGTGCAACCAGGTCATCGCGGCTGCGGTCATGGGTAATGAAGGTGCGGAGCTTCAGGTCTTTCACAGCGATCTTCTCGATGCGGGGCCTCACATCCATAATCCTTTCAAAGTCAGAGACAGTGATTGCCTCTCCCTTTTTCATTATGGCCTCCCGCTTGCGGTTGTTGAGCCAGTTCTCGACCCCGGCAATCAGGCCGAAGAAAGCACTCTCGGCGGTGTTGGGTATGTATGAGAAGACGGTATTTTTAATGTCATGGTTGACGGCTGCCAGAACCGGTGCGGCAAGGGTCTCACCGAGTTTCTTCCGCTCGCGGTAGATGTGCTTGTCGGTTCCGCGTGAGAAATAGATACGCTCGAAGGAGCATTTTGCCTGTCGAAGGGGCGGAAGGATCTCTGTAACCGACCACTCTCCGGAGGCCTTTATTATCAGAGCCTTCCCCGGATCGAGCTCATTTACCCTGTCAGTACGGATATCGAAGACAGTCTGAATCACCGGCCGCTCCGAAGCTGCCACCACCACCTCATTGTCAGCATACCAGAAGGCCGGCCGTATCCCGGCGGGATCACGCAATACGAAGGCGTCACCATGGCCGAGCATTCCGGTCATGACATAGCCGCCATCCCACCGTTTCGCGGCACTGCGAAGGATGCCCGCCACATCTAGCTCCTTCTCGATTATCGGGGAGATCTCACGCTTGGAGAGCCCCTTCTCCTTGTAATTGCGATAGAGCCGTTCAACCTCCTCATCGAGGAAATGGCCCACATTCTCAAGGATAGTGATGGTGTCTGAGAAGTCTACCGGATTCTGCCCTATCTCGAGGAGGCTGTTGAAGATCTCCTCCATATTGGTCAGGTTGAAGTTACCCGCCATGACCAGGCTGCGCGAGCGCCAGTTGTTCTCACGGGTTACCGGATGAACGTAATCGATATTGTAATCGCCATAGGTGCCGTATCGCAGGTGCCCGAGCAGGATATCTGACGGGTTCTCGCTTGCATCGGCATAGATGCCGTCAAAAATATCCCTTATGGGATTGGCCGAGTTTGAGCGGTACCGGCGGATATAGCGGGTCCCCGGTGCAGCATTGATACGTATCCCGGCAATGCCGGCGCCATCCTGACCCCTGTTGTGCTGCTTCTCCATCATGAGATACATCTTTTTCAGACTGTAATCCCATGATCCGTATTTATCAATGTAGTAAGCGGCGGGCTGCAGCAGTCTCATCAGCGCAATCCCGCATTCATGCCTGACAGGGTCGCTCATATCAGTTAACCGGGTTTTGGAATGCTATAACATCCCTGATCAAGTATGCATCAGGGTATTTGCCGACGATCTTGAAGAAGACGCGGGCGGCCTCCTCCCTCGTGCGGAAGTCACCAACCTTTACCTTGAACCAGTTGGGCCTGTCAAAGGTACGGTAGGTGGGCAGGTCAGGGAACTCCTCCATAAAGCGCGTGCGGATCTTGTTGGACTCCTCATTGGCCGTGCGGTGGCCGCCACGGTAGATCTGGATACGCCATCCGTCAACCCCCTCCTTTGAGGCATTCAGCAATATATGCCTGTTGACAAGGGTATCGATTGCGGGATCCTGTATAATCAGGAGGCGTTCTGCAACATATCGCGGACGCCCCTCATTGATCAGATCCTCAACGCCCAGTCCCCTCTGTCTCTGTGCATTCAGTGACAGAGGCAGAAGCAGAGCCAGTGATACAACAAGTAGCAGTGATCTCATGTGGCAAATATACAACAGTTTTTCTCAGCAGTTCAATGCAAGAATCATTCCGCAGTTAATGAGATGCGGGGAGCTCACAGTTTGAGGTGAGGCTGTGACCCAAACGACGCTATTCTCAAAAACATTGCCCGACAGGCTCTGGGTCTTACGGGTGAAGGCGACAAATGACCCGGATGACGGTAATCTGAAAAAACTCAGCAGCATCCCGGGCCTCAGCTGTGGTGGTCGGCAAAGTGACAATGCCTTTGAGATGGCATTCGCCCGGTTGTTTTACCGGATGAAGGTACCAAGGGTCAGTACATGATTATAATAATGTTTCAAGTAGATATTATCCCAATGCTTCCGCCAGCTCGTCAGTGATCTCCAGGTTGTGATAGACCGCTTGCACATCATCGTCATCCTCAAGAGCCTCAATCAGCTTCAGCACCTTCTGCGCCGCCTCCAGGTCAAGGCGTTTCTCCTCTTTAGGAACACGCTTCAGCAGGGCTTCTTCCGGCTCAATACCCAGCTCCTCCAGCTTGCGGTTCAGGCTTCCGAAATCATCCATGGCGCTGGTGACAGTAATAATCCCTTCCTCGAACTCAATCTCCTCGGCTCCGGCATCGATAAGCTCCAGTTCAAGCGTCTCCTTATCCATCTTGCTGACATCTTCCGCGTTAAGCGTGAATACTCCCTTACGATCGAAAAGGAAAGTCAGAGAGCCGTTCGGGCCTAGCGAGCCGTTATGCTTGCCGAAAATAAACCGCATATTGGAGACCGTGCGGTTGCTATTATCGGTAAGTCCCTCAACGAATATTGCAATTCCGTTGGGACCATAGCCCTCATAACTGATCTCATGATAAGTGTCTGCATCTGAGCCCGATGCCTTTTTAATGGCACGCTCGATATTGTCCTTCGGCATGTTGACACCCTTGGCATTCTGTATGGCCAGCCTGAGACGGGCGTTTCCTGACGGATCAGGTCCCGCTTCACGTACCGAGATCATTATCTCCTTGATTACCTTGGTAAATACCTTCCCTCTCTTGGCATCAGCAGCCCCTTTCTTGCGCTTGATGGTTGACCATTTACTGTGACCTGACATATCAGTTATTTTTTTGCATCTACAAAATTATACAATTCCCGATAAATACCGGTCCGACAAAAAACAACTCTGATTATGTCAGGAGCTGCTTATTCTACTGTAGCTCGCCGGGTGCCGGATGTTTCATCTCCGGAAGCCACCGCTCTGCAAGAGGAATTCACCGGGCAGCCGGAGCCTCGCCTCCGGAAACCACTGCTCTGCAAACGGGAGTTCGGCGGATGCCCGGGGCTTGACCTCCGGCAGCTACCTCCTCTTGCGGTCAAACCTTCCATCCTTTTTTCTAATTTTGCCCGATCATGCAAAAAAGATATTACATAGAGACCTATGGTTGCCAGATGAACGTTGCTGACAGTGAGGTGGTTGCTTCGGTTCTTTCCGACGCTGGCTACACTCCTGCCGCGGATATAGGGGAGGCTGACCTTCTACTGGTCAACACCTGCTCCATCCGCGAGAATGCCGAGCAGCGGGTATGGGGCCGCCTCGACCTCTTCAGGGCACATAAAAAGAGACGTCCGCAGGTCATTGTGGGCGTACTGGGGTGTATGGCTGAACGATTGAAGGAGAGGCTGCTGGAGAGCGACAAGATGGTCGATATGGTGGTTGGCCCGGATGCCTATCGCGATCTCCCGATGCTGGTTGAGACTGCAACGACGGGTCAGCCGGTAATCAATGTCCTCCTTTCACGCGAGGAGACCTATGCCGATATTTCGCCGGTACGGCTTGAAAGCAACGGTGTCTCGGCTTTCATCTCCATCATGCGCGGTTGCAACAATATGTGTGCCTATTGCGTGGTGCCCTATGTACGCGGAGCCGAGCGAAGCCGTGACCCGGAGACCATTGTGCGGGAGGCACGTGAAATATTCTCGCAGGGCTACCGTGAAGTGACCCTCCTGGGGCAGAATGTCAACTCCTACCTATGGAGCGATATTCAGCCGGCGGTGGATTTCGCACATCTTTTGGAGATGGTGGCTGCGGTTGATCCGCAGTTACGGGTACGCTTCTCCACATCCCACCCCAAGGATCTCTCAGATGAAGTATTGAAGGTGATGGCACGGTACGTTAATATCTGCAGGCATATCCACTTGCCGGTACAGAGCGGAAGCAGTGAGGTACTGAAAAGGATGAACAGGAGATATACCCGCGAATGGTACCTAGATAGAATCGGGGCAATCAACCGCATCCTGCCGGAATGTACATTGTCAACCGATCTTATAGCCGGTTTCTGCGGAGAGACGGAGGAGGAGCACCAGGAGACCCTCAGCCTGATGCGTGAGGTAGGATTCGACTTTTCCTATATGTTCAAATACTCTGAGCGGCCCGGCACCAGAGCCTTCCGGCATATGAAGGATGATGTTCCGGATGAGGTGAAGACCCGGCGGTTAAATGAGATAATCTCCCTGCAGAACGAGCTCTCCGCAGCAGGCAAGAAGAGGGATGTAGGTCAAACCTATGAGGTGCTTGTCGAGGGTCCGGCCAGGCGGCCTGCCGGCGCCATGATGGGCCGTACCTCCGGCAACAAGGTGGTGGTCTTTCAGGCCGCCAATGGGAAGCACGGTGATCAGGAGGCTGTATCTGGGGGTGCCGGGGACAGTTCCCACAAACATGTAGCTGAATCTAAGACAGGCGGAGACATTTCCCACGAACAAATAGCTGATTCTAAAGCCCCGGGAATTAAACCCGGCGACTATGTGCAGGTCAAAATCATACGCTCCACATCAGCTACGCTGATTGGCATGGTTGTCTGATCTCTGTGCATACTCCAATGTATGGCACAGCATAAGCCTTTATCGGTATACTTCAGTCATCGAACCCGTTGCATAGGCCCCCTCTTCCGGATACGCTGATCATCACCATTGAGGGGGATTCTTACCATTATCTACGTTGACAACAAGGCTGAATGAGCTCTTGTTAAACGATCTCAGATTCTGCTTTTCCAAAGCCCCTTACCCGTATGCGGAACCTGTCGATTGACCTTAGATCTGACAAATCCGACAATTTATGACCTGGATGGAATCTCAGTCACATGAACCAGATTTTATCATTTACAGGGGTTTATCAATAGCCAATCATCACTTTCTCGGCGCCCAGTATTGAAGAGTTTGTTACCGTGACAATATAAATCCCCGGGACAAAACTGGTTATATCAAACGAACACTCTGTCCTATCGAGAATCTTCGTTAGTCTGTGCGCCCCGAAGAGAGTGTGCAGGGTTGCTTTCGCGGGAAGCAGCCGTTCAGGGGTCTCAATTATTACCTCATGACGGGTGACCTTGATCTTTATTCCCGATAGAGGAGTAATTGTTACGGTCAGTTCACCTGTGATGCCTGACCCGTCAAGTGATGTTGCCACAACGGTAATGTCTCCAGGAGTCCTTCCGGTCAAAACACCATCACTGCTGATATCTGCAGTTCCGGTGCCATTAATAACCGACCATTCAACATCTTTGATGGTTGCGTTGTCGGGAAGGACTTCAACAAGAAGCTCCAGAGTACCCTTAACCGTAAGGGAAATGGGTGATTTTACGGCTGGTCTGACAATTATTGACTGTACGGGGATAAACTGACTTGTAATGGTAATCTCCAGTTCACCACTGATACCACTTCCATCATTGGCAGTGGCAACTGCAGTTACTGTACCGCTTGTTACAGCAGTAACAAGACCAGTGCTGCTGATCGTAGCACTGCCACTGCCGTTACGAACTGACCAGGTAACCGTCTTATTTGTTGCATTGGTCGGAGTAATTGTGGCAGCAAGCTGCAACTGACCCTTGTCAGTCGTAATAACTGAGGATCCTCCCGCACCGGTAACAGTGATACCCGTGACAGCCACAAACTGATTGGTTATGGTGATAACCAGTGTTCCTTCCACACCAGATCCGTCGTTGGCTGTGGCAACCGCAGTTACTGTACCACTCGTGACAGCGGTAACAAGACCGGTGCTGCTGATCGTCGCACTGCCGCTGCCGTTACGTACTGACCAGGTAACTGTCTTGTTTGTTGCATTGGTCGGGGTAACTGTGGCAGTAAGCTGCAACTGACCCTTGTCGGTCGTGATAACTGATGATCCGCCGGCACCTGTAACGGCAATACCCGTAACCGGGACAACCTGACCACTAATACTAATATTAAGCTCGCCATATACACCGCTGCCATCATTGGCCGTGGCCCTGGCCCTTACTGTGCCATTGGCAACCGCCGTAACTACACCACTCTGACTGATCGTAGCCTGACCCGTACCATTGATAATACTCCAGGTAACCGTCTTGTTCGTGGCATTCG
>CAZAVK010000025.1:0-35800 GCA_964488645.1 uncultured Rikenella sp. | reverse complement strand
TATTGCTAAGCCTTCTTCGCGATCAGGAAGAAGAATGCCGCAAACTTGCCTTCAATCTATATGGAGCAGGATTAACCACAGATCAGGGCAGTCAGTTCACCTCGGATGCTTATATCGGTTATGTAAAAGCCTTGAAACAGTCAGGATATCCATGGACGGGAAAGGCAGGGCTATTGACCACGTGTATATTGAGAGGTTCTTCAGAACGATCAAATACGAGAAGATCTATCTTGAAAGGCCGGAAACCGGAGATGAGTTATATCAGATCTGTGCACAGTTTATTCAGTACTACAATGAAAGACGGGATCATTCTTCCGTCGGGAACATCCCGCCAATGGCTGTATATCAGATGGCTGCGTGATTTATTAACAAAATAATTAGTTATGAGTCTCCCCCAAACCCCCTCTATTCAATATAATCACTTAACTTTGATGAAAACACTGTCCAGTCACATTAGACCATCTCATAGATGAATTATTTGTCTATATTGATTACGGCAAGATAATTGACCAGATATTAAAACCATGATGGAGATGAAAAGACTACTCCTTTTTTTGATTATCGCACTATGCGCTGGATTTAGCTCGTGCATAAAAGATTATGAAACCTCAACTTATTACTATGTCACTAATAAATCTTCACATGATATAGAAATGATAGTTTATGATATGTATTTACCTCTGAAGGGAACGCAGACCGACACTACTATCCTTTTACACTCAGATGGTGAGGGTTTTAGCTATTATTCCATATATAAAGGTAAAGATTCTCCTTTCCGGGTGCCATTCCCGAATTCTGACTCGATAGAAATTTTAGTAAATAGGAAGCTTATCAAAACATACAAACCAAACTCAGTTAGCTACGATAACAATGACCATAATCCATTAGTATTTGAAAGTTATAATGGAGGAAGAGAAAGGGAAGGATTGTTTAAATACTTCTATTCCTTTACAGATAATGACCTTCCAGGACTCTAATTGGAGAATAGTAGATAAGTTAATCCTTGTTTACTATGAGTAAAATTATGGTTGCCAGTATGAATAAAAAAATCGATTATATCGTTTTTTCTCTTATTGGATTAGGATTATTGATTTCTTGCGGCAACAGGGTCAGGAACGATGATATTTTCAATGAGGAATCCTTCAAGACAAGGATAGACTTAATAGATGGCAGGCTGGTAGCAGTCGATGATCTGTGGCTCGGACAACCGACACTTATAAGATTCCACCCGGATTCATTCCTCGTGATTGAAGAATTTGGTACATCGAGATTGATAAAAATACTCGACCTGAAGCACAAAAATGTTCAGGAATTGATACCACGGGGCAGGGGGCCCGGAGAAATGCTTGTATCCTGGGGTGTGGAGATCACAGGCAGAGACATCGTCCTCTTTTGCGGGCAGCTTCAAAAGATAATAATACTGAGTCCAGCCGATGACCGCACCTTTATTATTGACGATGAGTTCTATATCGAAGAAAAACAAACCCAGAGACTTCACCCGTTATCAAGGGATATGTATGTCTGCCTGAGCTCCATAGGAGATGAGAGGCGGTTTACATTGCTCGACGGGAAAGGTAAAATCATAAAAAAATTCGGAGATTATCCATCGTTTATTAATGATGATGAGATTAAAGCCGATAATGACATTTTCTTTTCATCCATAGGCTCAACGCCTGATGGAAAACGATTCGCAGCGGTGTGTTCAAAGACCGATCTCTTCGAGCTGTATGATGTTGATAAGGGTCTTCTTAAAAGATTTCAGGGCCCTTTGGGTTTAAAAATTTCCGTAAAGGCTCAATCAGTGGGGACCGGTTTCATGCTGAAGCCTCAGCCACAATATACAACCTTCCATCATGTGATTACCAGTGAGAATGAGTTTTGGACAGGATATATAGGCTACCGTGTTGAAAAGGGTAAAGAACAGACACTCGAAGAGCAATGCACTAAAGAGATTTATTGTTTCGACTGGAAAGGTAACCCGATAAGAATTCTAACACTTGAATATCCTGCTATATCTTTCGATGTAGACTGGGAAGAGGATGTATTGTATACTCTTGAGTTGCGTGAAAATGATCCGGTTATTGCCGCCTATAGTTTGGATATATCACTTCCGGCAAGCAAATGAAAGCACTTAGCTTATTGATTGCCCTGCTGCTCCTGTTCTCCTGCAGCAGTCCCAATAACACATATCTCCTGACACCCATAACGGTTATCGAAGAGATATCCAGGAGTCCATCGAATATTTTTATTGTTTATTACCATTCAGGTGAGTGCTCCTTCTGTTATGGAGTCTTATCCCAAATTACGCGTGATTTCAATATCCTAAATGTTATTAGTCTAAGTTCCAATAATAACCCTGATTTGATCGAAGACTATCTTGTGCAGACCGGATTCAAAGGGACTTCTATTGTTGATACTACAGCTATCAGGTTAACAAATAATGAAGTGATTTCAAGCGGAAATTGTTTATTTCTTATAGATGGAACAGGTTTGATTTTGTTCAGAACATTCGAATACAACAATCGAAGCAGGGCAAGAATGAAGACAATTATCAGGAAATACGAACAACGTCAAAATAAGGATACATAACCTTTACGGCATCCGGACTATTTTTCCCCTTTACCCCGGTAAAATGATTCCATTTCTGTATTATCACATCTTCCGGACAGTAATCTGTCAGTCACTACTTATGCTCTCTTCTCTTCTCCTCGCTTCTCCTGTAGATATACCAGTAGGCCAGCGGGATGAAGTAGAGGCTGACGAAGGTGCCCAGGCTCATGCCTCCTATCAGTGCCAGCGCCATCGGACGCTCCAGCTGGTTACCCAGCCCTGAGCCGAACAGCATCGGGATGGTAGAAAACAATGAGGCCATGGCAACCATGACAATGGGCTTCAGCCTCCTCGACCCGCCGGTGTATATCGCCTCCTTCAGCCCTACGCCCGATTTCCGGAGATTGTTTATCGTATCCACCTTCAGTATCGAGTCGTTGATTATTACTCCTGACATCACTATGAAGCCTATCATGGTTATTATGTTTATTGTTCCTCCCCAGAGCCATACCAGGAAGAGGCCCCCTGCAATGTCTATGGGTATCTCCAGCAACACTATCAGGGGCTGGGTGAGCGACTCAAACTGGGCGGCAAGAATGAAATAGAGAAGCACCAGCGAGATTAGCAGTACCAGTGCCAGCTCACGGAAGAGCCGCTGCCCTGTTATCACTGTCCCGCTGAATGAGAGCGAGAGGTCAGGCACTGACGACAACGCTTCTTCGATCTCTGCCATCAGCCTTGCCGGCCTGTTCGTTGACACATTCATCTCAACCGGTACATATTCTGACGCCATATTACCCATGATAGCCTTGTAATATTGCACCCTTCTGACATCACATATCTCACTGACGGGAACCGGCTTCCCCTGCCGGTTAAGCACGGAGCCGGTAGCCATGTGTTCACCTATGGGGGTCTCATTGCCTGCCATGACCACGGGAAGGATCTGGTGTGACGACCGCAGCTCACCTATCTCGTTGCGGTTCAGTGCGCTCCTGATGGCCGGATAAACCGTTCGGGGATCAATGTCATACAGAAGCATCCTCACCGGGTCAAGCCTGATCTCTATCTTCTCCTCGAGTGGCGGAGCCATGATGCCTGCCCCGGGCCACCGTCCGGCAAGCAAACCGTTAATCTCCATCATCTTCTCTACCGGGGGCACACTCTTCTCAGAGGCCAGAGATGTCTCAACCACCAGGGGCGTCTCTGATGCTTCAAATATCTTTTCAAAGATGTTCTCCTGCGGCCTTACAGTCAGCACCGCCCCAGGGAACCGTGCGGAGATATAAGCTGTCAGCAGTTCACTGATCTCGTCAACTGCTTCATAGCCTGCCGCCCTGATATATATCCTGGCTGATGAGTAGGGCTGATCATACTCTCGTGTGAAGATAAACTGCTGCTCACCCACGAAGCAGGTGGTCTGCAAGGCCTTGCCTCCAATCTGATCAACAATGGCCTGTATGCGCGACGAATTCTCCTTCAGGTCGATATTCTCATTCCAGTCTATCATCACCCTCATCTCATCCTGCACGATGGCAGGGAACTTCTCCTTTTTCATGGTGAACAGGAAGAGAAACATTACCGCAATAGTCACCCCGAAAAGAATCATCACCATCCTCCGGTGCCTGAAGAAGAGATCCATTCCGCTTTCATACTTCTCCTCCAGGTTCTTAAGGCTTATTCGTTTTACGAAACGGGTAAGCGTACCCTCTCTCCCGCTCCGATAGATAAGGTGATAGACGGTAGGAAGGAGCATGATACCCACAAGCAGCGAAACCCCCTGGCCTATTATGATTGCCAGGGCCTGGTCATAAAACAGGGCCCCTGCAGTGCCGCTAAGAAAAATCAGCGGCACAAATACGGCGCAGGTGGTCAGCACAGACGAGATAAGAGGCGTGATCACCTCATTGGTGCCCTTGACGCATGCATTAATGAGTTTCTCCCCCATATCGGTCCACTGCGTTATATTCTCTATGATCACAATAGAGTTGTCGATCATCATGCCGATGCCCAGTATCAGACCGGCAAGGGAGATGACGTTTATCGAGAGACCCACCAGGTAGAAGAAGAGCAGGCTGATAACAAGCGTGGCAGGTATGCTGATGCCTATTATCAGGGGTGAACGGGCATCTCTGAGAAAGAGAAACATTACAAGGAAGGCCAGCAGACCACCGGAGATAAGACTCTCTCTCAGGTTCCTAAGCGAATAGTCGAGCAGACGTGTCTGATCCTGTGAGATCTCAAATTCCATCTGCGGGTAATCGGTGCGGAACTGGACTACCATCTCGTCCATCTTCTTCTCCAGCTCCTTCATGCGTGCAGAGGCCTCCTTAATGATAGCCAGCACCACCGCCTGGCTGTTGTTTGAGTATGTGGCGCCGGCAGGGCGCCTGACCCTCTGCTCAACCGTGGCTATGTCCTTTATCTTTAACAGTATGCCCTCTTTCTTAAGCCATATGTTGCGGATATCATCAACGCCCTTCAGGTTCGAGTCAAACTCGAGGTTATAGAGATATTTGCCCTCCCTGACCATGATACTGCTGACATTGATATTATTCAGGCTCACTGCGTTGATAATATCTTCGGCAGTGATTCCGAGGCTCTGCATCCTGCGCCCATCAGGTCTGATGACGATCTCGCTGGAGACCTGACCGGTGATGTCAGCTATAGCCACCTCAGGCAGTTGCTCTATCCGCTTGCGGATAATATTTCCCGCGAAGTCACTCAGGTCTGCAAAGGTATCGGGGTCTGCGGCACTCTCTGTCAGGGTGATATTAAGCATGAAAACAGGGATGTCGGTGGCGCTTGCCTTTATCACCCTGGGGCGGTCAAGATCGGCGGGAAGGAGGTTCATTGCAGCATCCACCTTCTCATTGACCTCCATGAATGCCAGGTCGATGTCATTGCCAAAGGCGAATTTCATCCTGATAACGGCACTGCCGTTGCGCGATTCTGACCGTATATCGTCGACGCCCTCCACCTGCATCAGGCTCCTGCGCAGGACACTCACCACGGTGTTCTCTATCTCCCTTGAGCTGACGTCAGGACGCGAGACAGCCACCGTGATCTCAGGGATGTCAATGTCAGGCATCAGCGATACGGGAAGCCTCCCCGAAGCAACAATACCTAGTACGGTTACTGCAAGGAAACTCATGATCACAGCAACGGGCCGCTGTACAAGGAATCTAACCATGGCGATCGGTGTTATCAGGATTATCAGGATTCTGAGACTCTGTGCTGTCCCGGTTGCCTGAATCATTTTCCGGTGGGGGAGGGTCAGATTGATCAGAGGAGGCTACTCTCCCCGGGAACATGAGCTGTTCTCTCCTCAGCATCATCGGCTGAAACAATAGCAGTCCGACCATGCTGAAGAGCAGTCCGCCAATGGCTCCGGCAGCCAGCGCGAACCAGAACTTATCATTCCTGCCTGTAAGGAGAAACGGCAGAAGTCCAACAATGGTGGAGAGGATCGTCAGAACTACCGGTATGATCTTCCCGTTAAATGCCTTGAGATACATCTTCATCGCCGGCAGGCGCTTGCCGGAACGCTTCAGCCGGTTGTAGTCATCAAGGATATAAAGCGATGAGTTGACTGCCAGCCCGCACAGGAGGATCATGGCTGCAAACACTCCCTCATCAGCCGGGATCCTAAACAGTGAAAAAGTGATGAAAACCCCTATCAAAGAGAAGGGTATCAGCCCGAGAACAATGAACGGCTGACGGAGCGATTCGAGAAGGATAGCGCAGACAAGGTAGATGATCGCTATGACCAGCAGCAGCAACGGGTAGTTGTTCTTCTGCGTGAACCACGAATAGGTGTAGGAGCTGGAGCGTACCGAATAGCCCAGCGGCAGGAGAGCTGCCGTCTCTGCGATGTTACGGTCCCTGATAATCCTGGCCAGCTCATTGTTCCCGATGAAATCATATGTAACCGTTAAGATATATTGCTGGTCTTCGCGGCTTATTGAGTTATCCGTTATCTCCCTGGTCATGGTCAGTATCTCTTTCAGCTTCACCATTCCGCCTGACCCGGCAGTCATTGGCTCATTGAAGATATCCCACAAATCGTATCTCTCTGCATAAGCTGATCTCAGAGTCGTCGGTGCAAGGAAGCCTCCCATATAGACCTGCCCTCCATCCCTGATGTTTCGCGACAGGCTCAGGGCGTGTTCATAAACCCTGTACATATCGCTTCCTGCCATGGTGACCGCCTCTCTGTCTGCAGTGACAAGGTTCCTGTACTGCTTCTTAACTGACCATCGGTCTTCTCCACCAAGTATGTATACATCCACTATCCTTCCCTTCGCACTTGAGATGAGCCGCTCTTTAAGCTCTTCGGCATAGCCACTGAGGATATCCAGGTTGTACCCTTTCAAGACTATTGAGTATGTGCCTCTCAGGTAGTCACTGTAGACCTGGTTGCTGAAGGCCCTGCCCACCCCGTACACGTTGACGTGATAACTGCCGATACCCATCATGTAGTCCTCAATCCTCCTCTTCAGGATGTACGGAAATATTGTGCGGTCATGCTCAGGCCTGAAGGTGATGGTCAGGGATGCCGACGACGGCGAGGTTACCCTTGTGGTAAACCTGTCAACCTCACTGTAGGCTGCAATCATATTCTCAAGACCCAGGCATACATCATTCATGTCTCCCAGCGTCAGTCCCTCCTCACTGAGGCCGATGTTTACACTGAGCTGCGTACGCTCAACATCTTGTGAACTGCTGAAGTAATAATAGTTGCTCCCTTTTATCCGGTCTCTGAACAGCCTGAGTGTGCCTCCGGTCACCTTGTTGACAATGGGCTTTATGCCAGTGATATATTTGGTATTTCCAAGGGTTTTGTTGTACAGCTGCTGCCAGCGGGTCAGCTCAGGTTCAGGGGTGGCAGTCGTCCTGATATGTCCAACAGGCAGTGAATCAGGAAGCCAGAAGAGCGGCAGCCCGAACAGGAGCACTGCCGCAGTGATATAGATCTTTCTGTACCTGACAGATGATCTGATAACTTTTTCATTAAACCATGTCAGGCGCACCACCAAACGTTTACGCCGTATATCTGCCTTGTTCCTCACCCTGGAACTCTTCGTGCCAAACCCGATTGATTGTGCCAGTGAGGGTATGAAGAACAGTGCCACCAGCAATGAAACCATCAGGTTAATGATCACAACCGCCGCGAAGTCAGACAGGGTGACCCGTGAGGCCTCATCAAGGAAGAAGATCACCACCAGCGCCCCCACGGTGGTCAGGGTTGCAGCCATGAGTGAGATGCCAACCTTCCGGTTACGGTGGTATTTGATATGATCTGTCATCACAATCATGTTGCTGATGATTATGCCGAATGACACAGCTATCCCCGCAAGGGCGTAAAGGTGTATCTCAAGCCTGAACAGCCAGTAGAAGATGAACGATATAAAGATTGTTGCCACCATACCGATGAACAGTATGAGCATGTATCTCAGGTCGCGGCTGATAAGAAATGCGAAGATCAGGAGCAGTATGACCGACAGTCCTGCCCTGAACAGGTTTTTGTATATCTCCTCCCGTATGAATCTGGTGTTGTCAAGCGAGAGTATCACATCATGGCCCGGGGGTATGCGGCTCTTCATCCTCTCAACCACATCCTTCACCTCCTCTGCCACCCTGATATTATTTACATTTCTACCGGCGCTTATCAGCATTGTGATTGTGTTGAGGCCGTTGATGCGATAGTAGCTGCGGGGTTGCTCGTCGCCGAGCTTCACTGTGACCAGGTCAGAGAGCAGCAGCACCCTGCCGTTCCCCGCTGTGACAGGGATATCTTCCCACCTGACGGTATCGGGCTTGTGGCCGACCATAGTCAGATAAGTCCTTTTCATTCCGGGTGAAAACAGGTTGTCAACTCCTCCGCCAGCCTCCCTGACAGAGAGATATTCACCTATGGCTTCACGTATCCGGCCAGGCGTCACCCCTGTTGCGTAGAGAACCTTCGGGTCATATATCAGCTCCCAGGCACGGGGAGTGGCGCCATAGATATCCACACTGTAGACGCCGTCAACAGATGCTATTGCCGGCTTCAGCAGCTCTTCGGCAATGGTGAAGATATATGAAGGAGCCTCATTTCCCGTCAACTGGTAACTCAGTATCAACGATCCGCTGGTATTCGACGGCATATTCATCTGAATAATCGGGTAGGAGACCCTCTCGGGCAGGCGCTGTTGTGCGTCGCGGATGAGTGATGCCACCTCGAACCGTTTGGTGCGGAGATCGCTATTTCTGTCTAACTCAACAGTAATCTCTCCGCTCTCATTGTTTGTGACAGAGGAGATGCGTCTGATACCGGGAAGAGTGCCGATAACACCCTCAAGGACTGATGTGACCTGTTGCTCAACCACCCTGGCGGCAGCATCAGGCCATGTGTAGCTTATTGTCAGTGAAGGGAGATAGCGGGTGGGGTTCAGCTGAAGGGAGAGCAAAGGTATCATTGCTGCCCCGGTGATGATGAGCACCACAAAGATGATGTTCAGGCTGAAATTGGAGAAGCGTGGTGTCTGTTCGGCCGGGGAACTCATTCCTCTTTCACCTTTGTTTCATGAGCGAGGTTGGTGTTGCCTCGTACAATGACCAGGTCACCGGGGGTGAGACCCTCGCTTACCGAGACCATGGAGCTGTTCTCAGACTCAATTGTGACATACCTCCATATTGCCAGGGAATCCTGCCTGATGAAAACCACATCTTTCCCCTGCCTGATCACCAGGGCCTCTTTGGGAATGACCAGCCTGTTGTGCTCAGGCTTCCTGATAAGTACCTTGACATTCATACCGTCAATAAGGCGACCGTTGTTTCTGAACTCAGCCCTGACGCGTATCATGCCTCCTTCATCAACCTCCGGATTGATCTCTGCAATTTTCCCCTCAATCAGAAGGCTGTCATCAATGAAAGGAATTATACCTACCGGCATCCCGTTGCTGATAAATCCGTACTCCGACTCCATGACCGGAAATTCAATATACATTACGTCATTGGCAATCACCGTGCAAAGGTTCTTATAGTTCTGGCTGGGGTTCAGGCGGGTTGCCTCGAGGTTGGCAATTACCCCGTCAAGAGGGGAATAGATGTGTCTGTTGTTAAAATTATATTCTGCCTTCTCCAGGGCTATCAGTGCATCATCAAGACCGCTCCTGATCCTGGAGGTTTTTATCCTGGCTGGGTCAAGCTTGTTTGTGTCTGTTGTCATGTATTTGCTGAGGAGGTCATCACTGAAGTCAATTTCAGCCTTTGTCAGGGCCTGCCTGGCGGAGGCAAGAGTGGTCCTGAATTCAAAGTCCTCTATGACGGCCAGCAGCTGGCCGGCTTTCACCCTCTGCCCGTTTTTCACATATAGCTCTTCGATTATTCCGTTTACCTTAAACGGTACCACGGCCTTTCTCAGTGAGAATGCCTTGCCGTTGCTTATGACCTCGTGATAGAATGTTGACGGTTCGAGCCGTACTGTTTCGACAATTACCGCCTCAGGCCGGGAGGTTCTTCTGGCCAGCTCCTCTGGGTTGTCATTCTGTCTTGATTTGCATGACACGAAGAGTAAAAATGCACAACCAGGTATGATTAGAAAAAGCGGTGGATTGAATGCCCTCTTTTGCATCTCGGAATGGGGTTATTACACTATTGACTATTCAGGAAATATTTACCGAATTTATAAAAATATCAAGAATATGTTGTTTAATTCCGTGATTATCTGGTACGAGCGGTTCAACGATTAATTGAATATTGCGTTACGCTTGACTATCAGTAGATTTCAAGGGGATTATTATGTTCAGAAAAAGTATGGTCATAAAAAAACTTAGGTAGCGATCCTGACCAATCAGAAATTCCTTCTGCTCAGAAAGAACTTTATCAATTAAGCGTGGCTTGTTTTTATCTTTGGCTGTATTGCATGCAAACAGGACAAAAATTAAAATCTGTAAAGCAGATATTAAAAGTGCTTTTTTCATATGCTTGATTTAATTAATACTAAACCGCTCAAATCCGTTTTTACCAAATGCAAACAAGTAGCCCTCAGTGGCACATATTGACTGGTACCAAGATTCACCCAAAGTAAATATCTGTCTGCTACTCATGCCTTTATCGCTAACATCAATTACCAGGACATCCTGACATGATATTTTATTGTTTTTATTAGTGTATAACAGCAGATACAATTTGCTTTGTGCAAAATAAGCATCATGTAACAGCAAACAATAACTGTTAGGACCTGGGTTCTCATTCCGGATAACTTTAAGCCTATTGGTGACTATCGGTATCACCGAATAGTCAAATACCTCAAGCTTGGTACCATTATAATCATATTTCTCAATAACAGGAAGATTATCGGAAACTGCAAGAAAGTAAGTATCAGTACCAAAAAGGTGCTTCTGATTCCTTATTTCAGTGTGTTTTTTCGTATCGAAAATCCTCAGATCACCGTATTTTTCCAGTGAGAGGGTTCTGACATTAAATGAAATAATAGTGTGACCTTCAATGACAGAGGTTAAATAAATTCTGTCCCCTTTTACGAAGAACTTAAAGTTGCCAGGATAGTTCGCTATTTCAGGTAGTCTTATTGAATTCAAATGTCCGTGGGAACCAAAAATCTCAAAACATCTTTTAGCATCATTATAAACCCATAGAGTATCATTCTGTGTAATGATCTGCGATGCTCCATTGAGTTCGCCTGGTCCTCTTCCTTTAGTCCCAATAATTTGTAGTAGCCTGCTGGTGGTATCTATAATAAAAATCTGATCCCGGTCATAATCAGCGCAAAAGATATTGTCATCAAAATACATAGACCTTATGTCCGAGATGTAAGACGAATCGTTTAGCTGATCAATTGTCCAGTCAGCTTTAAGGAGAGTAACAGGAACCTTTGTATGTTGACACGAAAACAAGGAATAAACGATAACCAAAAACAATAACCTGGTCAAATGCATTGAGTTCATGATAGGCTTTCTGAGAGTTTTTGGATCAATGCCTAATTCATCAGTAATTTCTTTTCTGGTAAAATAAGACCTATGCATGACAATTGACCTTTGTAACAGTTAATACAAATTTAAACAAAGTTACGTAGCGCCACAATCCATAGAATCAGGTTGTTTGAAAAAGAGGGAAACAGACATAACTAATTCTTAAGCCTGACTATGGTTAGCAATGAATTATCTGTTTCTTTCAAATTTCCGGCTAAACTGCATAAAGCCTCCTTCCCATTTGGGTTTTTGGGGGTATAGTTCTTAAAACCATCGGAGTGAACCCGTGAAATAACATTTATTGCCTGCGTGTAGCCTACCAAATATTCCCTGCCCTCTTTCTTAAAATAGTGTATGGGCTCAAACGGTGCTCCCCCGTCCAAGTCATTGATCAAACCACCCTCATTGGTATTCCAGGTGGTTCTGAATAACTTTCCGGTACTTTTCTCAATAAATAACAATATGGATTTTTGGTTGTAATATCTTAGAATAATAAATGAATCCGTCTCGAGAACCCTTGAAAGCGAAATATATTTGGACAGATTATCTATTTCCAAAGTATGATCATAGCTGGGCACTCTGCGATCTGACGGTGCAAAAAGATAAGCTGCCCGGTAACTCAAATCCCTGGGAATAGAGAAAATTGTGTCATTGTGGTTGTTCCAGTAATAGATCATCTCTCCATATTCAAAGACACCACCAATATAAGAGGTGTTGGTTTTGAATGGCGGCACATAGTTGAACTTTTCCTTTATCAGGTTTCCAACGGTATCGATCACGATCCAATCATAAACAGCCTCTCCCCAAGTAATAAACTCGAATAGTAATAATTTTGAATCCCGGAATCTGATCTCATCGAAATCTCTGGGATATTTTTCGAGAGAAATGTCCCCAAGGTAGGATCCATCCAGTGAAAACTTAAGAATTTTCTTTTTGTCAAGCAGGTAAAGAACCCTGCCTTCACGGTCTATGGCGAATCTATGACCTAAAATGTATTCTTCAGGTCCACGCCCCTGGTTTCCATACTTTCTTACCATTTTGCCTGACTTATCCAGCACAAACATCCCGTTATCCTTCTCCCTGAGATAAATCATATCATCGATTATTTCGGCCCTCTGAAAGTAAATGCTCATAGGATAACTGTTATCCAATGAAATATAAGATATTTCATCGGCTATTGCGGATAGAGTGATTTCAGTACCGGCACTCTTGTCTAAATCAATTTGTAATATTTCGTTATCTGAACTTTTGCAGGAGGTGATTAAGAATACCATAACTAAGAAACCGAAGATTTTCATGATGCAGGTGTATTTGTGGATTTTACCAATAGGATTCTTTAGTTATTTAAAATCACTTTTTCAGGTCTGAATGATTATAATAATTCACCGGAAAACTTCAATACAAACTCTTCATTTTATCTTTAGTCAGGTATAATTAATTGAATAATTATCCTGTCACTAAGCCAGAATGAATTTAGGTAAAAATTTCTTTATCGGGGATAACGATGGCAAATAAAATATCTGAGGTGGCCTATTGGGACCGGACCATATTTTTATCAGAGTTTACTCTTTTATATCCTGGTCAGCCTGGCAAAGCGCAGCAGCAGTTTCTTGGTGCCGGCTGATTCAAAACTGACCAGTGCGGTAGTGCTTGGCGGCTCGCCCTCTACCGAGAGCACCTCGCCTCTGCCGAATCGCTCATGCATCACCATGTCGCCCTCTGTAAGGGGCTCACTGAGGCCGCTCCCTGTCGTGCTGCCGGCAGCTGTTGCTCCTTCTCCGCCCTTCTCTCCCGCTGCAGGGCGGCTCTCTCCGCGAACGCCTCTCTTCTCATCATCAGTCAGCCGGATGGCATCATTCAGCCTGGTCATCCCGGCGGGGGTGAGAGGCTCTGCCGGCAGGCTATCCTTCCTGAAGCCGGGCTGGTAACCCTGTCCGCCCTGCCGCAAAGGCACTCTCGCTGACTGCGGATAGGTGAGGAACTCATCCTCTATCTCACCGATGAAGCGGCTGGGGGAGGTACGTTCAAGGGTGCCCCACCTGTAGCGGTTAAGGGCATAGCTGAGTGTCACGCGGCGGCAGGCACGGGTCAGCGCCACATAGAAGAGGCGGCGCTCCTCCTCCATCTCACGGGGATTAAAGGTGTTCATTGCTGAGGGGAAGAGGTTCTCTTCAAGCCCTACGATGTATACATGCCGGAACTCCAGCCCTTTTGCCGAGTGGATGGTCATCAGGGTCACCTTGTCGCGGTCTTCGGGCTTCTCCAGGTCCTGGTCAGTCAGCAGTGCCACCGACTGCAGCCAGGTGGCAATATCTGCCGGCTCATCATTGGCGAGGGCAGCCTCGGTGAACTCCTTGATACCGTTCAGCAGCTCCTGCACGTTCTCGAGCCTGTCGATCTCTTCATGCATCTCTCCCTGCTTCAGGTCTGCCAGTATGCCGCTTGACGAGGCGAGCCCCGATGCTATCTCCCATGCGCTGGCTGATTCGGCCACGGCCATCACCGGAGCCATCAGGCCGGTGAAGAGCGCCACCTTGTTGCGCAGGGGCACGGTGAGGTAGCGCGCCGACAGCTCAGGTGAGCTGATGACCGACCAGATACTGACCTCAAGCGAACGGGCCAGGTCAGTGATCTTCTGCAAGGTGGTGTCGCCGATACCTCTCCTGGGGTAGTTGATGATACGCTTCAGCGCCTCCTCATCATCAGGGTTGACCACCAGCCTGAGGTAGGCTATCATGTCACGTATCTCCTTCCGCTCATAGAATGACTTCCCGCCGTAGATCTTGTACGGTATATTGCGCTTGCGGAGCATCTCCTCGAAGATACGTGACTGGGCATTGGTGCGGTAGAGGATGGCGAAGTCGCTCCAGCTGATGCGCTCACGCATCCTGGTATCAAGGATGTCAGAGGCGGTGACAACCCCCTCCTCACTGTCAATGGTTGTCTGAATGACCCTGATCTTCTCTCCCTCATCATTGTGCGAGTAGATGGTTTTCCTGATCTGACCCTCGTTCTTCTCTATCACGCTGTTGGCAGCATTGACGATGGTCTGCGTTGACCGGTAGTTCTGCTCAAGCTTGAAGAGGCGGTAGTCAGGATAGTCATTCTTGAAGTTGAGGATGTTCTCTATGCGCGCTCCGCGGAATGAGTAGATGCTCTGCGCATCATCACCCACCACGCAGAGGTTGCGGTGAATCTCTGCAAGCTTATGGATGATCAGGTACTGTGCGAAGTTGGTGTCCTGGTACTCGTCAACCAGTATATAGTCGAAGCGGTTGCGGTACTCCTCAAGCACCGCGGGGAAGTCGCGGAAGAGGATGTTGATGTTGAGCAGCAGGTCATCGAAGTCCATCGCGTTGGCCTTGAAGCACCGCGCGGCGTAGTGCCTGTAGATGGTGGCGGTCTCCGGCACACGGGCTGCCTTGTCTGACTCAATGATCTGCGGCACGGTGCCATACTGCTGTGCCGTGATGAGGTTGTTCTTGGCATGTGAGATGCGCGAGGCGATGGAGGCCGGCCGGTAGACCCCTTCATCGAGACCGGTCTCTTTGATGATGGTGCGTATCAGGCTGCGGGTGTTGTCCTGGTCATAGATGGTGAAGTTGCTTTTGTAGCCAAGGTAGTGGCCGTCAAAGCGGAGGAATCTCGCGAAGATGGAGTGGAAGGTGCCCATCCACAGGTGGCGGGCACTGTCGGGTCCCACCATGCCGATGATGCGCTCCTTCATCTCGCCGGCAGCCTTGTTGGTGAAGGTGAGCGCCAGGATACGGTGGGCGGGGATACCCTGCTGCAGCAGCCAGGCGATGCGGTAGGTGAGCACCCTCGTCTTTCCCGAGCCGGCACCTGCAATGACCATGGCGGGGCCGTCACTGTTGACAACGGCCTCCTGCTGTGCCTCATTGAGCTCTTTCAGATAGTCATCGAACATGGATCAGAATGCAGGATTAAAACCGCAAAGAACGGCATTTTTTATTAGGTTTGCATATCAATTGAGAGACCAATTCCGTTAATCAGACGTGTCGAGATACCTGGCCCTCATAATCATCATCCTGCCACTGGCAGTGCAGGCGCAGATCACTGCGCCGGGCAGCAGCGCGGTACGTTACACCTCCTATCCGACAACCAGCCGGACCGACCCGGTGTTCATCTTCTGTGCCGCCGGCGCGGGCGTGACAGGCACCCTTGAGGCTGCCAGCCCGGGGGGAGCGGCCCCCTTCACATTCACCTGGACAAGGTATAATGAGACGGCCGGAGGGTACTCGATACCCGTCACCACCACCACGGGAACCACCTCAACCGCGACCGGGCTGGCTGAGGGGGGCTACCGGGTGCATATCAGCGACGGCGGCGGGTACAGCACAGACCTCTATGCCTGGGTGAACATAGACCGTCCGCAGGCAGAGGCATCACTGCTGCACTTCACCTGTGACTATGTGGCACTGAAGGGAACGGCTGCCGCCGACCAGTTCACCTATTATGACCCGCTGACAAATGTGTCGCGCCGCCTGCCCAACGGGGTGAGACACCTCTGGTCATCCACGCCGCAGTCGGCAATACCCTATCCTGACCTCGAGCTCAACCCCATAACATACTCGCCGCCGCTGGTTGATGTCAGGTACACCCTGCAGGTGACCGACAGCTTCGGGTGCTCGGTGTCATCATCATTCGATTACCAGTCAATACATGTCAAGGCTGAGTTCACCGCCGAGCCCACAGAGGGGGAGGCACCACTCGGAGTGACCTTCACCGACAAGTCGGTCAGGGCAATGAAGTATCTCTGGAGGTTCGGTGACGACTCGGTGTCGAATATGCCCGACCCGGGTGTACACAGCTATTACCGGCCCGGTGACTATACCGTCTCGCTGGTGATTGAGAGCGAGCTCACCTGCCGTGACTCGGCCTCGGTGAGGGTGCGGGTGCTGCCTTCGATGCTGCAGCTGCCTAACGTCTTCACACCCAATGATGACGGCATGAATGACTTCTTCGTGCCTGACAAGCGATCGATCAGGTCAGTCGATATGCAGGTCTTCTCAAAGAGCGGAAGGAGGGTGTACCACTACCGCGGGGCAGGAGAGGAGCTGCTCGAGTGGAAGGGATGGGACGGAAAGGTCAACAACACCGAGCGTTATGCCGAGCCGGGCGCATACTTCTATGTGATACGTGCCGTGGGGTATGATGATGTCCAGTACAAGGGGCAGGAGTACCGCGGTACGGTCTACCTCTTCAGGTGACCGCCGGCTGCCGCTCACCCGGTCACTCCCGCTGATCATTGCATACCGCTGACCCCCTCTGCTGATACCTGCCGGTCACCTGCCGAACCCCTGCCGGCTTTCCGGCTGTTCCCGCTGACTATTGCACACAGAGTCCCTTTTGCTGCTCCCTGCCGGTCACATGCTGAATTGCTGCCGGCTTTCGGCTGTTCCCGCTGGCTATTACCCCCAGAGCCCACTCTGCTGTTATGCTGCATGAACAAATCTTATGCACTAAATTTGTAATTACTTATTTAAGTACGTATATTTGTACTCCGATAGTACTTTAATAATTCAAAGATGATCGCAGCAAACTATTCAGAATTCAGAAAAGAGCTTAAGAACTACCTTGATTGTGTTGAACTTAATAATGAAACCCTGATAATCAAACGTGGATCAGGCAAAGGTGCTGTATTAATCTCTCTGGAGGAGTATAATTCTATTATGGAAACTTTGCACCTGCTGAGTTCAAAAAAGAACGCTCAAAGACTTTACGAATCAATTGAACAAATGCAGTCTGGAAAAACTGTCCAAAGCAATCTCATTGAAGAATGAAGAAGATTATCTTTTCAAAGAATGCCTGGGAAGATTATCTATTTTGGCAAGCAGAGGATAGAAAGATTCTGAAGAAAATTAACGCTTTAATCAAAGATATTCAATCAAACCCTTATTCTGGAATTGGGAAACCTGAACCCTTAAAATACGATCTGGCAGGATTATGGTCAAGGCGCATAGATCATGAACATAGATTAGTATACCAGATAAATGAAAATGAATTACTTATCTATAACTGCCGTTTTCATTATGATAAGTAACAATCACGCAGCATAACAGATCGGTATATTTCATTTGCTTGTCACGGTTTTTTACTCCTTCCCCTAAAACAATAAGTGCACATAGGAGTTATCCCGGTTCCCTGCCGAACCACTGCCGGCTGCCCGCCGATTCCCTTAACCCCTCCTACCCGGCGCCATTCACCGGCAAAATCATGCCACACGGCGGCGTTAACAAATCATTTAACATAAAACACTTTGAAAACTGAAAAAGTTTTCTGAATATTGCAGACGTTTTGGCAAAAATCCATGACCCAGGCTGAAGAGTACGATATGAGGATTATTTCCGGCGCAGCAGAGCTGTTCCGGACATACGGCATAAGGGCTGTAACCATGGATGCCATTGCTTCGCACCTGGGTATCTCGAAGAGAACCATCTACGAGAGGTTCACTGACAAGGAGACGCTGCTCTATGCCGTGATAAACTCCATGATTCAGCGGCAGCGTGAGATGATCACCACCATTCTTGAGAACTCTCCGGACGTCATCTCGGCCATCTTCACCATGGTGCGCATCAACCGTGACCATGCCGCCACCATGAACCCGATGATACACTCTGACCTGAAGAAGTACCACAGCAGGGTTCTCAGGCGGGTGATGGAGACCTGCGGCGATCCCGACTATGAGGCGGCGGGAATCATCCTGCGAAAGGGAATCAGCCAGGGTATCTTCAGGGAGGATATTGATGTGGATATTGTCAGCAGGGCCTTCAGGGGCATCTCTACCCTTCCTTCCGACGAGGAGCTCTTCCCGCCTGAGAACTTCCTTCACAAGGATATTGTACGTAACCTGATAATGAACTTTATGCGGGGTATCTCCACCGCCCGGGGGATTGAGCTGATCGATTCCCTATCAGGAGATTTATAGAAACAAGTAACGGAAAGCTAATTGTCGCAATATGAAAAGAAACGCATTCGCCATTTTGATGATTGCTGCCGCGCTGACCCTGCGTCCGGCTGCGGCGCAGGATTCGCGCCTGTCAGGTATGGATCCGGGTGATCAGCAGGCCGGGAGACCTGTAGGAGCTGCCCCGGTGTCCCGGCAGGCCGTGAGGTCCGCTGCGGCTGCCCCGGAGTCTCAGCAGGCCGGGAGACTCGCTGCGACTGCCCCGGAGTCTCAGCAGGCCGGCGGGCCGCAGGAGGTGCTCTCCCTGACGGTTGATGAGGCTGCCGACTATGCCGTTGATCACAACCGCAGTGTGGCCGCCGCCAGGTATGAGATGCTCGCATCGCAGAAGAGCGTCTGGGAGGCGATTGCCGCAGGCCTGCCGTCGATTGATGCCAGCTCATCGCTGAGCTACAACCTGGCCATCATGACCCGCATTATTGACTTTGGCGGCACCCCCATGCCATTCAAGTTCGGAACGAACTATGACATCTCGGTGGGTGCAGCGGCATCATCTGCAATCTTCAACGCCCCGTGGATGATCGGGGTGCGCACCGCGAAGATGGCGTCAGAGCTGGCCCGCCAGGGGCTGAAGCAGACCACCCTCGATACCAGGGAGGGGGTCAGGAATGTCTACTACCTGATACTTACCCTTGAGGAGACGCTGAAGGTGGTAGATGCCAATCTTGAAAACCTGAATGTCATCCTGGCTTCAACCAGGACGATGTATGAGGTGGGCATGGCCGAGGCAACCGATGTTGACCAGATGCAGTCAACGGTAACCATGCTTGAAGACTCCAGGGCATCGATGCTGCGGTCGCTCGAGGTGAACCGCAACATGCTGAGGTTCCTGCTGGGGGTGCCCGTCAATACTGAGATCAGGCTGACAGAAACCCTCGATGAGATCATTGCCCGTATAGATGTCGAGACGCTCCTCGGCAATGAGTTCAGGCTTGAAGAGAACATCAGCTACCAGATGATAGAGAGCCAGCTGAAGATGTCGGAACTGGCGGTCAAAAGCGCCAGGGCGGGGGCACTGCCCAGCCTGGCGGGGACGATATACTACAACCGCACCGGTATGGGTGACAAGCTGATGCACATGCAGTACTTCCCCTACTCGGCAGTGGCATTCCAGCTGCAGATACCGATCTTCTCATCAGGACTGCGGAGTGCGAAGATCAACAAGGCGCAGATCAACCTCGAGAAGAGCATCAACAACAGGTCAATGGTATCAGAGCAGCTGCTGATGCAGGAGAAGCAGCTGCGGTACAACCTGATCAGTGCCAGTGAGCAGTACAGGAGCCAGAAGACAAACATCGAGCTGGCCGGAAGGGTGGTGAAGAGCTATGAGAACAAGTATAACCAGGGCATGGCATCGAGCCTTGAACTGACACAGGCAAACAACAACTACCTGACTGCACAGAACAACTACATCTCTGCGCTGATGAACCTGCTGCAGACCAGTGTGGCACTTGACAAACTGATGAACAGGCTTTAAACAGAAAACAAACAAAACAGAAGATAATGAACCTCAGGATTTTCTCATTGATAGTGGCCGGCGGGATGATGCTGGCCTCATGCGGCCAGAAGGAGAAGAAGGCGGCAGCAGCGGCTGAGTCTGACTCAACCTCGGTCATACCGGTCAGAACCACGCTGGTGACCAAAAGCATCATCGCCCGTACCATCGACTATACCTCTACCGTACAGGCCTGGGAGGAGGTGAACATGGCGCCTGCCACCCCCGGCAGGGTAGACCGGATCTATGTTGAGGTGGGTGACAGGGTGCAGAAAGGACAGCAGCTCTTCCTGATGGACCGTACACAGTATTACGCCAACAAGATACAGCTTGCCAATCTTGAGAAGGACCTGGCGCGGCTCGATACGCTGCTGCGGGCGGGCAGTGTCAAGGAGCAGCTCTATGACCAGACCAGGGCACAGTATGAGGTGATGAAGACCAATGTCGAGTTCATGGAGCAGAACACCCTGCTGCTGGCACCCTTCCCGGGCATCATCACCGGCAGGTACCTGGAAGAGGGCGAACTCTATACCGGCGCCCCGGGTGCTGCAGGCAAGTCGGCAGTGGTAACCCTGATGCAGATAAACCCTGTCAAGATCATTGTCAGCATCTCCGAGCAGTACTTCCCTCAGGTCAGGAACGGGATGAAGGTGCGGGTAACCGCTGATGTCTATCCCGGCAGGGAGTTCGAAGGGACGGTCTTCAGGGTGCATCCGACCATTGACCCCATGACGCGCACCTTCCGTGCCGAGATACGCATACCCAACAGCGGCGAGGTGCTGCGCCCGGGGATGTTTGCCCGCACCTATATCGACATGGGACAGGAGGAGGCGCTCATAGTGCCGGCAAACACCGTTATGCTGCAGGAGGGAACCAATGAGCGATACCTCTTCGTGGTGGAAAACGGGGTGGCTGTCAGAAGGAGCGTAACCATCGGCCAGAGGTTTGATGACCGCTTCGAGGTGTCAGACGGCGGACTCTCGGAGGGCGACTGCCTGGTCTCCGAGGGGCAGGCACGGCTGAAGAGCGGACAGAGGGTGGAGATAATTAAATGATGACTAACACGAGATAACCGCATACCATGAGTATATATGCCAGTGCAGTAAAAAAACCGGTAACCACCATCCTGATCTTCGTGATAACGATGGTGCTGGGGCTCTATTCGCTGACACAGTTGCCGATCGACCTCTACCCCGAGGTGGAGCTGCCGTTCCTGTCAGTCTATACCAGCTACCCCGGTGCCAGTGCGGCAGACATCGAGACGAACGTTACACGACCCATCGAGAATACCCTCAGCGCAGTCTCGGGGCTCAAGGAGATGTCGTCACGGTCAAGTGACAACGTCTCGGTGATATTCCTCGAGTTTGAGTATGAGACCAACCTCGATGAAGCCTCCAATGATGTGAGAAGCTCTCTCTCCTTTGTTCAGAATTTCCTGCCTGAAGATGCCGAAGACCCTTCGATCTTCAAGTTCAATTCAAGCATGATGCCGATAATCTTTTATGCCATCACCGCCGAGGAGAGCTACCGCGGGCTGGAAAAGATACTTGACGAAAAGCTGGTCAACCCCCTGAACCGTATTGACGGCGTGGGCAACGTCGTATTGTCGGGCGTGCCGGGAAGGGAGATATATGTCGATGTCGATCCGCGCCGCATGGAGGCATACAACCTCACCATTGAGCAGATAGGCAATGTGATCAGGGCTGAGAACCTCAACATGCCGGCCGGCTATATCGAGATGGGCAGGACCGACTACCCGTTGAGGATACAGGGAGAGTTCGCCGAGAGCAGCCTGATAGCCGACCTGGTGGTGGGCAGCTACAACGGAAGCAACATCTACCTCAGGGATGTGGCTACCGTGAATGACACCATCAGGGAGACCAAGCTGCTGGCGAAAGTTGACGGGGCAAAGGGAATGACCCTCTTCGTGCAGAAGATGTCGGGCGCCAACTCGGTGAAGATATGCCGTGAGGTGGACCGCGAGATAAAGAAGCTTCAGAAAGAGCTTCCTCCTGACATTCATATTGAAAAAATAATTGATACCTCTGAATTCATACAGGGGTCGATAAACAACCTGACCGAGACACTGATGTATGCCGCCATCTTCGTTATCCTGGTGGTGCTCTTCTTCCTCGGCAGGTGGCGGGCAACCCTGATAATCATACTCACAATCCCGATCTCGCTGCTGGTGGCATTCGTCTATATCTTCCTCACGGGAAGCTCAATCAATATCATCTCCCTCTCGTCGCTCTCGATCGCCATCGGGATGGTGGTTGACGACGCCATCGTGGTGCTCGAGAATATCACTAAGCATATCGAGCGCGGCAGCCGTCCGCGTGAGGCGGCCATCTATGCCACCAATGAGGTGTGGCTGGCGGTGATAGTGACCACCCTCACCGTGGTGGCGGTCTTCCTGCCGCTCACCTTCGTCAAGGGTCTCACGGGGGTGCTCTTTGCACAGCTGGGGTGGATTGTGTCGATCACCATCATCATGTCAACCCTGGCTGCCATCACCCTCACCCCGACACTCAGCGCACTGATGCTCAAGCTGAAGCCGGCCAGGGAGAATGCTCCCCTGTGGCACTGGGACGGATCGGTGCTGAAGTTCCTCAACTGGCTCGACGGGTTCTATGTCAGGACGCTCTCATGGGTGCTCCACCACAAGAAGTTCGTCATATCGGCCGCGGTGGTCATTTTCGCCGGGTCGATGATGCTCTTCAAATTCATTGGCGCCGAGTTCATGCCCACGGCTGACGAGTCGAGGGTGTCGGCCACCATAGAGCTGCAGACCGGCACACGGGTCTCCGAAACCGGGAAGGTGGCTGACCGGATAGACTCGATCACCCGCAGCAGGATACCCGAAATAAAACTGACGTCGATGTCGGCCGGCGTTGATGACCGGGGCGGATTCACATCGATGTTCGGACAGAGCGGAACACATATTATCAACTTTACCTTCCGGCTGACCGATGTGAACCAGCGGAAGAGAACGGCTGACGAGATTGCTGAAGAGATACGCACCCTGATTGCGCCCATGCCCGAGGTGATAAACTACACCGTTGAGACACAGAGCGGCGGCATGGGAGCGATGGGTGGCGGGAACAAGATCAATGTTGAGATCTACGGCTATGACATCTCTGCCACCAACATCTTTGCCGAAGAACTCTCTGAGAGGATCAGCGGACTCCAGGGAGCTAAGAACGTCAAGATCAGCCGTGACAAATCGAAGCCCGAGCTGCAGATCAGGCTTGACCAGGAGAAGCTGCTGAGGTACGGGCTGACCACCGCACAGGTATCGGCCGTGGTGCGTAACCGCGTGGGAGGGATGACCGCCACCCGCCTCCGCCAGTTCGGTGATGAGTATGATGTGATAGTCCGCTACAGGGAGTCGGCACGCAACTCTATCACCGAGCTCGAGAATATCGGGGTGGCACTTCCCACCGGACAGGTGATACGCCTGGGCGAGATAGGGGAGGTGAAGGAGTACTGGTCACCGCCAAACATCGAGAGGAAGCGCAAGGAGCGCATCGTGACCGTCTCGGTGACACCCTACAAGAGAGCACTCAACAAGATGGTCGAGGATATTCAGAAGGAGCTTGACCAGATGGAGACACCGCCGGGGGTGATGGTGGAGATATCGGGCGCATTCAAGGATATGAAGGAGTCATTCATGGATATAGGGCTGCTGATGATCGTCTCGCTCATACTGGTCTACCTGGTGATGGCATCACAGTTCGAGTCGCTGAAGATGCCGGTGATCATCATGTTCTCAATACCGTTCGCCTTCTCAGGGGTGGCCATAGCGCTCTTCATCACCGGCACCAACCTGAGCCTGATATCGGCCATCGGCGCAATCATGCTTATCGGTATAGTGGTGAAGAACGCCATCGTGCTGGTTGACTTCATCAACCTGACGCGTGACCGCGGCGTGGAGCTATACGAGGCGATTCTCATCTCGGGCCGCTCAAGGCTGCGGCCGGTGCTGATGACCTCAATGACAACCATACTGGCCATGCTGCCGCTGGCAATCAACCCGGGCGAGGGGTCGGAGCTGTGGCAGCCGATGGGGATAGCGGTTATCGGCGGACTGGTCTTCTCGACCATAGTGACCATGGTGATAGTGCCGGTGGGATATGTGCTCATGGCGCGGCGCGGTGAGAGAGACAAGAAGCAGAAGGCGGCATACCGGGAGATGAACTTCCTTGAAGATATCAGTGCAAACCATCAAAACGGGCAGTCATGAAAGCGGTAATGATAATCTATAACCTGGCGCTGACCGAGAAGGTCGAGTACACCCTTGACCACTTCGGAATAAAGGGATACACCCAGTGGGAGAATGTCAGGGGGGCCGGCTCATTCACCGGCGACCCGCGGCTGGGTACACACACCTGGCCCGAAATCAACGGGGTGGTGCTCACCTTTGTGGATGAGGAGAAGGTGCCGCTGCTGCTCGAGGCGGTGAAGCGCATAGACGCCATCAACAAAGAGGTGGGTATCAGAGCCTTCGTCTGGAGCATAGAGCAGACGGTGTAGGAGAGGGCGGAAGAGCAGGGCTGACGGCAGCAGGAGTGCGGCGGTTCTCTCACCCGGAGAGACCGCTGCCCTCTTTTATCATTTGGCGGGATCAGGGGAAATAATATATTTGAGGGGACCCCAAAACTCACACAATGAAAAAACAAAACTGGTACAAACTGATATATCAGTTCGCCATCATCGGGATACTCATTTTCATGGGAATCCGTCTCTTTGCCGATAAGACCTACTCTCCTGATTTTGAAGCCTACTGTCCGTTTGGCGGATTGCAGGCCCTGGGTAGTTACCTGACCATGGATTCACTCTCATGTGCCATGACCAGCACCCAGATAATGATGGGGGTGGTGCTCCTGATTGGTGTCGTCCTCTTCTCACGCCTCTTCTGCGGCTATATCTGCCCCCTGGGAACCATAGGTGAATGGATCGGCAAACTGGGTGAGAGGCTGAAGGTGCGGATCACCCTCAAGGGTATTGCCGATAATGCCCTCCGTCTTCTGAAGTATGTACTGTTGTTTATTACTTTCTACATCACCCTGAAAACCAGTGAGCTCTTCTGCAAAACCTATGATCCGTATTATGCGGCTGTATCAGGCATGGGCAGTGATGTGGTCCTCACATGGGCCCTGATTGCCATTGGTATCCTGCTGGCAGGCTCACTTTTTTTTAGGCTCTTCTGGTGCAGGTACCTTTGCCCGCTCGGCGCCCTGTCGGTAATATTCAAGTTTTCGTGGTGGTTCCTGGGAGTAATGGCTCTCTACGTGATTCTGCTGCTTGCCGGATTCAGCCTGTCATATGTCTATCCCCTGGCCATCGTTACGGCAGGGGGATATATCCTGGAGGTGACCCGCATGGACCGGGTGCGCCCTGACCCGGTGCATATTACAAGAAACAGGGAGAGATGCACCTCATGCGGCCTGTGCAATGAGTCGTGTCCACAGGGTATTGATGTGGCATCGGCAGAGAAGGTGACTCATGCCGACTGTACCCTTTGCGGTGACTGCCTCCATGCCTGTCCTGAAAAAGATACACTGCAGATTAACAGGCGAAACATGAAGTGGCTTCCTGCAGCGGTGCTTGGCGGGCTGATCATACTGGGCCTGACGGCAGGAGCCCTGTTTGAACTGCCTACAATAAGCCAGACTTGGGGTACCGCTGAACAGCTTGACAATGCAGCAATGTTTGAGATGTCAGGACTGAAGAACGTGAAGTGCTATGGCAGCTCTGTCACCTTTGCCAATCAGATGAAGAATATTGACGGTATTTACGGTGTCTCAACCTATGTTGCCACCCATACGGTGAGGATATGGTACGATCCCGCCCTCTACACCGATGAGAAGGTGATGGAGCTGATTTTCGTGCCCGTTAAGCGCATTATCAGGGAACTGCCCGGAGAAACTGACTCGGTTGTATATCACACCCTCACTATTGACAAGTTCTTTGACCCGCTCGATGCCACCTACCTCCAGCATCTGCTGCTGCAAAATACGGAGGCCTGCGGATATCAGAGCGAGTATGCATGCCCCGTGCTGGTAAGGATCTACTTCCCGGCGGGGAGGGAGCCCGACAGGGAGACACTGGTGAAGGTTATCGAATCAAGGCGACTGAGTTTTACTGTCAATGAGACCGAGACAAATGTGAAGCTCCCCTACCGGGTTGAGTCGTTTGAGGCCAACAGCGGCAGCCTGCAGCGGAGTGATTACCAGAGGGATATGTACATGCCACTGAGGCTGCTCTACAATAATTACCGCAAATACACCCCGGATGTGCTCAGGGCAATCACCCTTGATGCCGGAGCGAACAGCCGGATGAAGCAGCGGTACAGTCAGCTTGGCAACCACCTGTCGAATGACCGCGGGGTTGTCGGGTTCTTCACCGACCTGAATCTTTCAGACAATGAAGTGGTGACACTCTGGTATGTTGATACCATCACTGCCCCTGACAGGATTTTCAGCTCCCTCAGTGCTGACAGCCTCTTTCTTCACTATCCCAACGGTACCACCGGGATGGTTCCGAATCCGTTCAGGTTCCTGCCTGCCGACACGCTGACTGCCACGGTGGTCAATTAGCAGCCACCGGATGAATTGTGTTCCTGTTACGGTTGTGTGCCGGTAAAAAACAAGCGGAGAGAAATCCGGGTTCCTCTCCGCTGTTTTATTAATATATAAGGGAAGGCTACTCTTCCTCCTCCTCGGCTTCGTAGGCCTTGATGACGGCATCCTGGATCTCGCCTGGCACCTGCACATACTCGGCAAACTTCATTGAGTACATGGCACGCCCGCCGGTGAGCGAGCTGAGTGCCGTCGAGTACTTGTTCATCTCTGCCAGGGGTGCCCTTGCCCTGATCACCTCCAGCCCCTTGTCGCTCGACATGCCGAGCACCATTCCGCGGCGCCCCTGCAGGTCGCTGATGACGTCGCCCATGCGGTCTGCGGGAACCATGATCTCAACATCATACACCGGCTCGAGTATCTTCGGGGTGGCGTTCTTGAAGGCGTTGTTGAAGGCGTTGCGGCCCGCCAGGCGGAAGGAGATCTCGTTTGAGTCGACCGGGTGCATCTTGCCGTCATAGACATAGACGCGAATGTCACGGGCATATGATCCGGTGAGCGGCCCGACCTCCATCTTCTCCATGATACCCTTGAGGATGGCGGGCATGAAGCGTGCATCGATCGAACCTCCCACGATGCAGTTGACATAGACCAGTTTGCCACCCCAGGGGAGTTCAATCTCCTCTTTGTCACGAACGGATAGCTTGATCTCCTTGCCGCCAATCTTCATCATGGTCTTCTCGGAGCTGCCCTCCTCATATGGCTCGATGATCATGTGCACCTCACCGAACTGCCCGGCGCCGCCCGACTGCTTCTTGTGACGGTAGTCGGCCTGTGCAGCCTTGGTGATGGTCTCGCGGTAGGGTATCCTGGGTGCGATGAACTGTGTCTCTATCTTGAAGATATTGTCGAGGTGCCACTTGAGTATATTGAGGTGATACTCGCCCTGCCCGTGAACGATGATCTGCCGCAGTTCCTTGGAGTATTCGATGATGATGGTGGGGTCCTCGCCGTGCATCCTGCCGAGCGCCTCGCCCAGCTTCTCCTCGTCGCTCTCGTTGACCGGCTTGATGGCCGTGCGGAACTTGGGATCGGGGAATGCCATCGGCCCGAAGGTCCAGTCATTGCCGGGAGCATTGAGCGTCTGCCCCGCCTTGGTGTTCTTCAGCTTCACGAAGCCGCCGATATCGCCGGCATGTATCTCCGATATGCGGGTGCGGTTGCGGCCGCTGCATGCAAAGATCTGTGACAGGCGCTCCTTGGTGCCGTTGCTGGTGTTCACCGCCTCATAGTTCTCGGTGATCTTGCCAGACATCACCCTGAAGTAGTTGATCTCGCCGATATGCTCCTCGATGGTGGTCTTGAAGACGAAGGCTGAAGGCTGTCCGGCAGAACTGCACTTCACCTCTTCACCCTTTGAGTTTTTCGGTGCAGGCATGTCGGCCGGCGACGGTGCCGAGACCGCTATGAAGTCAAGCAGCCGGTCAACACCGGTATTGTTCCTTGCAGAGAGGCAGAAGACCGGGAATATCCCCCTGTGCAGCAGCCCGGTGCGCAGGCCGCGGCCGATCTCCTCCTCGGTGAGGCTGTCATTGGCGAAGAAGAGCTCCATCAGCTCCTCATCACTCTCAGCCACCTTCTCGATGAGTGCGGCATGCAGCTCATCAGCCCTCTCCCGGTGTGCGGCAGGTATCTCGGCAACGGTGGCCCTGCCGCCATCCTTGCCGTAGGTCAGCATCTTCATGCTGATGATGTCAATGATGGTGCTGAAGCCGGTACCCTCATCAACCGGGAACTGTGCCAGTATCACGTTGCTGCCGAAGCGCTCGGTGAGCATCTCAACTGACTTCTCAAAATGGGCCTTCTCATGATCAAGGCCGTTGACTGCAAAGATCAGGGGCTTGCCGAAGCGGTCGGCATGCCTGAAGTGGATCTCGCTGCCAACCTCAACACCGTTCTGTACGTTGATGAGCAGCAGGGCGGTGTCGGCAGCGTACATGGCCGAGATAACCCCGCCCGAAAAGTCATCGAGGCCGGGGGCATCAATGATATTGATCTTCATGCCCGCAAACTCGGTATAAAGAACGGTTGAAAAGACCGAGTTGCGGTTCTCATGCTCGATGGGCTTGTAGTCAGAGACGGTATTCCTGCCTTCCACCGTGCCGCGCCTCTCAATGATACCGCCGTTGAAGAGCATCGCCTCTGCCAGGGTGGTCTTGCCTGAGCCGGAGTTACCCAGCAGTACAATGTTTCTCAGGTGGTCTGTGGAGTATGTTTTCATTATTTGACTGTTAATTAATTATTGTCTCATGGTTGCCCGGATGGGAGCGCAAAAATAGCAAATTTTCAAAATATTGCCTAAATGTTGCCGCTGATTGAAAAATTTATTTACTTTGCACCGGTTTTTTGAAAACAGGAGTACCGGTCTCTCCGTCAGATGAGTAAGTTTACAAAAATGCCGGGAGGAGCGGTCGGGAAGAAGATCCTGTAAATAACTTACAAACCACTAAGTTACATCTTCAGAAAACTTTGCCCCGGGGTACTGTTGCAGCCCTGTGCAGCTACGGTGGCCTCGTTTTGCAGACCTGCTGCAGTATGGGCATACAGGCAGCGGAATGTTGGGAGGAAGATAAGATTTCGCATAACAACACAGAAAGACAATTAATTAAAGGAGAATTATGCCGACAATTCAGCAGTTAGTTAGAAAAGGCCGCAAGAAGCTGGCAGACAAGAGCAAAGCACCTGCCCTTGATTCATGCCCGCAGCGCAGGGGTGTATGTGTTCGCGTATATACCACCACGCCAAAGAAACCTAACTCAGCCATGAGAAAAGTAGCCAGGGTAAGGCTGACCAACCAGAAAGAGGTCAACGCCTATATTCCGGGTGAAGGACACAACCTGCAGGAGCACTCAATAGTGCTTATCAGGGGCGGAAGGGTAAAAGACCTCCCGGGTGTCCGCTACCACCTTGTCCGTGGCGCACTTGATACATCCGGTGTTGATGGCCGCAAGCAGAGAAGGTCAAAATACGGAACAAAAAGACCAAAGAAGTAACAGTTAAAGGATTCAAGATATGAGAAAGGCAAAACCAAAGAAGAGGATCCTCCTACCGGACCCGAAATTCAACGATCCGTACGTTACCCGTTTCATCAATAACCTGATGTACGATGGTAAGAAGACCGTTGCCTTCAGGATATTCTATGATTCACTCGATATAGTTGCCGAGAAGATGAAGAATGAGGAGAAGAGCCCGCTCGAGATATGGAAGCAGGCTCTTGACAACATCACTCCTCATGTTGAGGTGAAGAGCCGCAGGGTGGGTGGCGCCACCTTCCAGGTGCCCCTTGAGATCAGGCCTGACCGCAAGGTGAGCATCAGTATGAAGAACCTCATTCTCTATGCACGCAAGCGCAGCGGCCACAGCATGGCCGAGAAGCTGGCGGCAGAGGTGATGGCCGCCTACAACAATGAGGGCGGTGCATACAAGAAGAAGGAGGATACGCACCGTATGGCAGAAGCCAACAAGGCGTTCGCTCACTTCAGGTTCTGATAAAACCCGTCAGCAGCTGAACCGGAGAAAACAATGAGCACTGATCTCAGATATACCAGGAATATTGGCATTATGGCCCATATAGATGCCGGGAAGACCACAACTTCCGAGCGCATACTCTATTTCACGGGCCGGGTGCACCGCATCGGAGAGGTCGATGACGGAAATGCCACTATGGACTGGATGGTGCAGGAGCAGGAGAGGGGGATCACCATCACCTCGGCTGCAACTACCACCTACTGGAAGTATCAGGATCAGCTCTATAAGATCAACCTGATCGATACCCCCGGCCATGTCGACTTCACCGTTGAGGTGGAGCGGTCGCTCAGGGTGCTTGACGGCGCGGTGGCCGTCTTCTGTGCCGTCGGCGGGGTGGAACCGCAGAGCGAGACCGTCTGGAGGCAGGCCAACAAGTACCATGTGCCCAGGATAGCCTTCGTCAACAAGATGGACCGCACCGGCGCCGACTTCCAGGGGGTGGTGCAGCAGATCAGGGATAAGCTGGGCGCAAACCCGATACCGGTACAGATACCCATCGGCGCAGAGGATGAGTTCGCCGGAATCATTGACCTGGTAGAGATGAATGCCGTTATCTTCGAAGACAGCGGTGACCCGATGATGAATTTCAGGGTGGGACCCATACCGGAGTTCATGATGGAGGAGGCCGCCGAGTGCCGCATGAAGCTGGTGGAAGCATGTGCAGGGATGGATGATACCATTCTTGAACGCTATCTCGACGACCAGGAGAGCATAACCGCCGATGAACTGCGGGCAGTGATACGGCGGGAGACCATTGAGGGGGTGATTGTACCGGTCTTCTGCGGGGCAGCATTCCGCAACAAGGGGATACAGAGACTGATAAACGGCGTGGCAGCATACCTGCCGTCACCGCTCGACGTGGGGGCGGTGAAGGGGCGTGACCCGCGTGATGACAGGGAGATCATTCTGAATCCTGATGCCGCAGACCCGCTTGCCGCACTGGCATTCAAGATAGCAACAGACCCCCATATGGGCCGGCTGGTATTCCTGAGGGTCTACTCGGGCAAACTCAATGCCGGCGATACGATACTGAACACCAGGTCAGGCAAAAGGGAAAGGATCAACCGCCTCTTCCAGATGCATGCAAACAAGCAGAACCCCGTTGAGACAGTCTATGCCGGAGATATATGCGCCGGAGTGGGGTTCAAGGACCTGAAGACAGGAGACACCCTGTGCGGCGTGAACAAGCCGGTGATACTCGAATCGATGGAGTTTCCCGATCCGGTGATCTGGATAGCCGTCGAGCCGAAGACGCAGGCTGACATCGACCGCCTGGCGATAGCACTGGCCAAGCTGGCCGAGGAGGACCCCACCTTCAGGGTGAAGTCAGACCCCGACAGCGGACAGACGGTGATCAGCGGAATGGGTGAGCTCCACCTGGAAATTCTCGTTGACCGTCTTAAGAGAGAATTCAATGTTGAATGCAACCAGGGCAGACCCCAGGTGGCATACAAGGAGGCTGTCACGGCACCATACACCCATCGGGAGCTCTTCAGAAAGCAGACCGGCGGAAAGGGCAAATTTGCCGATATAACCGTCGAGCTGATGCCTGCCGATAACGGAACCACCGGGCTAACCTTCGTGAATGAGATTCGCGGGGGCAGTGTGCCGAAGGAGTTCATCCCGGCAGTTGAGAAGGGATTCCGTGAGGCAATGCAGAACGGCCCGCTGGCAGGGTTCCCGCTCGACAGCCTCAAGGTAATTATCAAAGACGGTTCATACCATTCAGTAGACTCTGATTCATTGTCATTCGAGATCGCCGCCAGGCAGGCATTCCGCCATGCGGCACCAAAATGCCGCCCGGTACTGCTCGAACCGGTTATGAATGCAGAGGTGATAACCCCCGAAGAGTACGTCGGCGACGTGGTGGCCGACTTCAACCGCAGAAGGGGAAAGGTGGAAGGTATGGAATCGAAAGCAGGTGCAAGGGTAATAAAGGCAAAAGTACCTCTGGCAGAAAACTTCGGATATGTTACAGTACTGCGTACCCTTACCTCGGGAAGAGCTACATCGGCGATGGAGTTCTCACACTATGAAGAGGTGCCTGAAGAACTGGCAAAAAAAATAATTGAAGTAACAACAGGAAAAATCCTTTATTGAAGATGAGTCAGAAAATCCGCATCAAACTCAAGTCTTATGATCACAACCTGGTCGACAAATCGGCCGAGAAGATCGTCAAGACAGTCAAATCAACGGGAGCAGTCGTCAGCGGCCCTATACCGCTGCCTACCCACAAGAGAATCTTTACGGTACTCCGCTCACCGTTCGTGAACAAGAAATCAAGGGAGCAGTTCGAACTGTCATCATATAAGCGCCTGCTTGACATATACAGTTCAACGCCGAAAACCATTGATGCCCTGATGAAGCTTGAGCTGCCCAGCGGGGTTGAGGTGGAGATCAAAGTGTGAAACCGGAAAAAACTGAATTATGCAGGGATTAATAGGAAAAAAGATAGGAATGACCACTGTCTTCGATGATGACAGGAAGAGCATTCCGTGCACGGTCCTGGAGGTTGGCCCGTGCGTCGTGTCACAGGTGAAGACTGTGGAGAAGGACGGTTATGCAGCTTTGCAGCTCAGTTTCGATGACAAGCGTGAGAAGTCAAGCAATAAGGCTGAGATAGGGCATTTCAAAAAGGCAGGTACCGGCCCCAAGAGGAAGGTCGCCGAGTTCTCGGGGTTCGAGGAGGGGCGCTACAAGCTGGGTGATGTGATCACCGTGGAGCTCTTCAATGATGATACCTGGCTCGATGTCAGGGGATGGACCAAGGGCAAGGGCTACCAGGGGGTGATCAAGCGCCACGGCTTCGGCGGGGTGGGTGACAATACCCATGGCCAGCATAACCGGCTCAGGGCTCCCGGGTCAATCGGAGCCTCATCATGGCCCTCAAGGGTGATGCCCGGAATGAAGATGGCCGGACAGAAAGGCGGCAAGCAGCAGGAGACCGAACTGAGAATAGTGAAGATCATGCCCGAGTCAAACCTGCTGCTGGTCAAGGGTGCCGTGCCCGGCCCCAAAGGTGGATACGTAATAATAACAAAGTGATGGAAATAGCAGTACTCAACATAGAAGGAAGGGAGACCGGCAGAAAGGTCAACCTCGATGAGTCAATCTTCGGGATTGAACCCAATGACCATGCTATCTACCTTGATACAAAACAGTACCTGGCCGCACAGAGGCAGGGAACGCACAAGAGCAAGGAACGCAGCGAGATCATGGGAAGTACCAGGAAGCTCAAGAGACAGAAGGGAACCGGCACAGCCCGCGCAGGCAGTATAAAAAACCCGCTCTTCAGGGGAGGCGGACGGGTATTCGGCCCCCAGCCCAGAGACTACAGCTTCAAGCTCAACAAAAAGGTAAAACGGCTCGCCAGGAAATCAGCCCTCTCATACAAGGTGAAGGAGGAGCAGCTGATCATACTTGAGGACTTCTCATTTGATAACCCGAAGACATCAAATATGGCAGCAATGAGCGCAAACCTCAACCTGGCCAACAAAAAATCACTCATTGTTTTACCGGAACAAAATAAAAACATATATTTGTCATCTCGAAATTTGCAGGGAGTTGAAGTTGTAACTATCAATGATTTAAATACTTACAACATCATGAGGGCTTCAGCTCTGGTGCTTACCGAGAGTGCAGTTGATGTTTTGCATTCAACATTCTAAACCAGGAGCAGAGATATGGACATATTACTGAAACCGATAGTGACCGAGAAGATGACCAGCCAGGGTGAGCAGTTCAACCGGTATGGCTTCCTGGTCAGCCGCAAGGCCAACAAGCTGCAGATCAAGAAGGCGGTGGAAGAGCTTTATGGTGTCAATGTTGAAGAGGTCAACACTATGAATTATGGCGGCAAGAGCAAGACCCGCTATACCCGGTCGGGTATCATGAAGGGTCGCACCGCCGCAACAAAGAAGGCTATTGTCACTCTCGCCAAGGGAGAGACGATTGATTTTTACAGCAATATCTAACAGATCATGGCAGTCAGAAAGATCAAGCCTGTAACTCCAGGCCAGAGACATAAGATCGCGAGTGGTTTCTCGGAGATCACCCGCGGCACACCGGAGAAATCGCTGCTTGTACCCCTGAAGCGGACCGGCGGCAGGAATTCAGTGGGCAGGATGACCATCAGGTATGTCGGCGGCGGTCATAAGAAGATGTACCGTCTGGTTGACTTCAAGCGTACCAGGGATGGCATTCCCGCCACTGTGACCTCGGTTGAGTATGATCCCAACCGGTCGGCACGCATAGCCCTGATCACCTACCGTGACGGCGAGAAGAGCTATATCATCGCACCGGCAGGGCTGAAGGTGGGGCAGGAGCTGATGTCAGGCAGGGGCGCCGCACCCGAGGTGGGCAACACCCTCTTCCTGGAAGATATACCGCTCGGTACCATTATTCACAATATAGAGCTCAAGCCCGGGCAGGGAGCAGCCCTGGCCCGTAGTGCGGGAACCTTTGCGCAACTGGCTGCACGCGACGGCAAGTATGCCATCATCAAGCTCCCGTCGGGTGAGACACGTATGATCCTTACCTCATGCCGGGCAACCATCGGGTCGGTATCAAACCCCGACCACAACCAGGAGGTGTCAGGCAAGGCGGGCAGAAAGCGCTGGCTCGGCCGCAGACCACGCACCAGGGGCGTGGCAATGAACCCGGTTGACCACCCGATGGGCGGCGGCGAGGGAAGAGCCTCGGGAGGACACCCCAGGTCACGCTTAGGAATGCCTTCAAAAGGATACAAGACCAGGAGCAAGACCAAGTATTCGAACAAACATATCATTGAAAGAAGGAAAAAATAGCTGATACAATGAGCAGATCAATTAGAAAAGGCCCCTTCATCGACCTGCACCTCATGAAAAAGGTGGAAGCGATGAATGAAAGCGGAAAGAAAACTGTGATCAAGACATGGTCAAGAAGATCAGTTATCTCCCCTGATTTCGTGGGTCATACCCTGGCAGTGCATAACGGAAACAAGTTTATCCCTGTCTATATCACCGAAAACATGGTTGGCCATAAGCTGGGTGAGTTTGCCCCGACCCGTATCTTCCGCGGTCATGGCGGAAAACAGAGATAGGGCGTCAAGGCATATCAACTGAAAAAATATCAGAAATGGGTGCAAGAAAAAGAATAAGCGCAGAGAAAAGGAGAGAGGCCGGAAAAGAGAGGACACAGGCCATGTTGCGGAATGTCCCAACCTCACCCCGCAAGATGAGGCTGGTGGTTGATCTGATCAGGGGCCAGGAGGTGAACAGGGCTCTCGATATCCTGAAGTTCAGCAAGCAGGAAGCATCACGCAGGGTTGAGAAGCTGCTGCTCTCAGCCATTGCCAACTGGCAGGCAAAGAATGAGGGGATACGCCTTGAAGAGAGTGACCTCTACGTGAAGAGGGCTGAGGTGGACGGCGGACGGATCCTGAGACGCATAAGGCCTGCCCCCCAGGGTCGGGCATATCGTATCCGCAAGAGATCAAACCATGTGACCCTCGAGCTGGGAAGCAGGAAACAGGAAACAGAAAACATTTCAGAATAAATAATGGGACAGAAAGTTAATCCGATTGGCAACAGGATAGGAATCATCAGGGGATGGGACTCCAACTGGTATGGTGGCAATGACTTCTCAG
>CAZAVK010000024.1:0-41437 GCA_964488645.1 uncultured Rikenella sp. | reverse complement strand
TGGTGGTGGCAACGGCCCTCGGCAAGGCAAAGATTATTGCACCCAATCATCCCTACCTGGAAGAGAGCCTGAAGCATAAGTTCTGATCGCAGGCAATCTGCCTCAGAAGAGTCTTTGCAACTGTCACCATAAGTATAACCGGTGTCACACGTATAACCGACGCCGCAAGTAAAACCGGTGCCACAGGTAAAACCGGCGCCGTGTGATTACTACCGGAACTAAGCGAGCAACCATCACCGGTCCTTGAGCGGGCAACCTCAACCGGGATTAACCGGGTAGCCGTTTTATCGCAGAATGCCTTATGTTATCAGATAAAAGACGGGAAAGATCAGGATTCCCAGCAGGGCAACCAGATGCCAGTACCATACGCCTTTTTCACAGGCTTGATAATCTCCTACACCAATCTTCCCCCTGCTGAGCCCGCGGATAAGAAACCCAATCACTGCCAGGCCGATTATGACATGCAGTGCGTGCAAACCGGTTATGAAAAAATAGAAGCCATAGAAGAGAAGGTCTCCCGGGCCGCGCAGTGCAAGTACCGGGGAGCCGGGGAAAACCCCGGCCTTGATGTGTACGCGCCATTCAAGGCATCTTGCAACAAGGAAAATGATGCCGAGCAGTAGGGTGATGCCCAGAAGCTGAACTGCAAGCCTTCTCTTCTCCTGCCTGACAGCAGTAACCGATCCTGCCAGGGCAGCACTGCTGGCCAGCAGTATTACTGCACTGACCGTACCGGCAAAAACTGACAGTTCGCCGGCGGCGAAGTGAAAGGCCTGCGCATCAGTGATACGGTAAACCAGGTAGAAAATAAAGAGTAAACCGAACAGGATCAGCTCTGCAATGAGAAAAAACCAGATCCCTGATCCCGATGACAGCCTGTTGTCAAATGCTACTGAAGACATAACAATTTACAATCGTATGTGGCAGCCGGAACTGCCGGATGAGTGTATAAAGATAAAAGATTAATTGCCAAATCCAAAGACAAACATCGGCCCGAAAAAGCATAAATTCCGGAAATATGGCCTGACAATTATCTTACGGAGTTCTTTGTGGCTGATCACTTTTGTATGCCCGGTAAAACCGCCGCCGGTGGCTGCCGGCATTTAACTGCCGCCGCTCCTGCAAAGCAGCTAAAAAGTACCTGCCTGAACGTGTAATGAACAAAAATATTAATAACTTAACGGAGAATATAGTGCCCATGCCCCGGATACCATCTTCAGCTTCCCGCCAATGCATATTGTTGCAATTTCTCGGCATGATGAGCCTGCAGGCCCCATCTCCTCTCTTCCATGACACTATAAAGGCAATTTAGGCAATCCGGATACGTTTTATTCTTTAACAGAAGTTCTCTTAAGATCAACACAATAACCCCTTAACATGACCTCTCAGAAGAGAAAAAAGAGTCCCTCCCCGCCGGTTATTCTGATCACACTGCTGCTGATCATCACCTGCCGGCTCCCGGGTCAGGATCTGGCCGGTCTCAAGGATGCCGTACCCTTTTCCATCAACGGGAGCATAGGAGTAACCACCTCATTCTATGCTGTCTCCGGTATCCCGGAAAGGCAATCGCCCTTCGCGTTCGGGATCAATGCCAACGCAACCATGACAGTGTATGGCATTGCCATGCCATTCTCATTCACATGGTTCAATAATTCGAAGGCAGGATTCAGTCAGCCATTCAACCAGTTCGGTATCAGTCCGACATACAAGTGGCTCACTCTCCACCTGGGTTATCGTAACCTCTCGTTTTCCGAGTTCACCCTCAGTGGCTACACCTTCCTCGGAGCAGGGGTTGAAGCCAGGCCGGGCAAGTTCCGTCTTGGGGCCATCTATGGCAAGTTTAACCAGAACTCGGTTTATAACCTGGCCATGGCCGATTCGCTCCCCAGGATGACACGTACCGGGTGGGCGGCAAAGGTCGGATACGGCACCGACAAGAGGTTTGTAGACCTGTCGGTATTGCTCATAGGCGACAACACCAGGAACTACGACACCACTAATATTGATCCGTCCTTGCCCGCTCCGGAGCAGAATATCGCTTTCGGCCTCACCTCCAACTTCGATATAACTGACAGGCTGACCTTCAAGTTCGACGGCTCATACAGTTTCTATACCTTCAACAGGGCCATATCTGCCGGCCTGCCATCTGATGATTTTCTGCTGAAGCTGGCAGGCAACTTCATACGGGTGAACTATACCAGTGAGTACTTCACTGCCTTCAAGACCAGCCTCAATTACCGCTTCTCCCCCACAACGGTATCAGGGATTGAGTACCGGCGCATTGATCCCGGCTTCCGCTCAATGGGCAGCTACTTCTTCAACAACGATGTTGAGCATATAACCCTGAATCAGAGCCTGGCCCTGCTGCAAAAGAAGATGAACCTGAGAGGCTCCCTCGGCGTACAGCGTGACAACCTCAACGGTGCAAAGAAAAGCACGGTCCTGAGAATTATAGGAGCCGTCACGGCCAACTGCAATATCAACCAGAACTGGACGGTAGATGCCTCATTCAACAACTTCTCAACCAACCAGAGGGCTTTCAGGTCTGCATTGCATGACACCCTTCTGATCTACCAGGTTAACAAATCGGTAACTCTTTCGCCCCGTTTCATCAAAGCCTCAGAGAAAATCTCTCACATGGTAATGCTCAATCTCAACCTGAGCGGCCTGCAAGATAAAAACCGTACCACCTCTGACATGACCGAGACCACCACCTGGATGGCTATGCTGATCTATAACCTGGGGCTGCCAGCGCTGAAGATGAACATATCATCCGGTCTGAACTATACGCTGATGGAAAGCAGGCATTTCAAAAACAGGCTGGCGGGCGGCAACATCAGTGTCTCCAAGACCCTTCTCGCTGACAAGCTCTCACTCAGCCTGAATAACAACGCAATGATGAACAAGGTCAACAATGATACCGGCCTGATCATTAATTCGGCCCTGGGTGCCGCCTACCGCATTCATGAGAAACACTCACTCTCACTGAATATTAACTTAATAAGCAACCGGTTTGCCGCAGGTTCGGCAGTTCCGACATATAACGAATTAAGAGGAGATTTTGGTTATGTATTCACCTTCTGACAAGAGATCCCGGGCAAGGCTGATATTATTGGCTGCTGCCCTGCTGGCCGTTACCGCCGCCGGCGCACAAGACTGGATCAGCCAGACCGTACAGGTTCTTCCTCCCTACACCAACAGGCTCTCTGACTATTTCAATACTCCGGGACGTATTGTCAGTATCATCACGACGCCCCAGCTGCAGGATACCCGCGAGTACAGATTTTATCTTCATGGATATATCGAGAGTGTGGACAATGACGGTGATATAAGGATAGGCACCCGTCGCAGTTATGTCTCCTCACGGCCCACAGTGATCAAGGCAGTGCTGGATCCCGACGGGCTGCCGCTATCATGGCCTCCCTATACCGTCACCTACAATGACTACCGGGAGGCTCTCAGCCCGCAGAACCTTGAATACAGGGGCATAACACGTCAGCAGGTTGAAGAGCAGGGGCTGCCTGCAGGGCTGTACCGCATATGCTTCACCGTGTATGTGGACCTTTTTGGTGATGGTTACCAGCCACAGGGGCCATTCTGCAGTGCACCTTTCAATATAACCCCTTCGGCGACTGCGGTTGAACCGCCCATTGTCATTCAGCCCCAGAACAATTCGGAGCTTACACCTGAGCAGATGCAGACTCTGCTGTTCTCATGGACCATCCCTCCCGGAGCCTCGGCCGGAACAATTTATAAGCTGAGGATAATAGAGGTGAATGATCCGGGCTCAAACTACCGGGACATGCTGCGCACCGACGGATACTCTCCATACTTTGAAACAACTGTCACAGGATCGCCTGCATACCTCTATACAATAGCCAATCCGGCCCTCAAGCCCGGAAAGACTTATGCCTTTGTGGTCAGGGCAACCGATCCGCAGGGAAGAGTCAATTTCAAGAATGGCGGCTACAGTGAGGTGAACATCTTCTCTGCTCCGATGAAGCCCATGAGTGCTCAGGCGCCTCCGGTCACTCCCCCGGCACCGGGTTTCCAGACCCAGCTTAACCTCGGGTATGCACAAAATTCTTTCGCGGTGGTAACCCCGTCAGTCTTACTGCCGGCCACACTGAAAGGAACGCTCAGCTATAAAATCGGGACAAAAACCTATAAACTGGCCAAGGCCAAAATAAAACTGGTTACCCGGTATATTGTCAAAGATGCCGGCGGAGGATTCAATGCAACTATGACCTATGGCCATGAGGAGTATCTGAATGGTAAGTGTGTCAACGGCAGAGTGGTATCCACCACCACAACCGGCGCCAACGGTGAGTTTTCATTTGGTTTTCTGACTGGCAGCAACCCCGGCCCCCTGGGTACTGTCGAGTGCGAGTTGTCAGTGCCAAGGGCTGCAGACCTGATCTATCCCGGACAGGGAGAGGGCGATTATAATTCAACTGATTTGATCTATGCCCGCCCCATGGGAGGCCCCAATGCAGACAACATTGCTATCTCCCGTATGGCTCCCGGCAATGATGGCTGCCAGGTTTACCTTGCATATCGAATTATTATCGAAGGTGAACATGCACGCTATTACCTCGATCCTGATCATGATCCAAAGTATTTTTTTGAGATCAAAGGCGGAGAGACAAAGGATGTCGGAGAGGTGGTGACAAAGGTAAAAACCATTGGCCTCGATGTGACCGTAAAAGCACCCGTCAATGACTATACTGTCCAGAGGAGAGAGGAACTGGAGGGGATGGATGTCTATATCTATCGCAAGAAAAATTACTCTCCCGACCCCATATTCCCGCAGGATGATGTCACGCCTGACAAGACGGATGCATTCCCGCCACCCAAGAGCAACGGGATGATATGTGTCGGGAAAGCCAAAACCGATCTCAACGGGCTGGCGCGCTTTAAGCTGCTGGTACTCAATGACAATCCTACCTATCAATACTATTTGTATACCAACCATCAGGGGAATTATGCCTATGAGACCCCGGCGCCGCTGCTGCTTGACTTCAAGAAGCTGATTGACGATGCAGCCCCGAAGAATGAGGATGGCGCTATCACAATACACAGAAGAAATTACCACTCTCGGATAGCTGAACGTTCTGCTTCTGACTGGGAAGAACGTAGTTATGGGTATGAGCTAAAGCTTGAGCCCAGATTCCCCACACTCACAATAATTCTGAAGGAGAGAGAGGGCGATAAAAAACTCAGTCTCTCCCAGCCGGCACAGGTGATGCTCAAGGAGCATTACCATCAGGGCAACCTCAGATGGGCCGGGCCCAATTATTATGAGCTCCTCTACAATGGCAGAACTGATTACAATCCAATGTTACGGCGTGATGCCGGCACCTATGAACTCAAAGATTTACCTGTAGAGCTCGGCCATTCGCCAACATCGGTGGTTGGCCCTGAGCGAACCGTAACGGTAAAGAGCCCGGGATTCGCAGATACAACATTCCGCGTGAAAGACGGTAAACCGCTTATGATCGGAGAGAAGCTTGAGTTGAACATCACGCTTCGTTACGGGGCCAGTATGACAGGCAAGGTTATTGACCCTACATCAGGCAAGCCCCTTGCCAACGTTAAGGTGATTCTGATCGACGAAATGGCGAAAGCCACGAGCACCCTCAGTGACGGTTCATATTATCTTGAGGCGCGAAAGCTGAATACTCCCCGAAGAGCAAGACTGGAGAAGGAGGGATACATCACTGACACGGTGACCATCACGCTTGACAAGGAGAAGAATATTTACAATTTTGAACTCTTTCCCAAAGTCCGCCAGCTGAATGTTGAGGTGTGGGCCGGCAATGGCTGGCTGCAAGGTGCTGTGGTCAGCCTGCCTGATGTACCTGAGAGCGGGTGGGCAGCTAAGACTTTCTGGGGCGGCACAGCACAGCCCCAGGCGCCCCGCAGTGGCAATGCGCCACCCCCCGCCACCTCAGGCCAGCAGGCCATACCGGTTATTACAACCGGTACCGTACACGCGGCAATGCAAAAGCTGGGAGCACAGCTGTCACAGTCATCACAGCAGGGTAGCATCAGTAAGCAGGGTACCATCGCCAAAGCCAATATAACTCTCTCTGACGGGGTAAGGCTCTCTCCGCAGGGTATGCAAGATAACCTGAGGGTGGCAGAAGGGGCTGCCCCATATACCGAGATAACTGACAAAGATGGCTGGGCCGGCTTTGTTTTCACGGGCTTCCAGAGTGACCGCTTCAAGCTTGTGATAACCAATGCTCCCGGCTCACCCGAAAACCATCCTGCCATCATAACCGAGGTCAGCATACCGTATGAGAAATCCGTCATGGGAAACAGCTACAGATTTACCATGGCACCGGGAGGCTGCATCTCGGGTACTGTCTACCTCGGTGATGGCAACACGAAGCCGCTCGACGGCATTGATGTAAAGGCTGTTATTACGGGGCAGGCGGAAGAATATACCATCAGTGATAAAACAGATGCCTCCGGACGCTACGAACTGCGTAACCTGCCCCTCAACCAGCCGATCAGGCTGATGGTAAGCTCATCCAAAGGAGGGACCAACTACGTCGGATATTACAATGACAACTACGTCCTGACCAGCGGCGGTTCAACCTGCAAAACCGAAGACTTCCACCTGACGGCAGTTGACGGCATGGATCTGACCAGCTTCATGGGCTTCCCCTTTACAACCACAGGCTTTGAAGAGCTGGAGGGAGACAAGGTACTGCTTACAGGGATGGTTACTCTTACCGGAAACAAATATTTCGGTGCGCAGCAGATAGAAGTGAAAAAGGTTGAGATGGTCAGAAGCAGCCTGACCAACAGTAACGGCGACGCCTATCTCATACCTGCCTCACTGCCGTTTGTAGCGGATGTTAACAGTATCCCCGTTTCCCTGCAGGGTGGCTACAAGGCTGTCATTGCAGATGCCTCAGGGCTGCAGATCGACATGGCTGACCAGGCTAAGCTGAAAGGTGCAATGACTGCCGCCGTGCAGATCAGCGATAACCCCGGAGGCGTACAGCTGAACGGTAACTTCGGAGGAGACGGTTACAGCCTGCCTGCACTGTGGCTCGCCGACAAGCCCGATGCCACCGGCAGCAAGATAACCGTCTACAGCAGCGCAGGTGCGGTCAGCGCCCCCGTGAGCGGCACCGACAGGTTCTATGTCACTGACGGAAAGAACAAGGTACCGGCCTTCAGCATAACAGGCTTTGCCAACAAGGCACTGGTGCAGTCTGATAAATCATACTTCGACAAGAACGGGCTGACATTGCAGACAAAGCTGAAAGCAGAGATTACCAACCTGAACCCGTCAAGCATCGAAATAGATGCCGGGACAATAAATATCAGCAAACAGGGAATGAAGACCCTGAACCCGAAATCCTTCGCTGTTAAACTCGGGAAATGGTCTCTCAGCTGCAATAAGTGGTTGCTGACCGACCAGGGTTTAACGGTGTCTGATGCTGTCCTGTCAACAGGTGTGGATATAAAGATTGAAAACCTGAGATTCACCTCAGAAGCCATGGTAACCAATGTAGCTACCGTGCATCTTGACAAGATGAAGTTGTTCGGGGTGAAGGATGTGATAATCAACACCACCAGCAAGGGACTGACCTATAAGTATCTGCACGACGGCGTATATGGCTGGAGCCTTTATGCCGTTCCTGACTACGGACAGAGTGTGGTGGGGTACCTGCAGAATATGCCCGGGCTCTCCCCGGCAGACAGGATAGAATTCATCTCCCTCGACTTCAACAGCGAGGATGAAAGCATCATGGTACTCAACAGCCGCAAGTTCAGGCTCTTTAACCTTGTTGATTTCACCCCGATTCCCTCAACCCGCATGTATGTGACCCCCACCTCGCTGAAGCTCCTGGGAACATATGACTTCGGAATCCCTGAATATCTGAAGCCGGCAGGTGCCATGGCATACATAAGGCAGGGCAATGCCATTGCCTTCACAATGATGGATATGGAAGTAGTTAATTTCATAAACAATAATGTACACTATCATCTTGACAAGGATTACAGCCTGACCAATGACCTCTTCACTGTAAAGGGCACCGTTGATGAGCCCGGGCACCTTCCGAAGATTAATGTGACATTGACCCACAGATCGAACGAGACACGGATTGATATTGACAAGGGTCAGTCACTGCCAATGGGTCCGGGGAAGGAGCTCGCCAACCTGAAGGGAGGCACAAGGGTTACCGGCAAGGCATGGGATATCCTGCGCTTTGAAGGAGAACTGAAAGGGTTTAACAACATCACTCCGGGCCAGAAGATGAATTTTGAGGTGAGGGGTGAAGTGAAAGCCACGGGGCAGCAGGTCAGCGTCAGCGATATCCCGTCATTCCCGGGCCTGACCATCACTTATGACATGCCTAATGCACGTTTCCTGGGCAGTGCCGATCTCAATATGAACCTGGCCGGACTGAAGCTCAACGGGACTGTGAATACCGTTATGGACAGCCAGGGATGGATCTTTACCGCCTCGGGGCTTGTTGAGATACCCGGCCTGGGTGGCGCCAACCTGTTCGGGCTCTTCGGCAACTACCAGAACATGCCGCCGGAGGTGTCGTCAAAAATAGGCGATGCCGTCTGCCTGCCGGCCGGATTCAAAACCAGTCTGAGCGGCTTCTTCATCTCGGCCGGACTGACAAAACAGATTCTGCCGCGAGTACATCACGACTACGGTATCGTTGCCATTGATGCAGGAGTTGACGTAAGTGTCAATGCCCGTACATTCATGAAATTCGGACAGGGAACCACCTTCGGAATGGGTGTCCTTGCCGAGGGGCATGCCTACCTCGGGGGTTCCTGCGGGGCAACCTGCACATCAGCCAGTGCTGACGCAAAACTGCAGTTCGGTGTCAGCGGCGACTACAATACCAAGTCCCAGGTCTTCAACATTGATGGATGTGCCAGCGTCAACCTGGTAATCTCAGCCAGCCAGTGCCTGCCGGTACTGGTCGACTGCGGGCCGTGCGTCTCGGTTGATCTAGCCGATTTTACCATAGGTGCGAAGGTGCATCTTGACAACGTTAAGGGATTCTCAATGGGAATCACAACCAGCAGCTGCAGCCAGCAGTGCAGGGAGTAGCGAACAAAAAACATTCAATAAAATGAAAATATCAGTCAAGCACAGGAAATATTTGCCGGGAATAAGCTTTCTCTTCATTCTGTCCCTGGCAATGAGTCCGTCATTATGGGGCCAGCAGGAGGTAAAACTGGCGGTACCGGCACCCAGGGGAGTCGTGATATTTGCCGGTATGGAGCTGGCTGACGGTAACCGGATAGGATCATACATTATTGAACGCTCATATGACGGCCGCAGGTGGGAGATCATCACCGAGATGAAATCACCGGCACAATGGGATGAATTCTATAATGCCATCCGTCTGTGGGAGCCCGATTTCGGCTTTCAGGGGCTACCGGGCAATGAGCTGCTGAGAACAGGATGGGAGAAGTGCGCCAGGGCAGGTGTAATTGACAGCATGGGATACTGGGCCTCGGCAACAGCCGTAAGACTGGCAGCCGGACTGGCATTCTATGATCAGGATGTGGCAAAAGATAAACCGGCCAGATACAGGGTACGATCACAGAAAAACGGGAAGATCATCTCCGAGAGCCTCTCCCTGCCGGTTCAGTATCCTTTTATCCCTGACTACGATCCGGTTACGCTGAGCGAAAAGAGTGTTGACCAGAATCTCTGTTACCTGAAATGGCAGTCAAAAGGGACCAGACCTGCCCCCTATTTCGGGGTGCGATACTATGAAGGGAAAGAGCTCCGCCAGGCCAGGGGCACCACCGCCTCATACAGGATTGGTGATATAACCTACTACATCTTCCAGGATTCGTTACGGCATTTCCGTTCTGACCGGCAATACTTCATGAATCCGCTTGATGTATGGGGTAACCCGGGCGAAGCCACCGAAATCGTAATTGTCCGGAGTCAGACCCCGGAAAAGAGCTTTTTCCGCAACGTCGCAGCCGCAACTGACAATCCCGGCTATGGGATAGTCATCACCTGGCAGCTGACAAATGGCCGGCACATGAAGGGAATAAACCTTTACAGGAGTGACTCGTATGACGGCAGGGAATATGACCTGGTGGCGACCCTCCCCCCTGCTGACAGCACTTACACTGACAGTGATGTCACCCCCGACCAGACCACCTACTACTATCTCGAGTCTGTCAGTGAGTTCGATGATCCGCCGCAGCGTAGCGGTATCGTTTTCGGTTCTGCCGTTGACAGGCTGCAGCCGGTATTCCCTTCTGTCAGCCGTGCTGAAGAGGTAAAGGGCGGTGTAGCCATCAGGGTGTCGTCAGACGAACGCAACCTTGCCGGCGTGCGTATCTACCGCAGTGACGGCATAACACCAGCCCTTCATCCCATCACCGATATACTTAAACTGACTGACAATGAAATAGTCTATATTGATACCAGCAGAATCCTCAGCGGTGAACGCAGCTACTATTATGCTGCAAAAACAATAAATACCAGTTCGGTTGAGAGTATATTTTCAGATACCATCACCATTCATCCTTCCATTAAAACCTTTCCGCCCTCTCCCAACCAGATGTCGGCAGAGGAGTCGGATGGCACGGTCTCCCTTGTATGGGAAGATGTAAGGGTCAGGCACATGGCAACCCGGGGCTATCATCTTTACCGGCGTGAGATACCCGGCGGTCAGTTTGTACTTCTGCTGCCCCAGGATAGTGTTCTGCCGGTTCCGCTCTATACTGACAAGACCGTTGTACCGGGGAAGAGCTATGAATATGCCGTGCAGACGGTCGATGATCTGGGCGGACTGAGCGAGTCAATGGCTGTTGCCACGGTGACGGTGAAAGAGCAGTTTCTCCCCATCCCGCCCGCCGTATGGGTTGGCCAGACTGCCGGAAAGGTTATCGTGCAGTGGGCTGAGTCAGATGCCGGCACTACGCTGAAGGTAAATCTTTACCGTTACCGGCGGGGAGTGAGTCCTGTGCTGCTTGGAAGCTTCAGCCATGATGAGCGCAGGTATGAAGATAGCGCCGTGAAAAAGGGAGAGCTGTGGTTCTATTATACCACGTTTGCCGACGGAAAGGGCAAGGAGAGCGCCCGCTCGCGGGAGGCCTCCATCAGGATTGAATAACACTGCGGGCACGGGTTAACCGTCCAAAGGCTTTCAGGCACAACACCAGGCTAAGCGCCGGTCAGCTCACCCTGCGCCGGCGCCGCCGCATCAGCGGGAGAACACCTCCCCGCCGGCGCCTCTTGCTTATACTCACAGAAAGAGCGGCAGAAGATCGGCAGCCTTGACCTGATTCCTGTTCTTAATGGTACGCCGCCCGTCGGTGAAGGTGGTGACGGTGCACTGCCGGTAGATTTTACAGTTACCCTTCTCATCGGGCTCATAACCTCGGCATACCCTCACCACATCGGGAGAGATCTCATCTATGATGACTATACGTCCGTCACCGTCGCGCAGCCGCCCCAGTTCAAACTTGCCATCGAGCACATGCAAACCCTTCGAGGCAAACTCCCCGGTGACGATGGCGGCTATCTGCTTCACCAGCGCCACGCTCTCGTCTATCTCTGCACGGGTCATGGCGCCAGTCTCCTCCAGCGCCCCGAAGGTGATGAGTACATCAACATCGCCCTTGGTCCATGCCTCCACCAGAGTATGCAGGTTCTTGCAGGGTCTCACGAAGGGGTATCTGCGCCAGAAGCTGCCGGTGGCATTGTTTCTCCAGGTGAACTCCAGGTTCTCAAGCGGTGCCGATCCGGGAAACTCCGGCGCCTCGGCAGCCATGCCAAGCGGCAGGGCAGGCTCCACGATCATCTCATTGTCGCTGACAGTATCGATGTAGTGCGATGCTATCCCCTTCTGCTGCAGCAGCCTGAAGAAATGTGTCGCAAAACGGCAGGCTATGGCGCCCTTGCCCGGTATCTTACCTACCACCACATCAGCACCCGGATCAAAGACTGCTTTTCCGTCGGCAAAATAGCCCGTGGCATCATCCTTGAAAAAGAGCCGGTATTTGCCGGCATACTGCCCGTCGGCGATCTCATAAACATCCTTCGATTTACCGCTGTAGATAAGTTTGTCTTTCATCTTCTGCCTTGTTATCAGCTCCCGGCAGGGTGATACTCTCAATACCGTGCCCCCCGTCCGATCCGCTGCCTTATTGCGGGGTAAAGATAATGCAGCAGCCTGAAAAGGGACACGGCTCACCGGGGAAATTTAATATGGTTTTCCGGGCATTGCCTGAGATTGTCACAATGCGGGCCTCACTGCCGGGGCACGGACGGTCTCACTACAACGTTTCAGGCTCTCCCTGCTGGTCGGGTGAGCTGGTGGTCAGGGAGGCTGATATCGTCAGATCAGGTTGGCTACCAGTGCCAGCCCTGTATCTCCAGGTTCGTAAGCCCCAGGCTGCGGGCATAGCTGACGGCATCACCGTATTCAGAGCGGGTGATGCGGCGGGCTATCTCCGGATATTCAGCAGCCCGGTAGACCGGGGTATACTGTGACATGATATTGACATAGGTATCCCGGGGCAGGTTATCAGCGATCCATTTGAGCACCCCGCGGGTGCCGCTCACATTGTTGGGCATTACCAGGTGACGTATCATCACTCCGCGGTACATCAGTCCGTCGGTGGCCGGCCTTGCCACCCCCACCTGCCGGTGCATCTCCAGCAGTGCCTTTTGGGTTACCTCAGGATAATCTTCAGCCCCGTCTGAGTATTTTGAGGCCATCGATCCGTCAGAGTACTTGAAGTCGGGCAGGTAGATGTCAACAACTCCGTCGAGGCGCTTCAATATCTCCACTCTCTCATATCCGCAGGTGTTGTAAACCAGTGGTATCCTCAGTCCGCTGCCGGCTGCCCTGTCAAGCGCCAGCAGGAGGTGTGGCGAGTAGTGGGTGGGAGTCACTATATTGATGTTATGACATCCTTTCCTCTGTAGTGCCAGCATCATGGCAGCCAGTTGATCAGTGGTCTGAGGGGTGCCCTCTCCTCCCTGGCTCACCTGCCAGTTGATGCAGAAGAGACATCTCAGGCTGCAGTTTGAGATAAATATGGTCCCCGAGCCGTTTCTGCCTGACAGGGGCGGCTCCTCACCATGGTGAGCATGGTATGATGTTATCTCCAGTACCGAGTCAGAGCCGCAGAAGCCCTTCCCACCGCAGAGCCTGTCGGCGCCGCACATACGCGGACAGAGAACACACCCACCCATCAGTGACCAGAGCTCCTCACCGCGCCTCTTCAGCTCACCGCTGCGGTGCAGCCTGAGATAACCGGGCTCAAAGCGACCGGCATCACTCAATCCATTCTCATTCATGGCTATACCAGATTTGGAAAACAGTCCGCCAACAGTAGCTAAAAACATTGATCTCAGTACTCCCCTGCGCGATACCATTTTCATTGTGATCACTCCGGTGCTTAATGTGGCCGGGAACTCTTAAGATAGGAATTAAAGTGATACCTGACAACCAGCCCGCTCTAAAAGGAGAAACGGGTTGATCAGGAGAGCTGAAATTTGTAATTTGGTCAATAAAAGCAGGACTATCATGATTAAACTGATTCTGGGTGACATCACAAAAGTAAAGGCTGATGCCATTGTCAATGCGGCCAACAGGTCACTCCTGGGTGGCGGGGGTGTTGACGGCGCCATCCACCGTGCCGGCGGGAAGGCGATACTCGATGAGTGTATGAGGATCAATGAGGAGCAGGGCGGATGCGAGACCGGTGAGGCAGTGATAACAACAGCAGGCCGGCTTCCTGCAAAATACGTGATCCATACCGTAGGGCCGGTCTGGACCGGCGGGATGAAGAATGAGGACAAGCTGCTTGAAAACGCCTACACCAATTCCCTTAAGCTTGCCGTAAAACATGGGGTGCAAACCATTGCATTCCCGAATATCAGCACCGGGGTCTACGGCTTCCCGAAAAAGCGGGCTGCCGGCCTTGCGGTCAACGCCGTCAGGGAGTTCCTGAAAGACAACGACTCCATCAAAGAGGTAACCTTCGTCTGCTTTGACGAAGAGAACCATTCGCTATACCGCGAACTGCTGAAGATCTGACCGCATTACCAGGAGCCGCCGCCTGCCATCGGTGTGTTACTGCTGCCCAGCTCTCTCATAGTGACAGCATGCAGGCAGTTTTTCATAGACATCATCAGGCGCCCTGTACTTTTCGGTATCATGACCCACTGCAGCGAGCTTTTTACTCAATGCATCCCTGTCAGTCACCTTTGCGTCGTAAGTGACGGTAAGCATCATGCTCTTCTTATCCCATTCAGCCTCTGTCACCCCGGCCTCCTTTACAGTCTTCTCGATACGGTCCTTACACATGCCGCATTTGCCCCACACCTTGAATGAGTCGCTCACGCCCCCCTTCTCAGACTTCTGCTCCTTCTCAGCACTCTGTGCCTTTTCTGTACTCTGTGCCTTTTCAGTACTCTGTGCCTTTTCAATACTCTGTGCCTTTTCAGTACTCTGTGCCTTTTCAGTACTCTGTGCCTTTTCAGTACTCTGTGCCGCGGCAGGCAGTGAGAGACCAAAAACAACCAGCAGTGCAAGAAAAATGTTAACTCTCTTCATGACCTTAATGTTTTGGTTTTGCAGCCACCATCTTCATCATTCTGTGGCCATGAGAGAAACAAGGAGAGAAGTGAGTTTGTTCAGGCCTCTTCTCAATCACAGGAGCTGTGTCAGACAAATGTTCCGGTTCACTGAGCACCATGCCTGATAAGCGAGCATAATCCGCTCCGGAAACAGGAAGCGCTGCATACACCCGGGAAGCGTTGTAACGGGACCGTTCTGCATGAGTTACGGCTGTTATCGCCGGGAGTTACATACCAAAAGTAAGATTCCGGCGTTTATCATAAAATGAACAGCATGATCTTTTTCAGGGATGGGTTCATTCAGGGCGGGTGAAGCCGGCCCGTGAGTGAGGTCACATCAAACCGTATGAAGATATCTTGCTTGTTTTTAAGGAGTATAAACCAACAAATCCAGGAAATCATGAAAAAAACGTTGATTCTTGCCTTCTCATTTATGGTTCTTCTGTTTACCGGATGCAGCAAGGATGATGAGCCCAAGCTCTCCGAATTTATCATTGGAGAGTGGACCACAGGGGCGATCACTATTCCTTCGGTCGGGAAATTCGAGATATTCATCCAGTTCACAGACAACAACAAATATTATCTGAGTGTTGATGTAATAACGGATGAACAGAACGGGGCGCTGATTGGTAACTACAAAGTTGACAACAAGGCCAAGACCCTCCAGGTGGAAGGGGACTTCCTTGAAGGGATCGGTATGGAAGGTTCGGGCGATCCGATAATGTTCGATGTGGTGATGAATACCACTCCCAACGGTGATCAGATGATACTGACACCCCAGAACAAGGAACTGATGATACCAACCCTGACACTGTCAAGGACGATGCCTACAAAATAATCAGCGCTTTGCCGCGATGACTCAGAGCCGGCCTCCTGCCGGCATGACAAACAGATGGGGCTCCCGTAACAATGTATACGGGAGCCTTTCTTTTATCCGGTCGCAAAGGTTCTCCACAGAAGAGGAGGAAACCGAAAAAGGCTCTCCGGCCTCACTCCTTACACTCAGCAAAAAAACAGTAAGAAAAACCTTTTTTACAATAGATTGTTTATTAGTTGATTAAAGCTGCCTGTTGAGGTAATGTTAAGGTGCAGATTTCACAGGCAGACAGCCATGTGAAACTGATATACAACCAATTATTAATCCTTTACGTGTGAGAGGTGTTATCTTTCCAGAAACAAGCATTTCCTATGAAAAAAGGCCTTTTAATGATGATGATCCTGTTTGCCGCGGCAGTGATCAATGCCCAGCATACCGTCAGGGGGACAGTCATCGATGAGACAAATTATCCCCTGCCGGGGGTAGCAGTGATCATTAAAAACAGCGTGCGGGGCACCGCCACTGATATGGATGGCAATTACAGCATTACCGCCGCAGCAACAGACACCCTGGTCTTTTCCATGATCGGCATGACAACGGTTGAGGTGCCTGTCGGTAACCGTACTGTTATTGATGTAACCTTAAACAGTGAAGCCACCGCCATACAGGATGTGGTTGTAATCGGCTACGGCGCACAGAAGATCAAGGACCTGACAGCTCCAATCGTCTCAGTGAAGGGCGATGATCTGAACAGGCAGATTGCCTCAAACGTGATGCAGGCACTGCAGGGTAAGGTTGCAGGCATACAGATTATCAACAGTGGCGCCCCGGGAGCATCTTCATCAGTCAAGATCAGGGGCGTGGGATCAATAGGAGACTACGCCAATCCGCTCTATGTGGTTGACGGCGTCTTTGTTGACAATATCGATTTCCTGGCTGCCGGCGATATTGAGGAGCTGACGGTGCTGAAAGATGCATCGGCATCTGCCATCTACGGCGTCAGGGCAGCCAACGGTGTGATACTGATAACCACCAAAAAGGGCAAGACCGATGAGCCGGTCATCAGTTATGAAGGATATGCTGGGATACAGGTGCCTGTCAATATCATGCCAATGGCATCTACAGCACAATATGTTGAGCTGCTCAATGAGGCCAACGCCAACGTAGCCGGATATGTTCCAAAGGATGCATCATCATATCCTGCCTCAACCGACTGGTACAAAGAGCTTGTCAGGCCTGCGGCAACCACAAGCCACTCACTCGACATTTCGGGAACGAATGCCGGAACAGCATACTCACTCGGAGGCAGTTACTTCTACCAGAATGGCATAATGGATGCCACGAATAACTACCAGAGGTACAACTTCAGGGGGCGCCTCGACCAGAAGGTCTCTGAAAGGTTTAAAACCGGCCTCAATATCGTCGTGTCAAATCACCTCAGATTCCATCCGAACAATAATGCCTTCTTCAGTGCATATGTCAACCCGCCGGTCTATGCACCCTATGACGACAGCAACCTGCAGGCTTACCCTGTGCGGTTCGGCTCGCCACAGACATACGGGTTCGGCAACCAGTACGGCAATCCGGTGGCCACAGCCTATTACAATGACAACAAAGAGAAAGGCAACCGACTGTTGTTCAGCCTGTCCGGAGAGTATGACATCATTGTCAACAAGCTGACCTACAAGGCCTCATACAATTCTGACCTGACCAACTGGAACTCCAGGAACTATAGTCCGGAGTTCAACGTCGGCGGTTCACAGGGGGTGCGTAAATCAGGCCTCACCAAAACTTCAGGCAACGCCTCAAAACAGATCATCGACAATCTGCTTACCTACAGGGATCAGACCGGGAACCACAGCTACTCGGTGCTGGTGGGCCAGTCAACCCGCATGGAGAAGTCAGAGTATCTCACCGGCTATGCCATCAATGTTCCGGGAATCGATGAACAGGCTAAATATCTTACCACGGGCTCCTTCCGTGACAGGAATGCATATGACGGCGCTGCAGTATATAATGGTCTCTCATTCTTTACCAGGGCCACCTGGAACAACAGTGACAAATATCTTGCTACGGTCACCTTCAGGGCTGACGCCAGTTCTAAGTACCAGGACAAGTGGGGGTTCTTCCCCTCGGTCGGGCTGGGCTGGGTGCTCTCGCAGGAGTCATTCATGGATGAGCAGAAGCTGTTCGATTATCTTAAGGTCAGGGTAAGCTGGGGCATGCTCGGGAATGACAACGTTCCGGCCAACTCAGCCGTAGTGCTGGGACAGACAGGCGCTGGCAGCTCGGCCATCTTCGGCGACAGGCTGGTTGACGGGATAGGTGCACAGACAGTGATACAGAACTTCCTGAGATGGGAGGTGGTCAATGAATTTGATGCCGGAATGGATTTTGAAATCCTGAACAGGAAAATAAGCGGAGAGATAGATTACTATCACCGGGTAACAAACAACGTGGTCTTTTATGCACCCATTGCCACCGGCGGAGGAACCACCGAGCTGCTTGGCAACAACGGGAGCGTCCTCAACCAGGGGGTTGAGATGAGCCTGGCATACAGGAAAAAGGTGTCTGACCGGCTTGACTTCTCGATAGGACTGAATGCAACAACCATCCGGAACAAGGTTCTGAAGCTGGAAGGCAAAGATTATATCCCGGGTGCCATGATACGCAGCAACTATACCACACGTACAGAAGCGGGCCATCCGATAGGGGCTTTTTACGGATATGAGGTAGCCGGCGTGTACGAGTCGGAGGCAAAGGCACTGCAGGACCCGGTGAGCCAGGGAATCAAGGACAAGGGCTTCTTCAGGTATAAAGATCAGAACGGAGACAAGGTGATAGATGAAAATGACAAGGTATTCCTCGGCAGTCCGATCCCATGGCTGATCGCCGGAGCCGACTTCGGAATGAACTACCGCAATATTGACTTCAGCATCAGCCTGCAGGGTCAGGCAGGAAATAAGATACTGAACGCCAAACGAATGAACCGGGATGTATTTACAGACGGCAATTATGACCGGGACTTCTATAATAACCACTGGACACCCGACAACAAGTCAGACAGGTATCCGTCGGCTGAAGCATACAACTACTCATTCATCCAGCAGGCAAATGATTTCTTCGTACAGGACGGCTCATATGTGCGCATTCAGAACATACAGGTGGGATACACAACCGACCGGATAGGATTCATACCCCGGTTACGCATCTACCTGTCGGCCCAGCGCCCATTCACCTTCTTCACCTACAACGGCTTCACACCCGAGGTTGGAGGCACACCCATCGCCAGCGGGATTGACAACTCAGTCTATCCCATGCAGGCTATTTATACGGCAGGACTTAAACTTACTTTCTAACAACGTGTGATCATGAAACAAGCAATACAGATATCTATCATACTGGTGATGATGTTGTTTGCCGGTTGTGAAGGGTTCCTCGATTTACGTCCTGAGGGCACCATTCCGTCGGCAGGCCTCGACCATTCCAACCCTGACAACACCTTTCTGCCCGTCAGTGCCGCCTATGCCAGCCTCCGCAGCTACGGAGCCCATGTGTTTCCATATATAGGTGCCTTTGAGATAACCTCAGACAATGCTGACAAGGGAAGCAGCCCGGAAGACAACCCTCCCATGGCTGAGCTTGACAACCTCACCTATGATGCCACCAACGGTCTGATAAACAGTCTCTGGGTCGGCTACTTTGATATTGCCAGTGCCGCTAACCACGCTATTCACCAGATGACCCTCTTTTCTGCTGAGCTACGGAATTCGGCTGACATTGATTATGCGCTTCAGTGTCAGGGAGAGGCAAAGACCATCAGGGCATACGCATATTTCAACCTGACACGCCTTTTCGGCAGGGTACCCCTTATTGACACCACCCTGTCAGCCTCACAGCTTGCATCACTCAAACAGGCATCCACGGCGCAGCTCTATGACTTCATTGAAAAAGACCTGAAGGAGGCTATCGAGGTGCTCCCCGAAGGCTACTCGAAGGAGTGGGCCGGCCGCATCAACCGCTATACCGCCATGGCTATCAAAGCCAAGGTGCACCTCTATCAGAGCGAGTGGGACTCGGTGGCATCACTGACTGACAGGATTATTGCATCAGGGAAATTCGGGCTGCTCAGTGACTTCCGGCAGGTCTTCAGCATTGATGGTGAAAACAGCAGGGAATCGCTCTTCGAGATACAGAGCTCTACATTGGGTAAGTCATCGGGCCCCCAGACCTATCTCGAGTATGCTTATGTCCAGGGGCCACGCGGAAACACCCCTTCAGGAATGCAGGGATGGGGTTTTTGTACCCCGTCACAGAACCTGATCGATTTTTTCACGGCACGGGGTGAAACCGTCAGACCAGCCACCACACTGCTCTACCGGGGCACAAAGACCCCTGAGGGCGACAGCATTAAAGTGAAATGTACAAACCCGGTCTATAACGGGAAGGTATACACCCCGCTCATTTACAACCTGTGGAACTACAACGGGTACGGGTTTGATTACAACATCCGTATTCTCAGGTATCCTGACGTGCTTCTCATGTATGCCGAGGCGCTGACACGCGGCGCAGGAATCACCACACTATCCGGCCTCAGCGCCGATGCAGCGGTCAATATGGTGAGAGAGAGAGCAGGACTGGCGCCCCTGACCGGGGTCACCCTGCAGCAGATATGGGATGAAAGAAGGGCCGAGCTGGCCCTGGAGGAAGACAGGTTCTTTGACCTCATACGCACCGGACAGGCCGTAACAGCACTGGCATCCAAAAGGTTCACCGCAGGAAAACATGAACTCTTCCCAATACCTGCAGCACAGATGGCAACAAATCCGAATCTGACACAAAATAATAACTATTGAAACGCAAACACTCAATCAATCACTAAATCTAAGTTGTATGAAAAAGTTAATCAAAATCAGTGAAGTGCTCATGGGCGTAATGCTCATCATGGCCATGTCTCTTACCTCCTGCAATAAGGAAAAAGATGATAAGGATGATGGCAAGGTCGATCCCAACACCATTGCCACATCAAATCTTATCGCTCACTTCCCCTTTGACGGAAACGGCAATGAGAGGATTGCGAATCTGACCCCCGAGGTGACCACCGGAGTGACCTATGTGGCCGGTCGCCGCCACCAGGCCTACCAGGGTGCTGACAATGCACGCCTGCTCTATACCCTGCCGGCAAACAGCAAGATGAAGGATCTCAAGTCATTTACCGTGGCAATGTGGATCAAGTCACCGCTCGTTACCGGTGATCCCGAGCAGACGGTATTTGAAATAGGCAGATCGTCTGATCTCTTCTGGGGTAACCTGAAGGTCGGACTTCTGCGTCTCTCTCCAACCGCTGACTCGCTTAACCTGAAGGCATTCTTCTTTAAGGACGGGGTACCCTGGTCAGGACAGCACATCAGCTATTCGAACAAGCTTTTTGCAATCAACCGTTGGATGCACCTTGTCTATACCTATGACGCAGCCACCTCAAAATTCATGATCTACAAGGATGGCGCGAAGGTGACTACAAATGATGGTGTTGAAAACAGGTGGGCAGCGGGAGATGACGTAAACCCGAGACCGGCACTGGGTGAACTGAAGTTCAAGGATGCCGATAAGATAAATATCGGTGCATGGCGACCGAAGAGCGAAGGCACCGCAAATGACGCCTGGATGGGCTGGTTCAAGGGTAACCTCGATGAACTGCGCGTCTATGACAAAGCTCTTTCAGCCACTGAGGTGAAAGCTCTCTATGATGCTGAAGTAACCCAGCTGTCAGATCTTTAATAACAGATCAATGGAGGGGGACGCTCTGTTCCCCTCCATTATTTTATACTATCTGATATGAGACTGCCCATATGGCTTTGCATGGGATTGCTGCTGCTTTGTGCCTGTGACAGGGAGAAGCCTGACAATGATGACAATACCATTGCCATTGAGGCAGTCGCGGTCAATGGCCGCGCAGTCGCAAATGAGGGTAACATTGATGATATCGATTACCTGCGGATCGAGGTCAGCATCAGCTTCAGCAGCCCTGTTGATACAAACAGCCTGAACCGCAGCAGGATATTTTTCAGCAGTCCCATTGATGACTCCTATTCAGTCAGGTTTGATCGCAGTGCACGCGGGTTGACCCTCATTGCGGCAGGCAAGGCTACCGCCCTGCGGAGGTACCGGCTGACGGTTGATGCGGGCAGCAACCTGGGCGGGATCATCAGGGAGCCCTTCTCATTCAGTTTCACCACCAGGCTCGACACCCTTCCAAAATTCCCCGCCATATCTGATGATTCACTGCTGACACTGGTGCAGCGTCAGACCTTCAGATACTTCTGGGATTATGCCCATCCTGTCTCCGGTCTGGCACGTGAACGTCTCGGGTCAGGTGATGTTGTCACCTCGGGGGGAAGCGGTTTCGGCCTAATGGCAATTGTCTCCGCTGTGGAACGTGGATTTATCACCCGGCAGGAGGCCTTTGAGCGGCTCAATCAGACAGTCACTTTTCTCAATGCCCCCTCCACCGAGAGGTTTCACGGAGCATACCCCCACTGGCTCAACGGATCAACCGGCAAGGTCATCAGATTCAGTGCCAAGGACGATGGCGGAGACCTGGTTGAGACCGCCTTCCTGATGCAGGGGCTCCTCACCGTCAGGGAGTACTTCAAAAACGGAACAGCCGAAGAGAAAGCCATGTGTGACACCATTCAGAAGATTTGGGAGGGTGTTGAGTGGGACTGGTACCGCCGTGATGGCCAGAACAGGCTCTTCTGGCACTGGTCACCAGACTACGGATGGGATATGAATATGTCAGTCTCAGGCTGGAATGAGGCATTGATCGTCTATGTACTGGCAGCAGCATCACCGACCCATTCCATTCCTGCCGTGGTATATGATGAGGGGTGGGCACGGAATGGAGCACAACCCATGCTCAACGGGAAAAGGTTCTACGGTATCGAGCTGCCACTCGGCTTTGATTACGGCGGGCCGCTCTTTTTTGCACACTACTCGTTCCTGGGACTTGACCCGAGGAATCTCTCCGACAGGTATGCTGACTACTGGATCCAGAATGTGGCTCACTCACGTATAAACCATGAATACTGCAGGACCAATCCCAAACATTACCGCGGATATGGTGAGAACTGCTGGGGACTCACGGCAAGCGACATCCCGGGAGGATATACCGCAAGCTCACCAACCAATGACCGGGGAGTGATCGCACCTACAGCGGCAATCTCATCACTACCCTACACCCCTGAGGAAAGCATGAAGGCACTCAGATACTTCTATTATATCCTCGGTGACAGGATATGGAAAGAGTATGGGTTCTCAGATGCCTTCAGCCTCTCAGCGGTATGGTTTGCAGAATCCTTTATTGCCATAGACCAGGGACCGATAATATGTATGATTGAAAACTACCGGACAGGCCTGCTGTGGGATCTTTTCATGGCCAACAGCGAGATAAGGGAGGGGCTGACAAAGCTGGGATTCACCTATTAAGTGATCAGGTCGCCCGATAGCCGGCCGCCGGCAGGGGCAGCATATCCTCCGGATGACATCTGCAGGCGACAGCCCTGCCGCGGGAAAAAGGAAGCGGAGAAATAAGGAGAAAAACGAAAGAGATGATAAGAGATATTTTGTACGCGGCTGTACTGGCAGCACTGATCGTGTCTGCCGTATCATGCTCACATACAGGGCACGGACAATACCGCTCCGCAGGAAGGATAGACTACAGCCTTACTGACGATGATGTGGCCATGCTCGACTCTATCCAGCAAAAAAGCTTCCTCTTCTTCAAGGAGAAGCACCACCCGCGGTGGGGTATAGTGAAAGACCGGGCAGTTGACTGGGCACCGGCCAGCATTGCCTCAACCGGGTTCGGAATACCGGTATTCGCCACAGGCGCCGAAAGAGGATGGATAACCAGGGAGGAGGCTGCCCGGATAACCCTCAATATCCTGAAATTCTTTGCAATGTCTGAACAGAGCGATGATCCGGATGCATCAGGATACAGGGGCTTCTATTATCATTTCCTCACGATGGACAGTGGCCGGCGGGAATGGCAGTGCGAACTCTCATCAGTAGATACCGGCCTGCTGATGATGGGAATAATCTTTGCCAGGAACTATTACAACCTGGACAACGACACCGAGGCTGAGATACGTACTCTGGCCGGCAGGCTGCTGGAGAGGATAGACTGGGAGTTCATGATGATGCCTGATACAGGCAGCTATGCAGGTACCATCTCAATGGGCTGGACACCTGAAGAGGGTATGCATGCCATGGGATGGAAAGGATACAATGAGGCGCTCTTCCTCTATATACTGGCGGCTGGCAGCGGCCTGAAAGATGCACCTGAAAGGTATGACGCATGGCTCAGTTCATACCGGTGGTACACACATTATGAAGGAATTGAGCATGCCGCCTTTCCGCCACTCTTCGGGCACCAGTTCTCACATATATTCATTGATTTCCGCGGCCTGGCAGACAAATATATGCGCGACAAGGGCATAGACTATTTTGAAAACTCAAGACGGGCCACCCTGTCACAGCGCAACTACGCCGTTGACAATCCGTATGGCCGTACAGGCTATGACTCACTCTGCTGGGGAATAACCGCCAGTGACGGCCCCGGTGGAGAGTACAACCGCGACACTCTCCGTTTCCATGCATATGCCGGACGTGGAGCCACGGGCCCTGACCTGAACTATTTTGATGATGGCACAATAGCTCCTTACGGACCGCTCTCATCACTCCCATTTGCACCCGGGACAGTGCTTCCCACAATAAGGAATATCAACGCGAAGTACGGTGACAAGATCTGGGGCAGGTATGGATACTATGATTCATTCAACCCTACTGCCGGATGGGTTGATGATGACTTCATAGGTATTGACCAGGGCCCCCTGCTGCTGATGATAGAGAATTTCAGGACCGGGCTGGTGTGGAATTATGTCATGCAGGATCCCCTTATCGGCAAAGGGCTCTCCCGGCTGGGATTCAAATACCTGTAATATCATTGTGCAGTCATCACCCTCATCTGATTACCGGAAAGTGAACATCTGTCGCGTACAGGATACACACACCTGCCTGAAACCCGGCAGTCAATTAATTAAAAAATGAAGAGAGCCGCTAAAAAGATACTTACCGCATTGACTGCACTGTTGCTGTTGACCATAACTGCAGGCGGGCAGACAATCACCCTCGACCGTTTCGAGACAACCTCCGGCTGGTCACTGATCAGCAGTGACGGGGTTGGGGTCAGGCTCTCCACTGACAAGGGTCTGTCTGGCAATGCCGTACGCTTTGACTATGACTTCACCCGGGGTACCGGGTATGGCGGAATCCAGAAGCTCTTTCCGATAGATCTGCCCGACAATTACGAGTTCAGCTTCTGGATAAGGGGCGAATCACCTTCCAACAACTTTGAGATCAAGTTCATTGACAGCACCGGTAACAATGTGTGGTGGGTCAATAACCGCAACTGGGAGTTCCCGGCTGAGTGGACGCAGATAAGGATAAAGAAGCGGCATATCGCTTTTGCATGGGGGCCTGCCGGGGGCGATCAGCTCGACCGCGTTGACAGGCTCGAATTCACCATCGCATCATTCGTCGGAGGCAGCGGCACCATATGGCTTGACAGCCTGCAGTTCAGGCCGTTGCCGCCCGAGAGGGACAGCTGGCCCCTACCCTCCCTCACCGCCTCATCATTTGGCAAAGGCCACCATCCCGCACTGGCTGCTGACGGGTCAGAAGAGACCGCCTGGAAAAGCCGTAGGGCCGGGAAGGCCTCCATGCTTATAGACTTCATGACTGAGAGAGAGTTCGGTGGAGTGGAGATCAGATGGGTACCGGGAATGGCGGCAACAGGTTTTGAACTGCTGCTCTCACATGACGGGGTCAGATGGGAAAAGGCATACAGCGTCACGGCCAATGGCGATGAAACCAGCTTCATCAGGCTGGCTGAGAACGAAGCAAGATACTTGAAGCTGAATATGCTGAAAGGTGAAAAAGCCGGTAGCTACGGCATCAGTGAAATAAAATTCCTTGATATAAAAGAGTCACTCACTCTAAATGACTTTCTTGAATATGTTGCCAGGAACTCAAAGCCTGGTAACCTGCCGGCATATTTCAGCGGCAGGGCTTCCTACTGGACTATATCCGGTGTAAACGGCGACGTGAAGGAGGCCCTGATCAGCGAAGACGGCACGGTTGAACCAGAGAAGGCTTCCTTCTCCATTGAGCCGATGATCTTAACGGGTAACCGGCTGTACAACCACAGCAATGTGACGCCTGAACAGTCGCTCGGCTTCCCCGGTCTTGAAGCTGACTCACTATTCATTCCGTCAGTAACATGGCGCTTCAGTGATATTGAATTTGTCACCGGAGTCTCAAGCTACGGGCCGGCCAATACCAGCTCATGCCTCTATACCGGTTACTCACTCATGAACCGCTCAGACAGGCCCGCTGAACTGGAGCTGCTGCTGCTGGTCAGACCATTCCAGGTGAATCCCTTTTACCAAGTCCTGAACACTATCGGGGGAGCCGGGAAGATCGGAACCCTCTCCGCAGCGGCAGATGGAACGGTCAGCCTCGACGGCAAAAAAATTATCAGTTCTCTTCCCTGGCAGGAGTTCGGTGCCATGGCATGGGACGAGGGCAATCCGGTTAACCTCATCCGTAACGGCAAATTCCCGCAGAGAGAGGCTGTCACTGACAGGCGCCGGCTGGCATCGGGCATAATAAAGTATAAGATCACCCTTGAGCCCGGAGAGCGAAAGGAGCTCTTCCTGGCAATACCCTATCATGATACCGTATCAGTCCGGCCCGCTCAGGAAAGCTTCAGAGAGGCATTTATTGCCGGTGCCGGGTACTGGCAGACAAAGGTGAGACATATCCGTTTCAACCTGCCGGAAGAGGCAAAGAGACTGACAGACACATGGAGAGCAAACCTGATCTACATCCTGATCAACCGCGATAATGCCGGCATACAGCCCGGCTCAAGATCATATGACAGGAGCTGGATACGTGATGGCGCTCTCACCTCATCGGCACTGCTCAAGTCAGGCCTCAGGGATGAGGTGAGGGAGTTCATTGAGTGGTACGCATCATACCAGTATGAGAATGGCAAGGTGCCCTGTGTGGTCGACGCACGCGGACCGGACCCGGTACCTGAGAACGACAGCCATGGAGAGATGATCTATCTCATCAGGGAGTACTTCAACTTCACCGGCGACACCACATTCCTCAGAAGATATAACAACCATATCCTCAGGGCAGCAGACTACATCAGCGAGCTTACCCGGGAAAGAATGACCGATCACTACCGGAACGGCAATGACAGTGTCAGGGCATACTACGGGCTGGTACCCGAGTCAATCAGTCATGAGGGATATTCCGCCAAACCAATGCACTCATACTGGGACGACTTCTTCACCATGAAGGGACTGAAGGATGCTGCAGATATTCAGCTGATACTGGGAAACATGGAGGAATATGAAAGGATTGCCGCCCTGCGTGACACCTTCAGGGTGAATCTCTACAACTCACTGCAGCTGGCAATGAAGGTCCGCAATATCGACTATATCCCGGGGTGCGTGGAGCTAGGCGATTTCGACCCCACTTCAACAACCATCGCACTGACTCCATGCAATGAGCTGGCCAATCTTCCCAGGCCACAGATCTATAACACCTTCAGCAGGTATTATGACTTCTTCAAAGCACGCCGTGACGGCACCCTTGACTGGGTCAATTATACCCCTTATGAGAACCGGGTGGCCGGTTCATTCGTCATGCTTGACCAGCCTGAAAAGGCCCATGAACTGCTTGCCTACTTCCTTGCCGATCAGCGGCCGCAGGGATGGAATCACTGGGCCGAGGTAGTCTGGAAAGATGAGCGTGCTCCCCGCTTCATAGGAGATATGCCACACACCTGGTGCGGAAGCGACTTCATAAATGCAGTCCGTTCGTTGTTCGTATATGAAAATGAGCAGGAAAAGACGCTGGTCACCGGCGCCGGACTGCGGCAGGAGTGGATAGATGCGCCGGGGGGAATGAGCGTATCCGGCCTTCCGACCTATTACGGCGACATATCCTACTCAGTAGAGAGAAGAGAAAAGAGTTACCTCTTCACCATAACGGGAGACCTCAGCCTTCCGGCCAATGGGATCAGTATAAGGAATTTCAACAGCTCCAGGCCTCCGGCCAGGGTCATCATCAACGGGGAGGAATCTGATGATTTCAGCAGGAATGAGATCAGGGTGGAGAGCGTACCCGCTCAAATTGAGATCTTCTATGAATGACGAAAAGAATGTCTTTCCGGTGAACAGTTAATTAATAGCCCACAACAGCAGACGATGAAAGATAATCAAACCAGGCCGGGAAGCCTTACCGCCCCGAAAGACCGGATTCCCTTTTCGCAGCTGGCCGCTTATGGTGCGGGTGGCATTATTCCTGTGGCACTCTTTAACATCGCCGGTCAACTGGTTGGGCTCATGGGAAATATCAGCCTGGGACTGAGCGCCTTCTGGCTGGGGGTGATCCTTATTATCCCACGCCTCTGGGATGCCGTTTCTGATCCGATCATCGGCCATCTCTCTGACAACACCCGTACCCGCTGGGGCCGCCGGAGACCCTACCTGCTGATAGGAGGCATACTGGTGGCACTCTTTTTTGTTGTCATGTGGTGGATTCCGAAAGGCCCGATGGTGAAGAGCTGGTTCCCGACAGAATCGGGTTTCCAGTGGTTCCAGCTTTCTTATATCCTGGTGTCACTGCTCCTCTTTTTTACCGCTACAACCATCTTCGAGATACCTCACGGCGCACTGGGGATGGAGATGACAACCGACTATCATGAGAGAACCCGGCTCTTCAGCGCCAAAAGTTTCGTGGGAAACATCTTCGCAATGAGCACACCCTGGCTCTTTGCACTGGCCAACACCGAAGCCTTCAAGGGTACCGGCGGCAATGAGGCTGACGGTATGCGTTACGTCTCGCTGCTGATAGCCGCCATACTCATTCCCCTCTCATTCTGGTGGTTCTTCACCCTGCGTGAGCCGGGCTTCGTGAAGGCAGCCCGCCAGGAGAAGACCCCATTCTGGAAAGATATTAAACTGGTGGTCACCAACCGTAACTTCGTAAGACTGACACTGACAATCTTCACCCTGGCAATGGGGTTCAATTTCGTCAACCTGCTCGGCTCATACATACCCATCTTTTATGTCTTTGCCGGTGACAAGGTGGCCGGTGCCCGGCTGCTGGGGATTAACGGTACCATATGGGCCGTCACGGGCGTCCTGGCTGTCTTTCCGCTAAACTGGATCAGTCCGCGCCTGGGCAAACGGAGCACCCTGGTGCTGGCCATACTGCTCATGTGCCTTGCACAGCTCTCCAAGATCGTCTGCTATAACCCCGCTCACCCGTATCTCATCATAATACCCACCATGCTGCTCTCGGCAGGGATGCTCTTCTTCTTTACCCTCGGCTCGTCAATGGTAGGTGATATCTGTGATGAAAACGAACTGGAGACCGGCCACCGCACTGAAGGGAGCTATTACTCGATATACTGGTGGTTCATCAAGATGGGGACGGCACTTGCAAGCTTCGTGGCCGGTATACTCATTACACTGACTATGTTCGATCAGGTTCAGGTGACCAGGACCGACGCTTTCCAGGGGAGTATCAGGGAACTGCAGGCCAGGGTCAGGATATGGGATGCAGCGGAGAAGAGTACACTGTCAGGGGGTGAGATTCTGAAGATCATCACACTGCAGACAAATGAGGCTCTGAACGAAACCGGAGAGCTTATCGCACTCCTTGAAAGACAACAGTCTGACAAAAAGAGTGACCTTACCAGGGAGACCGACAGTGCCGTCAGCAATGAACGCAAGGCTCTGACACAGCAGGTTCTTGCGTCGGCCAGGACGACCAGCGAGGGACTGAAGAGGCTCAGCAGTACCCTCCCTGCTGCCGGAGGCCGGGCAGATGATTCAGCAATCGCCGGCATAAAAGCAGAGGCAGAAGCTCTCACCCTGCAGGTGAGGATAGATAAGGCCAGGGTCAGCGCATATGATCTTATGGCTCACCTGGTGAACGAATCCCTGAAACCGGTCTCCAGGAGATCCGAAAGAAGCATCAGCCACTACAGGCGACTGACCGGAACAATATCAGAAGCTTATGAAAATCTTACCTCCATCGATCCGGCAGCTCCACCGGCAACAATAGCCGGGGAGTTGGAAACCATTGAATCCGGACTGGCAACGCTGAAACAGCAGACGCCATACACCCTGCTGATGATGCGGGTGGTGGAGATCGGCCTCCCGCTGCTCCTGAGCGTGCTGTCTATACTGTTCATTGTGCGCTATACTCTGACAGAAGCCCGCAGCCGCGAGATAAAAGAACTGATTGAAAAGCGGAACAGTTATACAACAAAAGAGGGTTAAGCAATGAGATTCAGTGACAGTGAAGGAAGTTTTGCAATTGATGGCAAGAAGGTCTTTCTCAATTCCGGGGAGATACACTATTTCCGTATCAGCAAAGAGCTGTGGGATCAGCATCTCAGCCAGGCTGCCGGGGCAGGGCTCACAACCGTGAGCACCTATGTGCCATGGGCATGGCATGAGCCTGAGGAGTCACTGTTTGACCTTACCGGCCATACACTGCCTGAACGTGACCTGCAGGGCTGGATCGAGAGATGTGCCGCACACGGGCTAACCTGCATCCTGAAACCCGGGCCGTTCATACTGGCTGAGTACCGAGGGGCCGGACTGCCTGACTGGTTCCTTGACAGGTATCATGAACAGGTAAGGATGAGAAACAGCCGTGGCGAAATGGTGCAGAGTGAAGGGGTAAGCCTGTTCAATCCTCTCTATCTTGAAAAGGTGAAGGCGTGGTATGACATGATTATGCCTTTTATCAGCAGGTACACGGCTGACAAGGGCGGGCCGGTGATCATGATGCAGATCTGCAATGAGATCGGCGTATTCTCATGGCTGGCACACCAGGCTGACTATGGCAACGGTGTGAGGGAGAGATTCATCGCATTCCTCAAGGAGAGATACCACTCTGTGGATGAGATAAATGCACTGTGGGGTACCGGCTACAGCGGCTTCAGCCAGGTTGAGCTGCCGCCTGACGGGGCCCTGCCCTACAGCTCACCGGCAGACCGCAGCCGCGATAATGAGTGGCACCTCTTCTGGCGGAGGTACTATGCAGACTATCTCAATATGCTCACGGCCATGGCAAGGGAGAGAGGTATCAGGGTGCCTCTATACCACAACCTTCCGGGATGGATCTATGGCCATGGGTATGAGTTCCCGGTCAATATCACCATGTATGAGGAGCTTTATGGCAGCAGGAGCGAACTGCTTTTCGGGGTTGATCACATCCCTGAGTTTGTATCATACCGCAACATGCATGATGACCGGATCATCAATGACATCACCTCGGCCATGCAGCCCGGCCGGCCTCTCTTCGCCGCAGAGCTGCAGTGCGGATCGCGCGAATACCATGTTGTCCCCAACCCGCGCGAGATGGAGCTCTTTTACAAGGCCTCACTGATCAACGGGATCAGGGGATGGAACTACTATATGTTCTCACAGGGCCGGAACCAGAGGCATAAGGGATACTCAGGAGACACCTTCTACTGGTACACTCCCCTCTCCGCCGTAGCTGAACCCTCGTCCCTCTATCCGCTGATAAAACGGATGAGCGGCATCGTACGGACATCCGGGAAAATCCTCCTTGAAGCATCACGAAAGGCGGAGATATGTGTACTCTTCTACCCGCCATACTATGCCACCGAGCTGGAGCGGCCGGCCGGCAGCGGGTGCGGACTGCAGTTCGTGCCACCGCAGGTACGGCGGGGAGCATGGTTTGACGGACTGCTCAAAGCGTTGCAGGTACTGAATGTCGATTATGATATAGTCAACCTGTCCGGGACAACGCCCGGGGCACTGAGCCGGTACAGGCAGGTGTGGCTCTTTGCCACCGAAGAGATGGATGCCGGGGCACAGGAGACCGTTGTCAGCTATGCCACCGGAGGAGGAGAGTGCATCATCTTCCCTGCCCTGCCTGACAGGGACCAGGCACACCGCCCATGCACCGTGATACGCGATGCCCTCACAATAACACCTTCAGGAGCAGAGTCAACCCACTCACCCCTCATTGACATATCCGGCCTCAACGACATCAAGTGTGCCAACCCGCAGGTCACCTACCCGGAAGAGTCGCTGCGTGATGCGGAGATTATCGCGCGGACACTCAGCGGTGCACCCTGCGGATTCCGGAAGAGGCTTGGGAAAGGTTCGGTAACACATCTTGGCACATGGATCGGATTCGACACCGGGGGACACCTTCCGGTGTACCGTACGCTGCTGGAGAAGTCAGGCGCCACACTCAGACGGGCATCGGCCGGTAATGAGCGTATCATCGTCAGGGAGCTCTTCACTGACGACGGGCAGGCAATGCTCCTGGCCGCAAACTATTACAATGAAGAGATGCGCGGCACCATCTCATACACCCACCCGGGGAAAGGAGAAACGGTCACCCTGCCCTGGTCAGGAGAGGAGATCACCTGGCCGCCCCTCTATGCAATGCTGACCCCTGTCGGACTGGTGATCGATGAGCGGCTGAAGCTGCTTCACTCAACATCTGACATCCTGGATATGGAGACGAGGGGTAACAGGCTCCTCTTCACACTCCATGGCGACCGTGACCTGCCCGGCGAGCTGGTGCTTGAGGGTGACGGTGCAGAAGCTGTCGTTGAGGCTGAGTGTGAAGGCAGCCCGCTGACAGTCATGCATGACAGGGGATACGCAGTCATAAGCTACTCCCACAGGCACGGGAAAGAGTTTGTAATTGAAATCAGGAGGAGCTGAATGAAAACAGCCAATTCACCGGGTCTCTCGTTCCTCTTTCATGAGAGCGGCGCGATCGGGAGTATTGAGGCCGGAGGGATAATGATTGGCCTCTCGCAGCCATCGCTCTTTTCACATGGCGGCACCAGCATATGGATCAGGAACAGGTCAGGCAATGGCGGCATTATGCCCCTTACCGGACCGGGATCAAACAGCCGGTTTGAGATAAGGGATAACTGTTATTATGCCACCGGTGTGTTTGGTGACGCTGAGTATAGGTCTCTTCTGCAGCTCTCAGATGAAAGTCTGAGCTGGCAGTGGAGCATCCGGATCATCAATCGTGGCACTGAGCCCCTGCTTCTCGACCTGGTCTGGGTGCAGGATGTCGGGCTCAGGCCGGCTGCACCGGGACCGGTGAATGAGTACTATATCAGCCAGTATATCGAGCGACGCATCTTCAACGACTCACAATATGGCCCGGTGGCCTGCTGCCGGCAGAACAGCGCCGTGGAGGGCAGAAACCCGTGGCTGATGATCGCCTCACTGAACGGTGCAGAAAAAGCATTTACCGACGGAATGCAGTTCTATGGCCCCGGCTGCAGGGAATCAGGTGTGCCGCAGGCAATAGCTGCCGACACCCCCGGCGGCGAGTATGCAGGTGAATCATCACTGGTGGCACTGCAGGAGAAGCCGTTCACCATCAGCCCCAGTGAGCAACACACCAGCCGGTTCATGGCCACATTCCTGCATGACCACCCTGAGGCCAGCTCCCCCGCGGACCTGGAACGGCTGCATATGCTGGTGAATGAGTTTAATGACAAAAGCCTGGACCTGTCTGATAACGGCAATCTGAAAACCCCGGTAACCAGCCTCTTCAGTGACACCCCGCTGCTGCAGGCAGATGATCTGACTGAGAGTGAGATTGACTCACTGTTCGGCCATGAGAGACGTCATGCCGGGAAAGAGAATGGTGAGCTCCACTCCTTTTTTTACGGCGACGCCCGTTATGTGGTGTTACGGGCCGGGGAGAGGGTGGCAAGAAGGCCTCATGGCCATATAATGCAGACACCTGCACACCTGCTTCCCGATGAGGGCATTGTCTCGCTCACCGCATACGCGTCCGGTATCTTCTGCTCTCACCTCACACAAGGCAATACCAACTTCAACACCCTTCTGTCAGTATCCACCAGCCCCTTTAACCTCGATCCTGAACGTGGAATGAGGATATTTGTCACTATCAGCGGCAAACGGTTCCTGCTGGGGGTACCCTCAGCGTTTGAGACTGGCCTGAACCACTGCAGGTGGATTTATAAGTATGACGGTCACTGTTTTGAGGTCCGGACATGGACTGCCGCCCGCTCGCCCCGGGCACACACCTCCTTCAGGGTGATCAGTGGTGACGAGGTCAGCCTCATCCTGACCGGCGATCTTGACGGGCTGAACGGCTGGAACATTTCAGGCAGTGACGTGGAAAACGAATGGCTGGCACTGCCTGATCCATCATCAATGACCGCTTCCAGGTTCAGCCGGCCACGTTACCGTATCAGCCTCCGGTGCCAGGCTTCGCCTGCCGGGAAAAACAGCCGCCGGCAGCCGGGAGGCTGTGACACCGGGGGTGACGCCCCTCCCGGTGAGGCAGGCAAACCCCGCCTCACCACCGACGGAAGCCTTCTCTTCAGTGATGGCCGCCCGCGCAGCACCTCCCTGTTCGTTGTGACCACCCCTCCCCTGTCAGCCTTCACTATCAGCTTTACAGGCGAGGTGAACGGAGAGGCCGCCATACTTCATGCTGGTGATCCGTCAGAAGAATTTGAGACAGATACTCTCATCGCCTGGAACGGATGGAAGGAGCTGAGCATGAACCTGTCGCTTTCGGGAGGCACGGGCGATATTGCCGCCATAAGTGAGATAATGCCATGGTTCGGACTCAATGCGCTTATCCATTACCTTACCCCGTACGGTCTCGAACAGTTCAGCGGTGCCGCCTGGGGGACACGTGATGTGGCGCAGGGTCCCCTCGACCTGTTGCTGAGCACAGGCAGATACGATGAGGCAAGAGCGTTGATCTGCTTGATCTTCTCAAACCAGGAGGAGAGCGGGGGCTGGCCGCAATGGTGGATGTTCGACAGCTATTCGGCCATAAGGGCAGACAGTTCGCAGACACATGACGATATCTACTACTGGTGCATGATTGCCCTGACCAGCTACATCACGGTCACCGGGGACCAGGGCATTCTTGTAGAGAGACTCCCTTACCATAACGCTGCGGGCAGCCTGCAGCCGGTCCTGACACCGATCAGTGAACATGTGGAGAGACTGATACGGATGGTTACCGGCTCATTCATTCCGGGTACCTCGCTGGTGCCATTCGGCGGCGGAGACTGGAACGATTCACTGCAACCGGTAAGCAGTACCCTGGCCCGGAGGATGATCTCTTCATGGACCGTCCAGATGAGCTACCAGGCCTTTGAAGGATACGCCACTGTGCTGGCGGTGGCCGGGGAAGGAAAGAGAGCATCGGAACTGAAGAGTGTTGCCGCCGCAATAAGGGATGATTTCAACCGGCATCTCGTGCGTGACGGGGTGGTGGCTGGTTACGGCCTGGTGGAAGAGGATGGTTCAATATCCCTCCTGTTCCACCCCTCCGACAAAGTGACCGGCGTCAAATATGGCATCCTGCCTTATGACCGCGGCATTATCAGCGGTATCTTCACCCGTGAGCAGGCACTCACACACCTGGAGCTGACTGAACGGCACCTGAAAGGGCCTGACGGGGCACGACTGCTTGACAGACCTCTGAAATACCGGGGCGGTGTGCAGAAAATATTCCGCAGGGCAGAGAGCAGCACCTTCTTTGGCCGCGAGATAGGTCTGATGTATATGCATGAGCATCTGCGCTACGCTGAGGCACTGGCAATCATGGGCCGGGCCGAACCCTTCATGAAAGCCGTCAGGCAGGCAATACCGGCAGGATACCGCAGCGTGGTGCCACAGGGTGAGCCGAGACAGGCGAACTGCTATTACAGCAGCTCCGACGCCCTCTTCCGGAACCGTTATGAGGCCGGTGAACTGTATGATACCATCATAAAGGGAGAGAGGGCACTCATGGGAGGCTGGCGTATATACTCCAGCGGCCCGGGCATATTTATCGGACTGATAATAAAACGGTTGCTGGGCCTCAGGATAGAAGACAAAATGATTGTAATCGACCCGGTCATGCCGCGGTCACTCGACGGGATGAAAGCGTCGCTGCTGCTGAAGGGGAAGAGGGTCACATTCATCTACCGTCTCAGGCATCAAACAAGCGGACCCTGTGAAGTCATTGTGAATGGGGTGGCCATACCCTTCAGCCGCGAAGAGAACCCCTACCGGACCGGTGGGGCGATAATCCCATTATCACTGTTGACTGATCAGCCGGCAGAAGCCGGGACAGTGGCAGAGATACTGCTGTAAGACAATTACCCGGGTTACGGGAGAGACCAACCGGCATCTTGTCAGGTGAGGCATTAGCTGTACCGGCTGAAGGTCGCAGCCGGCAACACTCACCATGTTCCGGAACGGCAGTTCCATTTCCCGATGTATCAGCTCTTCCTCTCCCCGGGAACACATTCCCCTGCTCTGGCATACTCCACGATTATTCCTACATTTGTATAAGTGCAGTGATGCAATCATTTTACCTTATGGCACTAGCGACAGGGGAAAAGAGGCAGAACAGGGTCCTGATCTCACTGATCATGCTCTCTGTTGCACTCATTGCTGTGAATCTCAGGGTATCAGCCCAGGCCGATGAGATCAGGGAATACATTTCGGGAAAACTTCCGGTGAGCAACCAGAACTGGAAGATTTACCGCAATCCTAATAACGGCTATGTCTATTTTGCCAATTCATCAGGACTCGTAGAATACAATGGCATCAGTGCCAGGAACTACCTGATGCCGTTCAGCAAAGGGGTCAGGTCGGTTTGTGTCAGCTCCGGGGGCAGGATATTCACCGGCTCCTTTGAAGAGTTCGGATACTGGGAGAGAAATGCCGGGGGCGACCTCTACTACCAGTCTGTTTCGCAGGGAATTGATATTCCGCCCAATGATGAGATATGGAATATATATGAACACAACCACTCCATATTCTTCCAGTCGTTCACAACCATCTACCGGTATGACTCTTCAGGGGTGAAGCCACTTCCTGCCCCGGCCATAATGCTCTTTCTCTTCAGGGCAGGTGAGCAGTTCATGGTTCAGGGTATTGATAAAGGACTCTACTGGTTCGATGGCGACAGGTACCGGTTTATTCCCGGCAGTGAGCCATTCGGCTCAATGAAGGTTCATGCAGTAATACCGGTTAAACCCGGTCAATACTGGATCTGTACGGCCAATAGTGGCATCTACCTGTTTGATGGCAGCTCTTTCACATATTTCCGCAGCGAGCTCTCTGAACTGCTGAAATCTGAGACCTGCAATGCCGGACTCGCCCTCAGTGACTCACTTATGGTATTTGGCACCATTCTGAAAGGGCTGCTTATAAGTGATGCCAGGGGGAAGGTCATCAGTACCTATGACAACTCCAATGGCCTGAATGACAATACCGTACTCTCATTGCACAATGACCGGCAGGGTGGATTGTGGATAGGCCTTGATGACGGAGCACACTACTTCAGCCTCAACTCGCCGCTGAAGCATTTTGCCGACCTCACGGGTAATCTCGGTACCATCTATTCTGCCATCAGGGAGAATGACATGCTTTACCTGGGCACCAATCATGGCCTTTACATCGCCGGGATAGAGGAGCGTGGGAGCAGTTACAACTTCAGGGACCTCAGGATGGTTGACAACACCCAGGGACAGGTATGGCTGCTTGAAAGGCATGATGGCCAGATACTGTGCGGGCATAATGACGGCACCTTCCTGACGGAGGGGAACAGCGTCAGACGGATCAGCGAGGTAACCGGCGGCTGGTCAATGGTTGAATACAATGACCTGCTGTTGGAAGGTACCTATACCGGGATCATCTCTTTCGCCAAAGACGATGACGGGAAATGGAGCTACCGGAACCGGATCGCCGGGTATGCCGAACCGTCACGCTCACTCATGATCGATTACCTGGGATACCTGTGGGCCACCCACCCGCAGAAGGGAATCTACCGGCTCGAGCTCAATGAGACAGCTGATTCGGTAATATCGGTTGCCGCCTTCTCATCCATAGACGACAGCAACAACAGGATATCAATATCAAAAATCAACAACCAGGTGGTCTTCCTCACCTCAGAGAATATATATGCCTTTGACTATGAGGCAGGTGAATTCTCTCCTGTCAGATCGCTGGAGAGCGGACTGGCAGATTATCGCCGGGCTACCGGCATCATACCCTACCAGAGGAATCTCTACTGGTTCGTCATGAAGAACAGGATAGCCCTGTTTGAGATATCCAGGGCCTTCGAGGCAACCCTGGTGACCGAGTTCCCGCAACGTTTTGAGGAGTTGCCCGGCAGGGAGCAGCAGATCATACCCCTTGACGGGAATACCATGCTTATCCCGGCCCGCAAATCGTTCACCCTCTTCAATATCTCAGAATATGAAAAGAGCTCTCCGGGCCGGCCGGTCGTGATTGACCGCGTTCTTTTCAGTGGCCAGGCAAGCCACTCCACAATAATTCCTGGTACAGGCGGGGTTCCACGGATAGGACATCGTGAAAACAATGTCACCATCTTCCTGGCTGACCCTTCAGAACTGTGGCGTGAGGAGAGGGAATATCTCTACCGCATACGGGAACTGGGCGACAACTGGCACAGTACATATACCGATAACTTCTCATTTCTGAACCTGCGATTCGGTCATTACCACCTCCAGGTGAAGCCTGTCACCGGCAGGGAGATTACCGGTTTCGACTTTATTATCCGGAGACCGTTTGCACTGAGCAATACAGCCATGGCGGCATATCTTGTTCTCATTGTGCTGGCTGTCATGTCCGGTATGAGTATCTTCAGGCGTGAGCTGCAGCGTCAGAAGCAGATGCTTGCCTATGAGGCGGGGAAGAGCAGGCTCGAGAGTGAGCTTGATCACAAGAGTTACGAGCTGATGCTAACGATGCGCTACCTGATCAGGCAGAACGAGATAATGACCAGGCTGAATGATCAGATCAGTCAGCTGAAGGAGCGGTCATCAGGGGTTTCGCAGAAGCTGGTAAGGGAGATGGAGCAGATAATCAGGACGGGCCTCAGCACCCAGACCGAAGAGTGGAAGAACGCACTGAACAGCCTGAAGCTTTCTCAGCAGGGCTTCAACAGGCGGATGCTTGAGAAATACCCCGCACTGACCCCCAATGACCTTCGGCTCTGCTCCTATCTGCGGATGAACTTCACCACCAAGGAGATAGCAAAGCTACTCAACATATCCGGAAGGGCCGTAGAGATAGCCAGGTACCGCCTGAGGCGAAAGCTTCAGCTAGATAACAGTGTCAACCTCACCGAGTTTCTCATCCGCGAGGGAGAGGGTGAAGAGTGAAGGCAAAACTAAATCTGAAGACCTTTTCTTATGACTACCTCAGACACACTTTTTGAAACACTATCCCCTTTCGGCACGCATCATAGCTTCAAGACTGAGTCTCAGTAAATCATGCAAACCATTTTCTTTGCTTGCAATATCTTCAAGAATTTTCGTAATTTGTTCCTGTGTAAAGTGAAGGTTTTTCATCATCTAAATGTTAAAGTTTATCAACCTTAAATTTAGAAAAATCTTACTTTACACACTTTTTGGGATAGTATCAAATTAAACTGGCAGTATAAGAAAACAAACCGGCGAAGTTCCGGGCTTCTTAGTTATAAGTAAAGAGGAGATGTTATTGATAGTATAAACATTAGGAATGAAATTATTATATACATTACGATTCTTACCCCATGTTTCTTCTTTTCTTCATTACTTTCTGTCTTAAATTCTTCAAATTTTTGTTTTATCCGTTTATTAATCAAAAAGAAAATAATAAGAAAAATAGGTGCAATTAATAAAGGAGTGATAATAAATCTATTATATACTGAATTATCGGTAAAAACCCTATCTAACAAATTATTACCATCGTAAAAAATAGAACTGAAAAAAAATAGAATTGTACTAACATTTATCCACAATAAGCCGGTGATGCATAAATAGGTCTGAATTGTTGCAGATATCTCAAACTCATCACCTTTCTTATAGTAATTGAATAATCGATAATACAAATAATACAGTTTATCCATAACAATAACAAAATTAAAACGCTGTAGCATCAAGAACTCCATAAATAACAGAAACAACAAGAACAGTGGGGGAAGATCTTAAAAACATCAGTCCCAAATCTAATCCTGCTAACGCTGTATATCCTATTCCCCGCCAAATATTTCCGCTATCAAATGCCTGATATGCTTGGTTGCCATGTTCTACAATTGAAAATACACCTAATGCTCTTCCAGCATTTCTGAGAATACTGTTAGTTACCTTCAGCCCTTTAGCGACTTGTGCTTCTAAAGCTGGATTAAAGCCGCTTGGTTTATATTTTGGTGTACCTGCAGGTATTCTGTCATCTGTCGCTAATCTCAAACCTCCGGTAATAACCGTTACTACATCTCGGGCACTTGATGTATTTTCTAGGAAATTATTGAAGACACCCCCATCTCCTGAGGGAATTAGTAAATTATTGAATTGATTTGGCTGAAGATATACCTTTACTTTCTTGGAAAATACATTTACGTCTGATAACATGTAACCGTCTTCAGTTATAATAGTTTGAGCTCCTTCGATGGAACCAAACCAGTCTATCGAGAACTCGAAAGAACCGTCTGTATCATCATAATAACAGATTTTAGACTCATGTGGAACGCTACCAACTGCATAATCAAGTCCATGCAGCATCAATGCCTGAATAAATTCTGCAAAATATGCAGGATTTATGCTTTCGGACTCGTATTGCCGCCTTTCATACCCGCTGGGATCAATGTATTTAAGAGGATTATTGAGGCAATAGCTGTATGCGTTAAAACTCTGAGAGTAATCCGGAGCCTGTATCACGGGATCCACCCCCAGAAACCTTCCCGCAACCGGGTCATACATCCTGCCGTTCATGTTTATCAGTCCGAAACCGTCGAGATGTTCATGACCGGTAAAGCCCCGGTCTGTTATTAGCGTGGCAGGGATATTATTATAACTCCAGTCTGTGGGGTTCCTTCGCCTGCCCCATGCATCGTATGAGACGTCGAACTTGTAACTCTTGTCGGTGTTGATAATACCTATGACTGAACCAAGGTGATCGGTCTCAACATAATATATCTGAACGTTTGATCCCTGTTTGACCAGTATTGCAATCAGCCCGGCGGGACTGGTTACATAATGCGTTTCGGTGACAGTGCTTCCTGTTATGGTCTTCTCGTATGACCCGGAGTAATACCTCGTGATGGCCGGAGCTCCAACCGAGGTGCATACAGTCTTTATTCTCTGCTTTAAGGGATTGTAATAAACCGAATATGCAGAATTCCCTTCTTCAATGCGGGTCGTGAGATTATAACCGTTATATGTTATCAACTGATCTTCCTGACTGATTGTCCCGTTGTTGCCAGAAATGGAACTAACCGCGTTTGGCTTTGAAGGATCATAGGTATAAGAGCCGGCATCGCTCTTTGTGATAATATTTCCATCGGGGGAATAGGTTACCGACATTAAGCCCGCACCACTAACCTGTGACCCGGTCAGCCTGTTAAGGTTGTCATACTGGAAGTATTCTGTCAGGCCCTTGGGTGAGCCTGAAAGCCTGTAGTCCCTCGAGAGAAGATTGCCTGAGGCATTGTCATATACATACGTCTGCTTCATCTGCCCGGTGGTTTTTGTCTTTAACCTGCCATACACGTCATAGGTCAGAGCCACGGTAAGGTTGCTTGCCGGAATCTCGCTCTCTTCTTCCTGATCTCGAAGAAGTGCCAGGATAGTGGGATGAAAGTTGCCATAACGGTCACGAGGAATTGGAGTTTTCTTTTTGGTTTAACATATTCTCCGCATCATGCAAAATTAAATCTGAAAACCTTTTCTTATGACTACCCCAGACGCACTTTTTGAAACACTATCTCACCAAAAAGAAGCTCACGGATTTCTTCCAGAGGAACGTTGTCACCTTAAAAATAGCAAAAACCCACCCCGGTGAAGGAGCGGG
>CAZAVK010000023.1:0-43282 GCA_964488645.1 uncultured Rikenella sp. | reverse complement strand
GACTGTCTCTTTGGGTAAGCTGGGCAAAGCTCATGACATAGAAATGATCCCGGCAGGTAAATTGTCGGACTCGATAGTTTCCGTTATAGCGGTTAACACATTTATCGAATTCGTATTCGGGTATCATGGACATAAGCTGAGCAAAGACAGTCTTTCCTTGATTCATGGCGATAATCGTTATATTATCGCCTTAAATGTAAATTTCAAATCGTTTAAAAATTTAACCTTTGTAATTTATTTATTACTAACTTATTATATAGTAACAACTCGATCTTAACGGGACACCAGTGATATTTGCTTTATTATCAGTTTCCTGCTTCATCATATAGTTTAATCTGTTGCAATATGGTGTACTACTTACTTATGCGTATATCAAAGGTAAACAATTCTTGCTAGCTGGAGTAGTTTTTGTGCACTTGATGGGCATTCAAAGACTTTTCTGCATTGAAGGATTCAAGTTGGGCAATAGGGCCTTGATCGGCTAATATTGACATACAACATAGAAAGTCCTTCCGCACTGGGTGAAGGCCTTAGCATTCTGCCCATTATGGAAGAACTTGGAAAATCACTTCCGTCAGGCCAAGGACTGCCTGAAACAGTGACCAGTGTATACTGGGTGCTACCCGATAGGAATAAGGATGAGCCGGCAGTGATAAAAAATCCTACTGATTCGGATTAAACGTCTGCACCTGCTCATCGAACAGCACCTGCAGCCTGCGGGTTACCGGACCGGGCTCGCCGTTGCCGATGGTCTGGTCAGAGACCTTCAGGATCGGTACGATCTCGCCGGTGGTGTTGCAGAGGAATGCCTCCTGAACATAGGGGAGCATGTCTGCAGCCACCGCCTCCTCAATGACGGCGATGCCGTTGGCCTCCGCTATGGCGATGATATTCTTCCTGGTGATGCCTGCCAGGATATCATTGGTTGCAGGGTGGGTGTGCAGTACACCGTCCCTGACAAAGAAATAGTTCGAGTGGGCGCCTTCGGTTATCACTCCGTTGCGTACGAAGCAGACCTCGGCAAAGCCCCTGTCATGCGACTCCTGGTAGGGGAGCACGTTGGCGAGCAGTGCGGTGGACTTGATATCGCAGCGGCTCCAGCGGGGATCGGGCGCAAGCCATACACCCACGCCCCGCTCACAGGCCAGGGTATTGATACTGTGCCTGCGGGCAAAGGCATAGACAGTGGGTGCCACCGGCGGGTTGGGGAAGGCATGGTTGCGGGGAGCAGCACCGCGCGAGGCCTGAAAGTAGACGATGGCACACTCGGCACCCAGCCCGTTACGGTGGATAAGCTCCTCATTGAGCTCCTCAAATCTCGCCTCAACATCCCAGGCAATACGCGTCTCCTTCAGACTGCGCCTGAACCGGGCGGCATGACCGGGGAGGTCGAAGAAGAAGCCCCCGTACCACCTTGTGACCTCATAGATACCATCTCCGAAGAGAAATGCCCTGTCGTCAGGTGAGATCATTGCCTGCTCGCGGGGGATAAACTGACCGTTGAGATAAACTATGTCCATATGCTTTAAAAATAGTTGAATGCCGGAGATGAAGTCGATAATGCCTGTGATAAAGGCGGTAATGCCGGTGTGTCGTCTGCGTAGATCATTCCCTCTCTCTGAATGCATCCCAAAGATACACTTTCATCGTTACAGTAAACCGTCACTTTTCTCATGCTTCTCTTTTATTGTGTACCTTTGCATATTCATGAAAAACCGAACAGCAGAAAGATGACAGGAAAGAGGCGACTGCCGCCATGGCTGAAGATGGAGAGGGCAAGCGGGGAGAGTTACACCATGGTGAAGAGCTTGGTTGAGAGCCACCGCCTGCACACGATATGTACCTCAGGCAACTGCCCCAACATCGGGGAGTGCTGGAACGCCGGAACGGCGACACTGATGATATTGGGTGACATCTGTACCCGCTCATGCAAGTTCTGCGGCACACGCAGCGGCAGGCCCCTGCCGCCCGACAGCGATGAGCCCGACAGGGTGGCTCAGGCGGTCAGGACGATGCACCTGAAGCACGCCGTGATCACCTCGGTCGACCGCGATGATCTGCCTGACGGCGGGGCGGCACACTGGGCAGCCACAATCAGGAGGATCAGGGAGGTGAACCCCGGGGTGACCATCGAGACGCTGGTACCCGACTTCCGGGGCAACCTCGATGACCTTGACAAGGTGATCGATGCCGGGCCGGAGGTGATCTCACACAACATCGAGACCGTCAGGAGGCTCACCCCGCAGATACGCTCGGTGGCCAAGTATGAGGTGAGCCTGTCGGTGCTTAAACATATCGCCTCGCGGGGCGTGCGCGCGAAGTCGGGGCTGATGCTCGGACTGGGAGAGCGCGAGGAGGAGGTGATTGAGGCACTCAGGGACCTGCATGCCACAGGATGCTCGATAGTGACCATCGGACAGTACCTGGCACCCAGCTTCGACCATATGCCGGTGGTGGAGTATATCACCCCGGAAAAATTCGATGAGTACCGCCGGATAGGGCTGGAGATAGGGTTTGAATTTGTCGAGAGCAGTCCGCTGGTGAGAAGCTCATTCCACGCAGAGAAGCATGTAACGGGCTGATAGATCACCCCGCAGAGTGAGGCGATAAGAAAAACGTTTAAACAGCAGCAGAGAGGTATGAACGCGAAGGTGGTCTTTGATGACCTGGGCCGGAAGGATTACAAGGAGACCTGGGAGTACCAGGAGCGCTTCTTCAACGCGAAGGTGGCCGAGAAATGGACACCTCCGCCCGAAGGGAAGTATACACCTGACCGGCTTATCTTCGTGGAACACAATCATGTATATACCCTCGGCAAGAGCGGGTCAGAGCAGAACCTGCTGGTTGACTATATCCAGCTGCAGGCACGCGATGCATCGTTCTACCGGATAGACCGGGGAGGCGATATCACCTATCACGGGCCGGGCCAGCTGGTGGGGTATCCCATCTTCGACCTGGAGCGGATGGGGATAGGGCTCCGCGAATATATTCACCTGCTTGAGGAAGCAATTATAAGGGGGCTCTCCCGTTTTGAGATTGAGGGGGAGCGCCTTGAGGGCTCGACCGGTGTCTGGATAGATGCCGGCAGGGGGCCACGCGCAAGAAAAATATGCGCCATCGGCGTGAGGGCATCGCGCTACGTGACAATGCACGGCTTTGCACTCAACGTGAGCACCGACCTCTCCTACTTTAATCATATCAATCCGTGCGGATTCACCGACAAGGGTGTGACAAGCATCGAGAAAGAGACAGGAAAAGCGATTGGGATGGAGGATGTTAAGAAAGTGATGTACAACTCAATGGGGGAGGTCTTCGGATATGAATATTATTAAAAATAAATATAATGGAAAAAAGGTGGCTCTTGAAGGAGGAGGGCGACGAACGTGTCGTCACGACCCTGGCGACAGAGATGAGGGTGCCTGTCGCTGTCGCCCGCCTGATGGCGCAGCGGGGCATCACAACGAAAAGTCGGGCTGAGGAGTTCTTCACCCCTGACCTGGCCTCGCTGCATGACCCTTTCCTGATGAAAGACATGAACAGGGCGGTGGACCGGATCAGCACGGCGATAGCACGCAATGAGAAGATACTGGTCTATGGCGACTACGATGTGGACGGCACCACATCGGTGGCAATGCTCTACTCTTTCTTGAGTGAGCGGCACGCCAGCCTCGACTATTACATCCCTGACAGGTATCATGAGGGGTATGGCCTCTCGGAGAGGGGGATTGACTATGCCGCTGCCGGCAACTGCCGGCTCATCATCGCGCTCGACTGCGGTATCAAGGCGGTTGACAGGGTGAAGTATGCCCGCTCGAAAGGGATCGATGTGGTGATATGCGACCACCATCTGCCGGGTGAGGTGATCCCCGATGCTGCCGCGGTGCTCGACCCCAAGCAGCCGGGCTGCAACTACCCCTACAAGGAGCTCTCGGGCTGCGGCGTGGGGTTCAAGCTGATGCAGGCGCTCTGCCGGGTGCAGGACATACCGTTTGCGAAGATCATACCTTACCTCGACCTGGTGGCGGTGAGCATCGGGTCAGACATCGTTCCCATGACCGGCGAGAACCGCGTGCTGGCCTACTACGGACTGAAGCAGCTCAATGAGTCGCCCAGACTGGGGTTCCAGAAGATCATCGAGAAGGCGAAGATACGCCGTCCGCTGGTGATAGAGGATGTGGTGTTCCGAATCGGGCCGAGGATCAATGCGGCAGGCAGGATGGAGTCGGGAAGGAAAGCGGTGGAGTTGCTGGTCTCACGCAATCCGCAGGAGGCACTGACGATATGTGATGCCATCGACAGGAGTAACGACGACCGCAAAAAGAAGGACAGCGAGATAACGGCGCAGGCACACCGCATGGTGCATGAGGATGCCAGGATGAAGAACGCCAGCACCACCGTGCTCTTCAACAACGGATGGCACAAGGGGGTGATTGGTATCGTGGCATCACGGCTGATAGAGACCTACTTCAGGCCGACGGTCATACTGACCGAGTCGAAGGAGGGATATGCCACCGGCTCGGCGCGCAGCGTGCCGGGCTACGACCTCTACCAGGCGATAGAGTCGTGTTCGGATCTGCTCGAGAGCTTTGGCGGACATATGTTTGCTGCCGGACTGACACTCAAGCAGGAGAACCTTGAGGAGTTCCGGGAGCGGTTCGAGAAGTATGTGAGCGAAACCATCTCCGAGGAGCTGCTGGTACCGACGGTGCATATTGACGGCGAGCTGGAGCTGGAGGAGGTGACGGTGGAGCTTGCACGGGCCATAGAGCGGTTCCAGCCGTTCGGTCCCGAGAACAACGCACCGGTCTTTGCCTCACGCCGGGTCAGGACGATCGCCTGCCAGCAGGTGGGATCGGGAGGGTTCCACCTCAAGCTGGCCTTTGACCGCAGGAACGGGCAGCCGGTAAATGCCATCGCATTCGGGCAGGCTGACATGGAGAAGCGGATACGCGACGCCAACGGCCTGGTAGACATCGCTTATACCATCGAGATGAATGAGTTCAGAGGGGTCTCCTCGGTGCAGCTCAATATAAAGGATATCAAGGGTTGACCGCGGGTGTTTTCCATGGATCTCCTGGAATAATTTCTCCGATCAGGCTAAATGCCCCGGTGTCACCACCGGAAATCTTTTGAATTGACTTGACTTTATCAGGGGCATAGCCTATTTTTGATATGGAAATTATGTCTCGTTATGATGCTGCGGTGGAATGCAGTATTAATGCTGCTTTTTTTGTATCCCTCCCTGCTGCGTGCAGGTGAACCTCTCTATCTGCCACTCGGTGCCGATGCCATGGGAATGGCCTTTGCGGTGACCGCATCGCCCGGTCACTGGAACGGCTTCCACAATCCTGCGCTGCTGAAGTTGGCACCCTCATCGGGCCTCGCTGCCGGCGCAGAGAGCCGGTTCATGATGCCCGAGCTCTCGACCAGGGGCGTCAGTGCCCTGCTGGCGGCCGGTAACGCCCCTGTCGGTCTGGTGGTGACTCATTTCGGGAATGGCGATTACCACCGGATCTTTGCCGGGGCAGCCAGTGCGGTGAGGCTGGGCGACGGGCTCTCGCTGGGTGTGCGGGCCGACTATATCACTGAGCGCGCCGTCGGCGACTACCGCGATCTGTCGCACGTCACATTCGGTGCAGGGCTTGCATGGCAGCTCTCACCCACACTCAGGCTGGGATTCAGTGTTTTCAATCCGGTCTCAACGCTCAATACCCTCCCCTCATCCATTGATGCCGGTCTGGCCTGGGAGGAGTCTGAACGACTCATCGTTGCCCTCGATCTGCATAAGGTGAGCAACGAGCCGCTGTCGGTCAGCATTGGCGCCGGATGGAATATCCGTGACCGGATCACCCTGCGGACAGGCTACATGAGCTCACCCTCAGCCTTCAGCTTCGGCACAGGGTTCCGGGTGGGACCGCTGCAGGCTGATATCGGGTTCCTGCTCTACAGCACCACGGGAATGACCTCATCAGTGTCGCTCTTATGGAGAATAAAGTAGGCAGAGAATTATTGCGGCTGAGGGGTGTGCCGGCCGGGGCGCTCCTCATCATGGCACTGTTGCTGCTTACGCTGAGCCCGGTTCTCTGCCAGGATGAGTCCCACCTCTTCAGGTTAGCGGTGGAGGAGATGCTGGCACTGGATGATGAGGCCGACCCGGCCCTGCTGCTCGAGGAGCTGGAAGAGCTGAAGGAGTTCCCGGTGAGGATCAACACCGGTGATGAGCAGGAGATCTCGCGGCTCTTCTTCCTGAACGCATTCCAGGTGATGGTGCTGGCTGACCATATACGCCGCAACGGCCCGGTGGAGACCATCTATGAGCTGGCGCTGTTGCCGGGATTCGATCGCCAGACCGCCATGCTGATGGCCCACTGCATAACGCTGACGCATGACCGGGGCAGCGCAGGGCGCAGCTACAGCCGCACGGCCGCCGCCCTCTCGTTCACTACCCGCTTTACCGGGGGCGAGGAGGAGTGGGAGGGGGGGCGCTCGCTGCTGAAGGTGAAGCATGAGCAGCAGCGGTTCGGCTTCGGGCTTACCGCCGAGAATGATCCGGGTGAGAGGTTCTCGTTTAACGGTGCGCCGGGAGCCGATTTCCTGTCGGGGTATGTGGAGTATCGTGGCAGCGGGGTGATAAAGGAGGTGATTGCCGGTGACTACCGGATCAGGACTGGCGAGGGAGTGCTCTTCAACAGCGGCAGGTGGATGGGATCGTGGCTCAGCTCGCCATCGTTCTTGGCTGGAGCAGCCGGGGCAGCGCCATACCGGTCAACCGAGGAGAATGATTTTTTCAGGGGTGTCAGCATCATGGCCGGCGGCACGGGAGCAAAAGCGCTGCTCTTTGTCTCATCGAAGAGGATAGATGCGAGGCTGAAGAGTGATGATGAGAGCAATGTGATCGGGGTGAGCAACCTGGTGAGGGGAGGCCTCCATGTCACCCCCTCGCAGCTGGAGGCACGCCGGAGCCTCACTGAGCAGGTGGCGGGACTGCATCTCTCCGCCTCGGGTGAGTGGGTCACCGCGGGGGTGACCGCCGCCGCCACGTGGTTCTCACTGCCCTTCCTGCCTGACATGAGGAAGCCCGAGAACCTGCATGCATTCACAGGTGACCGGCTCTATAACCTGGCATTTGACATCAGGGCCGGTACCGGCCCGATCCTCTTCTTCGGCGAGGCGGCAGTGAGCCATGACGGCCGACCGGCAGAGAGGGGGGATGGGGGTATTGTGGGTACTGCCGGTAGTTCCGATAATGCTGGTACTGCCGGCACTGCAGGTACTTCCGGTGCTGCCGGCACTGCCGGTACTGTCTGTGCTGCGGATATTGCCGGCGCTATGGGTGATGCCGGAACTTCCGGTGCTGAACCGTCTATGTCAGGTGCAGGCCTGAACGGTCTCCTGCACTCGCTGGCAGCCACCGCCGGCCTTCGGCTGAAACCATCGCCCAGGGTCACCTCGAATATCCTGGTACGGTGGTACCCTCCCGGCTATCACGCCTTTCACTCCGGGGCCAGCAAGAGCGTCTCCGGTCCGGGCAACGAGGCAGGCATCGCCGCCTCGCTTCACCTGGAGGCTGCCCGGCACCTCTTCATCACGGCCGCGGCAGATCACTACCGGGTGCCTTGGGCACGCTACCGCTCCGCCGCGCCGGCCTGTGGCAGCAGGCAGGAGATAAGGGCTGAGTACCTGCCGCGCGACGATATCTCGTTCAGGCTATCATGGAGTGCCTCATCACGTGAGTATGACTCCCAGGAGGCGAGGGGGACCGCCACCGGGCGGCGGCATACACGCCGGCAGGCGGGTGTGGTGCTCGATATCGAACCGCTTAGCGGTCTGCGTCTCACCACCCGGGCATCGGTCTCGCTGGTGACGCCGGCAGCGGAGAGAGGCGGTATGCTTTGCCAGGATCTGTCATACACCCTGCCGGCGGTGCCCCTCAGGGTGTGGCTCAGGTATGCGGCCTGCTCAACAGGCGGCTGGGAAAGCCGTCTCTATGCCTGGGAGAACGACCTGGTGTCGGCCTTCAGCGTGCCGGCACTCTACGGCGAGATGACCCGGTCATTCGTCATGGTGTCGTGGAAGATCGCCGGCGGGGCAGAGGCCAGGGTGAAGTATGCATTCACCGCGGCACAGCGTAGTGAGGGAGACCTCCTCCGGCAGGAGCTGAGGGGTCAGCTGCGGGTGACATTTTAACTATCTTATTCCCCGGGGTACTGCCTGCTGCGTATGTTCTGCAGCTGCCACGGGCTCTTCACGTCGAGCTTTTCGGGGAAGTACTTCCCCCGTCCGTCGAGCGGCGTCCACTCGGTGAACTCGCCCACCATACGGCCGAGGTAGGGGACGGCTATCTCCAGGCACTCCTCATAGTCGAGCTCCTCGGGCTCGACCACTCCGCGCCGCGGTTGTTTATCGCCCACACTATTGCTGCCAGTGCCCCGGCCACCACCTGCAGCGTGGTGGCGTTGGCCTCGGGCAGGTGGAACCGTGCATCCTCTATCGATAGCTGCGACCCGTACCAGTAGGCGTTGCGGGGATGTCCTGCCAGCAGTACCCCCAGCTCATCCATACCCTCCTTGATGTCGGTGCTGAGGCGGCGCGAGGTGGGCTGCAGCATCCAGCCGTTGCCCTCCAGCTCGAGCGCTGAGAGCATTGCGTCATCACAGGGGTGGTAGACAAACATCACGGTGGGACGGTATGTGAAGCGCGTCTCGTTCCTGATGGAGAGGTAGTCGGCCAGTGCCAGCACCTCATCATGGGTCACCAGCATCCCCTGGAAGCTTCCTATCGAGGGCACCCAGCTGCGTGCGAAGGTGCTCGCCCCGGGCCGCCCGAGGAAGAGGGTGCCCGAGCCGGGGGTATGCTCCTGCGCCCCCTTCGGCAGCCGCTTCTCGAAGGTGCCTATCGAGAGCTCTGCCGGCTGCATCAGCTCATCCACGAAGCCATCTATTGACCAGGTGTTGATAAACTCACCCTGCCGCTTGGGACGGTGGCTGGCCTGGGTGTCGCGCTCGGAGACCTGTATGGTGGTTATGCCCAGGTCACGTGCCAGCGCAGCCCACTCGTCGCGGGTGGAGGGCTTTGCGCCGCTGCGGCGTATCTCGCGGTTGAGGTCGACCAGTGCCCGCTTGACGAAGTGGGAGACCAGCCCGGGATTTGCACCATGGTCGACCACGGCGGTGGGCGAGTCGGGCCCAAGCTCACGCTTCAGCTTCAGGGCCTCATTGCGGATGACATGGTTGGTGCGGTCATGCAGCTCAAGCATGGGGTCGCCGAAGATACCCGGCCAGGGCTCGATGGAGGTGTCGACATAGAGGGCGCCAACCCCGGCACAGTAACGGATAAGATCGAGGCTGGAGACGCCTGTGGAGAGGTTGAGAAGCAGATCGCCGCGACGCAGGTAGCCCTTCAGGATCGTCCGGTAGTTGCCGGGTGTCAGCACCGAATGGACAAACCTGACACCATGGGCCTGGGCCACCCGGCGGCCCGACTCGCTGGCTGAGAGGATGGTCATACGGCTGTAGATACCCTCAAGATGGTGGCCGATAACCGGCAGGATACCCTGGCCGATGCTGCCGCAGCCGATCATTACTATGCGGCCCCTGAAGCTCGATGGTGTGGTTGGTATGTCCGATGCGTGATTCATTTCAACAAGAGTTAAGATTAATATATGCCGATGCGCCACTGCGCAGGCAGGTGGCGCACTCCTTTACCTGATGAAAGCCCGCCGGACCCTGTGAACAACTCCCGGCAGGCAGGCTGTTATCTGATTGTCAGTTCGTCCTGAACCTGTACTTCACGGTGCCCAGCTCCTGGTTGGCCTTCACGATCTTATCCTTGAGCCCCTCCTTGTATGCTGCCAGCCGCTCCATCAGGGCCGGGTCGCCCGATGCGAGTATCTGTGCCGCCAGTATGCCGGCATTGAGGGCGCCGTCGATAGCCACCGTGGCCACCGGTATGCCCGGGGGCATCTGCACTATCGCCAGCAGCGCATCCATGCCGTCGAGGGAGGCCCTGACCGGCACCCCGATGACCGGCAGCGGGGTCATGGCTGCGATCACCCCGGGCAGGTGGGCTGCCATGCCGGCACCGGCAATGATCACCTTGATGCCCCGCCCGGCAGCACCGCGGGCAAACTGCTCAACCTCAGCAGGCGTGCGGTGGGCAGAAAGGGCATTGATCTCGAAGGGGATAGCCATGCCGTCAAGGAACTCTGCCGCCTTCTCCATGACCTTCAGGTCAGAGACACTTCCCATGATGATGCTGACAAGAGGTTTCATAGGCTCATTTGTTATGATAGATGGCTACCCGGACAAAAATAAGCTTTAAATTTATAATTTAGCGCCATTAACTGCCTCAACCATGAATGAGATAACATTGCTCGACCGGGAATTCTCGATGTATATCACGGAAGATGAGATACAAAGCCGGGTTGCCGCACTCGCCGAGAAGATCAATGAAGACCTGCAGGGCCAGGATATACTCTTCTTCGGCGTCCTGAACGGGGTGTTCCTCTTTGCCGCCGACCTGATCAGGCAGATCAGGCTCGAAAACCAGGTCTCCTTTATCAAGCTTGCCTCGTATGACGGCACCACCAGCACCGGCAAGATCAAGGAGCTGATAGGGTGGAACGAGGATATCACCGGCAAGTCGGTGGTGGTGATCGAGGATATCGTGGATACCGGTGCCACGCTCGAGCGGGTGATCGGGGAGCTGAAGCTGCGGAAAGCTTCCGAGATCAGGGTCTGCACCCTGCTTTTCAAGCCTGACTCGTACCAGAAGGATATTCCGATAGACTATATCGGCTTTGAGATACCCAATAACTTCGTGGTGGGGTATGGTCTTGACTATGACGGCTATGGCCGCAACCTGAAGGCAATTTACAAACTAACCAAATAATTGAGATGATTAATATACTGATGTTCGGCCCTCCCGGATCGGGCAAGGGCACACAGTCTGTGACCCTGGCGGGCAAGTACAACCTCCTTCACCTCTCTACCGGTGACATGCTCAGGGCTGAGCTGGCTGCCGGCACCCCCCTGGGTAAGCAGGTGGAGGCCATCATGGCCTCCGGCGAGTTGGTGCCCGATGAGGTGGTGATAGAGATGATTGCCAACAGGATCGACTCCACCACCGGCAGGGCAGGGTTTATCTTCGACGGCTTCCCGCGTACCGCGGCACAGGCCGAGGCGCTGCAGGAGATGCTCGGGCAGCGGGGCATGACGATAGACCTCATGCTGGTGCTCGACGTGCATGATACCGAGCTGATGGAGCGCATGAAGAAGAGGGCGCTGGTCTCCGGCAGGGCTGATGATGCTGATGAGGGAATCATAAACAACCGCATCGCCGTCTACCGCGACAAGACCGAGCCGGTGATCAATTTCGGCAGGAAGCGGGGCGTGGTACGCTTTGTTGACGGGGTGGGGCTGATAGATGATATCTTCGGCAGGCTCTGTGATGAGATCGACAGGGTGATCTGACTGATGGCTGAGGAGGGCTTCATAGACTATGTGAGGGTCTTTTGCCGGTCGGGCCGCGGTGGCGCGGGATCAGCGCACCTGCGGCGTGAGAAGTTCAACCCGAAGGGAGGACCTGACGGCGGTGACGGCGGCCGCGGAGGAGACGTGATCATTAGAGGCAATGCCAACCTGTGGACCCTGCTCCATCTCAAGTATACCAGGCACCTCACCGCCGGTGACGGCGCCAGGGGGGCATCAAACCAGAAGAGCGGCGCCGCCGGCGCTGACATAGTGATAGAGGTGCCGCCCGGCACGGTGGTGCGATCAGAGGAGAGCGGTGAGCAGAAGCTAGAGATAATCGCTGACGGCGAGCAGAAGAGACTGCTCAGGGGAGGACGAGGCGGACTGGGAAACACCCACTTCAAGTCGGCCATACGGCAGACACCACGCTATGCACAGCCGGGCGAGCCGGGAAGCGAGGGATGGTTCATCTTCGAGCTGAAGGTACTGGCCGACGTCGGACTGGTGGGGTTCCCCAATGCCGGCAAGTCTACGCTCCTATCGGTGGTGAGCGCCGCCAGGCCGAAGATTGATGACTATCCATTCACCACCCTCCATCCCAGCCTGGGGATAGTGAGCCTGGGTGACCACAGGTCGTTCGTGATGGCAGACATACCCGGCATAATTGAGGGTGCGGCCGAGGGGAAGGGGCTGGGACACCGCTTCCTCAGGCATATTGAACGCAACCCGGTGCTGCTCTTTATGATAGCAGCTGACTCGCAGGACATAGCGAGGGAGTATGCTGTACTGACCGATGAGCTGAGGAGGTACAACCCTGAGCTGCTCGACAAGAAGCGGGTGCTGGCGGTGACCAAGTGTGACCTGCTCGATGATGAGCTCACTGAGGCACTAATGCCGATGCTGCCGGAGGGAGTAACCTGGGTGATGATATCGTCGGTGAGCGGCCAGGGGATAGCCCGGCTGAAGGAGACTCTCTGGAGAACCCTCAACACCCTGCCATGATCGAGCTCGACCATAAGCTGTTCCTCTTCCTGAACTCACTGCGGTCGCCCTTCCTCGACTGGCTGATGTGGACTGCCAGCCTGAAGCTGGTATGGGTGCCGCTCTATCTCATGATGGTATGGCTGCTGGCCCGGCGGTTCGGCCACCGGGTATGGATACCGCTGGCACTGGTGCCCCTGCTGGTACTCATCACCGACCAGGGGTCAGGCATCGTGAAGAGGCTGGTTGAGCGGCCGCGCCCCTGCCATGAGCCGGCACTGGCCGGACTGGTACAGACGGTCAGGGGGCACTGCGGCAGCATGTACGGCTTCTTCTCGGCTCATGCAGCCAATACGGCCGGCATAGCTGCCTTCACCGCCAGGCTAACAGGGAAAAGATGGTATACGTGGCTGGTCATGGCATGGGTCTTCCTGGTCTCATACTCGAGGATATATCTTGGCGCACACTACCCGGGCGACGTGCTCTGCGGAGCACTATACGGGGTGCCGGCAGGCCTGGCAATGGCCATGCTGGCAGAGACAATAAACAAACGGATAAAACAATGAATCTGCTCAAGTCACTATGGGTCTGGCTGTCAAGCATCACCTTCGTGCTGCTTGCCTTCCCGGTGGCCGTCATACTCTGGCTGCTGTCTCTCGCCTTTGACAGGAAGCGGCTCATGAACAACCGGTGGATGATAATCCAGGGGATCGTGCTGACCAAAATGAGCCCCTTCTGGAAGGTGATCACCGACGGAAGGGAGAAGATAGATCAGAAGCAGGCCTATGTCATCGTTCCCAATCACCAGTCGTTGCTTGACATAGTATTTTTCAACATGCTGCATCACCGCCTGCGGTGGGTCTCCAAGTCCGAGATCTTCAGGCTGCCGGTGGTGGGCTGGGAGATGCGGATGGTCAGGTATATCGAGCTGATCAGGGGCAACAAGGCGAGTGTGATACGGATGATGGAGAAGTGCTCCGAATCGCTGCAGGACGGCATCTCGGTGGTGATCTTCCCCGAGGGGACCCGCTCACTCTCCGGCCAGATAGGCAAATTCAAGACCGGCGCCTTCCAGCTGGCCATCCGTAACGACAAGCCGCTGTTGCCGGTGCTGATAGACGGCGCCGGAGCCATCATGCCCAAGAAGGGCGGCATAATATTCCGCAACAAGCGCCTGGTAAGGCTGAGGGTGCTTGACCCCATCTTCCCGGGGCAGTTCGGGACAGGCGACCCGGAAGAACTGGCCGCCAGGGTGGAGAAGCTGATGATTGAAGCCATGGAGCAGCTGAGGGAAGAGACCGGCCGGGGCAGAGGCCGCGGCAGGGACAGGAAACGGACAGGGTAGAATTGCCTCTGACCCCCGTAAATTCATGCAAACAGGTGATTAATTCACCTCCTTTGTTAATAAATCGGCGCCAATCACCTCTGCTAATTCTGTATATTTGCCGCAAAATTCGGGAGAATGGACGGTAATTATTCAGAGGAGAACGTAATAACCCTTGAGTGGAAGGAGCATATCAGGCGTCGGCCCGGTATGTACATCGGAAAGCTGGGTGACGGTTCCTCCCTTGATGACGGAATATACGTCCTGCTGAAGGAGGTGATGGATAACGCGGTTGATGAGTATATGATGGGATTCGGCCGCAGGATCGATGTGACAATCACGGGGCAGGAGGTGAGGGTGCGTGACTTTGGCCGCGGCATCCCGCTGGGGAAGGTACTCGATGTATCATCCAGGATGAACACCGGGGCGAAGTATGACTCGAAGGCATTCAAGAAATCAGTAGGCCTCAACGGGGTGGGCATCAAGGCGGTGAACGCACTCTCGTCACAATTCATTATCAGGTCATTCCGCGAAGGAAAGGTGAAGGAGGCTGAGTTCAGGGCCGGCGAGCTGGTGAGAGATGAGCCCCTGACCGACAGCAGCGAGGAGAACGGCACCGAGGTGATACTGGTACCCGATGAGGCGATGTTCGGCAAGTTCCACTTCATCGCAGAGTATGTTGAGAGTATGATGAAAAACTACTCATACCTCAACGCCGGGATGGTTATTAACCTCAACGGCACCCGTATCGTCTCGCGTAACGGACTGGTTGACCTGCTCAATGACAATATGACCCGCGAGGGGCTCTATCCCATCATCCACCTGAAGGGTGACGATATAGAGGTGGCGATGACCCATGGCACGCAGTACGGGGAGGATTACTACAGCTTTGTGAACGGACAGAACACCTCACAGGGGGGTACCCACCTGGTGGCCTTCCGCGAAGCACTCACCCGTACCGTCAAGGAGTTCTTCAAGAAGGACTTTGATCCCTCTGATATCAGAACCTCGATCATTGCAGCCATCTCGGTGAAGATTGAGGAGCCCATCTTCGAGTCGCAGACCAAGACCAAGCTGGGCTCGAAGGATATGGGGCCGCAGGGGCCCACCGTGCGCAACTATGTGGTTGACTTCATCCGCAAGCATCTCGACGACTACCTGCACAGGAACAGCGAGACTGCGCAGACCATGCTCAGGAAGATACAGGAGTCGGAGAAGGAGCGAAAGGCGATCAGCTCTATTCAGAAGCTGGCACGCGAGCGGGCGAAGAAGGTGAGCCTCCATAACCGCAAGCTGCGCGATTGCCGGGTGCACTACAACTCCAATGATGAGCGGCGGCTCGAGTCAACGCTCTTCATCACCGAGGGCGACTCGGCCAGCGGCTCAATTACCAAGTCACGCAACGTGGAGACACAGGCGGTCTTCAGCCTGAGGGGGAAGCCGCTCAACAGCTACGGCCTGACAAAGAAGATCGTCTATGAGAATGAGGAGTTCAACCTGCTGCAGGCAGCACTCAATATAGAGGAGTCGCTCGATGACCTTCGCTACAACAATATCGTCATCGCCACCGATGCCGATGTTGACGGCATGCATATCAGGCTGCTGCTGATGACATTCTTCCTGCAGTTCTTCCCCGACCTGGTCAGGAAGGGGCATCTCTATATCCTCCAGACACCGCTCTTTCGGGTGAGGAACAAGAAGCATACCCGCTACTGCTACAGCGATGAGGAGCGGGTGAAGGCAATCAGGGAGCTCGGGCCTGAGCCGGAGATAACGCGCTTCAAGGGGCTGGGAGAGATCTCCCCCGGCGAGTTTGTGCATTTCATCGGCAAGGAGATGCGGCTGGAACCGGTGATAATGAAGAAGTCAGACCCCTACATACAGTTCCTTGAGTTCTATATGGGCAAGAACACCCCCGAGCGTCAGGATTTTATTATTGACAACCTGCGGATGGAGGAGGAGCTTCCCGAGGCGCTGCAGGTGTGAGTGAAGATTCAGGCAGAAGATGAGAGAGAGCGATCCTTTTGAACTGATCCCGGAAGAACCACAGGAGCCTGCCGATGCCCAGGCCGCGGGAGAGTCTCAGGAACCTGTTGTGGTCCCGGCCGCGGAAGAGCCGCAGGAGCCTGCCGATGTCCAGGCCGCCGATGAGAAGCAGGTGCCTGATGCGCTGCATACCATTACCGCCCTCTCGGGCATGTACCGTGAGTGGTTCCTCGACTATGCATCATACGTGATCCTGGAGCGTGCCGTGCCGCACATCTCCGACGGGCTGAAGCCGGTGCAGCGGAGGATACTCTACTCGATGAAGCGGATGGATGACGGCCGCTTCAACAAGGTGGCCAATATCATAGGCCATACGATGCAGTTCCATCCTCACGGCGACGCCTCGATAGGCGATGCGCTGGTGCAGCTGGGGCAGAAGGAACTGCTGGTGGAGACGCAGGGCAACTGGGGTAACATCTACACCGGCGACGGGGCCGCAGCACCCAGGTATATTGAGGCGAGGCTCTCGAAGCTTGCACTTGACGTGGCCTTCAACGCCAAGACCACCGGGTGGATGAGCTCGTATGACGGCCGCAACAAAGAGCCGGTGATACTGCCGGTGAAGTATCCGCTGCTGCTGGCAATGGGTGTGGAGGGCATAGCCGTGGGGCTCTCGTCAAAGATCCTTCCGCATAACTTCAATGAGCTGATAGACGCCTCGATAGCCTACCTGCAGGGCAAACCGTTTGAGCTGTGGCCCGACTTCCCGACAGGGGGAATGATCGACGTCTCAAAATACAATGACGGCGCCAGGGGAGGGATGGTCAAGGTGCGGGCACGGATAGAGAAGGCTGACAAGCGCGAGCTGGTGATAACCGAGCTGCCGTTCGGGCGCACCACTTCGTCACTGATAGACTCGATAGTGAAGGCCAACGACCGGGGGAAGATCAAGATCAGGAAGATAGATGACAACACCGCCGGCGGGGTTGAGATAGTGATACAGCTGCAGGCCGGCGTCTCTCCAGACAAGACCATCGACGCCCTCTATGCCTTCACTGACTGTGAGCTGTCGATTTCACCCAACGCCTGTGTCATCACTGACGACTCCAGGCCCGCCTTCCTGGGTGTAAGCGATATCCTCAGGCACTCGGCTGACCAGACAGTGAAGCTGCTGACCCGCGAGCTGGAGATACGGCAGGCCGAGCTCGACGAGGAGTGGCACTTCTCATCGCTCGAGAAGATATTCATCGAGAAGCGCATATACCGCGATATCGAGGAGTGCGAGACCTGGGAGGCGGTGATCGCTGCCATCGAGAAGGGACTGAAGCCCTACAGGAAGCTCCTCAGGCGTGAGATCACCCGCGATGACATCATCAGGCTCACCGAGATTAAGATCAAGCGGATCTCGAAATATGACTCCGCCCGTGCCGATGAGCATATCAGGGGCCTGGAGGCGAACCTGGAGGAGGTGAGGAACCACCTGGCAAACATCGTCTTGTATGCCATCAACTGGTTCAGGCAGATCAGGAAGAAGCACGGCAAGGGGCGGGAGCGCCGCACCGAGATCAGAAGCTTTGAGACCATCGAGGCGGCAAAGGTGGTGGCCTCCAATGCCAGGCTCTATATCAACCGCGCCGAGGGGTTCATCGGCTTCGGGCTGAAGAAGGATGAGTATGTGTGCGACTGCTCGGATATTGATGATGTGGTTGTCATCAGGAAGAACGGCACCTACCTGATCACCCGCATAGAGGAGAAGCAGTTTGTGGGAAAGGATATAATCCATGCCGGTATCTTCCGCAGGAATGACAGCCGCACCATCTATAACCTGGTTTACCAGGACGGGCGCGACGGCCCTCTCTTTGTCAAGCGATCGGCACTGACCGGCCTAACCCGCGACAAGGAGTACACCTTCGGCCGCGGCACCGCCGGCACACGCATACTCTACCTGAGCGTCAACCCCAACGGCGAGGCTGAGGTGGTGAAGGTATTCCTCAAGCCGAAGGCGAGACTGAAGAAGCCGACGTTTGAGTTTGACTTCGGCGAGCTGGCCATCAAGGGACGCAGCTCGATAGGCAACCTGCTGACAAAGAATGCGGTGCACCGTATTGTGCTGAAGGAGAAGGGGCTCTCGACACTGGGCGGCCGCAAGCTATGGTTCGATGACGCGGTGCTGAGACTCAATGCCGACGGCAGGGGCAGGTACCTGGGCGAGTTCGCATCAGACGAACTGCTGCTGGTGGTTACCAGGGGAGGGTGGTTCCGCACCTCGGGAACAGACCTCTCAACACATTTCGAGGATGACATACTCCTGCTTGAGAAGTACCGTGAGTCGAAGGTGGTCTCGGTGGTCTACTGGGATCAGGCGCAGCAGTACTACTATGTGAAGCGGTTCGCCTTCGAGGAGTCGGAGCACCTGCAGTGCTTCATCTCGGAGAGTGAAGGTTCACGGCTGGTGAGCCTGACCGAGGTTGAGTATCCCAGGTTTGAGATCAGCTTCGGCGGGAAGAATGCCGGGCGCAAGCAGGAGATAATCGAAGTGGCCGGATTCATAGGCGTGAAGAGCTTCCGGGCCAAGGGGAAGAGGCTCTCCAATTACAGTGTCTCAGATATACGGGAGCTGGAGCCGGTCGTTAAGAGCGAGTCGGCGCCTCCTGAACCGGATAACGGCAACGGAGCAGGAGAGAATGAGGTGCCGCATGCCCCGGTGAGACATGATGACCCGGCACAGATGAAACTCGATCTCTGACAAATCGTGAATATCTATCTGATCGGATTCATGGGCAGCGGCAAGAGTACTGCAGGGAAGATCATTGCCCCGCTGCTCGGGATGGAGTTTGCCGATACCGACCGGATGGTTGAGGAGGAGGAGGGTATGACCATCAGCGAGATTTTCGCCGCCAGGGGTGAGGAGTATTTCCGCAGGGCGGAGAGCCGTGCCCTCGGCAGGGTGGCTGCCATGAGCGGCAGGCTGGTGGCCTGCGGAGGAGGCACCCCCTGCAGCAAGGCCAATATGGAGCTGATGAAAGCCACGGGTGTGACCGTTTATCTGAGACTGCAGGCAGAGACGCTGGCGGCCAGGCTGTTGCATGCCGCAGGAGAGCGACCCCTGCTGAGCAGCAGCCATAATCCGGACAGTGATAAGACCAGGAGACACCGGAGAGAACGGGAGAACCCCGGGGGGAAACTTTCACCTGCAGGGACAGCCGCCGCACACTACCTGCCCGGCCGGTTCGATCAGGAGAGAGCATCGGGGGAGACATACCCTGCCGGCAAGACTTCTTCGGAAGCAACAGCCGCCAGGGTGAGGGAACTGCTGTGTGTGAGAAGCCCGTGGTATGAACAGGCCGACCTGGTGATCGATGCGGAGAAGATGAGCGGGAAAGAGATAGCGGCTGTTATTGAAAAGAAGATCAGATCAGCCGGAGATTATTTGCCGGAATAGGATTTTTCATTACCTTGTCTCTGGCAAGCCTGTATCATACTTCAGGATATGGCAAACGATCTCCAGACTATGAAACGAGGTATGCCGTGGATCTTTCCGGTGATGCTCGCGCTGATGGCCCTCATGGCTGCCATCACTGCAGCAATGCTTGCTGCGACCTCTCTCTGCCGGTCGGCACCCCTGACCTACCTGATCATAATCATCCTGATTCTCTACGGGTCTGCCGCACTTACCAGAAACCGCCGTTACCTTCCCTTCTTCCGTGAGATGCGTCTCCAGGGAAGGATGAATATGGCGCCTCTGCTGCTCCTGTTGCTGTCACTGCCTGCCGCACTCATCTATATCTATTATGACCTGTCAGGCAGTGAGCCGATGCTGCTTCTCTCAGAGCTGTTTGCCTCGGTGGCGGCCGCAATCTTTCTCTCGGTGGCGGCCGTGTCAACCCTGCCGGCCATCGTCACGGCAGCCTCTTTCGGGGAGATAACCGGCATGCCCCCGGTCTGCGGCAAGGCCGGGAGGCTGACAAACATTACTGTTGTTGCGGCCCTGGTTATGATGCTGCTGCTGACCGGGACCGTCATTGCAGCCGGACTGGAGATCTACCGGCTGATCTGGGTGCTTCCGGTTGCGGCGCTGGTCATGCTGATGCTCTCCGTCATTGCCGGCGCAGACTATTCGGCGCAGATGAAGAGCCTGCTGGCTGCCAGGTGGCATAACAGACCTGAGGCAGCTTCATCACTGATAACCGGCAACGGTGACTTCCCGGCTGCCGCAGATGACGATCCCGTTGTCCGCCGTCAGGCCGCTGATGCCTATATGGCAGCCATCTGCAGCGAAGAGCCTGACTTTTCGCGGTCTGCCCCACACCGTGATACGGGGCGGTCAGCCCCGGGTGCTGATGGTGCCGGTACGGGAGCAGGCGATGCCCGGGAGGGGAGTGAGGGTGATGGTCTCCTGGGTCGCCTCATCACCGGTGACCGCTACACCGGGATCACCACCGACAAGTTCCATGAGCAGGATATCCTGCGGCTGCTCGGCTCGCCCCGTCCCGAGGAGAGGAGAGCAGCAATAATCGCTGCCGGACGTGGCATGATGATCTCCCTCTGCAGTGAGGTGATCAGGGCGCTGGCCAGCCCGGAGACCGCCCGCGAGGCCTATCATACCCTGAAGCGGTTCGGGCCGGCGGTATATGGCAGCCACATCGGCGCCGCGGTCAGAGCGGAAAACAGCGAGACAGAGAACTACATCATCCTCAGGCTGCTGGAGGCAATGTCCCTTGAGGAGGCCCTGCCGTGGCTGGGCAGCTTCATGGCTGCCGGCCAGATGGGCGTGAGGCTGAAGGCGGCACGCAGCCTGTGCGACCGCGGATGGACACCGGTGGGAAAAGCGCGCCAGGCGACGATAGAGCTGCTTGACGAGGCAGTGCATACAGCAGCCAGGCTGATCGCACTCGGGCAGGAGGCGACCAGGGGACGGCATTTCCTTATAGCGGCAGCCATAGGCAGGGAACGCAAGGTGAACCGCGGCCTAATATCGGTGCTGATCGCACTGGTGGCCGGACAACGGGCAGCGGTGATCATGGTGCCGCAGACGGAGACCATCAGCCGGTGGCAGGCAGAGGTGTCGGCTGAAATGATCGAGGAGCTGATGCCCCGCCCGGTCAGGAGATCCCTCAGGGCTCTTCTGGGCAGCAACAGCGACAGTGAAAGGCTGGCAGAGCTCTCGGTATGCTTCCCCCTGCGCGACGTGGGAGAGCGCCCTCTCACCTCACTGCTGCTGGCCTCAGAACAGAATATCACCGGCACATGGACAAAGGCATGTGCACTGCATGCCGCCGCAGAAGAGAGGAGAGGGCTGGATACGGAACAGGCACTCTCATACCTCTTCAGCAACAGCCAGCTGCTGCAGGAGGAGAGCGCCAGGGCAATAGAGAGAATAGACCCCGGCCGTTACCGGGCGACCGAAGCAAGGCTGCCCGCAGCAGTAAGGGAAAGGATCTCTGCAATTATCGGCGGCAAACTGCCTCGCCCGGCCATGACTTTTGAAAAGACCAGGTTCCTCAGCCTCTGCTTCAAAATGATACCTGAAGAGAAGATCATTATGCTGGCATCAGCCATGAAATACTCAGAATCGGTTGATGCAGAGGATAATCCGAATAAACTCTCCTGGATCGTGCCCTCTGCCACCGGGAAGACCGGACTCTATACCCTCTCACTGAATGATGTGTCAGACTATCTTTTTTATTATCCCGAGTATACTGAAATTCTGATAAATTACGTTGACAATCAGGTAGGTGTTAACATAACCTGAAAAGTAGCATATGCCTGAATCGGATGTCGACGTCAGATCCAATCCTTTTCCGGGTCTGAGACCATTTAGCAGTGATGAGGCGAACCTCTTCTTCGGACGTACCGCATGTACCCGTGAGGTGGTTGCCAGGCTGAAGGAGAACAGGTTTGTTGCCGTGACCGGTGCTTCGGGCGGTGGCAAGACCTCACTGCTTATGGCAGGTGTGATTCCCGCACTGCTGAAGGAGAATATCGAGGAGAAGCGGTCATGGTCATTCCTGGTCATCAGGCCTGCCGTGAATCCTGTTGATCACCTGGCTTCACAGGCTGCCGCCTTCTCTGCCGGGGCAGGGTTTGCGCAGGTGACCGTTGAGAGTGCAGCGGCATCGCTGCGCAACAGGACCAGGGGTCTTACAGAGCTCTTCGGCCGTATCCGGAAGAGTCCCCGCCAGCAGATAGTGATCATCGCTGACCAGTTTGAGGATCTCTTCAGGCTCAACCCTTCTGTTGAGGGTGGAGAGCGTGATCATGACGTGGCCGGCTTCATCGGGCTGCTGACCGATGCGGTGGCTGATCCCGGCAATGGCCTCCATGTGCTGATAGCCATGAGGTCTGAGGATGTATCGGAGTGTGCAGGGTTTGCAGCGCTGACAGCCCTGATGAACAGAAGCAGTTACCTGGTCCCCAATCTTGATGCCGCCAGGCTCAGGGAGGTGATAGAGGAGCCGCTGAGGCTGTCGGGTGCACCCATGGAGAGCTCACTGACCGAAGTGATCATCAGGGATCTGGGTGAAAGGCATGACCGGCTGCCGGTGCTGCAGCATCTGCTGATGAGGATGTGGAACCAGTGGTATCAGGCAGGCGACCCGCAGCGCCCGGTAGGGATATCCGACTATGAGGCTGCAGGCAGGATAGCGGGCGCCATCTCACTGCACGCCGGACAGGCACTGGAGTCATTTGATGAGAGGCACCGCCACGTATGCGAACGCCTCTTCCGCACCATCACCATACGTACCGATGAGGGACGCGAGCTCCGCAACCCTGAAAAGATATCAGCCATAGCTGAGCAGACCGGGTTCACCCGTGATGAGATAATCACGGTGGCCGAACTCTTCCGCTCCGATGGATACTCGTTCCTCACACCTCCGCCCGGGGTGACCCTTACCGGGGAGACAATGCTTGATCTCACCCATGAGAGCATCATCAGGAACTGGGACAGGCTGCGTGAGTGGATGGATGCCGAGGAGAGCTCGGTGAAGCTATACAGGCAGCTGGCTGCCGCCGCCGTTCTGTACCAGGAGGGCAAGGGCAGACTCTGGTCGCCGCCTGACCTGCTGCTGGCTATCCGGTGGAGGGAGGAGAACAGGCCTACGCTGGCATGGGCTGCGAAGATAGATCCCGCTTTCGAGCGGACAATGCTGTTCCTTAAGAACTCTGAGGAGGAGTATGCCATCCGCGAGGAGCACGCCAGAAGAGGCAGGGAGAGAAAGGAGAAGCGTTTCCGGTTCATATCGATGCTGATGGGGCTGCTGGTGCTGGTCACCCTGGTGGCACTGGGGGCGGTCTACTCATCGCGCATAAGCGCTGACAGGCACCGCCAGGTGGCCCTCGAGCTGCAGGAGGAGGCACTGGCAATAAATGATATGCTCAGTGACAGCCTCGATGTCATGATGAAGGCGCTGACAGAGGCGGAGAGCCGGTTAGGCGAGGCAGAGACGCCCGGCCTGAAACGGATGGAGGAGGCCGAAAAGCGTATCAGGAGAGCTGTCGCCGCAATGAGGGAGATGGATGAGAGCAGGGCGAAAGCCGAGGAGAAGCTGGTAGCCGAGAACCGCAACCGTATGCTGGTCGTGGCACGCTCACTGGCGGTGCGCTCGCTGAAGCATGCCGGCAGCGCCAACCTGCAGGTGCTGCTCGCATGGCAGGCATATGTCTTCAATGAGAGATACTCAGGCATAAAAGAGGATGCCGATATCTTTGCCGGCCTCTATGAGGTGGCCAGACGGTACGGCAACAGGTATGTGAGCCGTGTCACACCCGACGGGGCTGAGGTGACCGCCATGGCCGCCGCCGGTGACGGAGGCATATACACCGCTGACACCAGGGGACGGATAATCCACTGGCGGACGGGCAGACCCGCAGGCGGCTTCGACCTGGTATGGAGCGGCGGGGAAAGAATCACCTCGATGAGCCTCAGCCCCGACGAAGCATGGCTGGCCTGTGCCGCAGGCACCGACCGAATACAGATGATACCCCTGGCCGACAACGTGCCGGGATACCGGCTCAACAGCAGTGACGGAGACATTACGGCGCTGCAGTATGCAGACAACGGCCTTCTCTATTCATCAGCCTCAGAGGGGGCGGTCACCGAGTGGGATATGCAGACGGGACGCGGCAGAAGGATCATCACAGACCATTCAGTAATAGTGTCACTTGACATAGCCGATGGGAGCCGGCTGGTAGCCGCCCTGACGGCTGACGGCCGTGTGCTGCTCTGCCGCATAGGAGAGAATGGGCAGCAGAAGGCACTCAATACCGGGGAGCGGATCATCACCGCACAGCAGTTCATGCCCGGCAGCGAACAGATAGCCACGGGTGATGACGAAGGCAGGATAGAGCTCTGGAATACCGCCACAGGAGAGCCTGAACGGATCATCCGCGGTCATGCCGCACCCGTGAGACGGATAGGGTTCAGCCGGATCGACCGGCAGATGGTGACCGCCGATGATCAGGGCGAGATAAGGCTATGGAACGTGGCCGACCTCAGCCAGCCGCCGGTGGTATTCACCGACAGCAACGACAGGGTCATCAGACTGGCATTCTCTGACAACGGGAAAGCATTCCTGGCAGCCACCCCTGCAGGGGTAGACCGCAGACCGGCACATGTGAGCGTAATGACCGAAGGACTATGCGACAGGGTCAACAGAAACCTCACCGCGGAGGAGTGGGCGGCATACGTCGGCGCCGACATACCCTGGGAGGCAACCTGCCCGGAGAAGGAGTACTCGATTCGGGTCAGGGAGATACGGGGAGCATACTGACAATACACAGCCGGCATGAGGGAGAGGCATGCATACAGGCATGCTCTCCCGCAGCCGGGGCGCATCCGGGACGTATCCGGGACCCATCCGGGGCGCAGCCGTGACGCATCCGTGACGCATCCGGGACGCATCCGGGAGACGGGCCGCCGTCATGCCTGAGAAACCTCTGCTGCAGGCAAAAACAAATCAACCTCTCTGATGTTATCATGCTGCGGGGCATTCCAAACGCAAAAATGGCTATTTTTGCACCCTGAATATTTCAAGTAACATAAAGGCTCAATGAAAAATAAACGAGTACTCTTGATGATCCTGGATGGGTGGGGCATTGGTGATGGCAGCAGGAGCGATGTGATAGCATCCGCCGGGACGCCGCGTATCGACCTAATCAAACAGAAATATCCCTCATCATACCTTCTCACCTCAGGCGAGGATGTCGGGCTGCCCGAGGGGCAGATGGGCAACTCGGAGGTGGGGCATCTGAATATAGGCGCCGGACGGGTGGTCTACCAGGACCTCGTAAAGATAAACAAGGCGTGCCGTACAGGCGAGATACGATCAAACAGGGAGCTGCAGGAGGCATTCACCTATGCCCGCGACAAGGGCGTGAAGGTTCACCTGATGGGGCTTCTCTCTGATGGCGGCGTGCACTCGCTCGATTCCCACTTCTATGCCTTTTGTGATATGGCGAAAGAGTACGGGCTGAACAAGGTGTTCATCCACGGCTTCGGCGACGGCCGCGACACCGACCCTAAGAGTGGCAGGGGGTATGTCGCCTCGATGATCAGGCACCTTGAGGGGAGCACCGGCAGGGTGGCGTCGTTTGTCGGACGATACTATGCCATGGACCGCGACAAGAGATGGGAGCGTATCAGGGAGGCATATGAGATGCTGGTGGAGGGAAAAGGCACACACACAACCGATGTGCTGGATGCTATTGAGAAATCATATGAGGCCGGCGTGACCGATGAGTTCATGAAACCGATAGTGGTGACCGGTGATGACGGCAAGCCATTGGCCACCATCACTGAAGGCGATGTGGTCATCTTCATGAACTTCAGGAACGACAGGGCACGCGAGCTGACCACCGTGCTGACGCAGCAGGATATGCCCGAAGCGGGAATGAAGACCATACCGCTGTACTACCTCACCATGACGCCCTATGATGACAAGTTCAGGGGGCTGCATGTGATATTCCCGAAAGAAAATGTTGAGAGGACCATCGGCGAGGTGCTTGCCGCGGCCGGCAGGAAACAGCTGCGCATTGCCGAGACCGAGAAGTATGCGCATGTCACCTTCTTCTTTTCGGGAGGGCGTGAGGAGACCTTTGACGGCGAGGAGCGGATACTGATCCCCTCACCGAAGGTGGCCACCTATGACCTGCAGCCCGAGATGAGCGCCTATGGTGTCAGGGATGCGGTTATCGCCGAACTGAAGAAGCAGAAGTATGACTTTATATGCCTCAACTTTGCCAATGGAGACATGGTCGGCCATACCGGTGTCTATGAAGCCATCACCAGGGCTGTCAGAACGGTTGACGAATGTGCCGGTGATGTGACACAGGCTGCCCTGGAGAACGGGTATGAGGTAGTGATAATAGCAGACCACGGAAATGCCGACTACGCCATCAATCCCGATGGCTCACCAAATACCGCCCACTCACTCAATCCGGTGCCGATCTACCTGGTGAGCGAAAGGTACCGAAGCGTTAAGAACGGCATCCTGGCCGATGTGGCACCGACCATTCTGAAGATGATGGAGATAAAACCCCCGGCCGAGATGACGGGTGTGGCACTGGTTTAAGGGAGGAGAATGCTTCAGATAGATGACACCGTAGTCTCCCTCGACCTTATTGAGAAGAAGTTCGTCTGTGACCTCGCCGCCTGCAAGGGGAGCTGCTGCCGCTATGGCGATACCGGCGCCCCGCTCACCGGGGAGGAGGCGTCGCTGCTCGTGGAGCTGCTGCCACGGCTGAGACCTTTTCTCAGGCCCGAGGGGATAGCCGCCATCGAAGAGCAGGGGGCATTTATGAAGGACTTCGAGGACGATCTGGTGACCCCGCTTATCGGTAACAGGGAGTGTGCATATACATTTATGGATGGCGATATTTACAAATGTGCCATAGAAAAAGCCTATCTTGCAGGAGCGGTGGAGTTCCGCAAACCGCTATCATGCCACCTCTTCCCGGTCAGGGTGAAGCAGTACCGCACCTTCAGGGCGGTGAACTATGAGAAGTGGTCGATATGCCGGCCGGGCGTGGCATGCGGCGAGAGAGAGAATGTCATGCTTTACAGCTTCCTGCGGGAGCCGCTGATAAGGGCTTTCGGCCAGGAATGGTATAACAGGCTGCAGTGGGCAGCCGGTGAGTATCACAAAATAAATGAAAAATGAAGACCATTTCCAGTTACATCGAAGCAAACAGGGAGAGATTTCTTGAGGAGCTCTTCGGGCTTATCCGTATCCCTTCCGTCAGTGCCTCCGAGGCCAGCAGGCCTGATATGTTCAGGGCGGCAGAGTATATCCGCGATCTGCTGGATGCCAGCGGGGCTGACCGCGCCGAGGTCTGTCCCACCACCGGTAACCCGGTTGTCTATGGCGAGAAGATGGTTGATCCGTCACTGCCCACGATCCTCGTCTATGGTCATTACGACGTCATGCCTGCCGAGCCGCTCGAGCAGTGGGTGTCGCCTCCGTTCGAGCCCGAGGTGCGCGACGGAAAGATCTGGGCACGCGGCGCCGATGATGACAAGGGACAGATGTTCATGCATCTGAAGGCGTTCGAGATAATGAATGCCACCGGCACGCTGCCATGTAACGTGAAGTTCCTGATCGAGGGAGAGGAAGAGGCCGGCTCAGTCAGTCTGCCGGCATTCTGCGAGAAGCACCGGGAGATGCTCAGCTCTGATGTGATACTGGTCTCAGACACCTCGATGATCGCATCCGACATCCCCGCCATCACTGCCGGGCTGAGAGGACTGTCATACATACAGGTGGAGGTTGACGGCCCTGACCGCGACCTGCATTCGGGTATGTATGGCGGAGCAGTGGTGAACCCGTGCAACGCCCTCTGCGGCATCATCGCGAAGCTGAAGGATGATGACGGGCGCATCACCATACCGGGCTTCTATGACAGGGTGATTGTACCGACGGCAGAGGAGAGGGAAAAGATTGCCGAGAGACCCTTTGATGCCGAGGAGTACATGCAATCGATCAATGTGGATGCCCTCGATTCGGAGAAGGGGTTCACAACCCTCGAGAGCACCGGCATAAGGCCTACCCTCGACGTAAACGGCATCTGGGGAGGATATACCGGCGAAGGAACAAAGACCATCCTGCCGGCGAAGGCGTCGGCGAAGATATCGATGAGGCTGGTGCCCCACCAGAAGGCAGAGGAGATAGCGCAGCTGGCCATTGACTATATCAGGAAGCTGGCTCCTGCAGGGGTGAAGGTGACCGCACACTACCTGCACGGGGGCGAAGCTTATGTGAGCCCGATCGACTCACCCGAGTACCTGGCAGCCGAAAAGGCATATACCGAGGTCTACGGCAAGGTTCCTATCCCAATCCGCAGCGGCGGGAGCATCCCGATCATTGCAACCTTCGAGAAGATCCTGGGAGTGAAGTCGATACTGATGGGCTTCGGGCTCGAGTCAGACGCCATCCACTCACCCAATGAGAACTACCCGCTGGCGAACCTCTTCGCCGGGATGAAAGCGATACCGCTCTACTACAGGTACTATACCGAGCTGAAGGGGAAGAGGTAGGGATTCTCCCCGGGATCGGTCAGGCCGGCAATCAGTGTGAATGCGACGCGAGGAGGGATGGTGGCGGCAGCTGAGAGCCGGGCCGGCCCGGGAGCATCCTTTCCGGAGCGTTAGTCGATCTGCATCTTCAACAGCTCCACCTTCGTGGGGGTGCTGCGGAGCACGGTGAAGAGCTTGTTGCCCACACGCACCTTCTCCTGCTGACCGGGTATGTTGCCATGCACAAAGAGTATCAGTCCGGCCAGGGTGCTGTACTCATCACTCTCGGGGAGGCTGAGGTCATACTCTTCATTGAGGTAGTCGATATCAAGCCGTCCGGAGAGAATATATTCCTTCTCACTGACCCGTTTCTCAACCAGGTCACTGGTGTCGTGCTCATCCTCAATATCTCCCACGATCTCTTCGAGCACATCCTCGATGGTGAGCATGCCTGCCGTTCCGCCGAACTCATCAACCACCAGTGCGATGCTTTTCTTGGCATCGGAGAGCATCCTCAGCACCCTGTTGGCGGGCATGGTCTCGGGCACCACCGGCAGCCTGCGCATGCCCGAGGCTATGTCAGGCGGGCTCTTCAGCAGGTCCTTCAGCTTGTAGTAGCCGGTCATGTTGTCAATATGGTTACGGTACAGCAGGATATTTGAGTGACCCGATTCGATGAACCGCTGCTTCAGCTCATCAACGGCTGAATCGACCGGCAGGGCCACGATCTCGGTACGAGGCACCATGCAGTCACGCGCCTTCACCGATGAGAAGTCGAGCACGTTCTGCAAAATGCGCAGGCTGCTGCTCTCCTCATGCTCCTCCTCCTCGGTCTCCACCAGGTCATTGATGAGATAGTCAAGGTCAGTGCGGGTGAAGATGCGGTTCTCCTGCTCCTTCAGCTCGGGCCTGATACCAAAGAAGAGCCTGATGAGCAGGTTGGAAAGCCAGAGGGTGAACTTGCTTACCGGATAGAAGAGGTAGTAGAAGATGGCGGTAGGTACCGCGAAGCTCCTCAGGAAAAAATTGGGGTTGATGCGTACCACCGACTTGGGAATGAATTCGGCAAAGATCAGCAGTATCAGGACGGTCACCACCGTCTGAACGATGAAGATCAGGGCATCTGATGGTATGAAGGTGCGCAGCCACCCGGCGGTCACCTCTGCGGTGAGCATGCTGAAGACCACCGTGGCCACATTGGCGCCGATGAGCATGGTTGAGATGTAGAGGCCCGGATTGCGGGTGAAGACCGAGATTATCTCCGAGCTGAAGAGGCCGTGCTTGCGGTCAAGCTCAATACGCAGACGGTTCGAGGCAATGAATGAGAGCTCCATCGCCGAAAAGAATGCTGCCAGCAGGATAGCAAGCGGGATAATGACAAAAGGGTTCATATCCCAAAATTACAGTTTTTTCCGTTGCACATGGCGTAGCCGGGCCAGCCCGAAGGCGATGACGGCCATCACCATGAAGAGCCATGAGTGCCCTGTACCGGCACGGAGCGTCTCACGCACGGCGATTACCAGGCAGATCACCCCCAGGGCGGTCCAGATGATCTCAAGCAGCAGGAGACTCTTCTTGCTCATCCCTGATATAGATGGTTCCGGTGACGTTTTTTATGGACCAGTTTGTAAAGCGCGAGTCAGACTCGAACCCGGTACCCATAACTATCTGTCCGTCATGGGTGAACCGTACGAAGCGGTCTGACCAGATCCTGTCTTTGGGCTGGTTCCAGTAGAGCAGCTCGGTCTCGAGCTTCTCACCCTTGCTGCTGACTGCCACCACACTGTCACGCAGCTCCCAGGTGTTATCCTTGTCGGTATAGCGGGCATAGTGCGAGGTGATGCTGGCCTGCGGCTCGTCAGCCATCTCATAGAAGAGCACCGTCATGCCTCGCGGGAAGATGGTGTATGGGTTCTCTGCCGCAGAGTACTGTTCGATTGCCGGGGCGCTTATCATCAGTGTCACCCTGCCCGAGTCGGTATAGGTGGTCTCCACATCCCGGGCTGAGAGAGAGGGGAGTTCCTTGATCTGCAAATCCTTGACAGTGAGGTCGTTGCTTTTGCATGACGCCATCAGCATGGTTACGGCGGCGAGGGCTGCCGTCATGATGATGCCTGTAAGGCATGCCTTCACCGCACTACTCCTTTCTGAACCTGACGGTGGTGGTCTCATTGATCCATCCGCCGACCTGGTATGAGGCGCCCTCCTCGATTATGCTGCGGAAGAAGGCCTCCTCCCTGGTGGGGAAGAGCTTCATATAGATGGCTATACGCTCATCGATCTGCTCCTTGAGACTGGGGTCGACGCTCCTGGCCCTGTTGAGATAATCAACCACCACCCAGTAGACGGTCTGGTTCTCGAAGGTATCACCTATGCGGGCTCCGGCTATCGCTTCGGCAGCGACAAAGAGGGCATAGCCGTTGTCAGGGTCAAGCGCGGCAGCTGACCTGGCCAGGTTGCGTGCTTGCTGCTTGTTGCCGTCGGTGAGCTCAAGTGATGCCAGCCTGGTGAGCAGGCCTGACTTGATGGTGTTGTCGGTCTCCAGTTCAACGGCCTCCTTGTAGTAATGTGCTGCCTTGCCGTAATCCTTGCGTGCCAGGTTCATCTCAGCCAGCTGTGCTGCAGATGCGGCATTGGGCACGGCATGGTAGAGGTTGGTGGAAGCCTTGTAGAAGAGATCGGAGTCCTTGCAGCCGGTCTCACCCAGCAGTGTCAGAACCTTCCTGAGAAGTGCGGTGTCTTTCGGGTGTTTCTCCACCTGCGGGGTGAAGAGATGGGAGAGGTTGTCACATGATGCGGCACCACTCGACCTGAAGACGGCATCAATGTTGTTGCGGGCATTGATGTAACGGTTATCGCCCGGGGTATGGGCAAGAAACCCGTCAACCACCTTCATTGACTGCGAATAGGCGTTGATCACAGCCACCGGGTCAACAAGCTTCATGGCATAGCATTTTGCGGTGATGGCTATATAGAGGCTTGAGTAGGTGTGATCAAAGCTTGAGGGCGAACGCTCCATCACACCGCTGATAAGGTCATAACACTGCCTGGCATAGTCGGGATCATTGCCGCCGAACTCATAGAGGGCAAAGGCCTTGCGCAGAGTGTTGGCAGGCTCTTCATTGAAATACTTCGTCCGCTGGTCAAGTATCATGAGAACGGTGTCAAGGTATGCCTTGTCGCCGGTCTGCCGGAAAAACTCCTTGAACATGCTCTCGCCCTTGATGTAGGTGTTCTTTGATGATGCCGGACAATCAGTGAAAACGGCCCTCCAGAACTGTACGGCCATATTGTAGTCCTTGTTGTCGTAATAGGTTGAATAAAGGGATGTGTTGCGGATGCAGCTGATGCTGTCCTCGCCTTTTCCGAACGGTGTGCCGGTTTCAACTCCTTTCTGTGCCTGCATGGCAACCGTGATCACTGCCAGCAGGGTTACGGTCAGAATCGTGCGTACTGCTCTTTTCATCTCTTTCTTATTAATATCAGTCATACTGTCGTTTCAGGAACCAGTAGTCGTACAGGTTCAGACTGAGCCCGGCTGACAGCCTGGTCTCCCCGGGAGCAGCAGGGGTACCGTTGCCCCTGGTGGAGAGATCGATGGTCAGTGAGATCCGTGACCTGGTTCGTCTCATTGGTATACCTGTTCCAAAAGTTATGCCGTATTCTTTCAGGGGCTTTCCTGCGATGAGGGTGTAACTCTCAGCATAACGGCCGCCGATGCGGTACTCGAGCCTCTCGAAGAATCCGTAGTTGGAGTATTTGTCTGGTATATATTCTGCTCCTGCATGCAGCGAGACGGCATCTGTGAAGGTACCCCATACGCCGGGCACAGATGCATCACTCCACTTTGTCCAGCAGATGTCTGCCCCGGCGGTCAGCTTATCGGTGGTGCCCAGTGAGAAGCCGGCACGTATCGACTGTGGCAGCCTGCCGGTGCCGGCAGCGGTACTGTGGAAGAGGGTATCGGTGGAGAATGGCGGCGACTGTATATTGGCATACCTGAGGATCAGATCCTCATTGTCCGTCTTCAGGCGGTATGCCGGTGTGAAGGTTATGCCGGCATTGATGAAGCGTTTGCCCTGCAAGGGCAACATGAACTGTACCGATGCTTCATAGCCCGCCCCCCTGAGACCGGCAAACCCCTGCTTCCTGGTATGGAAATAGTTGTTGTCACCGGTGAAGAGCAGCTCGCTGATACGGCTCACTTCGCCCCAGGTATAGAAGAGGTTGCCGCCGACAGAGAGGAAGGGGAAGAGGTTGACCCCGGTGCCGGCAAGTACCTTCTGATAGCCGCCGCTGCCTTCATGACGCTCATAGACCGAGCCGGAGACACCCGTTCCCGGCGACTGGTAGCTGATGTTATAGGTTCCGTTGGAATAGGGTAACAGGGCCACTGCCACCCCCCACCTGCTGGTGATCGGGAAGCCGAGCATAATATGGGAGAAGTTCAGATCACCGGAAGTGTATCTCATCTTGTCCTCCCTGAGCCCTATGACACCGTATTCAAGACCGAAGTCAAAGATGAATGAGGTGGTGTCTATGCTGCTGTATGATGCCGGGGTCTGGTAGTTCAGGGTCAGGTTGTCGCGTATGCCGCTGCTGATGCCTCCCATGGCCCTGGTGCGGAATGGTCCCTGCTGCTCAAGGGTACCGATGCCGTACCTGGCATAGGGTGTCTCAACGTTTTTCTGGCCTGATGCCATGGTGGTCAGCAATACCAGGAGTGAGACCAGTCCTATTCGTATATTCTTATGCATTTGTTTCAAGCAAATAATTCAGGCCCTCTGCCACCAGGTCAGGGTAGCAGACTGCCTTGTCTCCAGTAAGCGCGGTTATGATCATACTGTCGCCGCCGGTGATTACCGTAACGTGATTGGTGTACTTTTTCTCAAATGTGCGAATATACTCAATAATTTCATTCGCCATACCGGTAATCACTCCTCCGGCTATTGCCTCTTCGGTTGTGGTGCCCGGGAAGCTGAATCCGCTGCGCATGGTCACCAGCGGCAGCCTGCCTGTAAATTCATGCAGCGCCCTGAAACGCATCGTCAGCCCGGGTGAAATGTTGCCGCCCCGGTACTTCCCATCTGATACCAGGTCGATGGTGAGGGCGCTGCCGGCATCGATGACCAGCAGGCTGGCGCCGGGGTGGTGCATGACGGCGCCGGCAGCGGCAGCCAGGCGGTCGGTACCCAGCGTCGCGGGGGTGCGGTAGTCAATGACAAAGGGAAACCGTGATGCGGCGGTCAGGAAGTGAACCCTGCCGGCACGCGATGAGAGCCACCCGGTGAGAGGAGAAGGGTCTTCACTGACGCTTGAGACGATGGCGGCATCAAAGCGGAGGCTGCCGGAAAAGCGCTCCAGCAGCGGCAGGCCGGAGACGGCGAGGTGATCCTGCGGCTGACCGGAGACGGTGAGGTGATCCTGCGGCTGACCGGAGACGGCGAGGTGATCCTGCGGCTGACCGGAGACGGTGAGGTGATCCTGCGGCTGGCCGGGGGCGGCGGGGCGCTCCTGCAGCAGAGCGGCCGTAGTGAACCGCTCCTGTCTCAGCAGCTTCCGTCCCCGGAAAATGGCGGCCCTGACCGATGTGTTCCCTATGTCAATGGTAAGGTTCATCTCCCGGAGTGACCGCCGGCTGACTCATGGTATGAGATGATCGCGCCGAAGAGGCTGATGGCCTGCGCGACGGAGTCAATTCCCCTGACCGTAAGACTCAGCTTGTTGTTGGCCTGTTTGACACTCATGTTACCCTGTCTCCTGTTGACGTAGTTCATTACCGACACAAAGAGCGATGAACGGTAGAACTGCGACGACTGGTCAGCCACAAAGTTAGCAATCAGTATGTTATTTTTCATTATCACCTTCTCGATTCCTGTGGCTGCTGCAGCCCACCTGAGCCTTACCAGTGCAAGCAGCTCCTGTGCCGGAGGCGGGAGCGGCCCGAACCGGTCTGCCAGGCGCGCCTCATAGGCAGCCAGCGCGGCCTCGTCAGCGATCTCATTGAGCTCTTTGTAGAGCCTGATACGCTCAGGGATGTTTGACACATAGTCGTCAGGAAACATTATCTCAAGGTCGGTCTCCACGGTTACTTCGCTGACGAACCGCTGCGGTCCGCTCTCTTCCCTGCCCGCATGTTTCCCGGCGGCTTCGGGGAAGAGGCTGCTGAACTCCTCCTCCTTCAGCTCCCTGACCGCCTCATCGAGTATCTTCTGGTAGGTGTCATACCCCACATCTGCGATGAAGCCGCTCTGCTCGCCTCCGAGCAGGTTGCCTGCCCCCCGTATGTCGAGGTCCTGCAGGGCGATATTGAATCCGCTGCCCAGCTCGTAGTTCTCCTCGATGGCCCGCAGCCGTCGCCTGGCTTCGCCGCTTATCACCGAGAGGGGAGGGGCAAGCAGGTAACAGAAGGCTTTCCTGTTCGAGCGGCCCACCCTGCCGCGCAGCTGGTGAAGGTCGGCCAGGCCGAAATTATGGGCTTCATTGATGAAGATGGTGTTGGCATTGGGGATATCGAGCCCCGATTCGACTATGCTGGTGGCCAGCAGAACATCGTAGTCGTCCCTGATGAAGTCGGTCATGACATTCTCGGTCTCATTGCCGGGCATGCGGCCGTGAACCACTGCCACCTTCACTCCCGGCGAGATACGCTCGAGGGTGGCCTTCATCTCCATGATGTTCTCTATCCGGTTGTGAACAAAAAAGACCTGCCCGCTGCGGTTGAGCTCATACCCGATTCCCTCCCTGATGATCTCTTCATTGAACCCGTGCAGCTCGGTGATGATGGGCATCCGGTTCGGCGGCGGGGTGTTTATCACCGAGAGGTCCCTGGCGCCCATGAGCGAGAACTGCAGGGTACGGGGTATGGGTGTGGCGGTCAGGGTGAGGGTGTCCACCTCGGCCCTGAGCCGCTTGAGCCGCTCCTTGACGGCCACCCCGAACCGCTGCTCCTCATCGATGACCAGCAGACCCAGGTCATTGAACCTCACCTCCCTGCCTGTCAGCTTATGGGTGCCGATGATGATGTCAATCCTGCCCTCTGCCAGATCCCTGAGAATGGCCTTCTGCTCTGACGCCTTGCGGTGCCTGCTGATGTAGTCAACACGGCAGGGGAAATTCTCAAGGCGCGACGAGAAGGTCTTGTAGTGCTGCAGCGCCAGGATGGTGGTGGGAACCAGCACCGCTGTCTGCTTGCCGTCAATGGCCGCCTTGAAGGCTGCCCTGACCGCTATCTCGGTCTTGCCGAAGCCCACATCACCGCAGATAAGGCGGTCCATCGGGACAGATGACTCCATATCCTCCTTGACGGCCTGCGTGCTGGCAAGCTGGTCGGGGGTATCCTCCCACAGGAAAGAGGCCTCCAGCTCACGCTGCAGGTATGAGTCGGGCGAAAAGGCAAAGCTGCCGGAGGCCTTCCGTTTGGCATAGAGCAGAATCAGGTCGCGGGCAATATCCTTTACCTTTTTCTTGGTGGTGCTCCTGAGCTTCTGCCAGGCACCGGTACCGAGCTTGTTCACTCTGGGAGGGGTGTCATCACGCCCCTTGTAGCGCGAGATACGATGCAGGGCATGGATACCCACATAGAGAGTATCATTGTCTTTGAAGACCAGCTTGATGGCCTCCTGGATACGGCCGTTGACCTCTATCTTCTCAAGGCCGCCGAAACGGCCGATACCATGGTCGGTATGCACGACATAGTCACCGGGATTGAGCCCGGTCAGCTCTCTCACGGTTACACTGTCACGCCGGCTGAAGAGACCCCTGATACGGAACTTGTGGTAACGGTCAAAGATCTGGTGGTCAGTATAGACCGCTATCTTCAGGTCATGGTCGGTGAAGCCCTGGTGCAGGTTCAGCTGCAGCGGGGTGTAGCTGACAGCGGGGTTGATCTCTTCAAAGATCTCGCGCAGGCGCTGCTCCTGGGTTGCACTCTCTGACAGGATATAGTTGCGGTAACCCTCCGCGGTGTTTGAGAGCAGCCTGGAGCCCAGCAGCCCGAAGTTCTTGCTGAAGAGGGGCTGCGGCTCGGTACGGAACAGCAGGTTTGCGGCTCCGGGCTCCTGCCTGCCCCGGCTGAAGAAGACCTGCCGGTGGCCTGAACAGTGTGCAGCCAGCTGGTCACCGCTGATGATCTCACCGCTGCGGTCAGGGGTGCCCTCCCTGAGACTGCGCTCAGAGACCTGCTGCCAGAGCGCATTGCCCCTGTCAATGATGTAGTCCCAGTTGTCACTCCAGATGACAGCTGAGGGGGGAAGGAAGCTGATGAACTCCGATGAGCTCTCACTCAGGGCCAGCTCGCGTATATCCGGTATAAGCTCTATCTCATCATGCACCTCCTGCGAGAGCTGGTCATCAGGAGAGAATGAGCGGATCGACTCCACCTCATCACCGAAGAAATCGACACGGAAGGGTCTCCCGGCCGAGTAGGAGAAGAGGTCGGCTATGCTGCCCCTGATGGAGTACTCACCGGGCTCATAGACAAAGTCGGTGCGCCGGAAGTTGTACTCCCTGAGCACCTCCTCAAGGAACTCGATGGAGAGGCTGCCTCCCTTCTTTATTGTGAGGGTATTGCGCTTGAGCGACTCCCTGGTGACCACCCGCTCCATCACCGCCTCGGGATAGCTGACGATGATGCACTTGCGCCTGCCCGAGCCGAGATGGCTGAGCACGCCGGCACGCAGGATAACCGAGGCCGGGTCGGTCTGCTCGTAGAGCGCCGAGCGCTTGTATGACGATGGGAAGAAGAAGATGTTCTCATCGCCCGTCAGTGATACGAGGTCATTGCAGAAGTATGCCGCCTCCTCCTTTTCCGGCAGCAGCACCAGGTGGGTTGTGGGCTGCTGAGAGAGGGCACCGGCCATGACCACCGCCCGTGATGAGCCGGTCAGGCCGTGGATAGCCACCCGGCCGGTATGTTCCCCCGTGAGCAGCCCGCGCAGCTGCCTGAATGAGGGATGATCCCCGTATAGCTCAGTGAACAGAGGAGAGACCATCAGTATCAGCAGCACATATTCACCAGCGTGCTGATCATGTCGGGCGACCCGCAGTAGAAGGGGGTGCGCTGATGAAGGTCCCCGGGCTTGATGGAGAGCACCCTGCGCATGCCGTCAGTAGCGGTACCGCCGGCCTGCTCAATAATGAATGAGATGGGGTTGCACTCATAGATCAGCCTCAGCTTTCCTGACGGATAGCTGCTTGAGGGGGGATAGAGGAATATTCCGCCGGCAAGCATGTTGCGGTGGACATCAGAGACCAGTGAGCCAATGTAGCGGGAGGTGTAAGGACGTTTGGTGGCAGGGTCATTCTCCTGGCAGTACTTGATATATTTCTTTACCCCGTCAGGGAACTTGATGTAATTGCCCTCATTGATGGAGTAGATCTTGCCATTGGCAGGCGTCTTCATGTCGGGGTGCGAGAGACAGAACTCGCCTATGGTGGGATCAAGCGTGAAGCCGTTGACGCCGTTGCCGGTGGTGTAGACCAGCATGGTAGATGAGCCGTAGATCACGTAACCGGCAGCCACCTGCCTGCTGCCCTCCTGCAGGAAGTCGGCCAGGCTGGGTTCGGCATCACGTTCGGTCACACGGCGGTAGATGGAGAAGATTGACCCGACAGATACGTTGTAGTCGATGTTGGAGGAGCCGTCGAGCGGATCCATGCAGACAACATATTTACCCTTGCGGGCAAACTCATCGGTGAAGATCACCTCGGTCTGATTCTCCTCGGAGGCCAACCCGGCACATTCGCCGGAGGCCCTGAGCGCATCAATGAAAACCTCATCGGCATAGCGGTCAAGCTTCTGCTGATCCTCACCCTGGGGGTTCTCGGCACCTGCCCTGCCAAGTATCTCTACCAGGCCGGCCTTGCGTATCTTGGCATTGACCATCTTGGCGGCAGTGCCGATGTGATGCAGCAGCCGCGAGAGCTCACCGCGGGCGTGGGGGTACTCTTTCTGTTTGCTGATGATGAAGTCATTCAGGCTGATGATATCATAACTGGACATCTCTATAAGGTGTTTTGGTTAGTATCTTGTCAGTTGAGGTCAGCCCTGAAGGCAGCCCTGTATCCGTATACCTTCCCCTGGTTGTTGAGCAGCTCATACCCGAAGGTGACTGATCGCACCCGCTTCTCCAGCCGGTTGAGGGCGGGGTAGTAGTACCACTCTTCGGTGAATGAGAGCTTCCCTATCTTTGAGCGGTCACTGCCAAACTCCTTCTCGATGGCACGTACCTCTGCCGGTGTGAGCGGCTCACCGCTGTGATAGTCACAGACCGTCAGGCTCCCCCTGTAGATGCGGTCGAAGATGGCATCTACCATCGGCTCGCCGCGGTATCCCTCCACCTTCTCCGTCTCCCACGGGTCGCCCTCCGGGTCTGGCCTGGTAATCACCTCGGTAACGATATCGCGGGCTATGAGGACTGCCCCTTCGGGGATTTCCGTCCCGGCCCCGTCTCCCCGGTTCCGTTCCGCACTGCCGCCACCGCCACAGGAGGCAGCCAGCAGCGCAATCATGATCACTGTTGCTATCTTCTTCATAACATTCCTTTTGTCTGCCTGTTGTACCGCAGCATCTCCGCCGCGCGCCGTCCGGTCAGCCTGCCATCTTCATAGAGCAGGACCCCGTTGGCGATGGTGGTTACCACCCTGCTGCGGAAGGTGGTACCCTCTACCGGCGACCAGCCGCAGCGGTAGAGTATGCTCTCCCGGGTGACGGTGTGCGGTGAGTCGGGGTCAACCAGCACCATGTCAGCCTTGTAACCCTCCCTTACGAATCCCCTGCCGGCGATACCGAAGAGGAGCGCCGGGTTGTGGCACATCTTCTCCACAACCAGTTCCGGGGTGAGCTCGCCGCGGTGGCAGAGCTCGAGCATCATCACCAGCGAGTGCTGTATGTTGGGGCCTCCTGACGGCGCGGTGAAGTATGGAGCGCTCTTCTCCTCCAGGGTGTGTGGAGCATGGTCGGTCGAGATGATATCTATCCGCCCCTCCCTGACCGCCCTAAGGAGCGCCTCACGGTCAGTGGCGCTCCGTACCGGCGGGTTCCACTTGATCAGGTTGCCCCGGGTGGCGTAGCTGCTCTCATCGAACCAGAGGTGGTGCACGCATGCCTCTCCGGTGATCTGCCTGCCGGCGGGGCCGCTGCCCGGAGTGAGCAGCAGTGTCTCCGCGGCCGTGGAGAGGTGCAGCAGCAGCACCCTGGCGCCACCCCGCAGGGCATGACGCACCGCGGCGGAGGAGGAGGCCAGCGCAGCCTCACTGCTCCTGACCAGGGGGTGGACTGAGGGAGGTGCCGCCTCACCATAGCGCTCACGAAACGAGGCGATGCCGGCCCTGATCATCTGCTCATCCTCACAGTGACAGGCCACAGGTATATTCCCCAGGCTGAAGATGGCATCCAGCACAACGGGGTCACTGACCAGCATGTTGCCGGTCGAAGCACCCATGAAGAGCTTGACGGCCGGCACAAGGGAGGGATCGGCAACCCGCAGTACCTCAATATTGTCATTGGTGGCCCCCAGGTAGAATGAGTAGTTGATGAGTGACCGCTCAGCCGCAATCTTGTTCTTCCTCTCCCACTCCTCAGGGGTGACGGTCTGGGGCACGGTATTGGGCATATCCATGAATGAGGTGACCCCTCCGGCCGCGGCGGCAGCACTCTCGCTCGCGATATCACCCTTGTGGGTCAGTCCCGGCTCGCGGAAGTGGACATGAGAGTCTATCACCCCGGGAAGCAGCCACAGCCCTGTGGCGTCAATCACCCCGGTGCCGGCACCGGCAGCAGCGGAGCCGGCAGGATGGATGGCGGCAATGAGGTCACCGGCGATAACCACGTCGGCCTCAACCCTCCTCCCCTCATTGATGAGAAGGGCATTGCGGATAACTGTTCGGTTGCTTGTCCCGGAAGGCATGGCAAAGTCGGTCAGGCAGATCTCCTGCGCGGCTTTCTGAAGATACTGACAATTTTCATACGCAGCACCCCCCACATCGCTTCCCCGAAGATTCCTCCCGACATCTTTGATGTGCCGGCCCTGCGGTCGGTAAAGATAATCGGTATCTCAACGATCCTGTAGCCCAGCTGCCAGGCGGTGAATTTCATCTCTATCTGGAAGCCGTAGCCCACCAGCCTGATATGACCGGGATCGATGTCACGCAGCGTCTGGCGACGGTAACACTTGAACCCGGCGGTGGTGTCCATCACCTTCATGCCGGTGACCATCCTGACATACATCGACGCTATGTACGACATCAGCACCCTGCCCAGCGGCCAGTTGACCACATTGACCCCGGAGACATAGCGCGAGCCGATGGCGAGATCTGCCCCGCCGTTCTCACAGGCATCCCACAGCCTGACAAGGTCATCAGGGTTGTGTGAGAAATCGGCATCCATTTCGAAGATGTAGTCGTAATCACGGTCAAGGGCCCAGCTGAACCCGGCCTGGTAGGCACGGCCAAGACCCATCTTGCCGGGTCTTTCAAGCAGGTGGAGGTTGCGGTATGAAGAGCGCAGATCCTTTACTATGGCGGCGGTGCCGTCAGGAGAGTTGTCATCAACAACCAGTATGTCAAAGGGAACCGGGAGAGCAGAGATAGCTGCCACCATGGCAGAGATATTCTCCTTCTCATTGTAGGTCGGTATAATGACGAGATTGGACATCCTGTTGCCGCTGAAGGGGCGAAGTTAATGAATTTTATTTTTTTGCCTCGCCATTCAGGCAGATCGTTGGCCGTAACAGGCTCTTTTTATTGCCGGCAGAACCCCCTGCACCCCAGGCCGGCTGCAGGATGAAAATATTTTTGAAAATATTTGGGATGTTTGCAAGTATGCATTACTTTTGTCACCCCAAATGATTGGGAAGCACAATGCGTTCTTTCATGGTGTGCGCTTATCAGTCCCATAGCTCAGTTGGTTAGAGCGCTACACTGATAATGTAGAGGTCCCCAGTTCAACTCTGGGTGGGACTACCAAAAGGCATCGGGGATTTAGCTCAGCTGGCCAGAGCACCTGCCTTGCACGCAGGGGGTCAAGGGTTCGAATCCCTTAATCTCCACTCCGGTTCTGAGGCACCTGCATAGCGTTATGCAGGTGTTTTTTTTTACCTGCCGGCAGCCTGCCTCCGCCGCTGTCGCCTTTACAACTGCTGCTGCTCCCATCACAGCCGCCGCCTGCCGGCATTATAGCCGCCGCCGCCCCGGCTGCCGGCCGGAGGTGATGATCAGTCTCCATAAAAAAAGCGGACCGCCATGCCATTGCCGCATGGGGCCGCCTCCCCTCTCCTGTCCGTAGTAATCCGGAGCCGGTCAGGAGCAGGTAATTCTTCCTGGCAGGATTGTGTCTGATCAGAATTTCAGTGCCACGCCGAGGTTCAGGTAGGCTATTCCGTAGCCCAGCTCAAGCATTCCGGCAAAGGCATCTGAGAAGTAATACCTGCCTCCTACAAAACCTGCCCAGACCAGTCCGCCGCTACCGTAGGTGTCATCATAGGCGGGATTCCCGAACTGCTTCGAGGTTGAGATGTTGAACCCGATCAGCAGGCCTGCATAGGTGTCAAGCTTGTCGAGGAACGGGTAGTGAAAACTGCCTCTTCCTCCCAGGATGAAGTCCGTATACTTCCATCCCCAGTCATTAACCTGATACTTGCGGTGTGAGAAGCCCACGTAGGGCCCGATGCCAATCACACCCTTCTCGGCGATCTCATCAACGATACCGAACTCGAGCGAGGCTGAAATCGGGGGGATCATGGTCCTGTAGTGTGAACCGGTATAAAATGTCGACCCCAGGCCGAGACCGAGATTCAGTACCTTGTCTCCCTTCTGGAAGGAGGGCTCCTGTCCGGCTAGATGAAGTGACGAGAGCACGCCGGCAACGATCAGAAAGAGTAACTTTTTCATCGTGTAGGTTTTTGATTTGAATTTGTGTATCATAGAACACCATTCCGCCGGCTTTGTTCAACGGAGTTCAAATAAAATGGGAAGCCGGGAGATACCTCTCACTCCGAAGGTAAAAGCGGGGAAATGATTGTGGCGACAAAGCGCCGAGGCCTGAAGATCATTTTCATACTGCCTGCAAAAGTGCAGAAATGTTTTTGACGAAAAAGTGCGGATGGTAAGATGGTCAACATGAATGTGTAAGGTTGCCTGCGTGGCCGGGGGTGAAATTTTATCTGCTCTGCGGGAGGAAAAAAATGCAACAAAAATTGCAGAACACAGTTATAATAGTTACGCGGAAAAAAATAAAAAAAGGCGGTCCCCGTCATATGTTAGTCAAATATACATTCGTCAAAATATGGACCCAGAAAGGGTCGGCGAGGTAGGGGACCGCCCATTTCAAAAATAAGAAATATTTTAATCCAAACAATTTATTCAGTTAATGAGACCCTTTTTTGTTGGTTTTTTCCTCATTTATTAACTGAATCCCTCCTCTTTTTTCCTACGGCCGCCCTGTGGCGGCACTCTCCTGCCTCTGCCGGCTGCGTTCATGCGGCAGCGGCGGTCTGTTGTCAGGGGTGAGGCAGAGCGGCCGTGATTCACCGGGCGTTATATATAATAATAAGGTATACCTGTTGCAGTGGCGGCAGCCGGCCGTGGTGAAACGAAAAAAATCTTACATATTGGGGTCAGATAATTTGTATATATGAAAAACGTTTTCTATTTTTGCACCCGCTTTTGAGAAAAAGCACGTTCCCTGAAAGGTTGATTTGACGAGGTTTCTACTGCGGGCCGGGGTTTTTTCCGGCTCCGGGATGCTGAAAAATTTTTTTCGGAAAATGTTTGGCAGTAATGATCGGGTAGAGTATCTTTGTCGTCCCTTGCCTTCAAAAAAAGGGTGGGAACTTGTTCTTTGAATTAATGATGAAGTAGTAGCACACAGGCGGGAGCGATCTCGCCAAAAAACCTAGCGATTTCGTTTGAGTTTTTTAAAGAGACCGGATTGATCTTCAAAGGATATTTAAGATTAAATATTACAATGAAGAGTTTGATCCTGGCTCAGGATGAACGCTAGCGGGAGGC
>CAZAVK010000022.1:21446-46626 GCA_964488645.1 uncultured Rikenella sp. | reverse complement strand
CATAAAATGTTTATTTTTGTGCCAAAAGTAGCAAAAACAACTGTATGGTAAAGCATATAGTGATCTTCAAGCTGACGCCGCCGGTAACCCCTGAAGAGAGGGAAAAGGCAGTCAACAGGCTCAAGGAGTGCTTCGGGCCGCTGGGCAACCGGCTCAGTTATATCATTGAGTACCGTACCGGTGTCAACATCACTGATGCTGACCATGCCGGTGACTTTGTCATCGACGCCACCTTCGCCTCGATGGATGATGTCAGGCGTTACCAGGCCAGTGAGGCACACCGCAAGGCGGTGACTGCCGCCTCAACCATCAGGAAGGCCAAGCTTGTGGTCGACTATAATTTCTGAAGAGATGAGCTCACTCTATCCCATACGTTTCAGGCCCCTGCTCAAGGAGACCCTCTGGGGGGGCGACACCCTGCGGGAGCGGTTCGGCAAGAAGGCCAGGAAGGGATCAGCCATTGGCGAGAGCTGGGAGATCTGTGGTATGCCCGGTGCCAGCTCGGTGGTTGCCAACGGCTTCCTGAAGGGCAACACCCTCGAGGAGATTGCAGGCATATATATGGATGAGTTGCTCGGCGAACAGGTCTTCAACCGTTTCAGCCATGAGTTTCCGCTGCTGATCAAGCTTATCGATGCCACTGACCGGCTCTCCATACAGGTTCACCCCGATGACCGGCTGGCGGAGGAGAGGCATCATGCCTGGGGCAAGACCGAGATGTGGTATATCATCGATGCCAGACCCGGGGCAGTGATCTACACCGGCTTTCGCAACAAGATCTCCAGGGAGGAGTACCTTGATCATCTGGCGTCAAAGAAGGTTGCCGACCTTATCAATGTCACCCCGGTCACCGCCGGCGACGTCTTCTTCATACCGGCAGGGCTGGTGCATGCCATCGGCGCGGGTGTCGTCCTGGCCGAGATACAGCAGACCTCTGACATCACCTACCGCATCTATGACTGGAACCGCACCGATGCTGCCGGCAGGTCCAGGGAGCTTCATACCGAGCTGGCTCTCGATGCCATTGACTTCAGCATGGACGGGAACCACCTGATAAAGAGGGAGCCCGTGCTCAACAGCACCGTACTGCTGGCTGAGTGCCCCTACTTCCGCACCAGCCTGATCAGGTTTGACCGGCCTATAATCAAGGACTATACCCTTACCGATTCCTTTGTTATCTTTATCTCCACCTCAGGCATGGCCGTCATCGAGTGTGACGGGCATACCGAGGAGCTCAGGGCAGGCGAGACACTGCTCATACCGGCCTCGGCAGAGAGTGTTGCACTCATTCCGCAGGGAACGGCAACACTGCTTGAGATCTATGTTCCACATAAAGAAAAACTGAAATGAGACATTTTGCACTGCTTTCTGCCCTGGCAACCCTTATTGTACTTACCTCCTGCGGCGGCAGGCAGGGCGGTGATGACGGCCGCAGGGGCCGTGACCGCCACCAGCCTGACACCGGGTATACCGGGGTTAAATATGTCATACGTGACAATGTCAAGCGGAAGGAGATGACCTACCGCAACGGGGTGCTCGAGGGGATCACCCGCACATACTACAAGGGTGGTCAGCTTGAACAGGAGATTCCCTACAGTGAAGGGCAGAAGAACGGTGAGGCTACCTGGTACTATCCTGACGGCAAGCTGTTCAGGATCACCCCCTTTGTCAGTGACACCATCCACGGCGACCAGATACAGTACTACAAGAACGGGCGCGAGAAGGCGGTGCTGAGCTACCATGAGGGCAAGCGCTATCCCGGCCTCACCGAGTACACCATGAGCGGTGAGAAGGTTGACAACTACCCTGAGCTGATCATCCGCACACAGGACCGCTACCAGGAGAGGGCTCTCTACAAGCTCTTCATCGAGTTCTCTGACATGGCTGAGAATGCCCGGTTCTACCGCGGCGACTATATCAATGGCCTGGTCGATCTCGACTCACTGTTGCTGCTGATGCAGACGCCCACCACCGGCTACCTTGACCTTACCAGGACCCCCGGCCATCATGCCGACTCGGTGGTGGTGATCGGGTCATACCTCACCCAGTTCGGCAACCGGCTCTACTACCGCAAGGCCATAGCGCTGCCTTACAAAGATCTTAACTAACCAAACAAACTATAAATGTCTCAGACCATTACTCCGGGTCTCCGGCTCATGACCCATATGACCGTCACCGCCGGTGATACCGCAGCCGCCTACGGGTCAGGCCTGCACAACGTTCTATCCACCCCTGCCATGATCGCCTTTATGGAACAGACGGCCATGAAGACAGTTGAGGCCTGTCTCAATGTGGGCGAGGGTACCGTCGGCACCGAGGTCAGGGTGAAGCACCTCAGGGCCACCCCCGTCGGACGGGAGATCACCTGTATAGCCACCCTGCAGGAGGTGAGCGGTAACCGGCTGCTGTTCCATGTGGAGGCCAGTGATGACCAGGGCGTCATCGGCGAAGGGTATCACGAACGGTTCATTATCGACAACGAGCGTTTCTTGGAGAAACTGGGCGGGCAATGATCATACGGTCGGCCTCCTACCTTACCAGCAGCGCCAGGATGAGTCAGCTGCCGGCGCCAGACCGCCCTGAATATGCCTTCATCGGCAGATCCAATGTGGGCAAGTCATCACTCATCAATATGCTTGCTGGCAGGAAAGGGCTGGCAAAGACCTCGGGCAGCCCCGGCAAGACCCAGACCATCAACCATTTCCTCATCAACGGAGAATGGTATCTGGTTGACCTTCCCGGATACGGCTATGCCCGTGTCTCACGCCGCATTCGCGACGAGTGGGACCGTCTCATCACCTCATACATCACCACCCGTGCCAACCTCATCTCTCTCTTTGTACTGATAGACTCAAGGCATGAGCCGATGACGTCAGACCTGGACTTCATGGAGAGGCTGGCGCTGCAGGGTGTGCCCTTTGCCAGGGTCTTCACCAAGAGCGATAAATTCCCGCTGGCACAGGCTGAAAGAAATGTTGCCGTCTATGACAAGGTGATGCTTCGCACCTGGGAGAGCCTCCCCCCCGCATTCATGACCTCGGCAGTGAAAGGTACCGGGCGCGATGAGCTGCTGAACTACATAGCAGATACAATGATATTCTTCAACAGGGGGGATTGATTGACTCATAAATACTATTTTTGAGGCACCAAATTCCTCGAACCAGATAAATTGTCACAACATGATCGGCCGGGCTCCATTCAAGATTTTTTCCTGCACCTCATCACTCGGTATTGCAGAGAAGATTGCCTCACACCTTGGTGTCGAACTTGGCAGGAGTACGCTGTTGACCTTCAGTGACGGTGAATTCCAGCCCTGCATTGATGAGTCGGTCCGCGGGTGCCATGTCTTTATCATCCAGAGCACCAATCCGCCCGCAGAGAATCTGATGGAGCTGCTGCTGATGATTGATGCCGCCAAGCGCGCCTCAGCCTACAAGGTCAATGCGGTCATCCCCTATTACGGCTATGCGCGGCAGGACCGCAAGGACCGCCCGCGTGTCTCGCTGGGCGCCAAGCTCACTGCCGACCTGCTGACCAAGGCGGGCGTTGACCGTATCATTACGATTGACCTGCATGCCGACCAGATACAGGGCTTCTTTGACGTACCGGTTGACCACCTCTTCGGGTCAGCCCTCTTTGCACCGTATATAAAGAACCTCAACCTTCCCAACCTCACCGTTTCGGCACCCGACATGGGCGGCTCAAAGAGGGCCAATGCCTATGCCCGCTATCTCGGCTGTGAGCTGGTGCTCTGCTACAAGCTGCGCAAGAAACCAAACGTGGTGGAGGAGATCTCAATCATCGGCGATGTTGAGGACAGGCATGTGGTCATCATCGATGACATGGTAGATACGGCAGGCACCATGGCCTTTGCCGCCACCCTGATGAAAGACCGTGGCGCACTGAGCGTGAGGGCGGTGGCAACCCACCCCATCCTGTCAGGCAACGCCATCGAGAAGATCGACAGCTCACCCCTCGAAGAGCTGGTGGTAACCGACAGCATCCCATACAAGGGACACTCGCCTAAGATAAAGGTACTCTCGGTTGATGAGATCTTCGCCAATGCCATAAAGGCTGTTTATACAAATACATCCATCAATTCGGGTTTTGTTTTCTGACCATTTTCACTATATTTGCACGCCATTTTTTCCAACAAATAAGTCAAACGTGTAATGGGAGGTTATCTGGCAGTAACCTTGAGTAGCACAACAAATTAAAGAACGATGAAAACTATCGCGATCAATGTCGTTTCACGCAGCGGGTGCGGCAAGAAGAGCACAAACAGCCTCAGGGCCGCCGGCAATGTGCCGTGCGTGATGTACGGTGGCGAACAGAACCTGCATTTCTATGCACATGAGAATGTGTTCCGTCCGCTTATCTACACCCCTGATGTCCATCTTGTTGAACTGCTGCTTGATGGCAAGGTCCACACAGCGATACTGAAGGAGATCCAGTTTCACCCGGTGACTGACCGGCCGATTCATATTGATTTCATGCGTGTCACAGATGATAAGCCAGTGACCATGGAGATCCCTGTCAGGATCAGCGGCGAGTCTCCGGGGGTAAAGGCGGGCGGCAAGCTTCGTGTCAAGCGCAGGAGGCTGAAAGTCAAGGGGCTCATGAACCATCTGCCTGACCATCTCGATATCAGCATCAGCGGTCTGGCTATCGGTCAGGCCATCAGGATCAGTGACCTCCGCTATGACAACCTCGAGGTCATTGACAACAAGCGCGCCATGGTCGTATCTGTCGAGGCTTCCAGGCTCTCGGCCAAGGAGGGTGAAGCCGTTGCCGCCGGCGAAGAGGGTACCGGCGAAGAGGCAGCTGCCGAGGCGACCGAATAAGCTGGCCCTGACTGGTGATGAAGTATCTTATCACAGGGCTTGGCAACATAGGCGACGAATACCGGAACACGCGTCATAACGTAGGATTTATGGTACTGGATGCTGCTGCGGCAGCATCCGGTATCTCTTTCAGGGACAAGCGTTACGGCTGGGTCGCAGAGATGCGGCACAAGAACGCGCTGCTGATCCTTCTGAAGCCCTCCACCCTGATGAACCGCAGCGGCAACGCCGTCAGGTACTGGATGGGCAGGGAGAAGATACCGGTTGAGAACCTGCTGGTGATCACCGATGACCTGGCCCTTCCCACCGGCAGCATCAGACTGCGTGCCGGCGGAGGCACCGGAGGGCACAACGGCCTCACAAGCATCAGCGAGGTGCTGGGGACAGAACAATTTGCCAGGCTGCGGATAGGCATAGCCGGCAACTTCCCCAGGGGAGCACAGGTGAGCTATGTACTGGGCGAGTGGAGCAGTGAGGAGATGGCTGTTATCAGGCGACGGCTGCCGCTGGCCGTGGAGATGATCCTCTCATTCGCAACCTCAGGATGTGAGCTCACGATGACCGCTTACAACAGAAAGGGAAAGAGTCTCACCGATGACACCGGAGAAGGGAGCACGGATAGATAAGTTCCTCTGGAACGTAAGGATCTGCAAGTCGCGGAGCCTGGCCACCGATGAGTGCCGCAGAGGCAGGGTGACAGCCGGGGGGCGCACCGTCAAACCGTCAACCATCATCATGCCGGGAACAATCGTGACTGTCAGAAAGCCGCCGGTGACATACAGCTACATCGTCACCGCACTTCCCCCGGCAAGAGTGGGTGCACAACTGGTCCCGTCCTATATAACCGACATCACTCCCCCGGAAGAAAAGGAGAAGCTGGAGGCAGGCAGGATGGCCGGCGGATACCGCCCGCGGGGAAGCGGACGCCCGACAAAACGGGAGCGGCGCGAGCTGGATGAGTTCCTTGAGTAACAGAAACGCCCGGCTTAAGAAGGTGGTATAAATACGTAAAAGAGAAACCGCAACTCTTTTACTGAGGGTTATTTTGTAACCTGCGGTAAACTTTTTCTAACTTCGTCAGGGCACACATTTTTAACAGATTGTCGGAAGGTTAAGGTTATTTCCAGATGGGTAAGGATAATATTGAGAAGTATGATTTTTTGTATCACATACTGAAGAAGTATGTTGATTTCTGGCATAACACCCTCTTTTACCGCAAGGTTATTGTCATAGGCAGGGAATCGGTTGACTTTTCGGTTCCCACCATCCTGGCGCCCAACCATCAGAATGCCCTGATGGATGCCATGGCGGTACTCTGCACCCTGAACCGCCAGCCGGTCTTCCTGGCTCGTGCTGACATCTTCCGCAGGCGGCTGGTAGCGCGGCTGCTCTACTTTCTCAAGATCCTTCCGGTCTACCGTATCAGGGACGGGATCGATGCTGTCAGACAGAATGAGGAGACCTTCCGTGACACACTCAGGGTGATGCAGAACCGTAACGGGGTGGTCATACTGCCTGAGGGCAATCATGCCACCTACCGCAAGCTGAGGCAGCTGAAGAAGGGTATCTGCCGCATCGCATTCCAGACAGCTGAGGCAATGGATTTCAAAAGTGAGATCAATATCGTGCCGGTAGGGCTTGACTACTCACACTACTGGCACTTCAGGCAGGTGCTGACGGTGGTATATGGTCACCCCATACATGTGTCAGAGTACTATGACCTTTACAGGGAGAACCCGGTGAAGGCGGTCACGGAGCTGCGCAACCGCATCTCCGACGAGATGAAGAAGGTGATGGTGCATATTGATGATGAAGAGAACTATGAGGCTGTCAATGAGCTGCGTACCGTTATCAATGAGCGGTTCAGTGACAATATCAGGTATCCCAAGCTCTTCCGGGACAAGAGGCTGGTGGAGAAGCTCAGGGAGCTGCGCAGCCGTGACCCGGAAAGCTACCTCTCACTAATGAGGGATGTGCTGATGCTGAAGGGTGCTGCCGGCAGGCTGAGGGTGACCTACCGTCATCTCAGAAAGCGGGGGCACCGCATCGGGTGGCTCATCCTCTCATCACTGCTGCTGCTGGTCACCCTGCCCCTCTTTCTTGCGGGGGCAGCATTCAATATCCTCACCTTCCAGATAGCCTACCGTCAGGCAATAAAATCAAAGGATCCCGCCTTTATCAGCACTGCCCGGTACGGATTCTTCCTGGGGCTGAGCTTTATCTTCGGCCCCCTTTACCTCATACTGGCGCTCATATTCATCAAGCCATGGTGGCTTGCATTGCTGATATTTCTGAGTATACCGCTGCTGGGCATCATCGCATGGAACTGGTTCCTGCTGCTGATGCGAACAGTCGTCGGATTCAGGATATGGAAGCTGAAGCGCAGGGGCGACCAGCTATACAGGAAGGTGCAGGAGACCTATACAAACCTTGTTAACCGTATTACATCACTTTGAACAAAGCAGATTTTTTCACAGACAGGGTGGTCTGGATCACCGGCGCCTCGTCGGGTATCGGCGAAGGTCTGGTCAGGGCCTTTGCAGGCGGCGGCAGCCGCGTCATTGCATCATCAAGCGATCCTGACGGTCTGGCCCGTGTGGCGGATGAGTGTGCATCAATGCCGGGCAGTGTCACCACCGTTGTCTTCGACCTGGAGGAGACATCAGAGATCGGCCGGCTGGTGGAGTCGGTTGTCAGCCGTGAGGGGCGCATCGATATGCTGATCAATATTGCAGGTATCAGCCAGCGCGCCTACCTGCTTGAGACACCCATGTGGCTTGACCGCAAGATCATGGAGATAAACTACTTCGGCACCATAGCCCTCACCCGGGCGGTACTGCCGCACATGATTGCGGCCGGAGGAGGTCACATTGCTGCCACCAGCTCCATCACCGGGCGGTTCGGATTCCCGCTCAGGTCAGCCTACTCGGCCTCGAAGCAGGCGCTGCACGGCTTCTTCGAGACACTTTACCTCGAGCACCGTAAAGACAATATCAGGGTCTCGATGATCATCCCCGGAAGGGTGCAGACCGCCATCTCACTGCATGCTCTGACGGCCAATGGCAGTGAACATGGCCGCATGGATGACGGACAAAAGGGAGGGGTGACACCGGAAAGGGCCGCCAGGCAGATAATCCGGGGGCTGAGGCGGAACCGCCGGGAGATACTGGTGGGAAGCACCGAGCTGCTGATGCTCTGGATAAGGAGATACCTGCCGCGGCTCTTCTTCATACTGGCCACCAGGATCAAGCCGATGTAGATGCACTGTGTACAGCATAACCACACCGGATACGGGCATAACTTCGCCGGCAGTGGCAAACTTAAGAGAGAATGAACAGGTTATCCGGCCTGACGCCGGAGAGCAGCAGAGATAAATTGCAGACAACACCCTCAGCCCTGAAAACTTCAGGCGGGCGCCACGGCAGAGAGCCGGGCGCCCCTGCAGCAGAGAGGCGGAGATTAACAGAAAGAGCGACACAATGAAAGAGAAGAGTTACATAATCCGCGGCATACAGCAGATAGGCGTGGGTGTCAGTGACCTTGGGGAGGCATGGGACTGGTACATCAGGTGGCTGGGTATGGATTGCCGGATATTTGAAGATGAAGCTGTGGCAAAGCTCATGCTGCCTTATACCGGTGGCGAGCCGCGGGCGAGACATGCCGTGCTGGCCATGAACCTGCAGGGTGGCGGCGGGTTTGAGGTGTGGCAGCACAGGAGCAGGAAGCCGGTAGTGCGCGAAAAGGCGATCAGGCCGGGTGACCTGGGTATCAATGCATGCAAGATCAAGGTGAAGGATGCCGGCAGGGCGTGGGATTACTGGCATGCCGGCGGACTGGATCTCTCCGGCAGCCCGTCGGCTAATCCGGCAGGCGGAAAGAGCTTTTTCCTCAGAGATCCCTATGGCAACCTCTTCCACATTGTTGAGGCAGACGACTGGTTCATGGATCTGAAGGGGGTATCCGGCGGCACATACGGCGCCATCATAGGGGTAACTGACCCTGACAGGGCCAGAGGCCTCTATTCAGACATACTCGGTTATGACAGGGAGCTCTATGATGTCTCCGGCACCTTCGATGACCTGGCACACCTGCCGCACGGCGACGGGCGGTTCCGCAGGGTGCTGCTGGCACCGGGGAAGCCGTTCCACGGAGGGTTCAACCCGGTTTACGGGCAGAGCCGCATCGAACTGATCCAGGCTCTCGACCACCATCCGGAGAAGATCTATGAAGGACGCTTCTGGGGCGACCCCGGGTTCATACACCTCTGCTACGATATAAGTGGCATGGCGAGCCTGCGTGACTATTGCAGCGATGCCGGCTTCCCCTTTACCGTTGACAGCATGAAGAGCCATGCGGGAAGCAGCTTCGACATGGGTGAGGCAGCCGGGTTCTTTGCATATGTGGAGGATCCCGACGGTACCCTTATCGAGTTTGTGGAGACCCACAAGGTGCCTATACTCAAGAAGCTGGGTATCTATCTCGACCTGCGCAAACGTGACCCGCACAAGCCGCTGCCGGGATGGATGATCAGGTCACTGCGTCTCTCGCGGGTGAAGTCGGCCGCCGGCAGCCGGTAGCCCGGCTGCATCGCCTGGCCCTGCCTGCGGCCCCATGCTGCCGTCTCCCCGGGGCGCCACAAAAGAGAAACGGCCCGTGCTGTCTGATGCAGCCCGGGCCGTAACACCAAATATAAATCAGCTCTCCTACACCTCAGCCATTGCCTGCACCTGGCGCATCACCCGCATGAAGTTGCCGCCCCAGATCTTTCCGATATCCGAGCGGGAGTAGCCGCGCCTGATCAGCTCCCTGGTAATGTTGATCATCATTGATGCATCGCTGCATCCCTCTATGCCGCCTCCCCCGTCGAAGTCTGAGCCGATGCCCACATAGTCTATCCCGATCAGGTCAACCACATGCTGTATATGATTGACGGCATCCTCCACGGTGGCCAGCCTCACATACTTCCTCCTCAGCTCCGAGAACTCTGACCACCTCTTCATCTGCTGCTCCTCAGTCAGCTCGGTTCCCATCGCCATCCATTTCTCGCGCAGCTCCTTAACCTTGGCATCATATTCGGGATTCGGTTCGGGCTGCTTCAGGTAGTCACTGAGCAGGCATATCTGTATGACACCTCCGTTTTTCCTGAGTGCCTGCAGCATGTCATCATCCAGGTTACGCGGGCTCTCGCACACTGCCCTCACCGATGAATGTGATGCAATGATCGGAGCTTTTGAAACCTCCAGCACATCATAAAATGATTCGTCGGAGATATGTGCCACGTCAACCATCATTCCGACGCGGTTCATCTCCCTGACCACCTCCTTTCCAAACTCAGAAAGACCATGATGCTCGGGACCGTTCCGGTCGGTTGATGAATCACAGATATCATTGTTCTGACTGTGACAGAGGGTGATGTATCTTGCACCCAGGTCATAGTACTGCTTCACCTTCGAAAGATCGAGGCCAATGGGATAGCCGTTCTCGATACCCATGAAGATGGCCAGCTTCCCCTCAGCCTTCAGTCTCACGGCATCATCGGGGGTGAGTGCAATACCTGCCATATCACTGTTGCGCGCCACGGAAGCCTTGATGGAATCAAACACGGCGAGTGTGATCTCATGCTGCCTCTCATACTCTTCCGGGGTGCGAGGCCCCTGTCCGAGGAAGATTGCAAAAAACTCTGCATCAAGCCTTCCCTCCTTCATCCTCGGAAAGTCAAGATTGCCATTGTCATTGCGTACCCCCGGGTTGAATCCTGTCCTGAGAAGCCTCATCGGGGTGTCACAATGGGTGTCTACTGAAAGGATATCATCATGAATCCGTTCAGCTTTGCGGCTGATCTGCTCTTCACTCATCTGGCATGATACCGCTATCAGGCTGATGATCATCAGAAAAACTTTGGTTCGCATTACTATCAGATTGGTTGGTCTGCTAAGATATGAATATCAGATACTATATGCGGCCTGCAAACAGCAGATAAAGTTTTAAAAAAAGTTAAAGAGGTGAAAATGAATGTAGAAGAGAGTTTTGTGCAGGCTTTTCAGGCAATCACCCTGAAGCGGACTGGAGGTTCCGGCTTCATGCAACTCTTGTATCTTTAGTGCGTCATTTATACACGAACAACCTGGGAATTGGCCAGATCGGATTCAGACATAGTTGCCGGCCTCATTGAAGAGTGCCGCCGGGGAAGCCGGAAGGCGCAGTTCAGGGTGTATGAGCTATACTCAAGGGCGATGTTCAGCACTGCATACCGCATTATGGGCAGCCGTGAGGAGGCGGAGGATATGCTTCAGGAGGCCTTTACCGACTGTTTCACACGGATCGGTACATACCGCACCGACTCCACCTTCGGGGCGTGGCTGAAGAGCATTGTCATTAACCGCTGTATCAGCCGGCTGCGTAAGAGGGAGGCTGACCTGGTCTATATTGATGACTACAGCGGCTACGAGATGCAGGAGGAGCAGCCGGCGGAAGCCTTATGGCCAGACCCCGCCGCAGTGACTGATGCGATACAGCAACTGCCTGAAGGATACCGAATCATTTTCAGCCTCTACCTGCTCGAGGGATATGATCATCAGGAGATATCAGAGATACTCGATATCTCTGAGTCAACCTCAAAGACACAGTATATGAGGGCAAAGGCAAAGCTGAGGCAGATACTCGCGGAGATGCGCGTCAGTGGCGGCACCTCAGGGGAGCTCACGGGAGAAGAAGGAACCAGAAGCTGAGAGATATGGACCAGTTTGAAAAACATATATGTGATATCAGGGAAAAGCTCGACACACATGAGCCCGGCCCGGGGGTGTGGAAAAGGATAGAGAAGTCTGTGCCGCATATGGCTTCGCCGCGGCCGCAGCGCATGATACCGCGTGCCGCCGTCATCCTGCTGCTGGCAGGGGCCGGGGCGCTGCTCGCCGCAGTCATGCTGCAGATCTCGGCAAGGGCCAATGACCCCGGTCTGGCCATGATGCGCGACACACAGAGATACTATGACAACAAGATCAGGCTGCTCCATGAGGAGGCTGCCCCCCTGCTGACAGACAATCCCGAGATAAGGAGGGTTATTGCACTCGAGATGGATGAGCTGGACAGTCTCTCGGCACTGATCATGAAAGATCTGAATGAGAGCATCGCCGGCAGCGAGGTGATCGAAGCGCTGATCAACAACTACCGGCTCAGGATAGAACTGCTTGAGGATATGCTGCAACTGATGCGTGAGAACGGAGAGAGCCTGAACAACCCTAAGAAAGAATACCAGAACAATGAACTGTAGAAGACTTTTTCTGTCAGCAACCCTACTGCTGCTGGTGCAGTTGCTTGCCGGCCAGCCGGTGACCGAAAGCAAGACGCTGAAGCGGTCGTTTGCGGCAGGCAGCGAGCCGGTGGTTGAGATCACCAACAAGTATGGCAATATCTATGTCAGCAGCAGCCGGAACGACTCGGTCACCATCGTCGTCGAGATCACCGCCACCTCATCCGGTGGTGAGAGAATCAGCTCACAGGTCTCCGATGTCACTGTTGAGCCAAGGCAGGTGGGTGACATTGTCAGGGCTGAGACCATCTTCCGGAAGGGATTCACCTCGTGGCTCGAAGGGATCAGGAGCCTGACCAGGGGCTTTATCAGCTATGACGCCAGGCTGCAGATAGATTATCACGTCGAGTGCCCCGAGGGTACCGCCCTGAGGCTTACCAACAGCTACGGCGATATCTATATCGGGATCGGCACGCCGCAGCTCATTCTCAAACTCACCAACGGCAACCTTGACGCAGCAGCGGTTGGAAACGCCCAGCTGCTTGAGCTCACCTTCGGCAAGGCAAACATCAGGAGCATCAATGAGGGAAAGCTCACCCTCTCATTCAGTGAGCTGCGCATGCGTGAGGCTGACCGGCTGAAGCTGGCCTCCACCGCCTCGAAGGTGTGGATCGACCGCTGCGGGAGCGCCGACCTAAATTCCAGGCGTGACGATATCAGCTTCGGAGAGGCAGGGCGGCTGACCGGTATCAGTTATTTCAGCAACATCACCGCTGACCAACTTACCGATGAGGCGAACATGACAATCAAGTACGGCAGCCTTGAGCTGGAGGCGGTCTCACGCCAGTTCAGTGCGGTTGAGCTCAGCTCCTCATATGCCGAACTGCTGCTCACCTTTGAAGAGAGGGCCGGCTACAGCCTTGAGATAAAGCACTCTGCAGCTACGGTATCCATAAGCGGTATCAGGCCCGAGCCTGCAGTGACGGAGATCAGCGCTGAGGCCAGGCAGTACCTGACTGAGGGAAAGAGCGGGTCAGGCCGCTCACGTGTCAGGCTCGACATGAACAGGGGCAGCGTAAGACTTGTACAGAAGCAGTAACAGACGGTAATCTGCGGGCCCCGCCGGGTACCGGAACAGTGGCTGTCAGCCGAGGTCTATCTCATTGTCCTGACGGTCGAAGAACTGGTACTGCAGGAAGTGATATGACTCAATGGGCTGTACCTTTATGCTGACCCCGTACTTTCTGTTTATCCTGCTGATACGGGGTATGAACCCCTCCCTGAGGTAGGCCGCCACGAAGGGGTGAGTCTTCAGCAGGAACCGCCGTGTCTTCACCTTCTCCACTATCGTGTCGAGTGTGCGTTCTATCTCATCAATGAGCAGTATTGCGGGTCCGCTTTTCCCCTCTCCCCGGCATACGGGGCACTTTTCGTCGGTCACCACCATCATCTCGGGCCGCACCCTCTGGCGGGTGATCTGCATAAGTCCGAACTTGCTCAGTGGCAGGATATTATGCTTTGCCCGGTCATTGTTCATCAGCTCCTTCATCCTCTCCAGGAGAGCCTGGCGGTGATCGTTTGACTGCATATCAATGAAGTCAACCACGATTATGCCGCCCATATCCCTGAGGCGCAGCTGCCTGGCAATCTCCCGTGCGGCCTCCAGGTTGACCGCTAGCGCATTTGACTCCTGGTCTGTGCCCGACCGTGACCTGTTGCCGCTGTTGACGTCAACGACATGCAGTGCCTCGGTATGTTCGATGATCAGGTATGATCCGCCCCTGAATGATATGGTTCTGCCGAACAGTCCCTTGATCTGCCTTGTGACCCCATAATGGTCAAAGACAGGGACATGTTCCTTGTAGACTTTCACGATCTTCTCCTTTTCCGGAGCGATCTCCCTGATGTAGCTCTTCACTTCACCGGCCATCACCTCGTCATCGACGATGATGCTGTTGAAGTCTGTACTGAGTATATCCCTGAGGATTGTTGTCGTGCGGTTCATCTCGCCCAGCAGCAGCCTCGGCGACTTCACGTCGCGTCTGACTGTTGCCATGGCTGTCTCCCAGCGGCTTATTAGCTCTTTCAGTTCAGCGTCAAGTGCGGCAACCTTCTTGCCTTCGGCCACTGTCCGTACAATGACGCCGTAATTCTTTGGTTTGATACTCTGGATCAGGAGCCTGAGGCGGTTTCGTTCATCGCTGTTCTCTATCTTTGATGAGACTGAGACCTTGTCTGAAAATGGCATCAGCACAAGGTTGCGCCCTGCGATGCTTACCTCTGATGCGAGCCTGGGCCCCTTGGTAGAGATAGGCTCCTTTGTTATCTGCACAATGACCGTCTGACCCTGTGTCAGCACTTCCGTGATCTTGCCATCCTTGTTGATATCGGGTTCAGGCTTGAACTTCGAGAGAGCCGGAACCCTGGTCTTTGGCTGTGTGGCAAGCTGGTAGTAACGGTGCAGTGACCTGAACTGGGCGCCCAGGTCAAGATAGTGCAGGAAAGCATCTTTTTCGAAACCAACGTTGATAAACGCTGCATTGAGCCCCGGCATGATCTTCTTTACCTTTCCCAGGTAAATATCGCCGACTGAGAATTTTACGTTTCGATGTTCCTTATTTAACTCGACAAGCTGCTTATCCTCCAGTAGTGCAATGGATATCTCAGCATCCTTTACGCTGATAATTAAATCCTTATTCACATTCCGGAATTTGTTGTCACATGACTGTCGCTCTTATAATAGAACTAACCTAAAGACCATCTGATCTTTAGGTTAGGTTTAAGGTTACAGACGATGCATTGATGCTATTTCTTCTTCTTATGCCTGTCTTTCCGCAAGCGCTTCTTGCGCTTGTGGGTCGCCATCTTATGCCTTTTTCTTTTCTTACCGCTTGGCATTGGGTTTAGTGCTTAACGTTTGATTTAACCTTGTTAATGAAAGATTTGGCCGGTTTGAACGCCGGAATGTTGTGGGCCGGAATGATGATGGTAGTGTTCTTTGAGATATTCCTGGCGGTCTTCTGTGCACGCTTCTTCACAATGAAACTGCCAAAACCCCTGAGATAAACATTATTGCCATCTACCATCGAGTCCTTTACTGCCTCCATGAAAGCCTCAACGCTCTTCTGTACAGTCACTTTCTCGATTCCAGTGTTCTTGGCAATTTCGTTAACAATGTCTGCTTTTGTCATTTTGCAAGAATTTTAAATTCAACAAATTATTTGATGTTCTGATTTTTCAATATGCAAATATAGAATAATATTTATCAATAAACGGTGACAATAAATTTTTTTCGCTCCGAATAAGCTGATATTTTGACACCTATGAAATATATAGCGCACCTGCTCCCCTGCCCCGCAGCCGCTGTTCCTTCCCTTCCACACCTCCTCAGCCACGCCGCCGTCAGCACCCTGCCTCCGTCAGATTGCAAGAGAATTCGTCACACCACTGAGACTGTTTTTTTTCGTACCTTTACTGCCCTTAACTACAGGAAAATATAATATAGCTATGTCATTCAATAAGGTAATACTGGTTGGCAATGTCGGGAAAGATCCCGAGATCAGGCGTTTCGACACCACCGTCAAGGCATCCTTTTCACTTGCCACCAGCGAGACATACACCCCCCGGGGTGGCGAAAAGGTAACACAGACCGAGTGGCACAACATTGTTGCATGGCGGAGACTGGCCGAGCTGGCTGAAAATTACATACGCAAGGGGTCTCAGATACTTGTGGAGGGCAAGCTGCGCTACAGGTCATATGATGACCGTGATGGCAACAAAAGGTACGTTGTGGAGGTTGAGGCCGATATGATACAGCTGCTTGGCAAGAGACCCGACAGCCAGAACCAGGGTTACCAGGGTGGCAATCAGTGGAGCCAGGGAGGGGCACCGGGCGGTCAGGGCGGCAGCCAGTGGAACCAGGGAGGGGCACCGGGCGGTCAGGGCGGCAGCCAGTGGAGCCAGGGAGGGGCACCGGGCGGTCAGGGCGGAAGCCAGTTAAGCCAGCCGGGCAGCCATGGATATCAGGAGACACCTCCCCAGCCACATGACCCCGATGATGACATCACTGCCAGGGATTCAGCTGACGATCTGCCATTTTAGCAATCAATCCGGATAGTTTTGGTGACACTAATCTCAGGATCATTCACCTCAGTGATTATTTCAGGCAGCGGCGCCGCAACGGTCATAACGCTGTCAACCGAGATCATCATACTGATCCTGCTGATTATCACCTCTGCATTCATGTCAGGCTCAGAGGCTGCCTACTTCTCTCTCGGGCCCAATGACCTGGAGGAGCTCCGGCACCGCAAGGGCAGGCGGCCGGCGGCCGCACTGAAGCTGCTAGGCAAGCCCGACAGGCTGCTTGGCACCCTCCTGCTGGCCAACAATATTGCCAACATTGCAATAATCATCCTCTCCGCCTTCATCAGCTCGCGCCTCTTTGACCTGAGCAGTAACCCGGTGCTCTCATTCATCATAGAGGTGGTGGTTATCACCTTCATCCTGCTGCTTTTCGGTGAGGTCACTCCGAAGATATATGCCACGCGCAACCAGGTCAGGGTTGCTTTGATGGGTGCTCCGCTGCTTACTGTCATATCCCGTATCCTGGGCCCGGCAGCCTCGGTCCTGGCGCGCACCCCGGCGCTCGCCAGGCGGAAGGGCAGACCGGGAGGCGTTCCTATCAGGATCAGTGACCTCTCCACAGCCATCGACCTCACCTCCGAAGACACCAGGGACGACCGCGAGCTGCTCAGGGGAGTGGTGCGCTTCGGCAACACATCCGTCAGTGCCATAATGTGCCCCCGTATCGACGTCACCGCACTAGATATCAGCAAGGGATTCCATACCATCCTCCCCGATGTGATAGAGTCGGGCTTCTCACGCATACCGGTCTACTCAGGCTCATTTGACAACGTGAAGGGAATCCTCTTCATAAAAGACCTGCTGCCGCACCTCGGCAAACCTGACAGCTTCCGCTGGCAGTCGCTCATCAGGCCCCCCTACGTGGTGCCTGAGACCAAGATGATCAGCGGACTGCTCAAGGAGTTCCAGGAAAAGAAGATTCATATGGCCATCGTGGTTGACGAATATGGCGGTACAAGCGGACTGGTCACCCTTGAGGATATCCTGGAGGAGATAGTGGGCGAGATTACCGACGAGACCGATGATGAGGAGCCTCTCTTCCGGGAGACCGGTGAGGGAAGATGGATCTTCGACGGCAAGATACTGCTGAACGACTTCTACCGCATAATGGGTATCGACGATGACCCTTTCAGTGATCTGAGGGGCGAGTCGGAGACCCTGGCAGGCCTGCTGCTTGAGCTGCTTGAGGAGATGCCGGCGCCGGGAAGGGTGATCTCGGCAGAAGGATTCAGGTTCACCATTGAGAAGGTTGAAAAGAGGCGGATAAGGGAGATTTCCGTCGAGCGGAAAGGAGGAGAAGAATGAGACAAACGGCTGCAGTCCTGCTTCTGACACTGCTGATCATGATTGCCGGATGTGGCAATCCGCCCGTACCCAGACCGGCGGGCTATTTCCGGATAGAGCTCCCCGAGAAGGGGTACATCCGTTATGACACCCCCTGCTCCTACTCGATAGAGTATCCTCACTACGGCGTCATCAACCTCAGGCCGGCAGCTGCCACCGACACCTGCTGGATGGATATAGAATTCCCGTCGCTGAAGGCCAAGATACACCTCACCTACTTCGATATCCGCAATAACCTGGCATCGCTGACCGAGCTTACGCGCGAGATGGCCTACAAGCATACCATCAGGGCAGATGCCATTGATGAGAAGCTGTGGGCCGACGACTCGTCAAAGGTCTACGGCATACTCTACGACCTGAAGGGCAACACCGCCTCGGCGGTACAGTTCTTTGCCACCGACAGTGTGCAGCACTACCTGCGGGGCTCGCTCTATTTCATGGCCCAGCCGAATGAAGACTCGCTGCTGCCGGTGATCACCTTCCTCAGAGATGACATCATTCACCTGATAGAGACGCTGAACTGGAGATAGATCATGGGCTGCATCACCAAGCACTACCTGAACAAGGACACCATCATAGGGGTCTGGAAGATCGATGAGGATCTTGATACCCTCCTTGAGATGGTGGTGATAGGGCCTGAGGAGAGGAAGCGGTATGATCAGTTCCGCAGCAACTCAAGGAAGATAGAGTTCCTCAGCGTGCGTGCCCTGCTGGCAGAGCTGCTCGGCCGCGATGCCAGGATAGTCTACAACAAGAACAACAAGCCCTTTATCAGGGATGGCTCACACTTCATCAGCATCACCCACTCGAACAAGCTGACCGCCATACTGGTCAGCCGGGATGAGCGGGTGGGCATTGACCTCGAGTATATGCGTGTCAACATCAACGCCTTTGCCCCGAAGTTCATCAACAAGCGTGAGAAGATCACCCGCCGGTGGGCTGACCGCACCTACCATCTCTATATCCACTGGTGTGCCAAGGAGGCCATCTACAAGATCTGTGACAAGGAGGGGATCAACATTGTCAATGACATCACCATTGAGCCCTTTACGGTGAGGGAGTCGGGTGAGATCAGGGGCATGGTTGAGAATGAGCGTATCAGTGACCGGTTCACCCTCTTCTACTCGCGGTATGACAACTACACCATTGTCTGGACGAAGAAGAAGTATGAGAGTTGATATCCCCAGCCGTTCGCGCAGGCTGGTTGCCCAGCTGATTGACCCCGACCATTCCGGTGAGGGGGTTCTCTCCACTGCTGCCCGGCTGGCTGCCGTGGCGGGCACCGACCTCTTCCTGGTGGGAGGCAGTCTCACCGGTGTACCTGCCGGCACCGTCATCCGCCGGCTGAAGCAGCTCACTGCCGTGCCGGTGGTGCTCTTCCCCGGCGATCTCACCCAGCTCACTACCGACGCCGATGCCATACTCTTCCTCTCGCTCATCAGCGGCAGGAACCCGGAGTTGCTTATTGGCAGGCACGTCATTGCAGCGCCCTTCCTCCGCGGGGTGCGTGAGAAGGTCATACCCGTGGGATATATGCTGATTGGCTCCGGCGGAGGATCATCGGTTGAATACATGAGCCAGACCGCACCCATTCCCGCAGGCAAGAGCGATATTGCCGTTGCCACCGCCCTGGCAGGCGAGATGCTTGGCATGAGGGGCATATACCTTGAAGGGGGCAGCGGCACAGACCGGCCCGTACCGGCGGAAATAATCAGCGCCGTCAGGGAGGCGGTCTCGGTACCGCTCATCACCGGCGGCGGACTCGACACGGAGACAAAGATTGAAGAGGCATTTGCTGCCGGGGCCGATATGATAGTGGTGGGGAACAGCTGCGAGAGGGACCCGGAATTCATCATCACCGCCTGCCGGGTGCGGGACCGCTTCAACAATCATTCAGCCTGACAGCAGGAGGCTACAGGACTGTAACAGAGCCACCCTGAACCTCGGAACCGGCGCAGCTTCAGCTACCTGAACAGCTCATGGAGCGGGTCGCCGCTCGAGGCGTTGGGCAGCGGCACCCTGCACAGCACCGAGAGGGTGGTTGCTATATCCCTGGTGCTGACACTGCGGGTCACCGATGCCTTGCTGGCGGTCCAGCCGAACCATATCAGCGGCACATGACTGTCATACTCCCATGGCGAGTTATGACCGGTGACATTGTCATTCTTCTCAACCCAGCCGGGATTGAGCGCGAACATCACATCGCCCGAGCGCTGCTGGCTGTAGTTGTTGCTCATCTTCTGCAGCAGTCCGCCTGAGAACTCACTCATCTCAAAGGCTGAAGTAGGTACAGCCGAGGCTACCCCGGCAAACTGCACCATGAAACGGGCTACCCTTTTCTGAACCTCCTCCAGACTGATCTTTGCATCCTCTATCAGGCCGCGGTTGAGGAATATCTGGCTGTCAAAGATACCACGCACCCAGTCGCCATGACCATAAACGGCATTGAGATAGCTGCGCAGCAGCTGCAGCGACTGGTTGACCCTGAAATAACCCGAGGGGATACGATGCTGCCCCAGCACGGCAGGTATCTCTGATACCCCGTGAGCCGAGACCAGGTAAACCAGTACATTCTTCTTTCCAAGTGACTTGTCTATCTTGTCAAGCAGCCTGGCTATGTTGCGGTCGAGCCTGACCAGCGCATCGGAGGCCTCAAGCGATGTAGGTCCGAACCGGTGGCCGATATAGTCACTGGCAGAATAGGTGATGGCAAGGTAATCGGTTATCTCATCCTGCCCCAGCTTTTCATTGTCTATCAGTCTGATTGCCAGGTCAGTCGTAAAGTCGTCGGCAAAAGGAGTCTCACGAAGCAGGCCATAGTTCCTTGTCACATTGATAAGTTTCCCCTTTGTGGAGAGTGCCTTCAGGTCATACGGGAACCATGTCTGGCCATTGAAGCCTGCTTCATACTTGCCGCTATCGGGCTGGCACCCGGGATAGGTTGCAGGATCAAGCAGCGGCTTCCACTGCTGGTTAAGATACTGCAGTGGCAGCATCATGGCGTTCATATCCATCAGCCATGGCGGCAGTACAGGGGCATACCAGGTGCTTGACATCCAGGTGCCGGTACGGTCATCATACCAGAAGGCACCGTCAGCTGCATGACCGGCGGTGATTATGGCAGACATCTCCCTGATGCCAATGCCATAGACCCTGGATCGGTGACATGTTGCCATCTGCAGTTCATCGGCAAAGGTTGACGAGAGCAGGTTGGCAGGCGAGAAGAGGCCGGTCTCGAAACTGCCGCCTACCGGGTTGACCGAAGGATCCTGCACGCAGTAGATCATCTCGTCATTGAAGGGAGAGAACCAGGAGTCGGAAGTGATACCGTGCGCTGATGGGGATGCGCCGGTGGCTATGGTAGCCAGTCCGGGCGCCGCCTGTGTGGAGAGATGATCGATGGAGGTGTTGCGGTAGTAGGTACCCTCATTGACCATGCGCCTGAGGCCGTTGTCAGGGAGGATATCCCATATCCTCTCCAGCTGGTCATAACGGAGCTGCTCCACAACGATACCGACAACCAGCCTGGGCTTGTCAGGCGGGATATATGCTGACTGGGCGGTTATGCTCCGGACAATGGCAAACAGCAGCGATATGGTAATAATTCGTTTCATCTTCAAGGCCCTCACGTGTCAAATAAGCTCCAAAAATACCGGTTTTGCCATTACCTGCAACACCTCTCAGAAAAGATATCACCAACAGCGGCCAAGGTTTTCAACCGCCGGGATGCCGCACTGGCAACAATGATTGCCGCCAGGCCGTTGCCGCTTATGGTGCCGGCAGGCGGGTGATCACCACCTTCCCTCTGACGGCAGGGCCAAACGGCTCCCTGCGTGCCACCACCACATAGACCCCCGGCGGCATCCCGGTAAGGTCACACGGTACCGGCTGGCGTGGCTGTGCGATAGTATGGTGCTGTCTGACCAGTGCCCCGGAGGCATCAATCACCCTGAGGGTAACCCGGCCGCTCACCGTCTCAGGCAACATCAGGTTGAAGTACCCGTCAGAGGGGTTGGGCCATGCCACCAGGCCTGACAATGGCGGGTCAGGATGGCTCACCTCACTTCGTCTCAGGCTGATATCCCTGGTCAGCCGGGGCTCGTCGCCGGTGAGCACCGTCTCGGTGGTGAGGGGCTCATATCCCGGTGCGGTGAAGGTGAGCCGCCATGTGCCCGGGGGCAGCATGCGAAGGTAAAAGCCGCTGGCGGCGTCTGACCAGACATGGGACGAGTCGGCATCATGCCCCTCAATCACTATCTTCGCCCTGACCGGGTCACCGCTGCCGGCATCGGTGACCATGCCCCGTACACCATTCAGTGCCTCCGAGAGATAGTTCAGCAGCGAGCGTTGGTTCCACTCCCACAGTTGCCCGAGGGCAGGTCCAGGGGTCAGCTTCTCATCATTGATCTCAAGGGTTACCTCACGTCCGCCCAGGCTATATGTCACATAATCCTGCCGTCCGCCCCTGATCTTATACCACACCGATCCCCTTGTGATGCCATCATCAAGGAAACGCATATAATGGATCCCCGAGTAGCGGTGCACCGTATCGGCATAGTGCCTGCTGATACTCCTGAACCACTCATCATCGGGGTGCCTTCGGTCCCACTTGTCCCAGGGGTAGTTGACCACCTCAGCCCCGCCGTGCAGGTTGGCTGAGAGCACCGGCCGCCGCTCCTCCAGGAACCTTATCATATCAGCGGTCTCCTTCTGCAGCGGTTGTGGAGCCGGGTCCTCCGGGTCGGGGAAGTTGCGGTTGAGGTCATAGCCGTTGCTGTTCGCCCTGACGGGATACTGTATGGTGTCGCCGTTGCGGTAGGTGCCGTCAGGGTTGGAGAGCGGATTGATCCATATCCGCAACCGTGACATCAGCTGCGCGGCGGGGGTGCCGCTCTCGCCGCCATGGCTGGCGAGGTATTCGGCCAGCCGCATCAGCAGTACGAACCCGGCCAGCTCATCGCCGTGTATCGATGAGCTGAGCATCACCCCGGGCTTACAGGCCCCGGTGATGTTACGGTCGGTCAGCTCGAGCACCAGCACCGCCCGGCCCCTGACCGAGAAGCCGATGGTATCAAGCCGGCACATCTGCGGCCACCGCTCAGCCAGCAGATGCATGATGGTGTCATAGTGCTGCCAGGTGGGATAGGTGTGCCACTGCATGGCCTCGGCAACCGAGGAGGCAGTATGAAAGCCCTTTCTTTCGTCAGGGATAACCGGTTTGAAGGGTATACCGGCTGCAAGGAATGCTGCAGTATCGTTGTGCGAGAGACAGAGAACCGCCGTCAGGCCGTCACATGATGAGACCGGGAAGCGCGACGCCAGCGTGGTCATAGCCTCGCGGCCCGGGTATGATATCACAACCTCGGCCTGGCCATACCTAGTGATCAGTTCCCTGATCCCATCCCTGCCGGCGGTCTGCTGGCCCCTGAGCAGGGGTGCAGCCATCAGCAGCAGCAGCAGCAGTACCGGTATCTGTCTCAGCCATCTCACCTGCCCTGTCACACATTGAACCGTATATGCAGTATGTCACCGTCGGCAACCACATACCCCTTCCCCTCCACAGCCAGCCTGCCGGCCTCGCGGCATGCCTGCTCAGACCCCAGGGTGACAAAGTCGTCATACTTCATCACCTCGGCCCTGATAAACCCCCTCTCCAGGTCAGAGTGTATCACCCCTGCTGCCTGCGGAGCGGTCATGCCGGCAGTGATGGTCCATGCCCTGATCTCCTTCGGTCCGACGGTGAAGAATGTAAGCAGGTCGAGCATCCCGTATGCCGCCCTGACCAGCTTGTTCACACCCGGCTCGCTGAGCCCGGCGGCCTCCAGGAACTCGCGGCGGTCCTCCTCATCATCAAAGCCGGCTATCTCAGCCTCCAGCGCACCGGCTATTATCAGCGGCTCACTGTTCCTTCCTGCCAGATGTTTCCTGACAGCCTCCGACCACCCGTTGCCGGTGGCGGCCGAAGCTTCGTCAACGTTGCAGACAAAGAGCACCGGCTTCATGGTAAGCAGGAAGAGGTCATCCACCACCTTCCGCTCCTCAGGCATCAGCTCCAGCGTTGATGCATTCCGGAAACCCTCGAGGTGTTCCCTGTATCTCTCCAGTATGCCGATATTGCGTCTGGCATCCTTGTCGCCCGTGCGGGCCGCCTTCTCAAGCCGTTCGATCTTCTTCACCACCGACTCAAGGTCCCTCACCTGCAGCTCCAGCTCCAGGTTCTCAATATCCCTCACCGGGTCAACCGACCCGTCGGGGTGAGGCATGCCGGCATCATCAAAGCACCGCACCACATGAATCAGTGCATCAGTATTCCTTATCTCACCCAGCAGGCGCGCTCCCGCGCTCTCTCCCTGGCCCCGCATCAGCCCGGGTATGTCTGCAATATCAACGGTAGCCTGCACGATCCGATCGGTGGGCTGCAGCCGTGCCAGCTCGCCGAGCCGGCTATCAGGCACCCTTATGATGCCGATATTGGCCTTGACGCCCGATCCGAAGGTGTTCACCTCACCCCTGGTGTTTGAAATCGAGTTGAATATGGTGGTCTTGCCCGAACTGGTTATCCCGATTATTCCGCATTTAAGTGCCATTCCTCTTCATTCTGTTGCAGCAAAGTTACCAAAAAAGAGGGCAGCATGGGGAGTCCGGGTAGTTTGCCGTATCCCTCTTTTTAACATTTGCGGCAGTGCCCCCGGCAAATGACACCGGCCGGGTCTGCCCGATAGCCGCAACTTTTTGTTAATTTTGGGAAGAAGTGATTAAACCATTGATGCCACCCGGCATCTGACAGAGGTACCCCCGCGGAGAAGGCTGATGCCACACTATACAGAAGAGGAGATAAAAGAGGTTCTTGCCGCTGATGCCACCAGGGCATTCAGGATGATCATAGACCAGTATGGCAAGCAGCTCTACTGGCATATCCGGCGGGTGGTCATCACCCATGATGATGCCGATGATGCCCTTCAGAACACCTTCATGAATGCCTGGCGCGGACTGCCCTCATTCAGGTTTGAGAGCAGGCTGCTGACATGGCTCTGGACGATAGCCACCAATGAGGCGCTGGCAGTTGTCAGGCGCCGCGAGAGGGAGAGTCATGTTACGCTTGACAGCCTGGAAGGTGTCTTTGCAGCATCGGATGAGGCCGACCAGTGGTTCGACGGCGACGAGGCGGAACGCAGGCTGCAGGATGCCATACTGAAGCTTCCGGAGAAACAGCGGCTGGTCTTCAACATGCGATACTACGATGAGATGAGCTATGAAGAGATCAGTGCGGTGACCGGCACCTCAGCCGGTGCGCTGAAGGCATCATACCACCATGCCGTCAGAAAGATAGAGAAGTATCTGAAAGATGATTAAACCAATGCCCGCACCGGGCATCAAAGAGATATTATGAAACTCAGTAAGGAGAGAGAGAAAACGAATCCGTTCAGGGTGCCTGACAACTACTTCAGCACCCTCACCGACCGTGCGCTGGCAGCGATTGAGGAGGAGGAACGTGCTCTTGCCGGCCATGCCGCTTCAGCCGGGACGGCGCAGGAGGGTCACGCTCTTGCCGGCCATGCCGCTTCAGCCGGGACGGCGCAGGAGGGTCACGCTCTTG
>CAZAVK010000022.1:0-21346 GCA_964488645.1 uncultured Rikenella sp. | reverse complement strand
CCGGACGCACGATTGCAGCAGCCGCTGCAGAGGAGGGAGAGCTCCTTCCTGCCGGAGAGACGGCATTCGTGAGACGCACCGTCAGGATGAAGCCCTTCGTGGCCTTCGCAGCCGCACTTATCGGGTTTGCCCTGCTGGCAACTGCAATAGTGAGGCTGGCCACAACAGACCGTCACAGCTACGGATATGTACCGGGCGTCAGCCTCTATGCCGACATGATGGCCGAGGAGCTCGACATCGGCATGCTCGAATATGAGCTGAGCCTGTATAAGCCTGAGGAGGTGAGTTTTGAGCCGGCCAGTGATGAGATCTCACCCGAGGCGATCATAGATTACCTGGTGAATGAGGAGATCGATCTCAATGATATTTATGAACTGTTATAAAACCGATATGAAGAGTATGAGAGTCATTAGTCTGATAGTTGTTACGCTGTTTGCTGCCACGCTCTCCCTAAGCGGGCAGGGAATGAGACCCGGTCAGGGTCAGGGTATGGGTCCCGGGCAGGGTATGGGTCCCGGGCAGGGAATGGGTCCCGGGCAGGGTATGGGTCCCGGTGCCATGCAGGGCGATGCTGAAAGACTGACCGCCTATAAGATAGCCTTTTTCACCAGTCAGCTCAATCTCACCACCGGCGAGGCCGAGAAATTCTGGCCGCTCTATAACGACTTCTCCGCACGCAAGAGCGCTTTGCAGGCTGAGCGGCTGAACCTGATACAGTATGCCACCCGCAATGCGGCCAACATGAGCAGTGACGAGATGGAGGCCTCAGCTGACAGGCTGACACGCTCATATGCCGACGAAGCCTCGCTGGTGGTCTCTTTCAACGAGAATCTCCGTAAGATTCTTCCGCCGGCCAAGATCATCAGGCTCTACCAGGTCGAGAACCTCTACAAGCAGCAGCTGCTGCGCGAGCTGAACCAGCGCAGGCAGGGAGCGGGCCAGGGCAGGATGGGTGAGCGCGGCCGCAGCGGACCGTGGGCAGAGACAGCACAGGAAATGTGATTGGCGGCCGCAGCGGACCGTGGACAGAGACAGCACAGGAAATGTGATTGGCGGCCGCAGCAGGCCGTGGGCAGAGAGCGTGCCGGGCAGGTGATGGCAGCCGGGCTGCCGCGATTCAGAGATGCCTTCTTCCTCTCAGCAGAGCGGGCAACTCATCGATGGCGACGGTGGTCTGCTCTCCCGTCTTCATATCCCTCACCGTAGCCTGCCCTGCCGCGATCTCATTGCTGCCGGCAATGACCACCAGTGGTATCTCCCTCGCTCCCGCATAGGAGAGCTGTCTCTTCAGCCTCACCGGCTCAGGAAAGAGCTCGGTGGCGATGCCTGCCTCACGCAGCAGGCGTGCTATGCGGAGCTGTGCCGGCAGCTCGGCGGCGCCGAAGTTTACAATGAGTACGGTGGTTGACGACCCGGTCTCCTCCGGGAAGAGGTTCAGCTGCATCATCACATCGTAAATCCTGTCAGCACCGAAGGAGACCCCCACGCCTGACACGTCAGGCAGTCCGAAGATACCGGTAAGGTCATCATAGCGACCCCCTCCGCAGATGCTTCCGAATGGCAGGTCAGCAGCCTTCACCTCCATGATGGTGCCGGTATAGTAGTTGAGTCCGCGTGCCAGCGAGAGATCAAACTCCACCTCGTTCTTCACCTCTTCCATGGCAATGTACTCCATCAGTTCACTCATCTCAGCCATCCCCTTCTCCCCGTCAGGTGATCCGGCAAGGAGTTGCCTCAGCGCTGCCAGTTTCTCTGTCGTGGTCCCCTGCAGGCTGATCACCGGCTCGAGACGCGCAACGGCCTCAGCGGTGATCCCCCGCCTGAGCAGCTCCTCCCTGACGCCTGCCATCCCGATCTTCTCAAGCTTGTCAATGGCTACGGTGATATCGGCTATACGGTCACCGGCACCTGCCAGCGAAGCAATACCGGCAAGGATGTTCCGGTTGTTCAGCCTTATCACAACATTGATCTTCAATGCGCTGAAGACCAGGTCGATAATCCTTGCCAGCTCCGCCTCATTCAGCAGCGAGTTGCTGCCGATGATGTCGACATCACACTGGAAGAACTCGCGGTACCTGCCCTTCTGCGGCTTGTCTGCCCGCCATACCGGCTGAATCTGGTACCTGCGGAAAGGGAACTGTATCTCATCGCGGTGCTGAACCACATATCTCGCAAAGGGCACGGTGAGGTCATACCTCAGCCCCTTCTCGCTTATCAGCGGTGAGAGGGAAGCTGCATCGACCCCTGAGAGTCTTTCAGGCGCAATCTCCGAAAGGAAATTGCCCGAGTTGAGTATACGGAAGATAAGCCTGTCACCCTCCTCTCCGTACTTGCCCAGCAGCGTTGAGAGGTTCTCCATGGCGGGCGTTTCTATGGGCATATATCCGTAGAGCGAAAAGATTCTCCTTATTGTGTCAAGGATATAATTTCGCCGCAGCATCTCTGCCGGGGAGAAGTCGCGGGTGCCTTTTGGGATGGAAGGTTTCATGCAGGGAACAGATTTCCCGGCAAAAATAGCTAAAAAAGCCGGATCAGGGAGCAACCCGACGGATGATCTCTCTGTAGTGGCGTGTTCAGTTCAGGTCTGCCGCTGTACCCTCCTACTGGATGAAGGGTATGGCCAGCGGATAGCTGAACGGCTCACCCCTGGCTGCCCTGATACTGGCAATCACCACGCATACAAACTCAAATATCAGCAGTGCCACCAGCAGCGGTATGCCCACCAGCAGGAAGCATAGGGGTATGAGCAGCACGGTATATAGCAGCACCGACAACTGGAAGTTGAGGGAGGCCTTCCCGTTGCGGTCGACCCACTCTGACTCGTCGCGACGTGAGATCCAGCATATCAGCGGACCAAGTATTCCCCCCAGAAAGGGGAAAATATATGCGGCAAAAGATGAGAGGTGGCAGAACATTGCCCAGTCACGCTCTGACTGTGTGTAGGTCATTGTCGTTTCCATCGTCTGTTTTTCTTAATGACGGTCTCCCGGCCGGAATGCTGCATTATCAGTAGCGGGAAATCCGTTTCAGGTCGGAAGTCTGGAGTCCGGCCGGATTGTTTGCATCAACATTGTGGGTGTTGTAGTAGTAGACCACGGCATCATCGGTGCCTATCAGCATCTTTGTGCAGATACCCCTCACTCCCGGCCCGTCCGGTGCAACCATATGCAATATGACCACATCCCTGCGCTGCTCCTCCGTCGCCCTGATGATCTCTTCCTCACCGGCGATAATCACCTTGCCGGGGTAATGGGCAGCTATCGCAGCCGTGCTCCTCACCCCGGGTGCCAGGTCACTCTCCTGCAGCAGCAGGGTCTTGCCCTGCAGGTCAGGTACATTCCGGTTGTAATACTTCAGGTTCCGGAGCGCCATATTGGAGGGAGTGGCTGCCACCTGGCGGGCATGCTGCTCAATGAACCTTATTATCAGCGGCAGCCGGTAACTGTACTCATCAGCCGGCATGCCCTCATAACAGAGAGGAAGAGTGCAGAACTCAGGCATGCTGTTCAGATCACCCGACTCACTCCCCAGCAGCAGGCTGATGTACTCATAGGCTGTGCCCGACCTGTCACTGCTTACCGTAGCGGTGTTGGTAACCAGGAATGAGTATGAGGGGTCACTGAGCATTTCGCTGAACTCCCCGTCACTTATCCGCCGGGTGGGAGTGAGATTCCAGTATCTGCTCACCGCCTCACTCACGGCGGCATTATAAAAGGGGTCTGCCCCCTCTTCGAGTACGATACATGTAACTGACGCGGAAAACCTGGCGGCCTCGTCAGCCTTCGGCCAGGGCCTCTGCTGGCCTGAGAGCCGGGTGACAGCGATAAGCAGCCAGAGAAGAGGGAGGATATTTTTCATGAAGAGTCTATTTACCGGTGGGGAGGAATACCGGATGCGCCTCGTTGAACTTACGCAGGTAAACGAACATCATCTTTTTCCGGTTCTTGTTGCGCATCGACATGAACTCATCATAGAGCACCGGATCTCTGATGAGGAGTGCCTGGAGGTTTTCAAGATTGTACTTGTAAGACTTGCCGGTTTCAAAATCGATCATAAACATCTCGAGATCAGTCCGGGTGGTCGTCCGGTATGGAGGATATCCGCCATAGTAGTACGGGTTGTAGTAACGTGATGAATAGTAGGGATTGTAATATGGCGAATAGTATGAGCCGTAGGGGCCGTAGAAGGGGTCATAGAAGCCGTAGGGTGAGTTGTAGCCGCTGCGCGTGGTCACATCAGCCACAAAATGGATTATCGACCCGAAGAAGGTGATACGGTTGAAGTTGTTCTGTACCTTGACATAGAGCACGCCGTTGCGGGCGAAACCCCAGATATTGTCGGTCTCTATCTCCTGCCTGACACCCATGTTGTCATAGAAGTAGATCTTGCCTGCAGAGATCACCTGGTCAAAGAAATCCTTGTCATTATAGTCAACCGAGGTAAACAGTTTTGCCTTGGGGATGGGACTGTTTGTTTTCACCATATCGAAATTGAGGTAAATCCCGTCCCTGAACTTGAACCCCGGAGCGTACTGTACGAGTGTATCCCCCTGCTGTGCCCTGATCATCCCCGCGGAAACCATGACAGCAATCAGTGTCATTGCAACCTTCTTCATCCTGCCCTTTTCCAGATTTGTCTTCAAATATTATACCGTTAGGCAAAAATAACCTTTATGCGAGAGAAATCAAGGTTCACTTCCTCATAAATGAAATTGATGTATCTTTGAAAGACTATAATCTACTGCGATAACAGTATGTCAAACAGTTCAAGATCATCTGCCGATCCCGGTTCCGACCTCATGACACGGCGTGCCCGCAAGCGGATACTTGTCCCTGCGGTAGTCTCGCTGCTCTTTCTGGTCAATGCTCTTGGCACCGGGCTTGCCGGTCTGGTTTACCTGCCACTCCTCTCCGGCATCATTGCTCTCATACTGCTTGTCATTTCTGTAGCAGGGCTCCGCAGGCTTATTGCCGACAACGGCAATATGCTCACTGAGCTGGCCTCCATTGCCGAGAAGAATGAGGAGATGATCAACTCCTTCTCTCACAAGATCAGGGAGCCTCTCAACAACCTGGTACTGCTGGGCGGCATGCTCCGTGAGAGTGAGTCATCGCCTCAGCAGCAGGAGCTGGTAGATACCTTCATCGCCTCTACCGGCACCATGGTTGAGGTGGTCAATGATCTCACCATGGCCACTGCCGGCAATGTCACCTTTGAGCGCCGCAGCGACATACGCTTCAGGCTCGGGCCCATCATTCATGATACCATCATGCTGCTCAGGCTGAACAGGAAGCATGAAGAGAGCGTGATCATCTACGATGAGCAGAGCGAGAGGGAGAGCGAATACAGTGGTGATCCGATCATCATCAAGCAGATACTGATCGATCTGCTCAGCGCCGCCATCGCGGGGTCTGACGGCAGGGTTACGATAAAGATACAGGTGAGGGAGGCCGGCGACAGGGAGGGGGTACAGAAGGTTGAGTTCACCCTCTCTTCAAACAACCCGCTGCTCTTCATTGACGAGAAGCGTCAGCCCTACCCGCTGGCCGGCCGGCTGATACGTGACAGCGGCGGCAACTGGCAGGAGGCCGCCTCCTCCACCGGCTCATGGTTCGTCTTCTATATCTTCCTGCGCAAGGCTGAAAAGATCGTCAGGCCGGCGCCGGCAAGCGGTCTCATAAGGGAGAAAGAGGCTGAGAAGAGCCGAAAGGAGATGAAGGATCTCAGCATATTGCTGGTTGAAGACAACCCGGTCAACCTGCGGATCACCCAGCTGATGCTGGAGCCGCTGGTAAAGGGCATCGAGGTGGCACGCAACGGCAAGGAGGCACTCGACATGTTCGGCACCTCCAGGTATGACCTGATCCTGATGGATGTGCAGATGCCGGTGATGAACGGACTGGTGGCTGCAGAGAAGATCAGGGGGCTGGAGATGAGCACCCGGGAACATGTGCCGATCATTGCAATAACCGCCAATGCCATGCTGGGCGACCGTGAACAGTGCCTGGCGGTGGGCATGGATGACTATATCAGCAAGCCCATTGAGCCGGAGGTGCTGATAGAGAAGATCACCGCGCTGATCTGACCGTCGGCTGCACCAGGCAACGCCTGCAGCGGACGGAAGAGAAGCATCTGAAACAGGGCTCCGTCAGAATGGCCTTACCCCGATAATCATCATATCGTCAAGCTGGTCATGCCCCTCCATCCAGGCCGTGATGGTCTCATCAAGTATATGCTTCTGGTCGGCAAGCGGGTACTTGCTTATGGTTAGCAGCAGGTGCCTCAGCCTGCGGTACATGAATTTCTTGTTCTCCGGGCCGCCGAACTGGTCAGCATAGCCGTCTGAGAAGAGATAGAGGAGGTCACCGGGCTGCAGGGTGAAGCTGGTGCGGTTGAAGGAGACCGAGGCAAATGACTGTATAACGTTCTTCTTGTCACCCTTGATCTCTATCAGCTTGTCACCCCGTACAATATATACCGGCAGAAAGGCTCCGGAAAATTCCAGCACCCTGCTCTTACGGTCAATGACACATATCCCCATCTCTATGCCATCCTTGATGGCCGCCCTGCCATCCTCCTCCCATGAGAATGCCTGTTCGAGCTCTTTATTCATCGTGAGCAGTACCCGGTCGGTGTCATCAATCTCCAAATCGTTGATTATCTTGTGGATGAGTTCAAGTCCTATCATTGACATGAGTGCTCCGGGCACTCCATGGCCGGTGCAGTCTGCCGCCGCTATGAAGTATTTGCCATCCCGTTCGCTGAACCAGTAGAAGTCTCCGCTGACGATGTGCTTCGGCCGGTAGAAGATAAAATGGTCGGGGAATAGCCTGGCTATCTGTGCAGGTGAGGGCAGCAGTGCCGCCTGTATGCGCCGTGCATAGTTAAGACTGTCGGTGAGTTCCTTGTTCCGCAGCTGCAGCTCAGCCCTCTGCACCTCTGTCTGCCTGTTTGCCAGCTCAGCCCGTGCCAGCCTCCTCCTGCTCCTGAGCAGCAGCCATGACTGGAGCGCTGCCAGGCAGCCCAGCAGCACGATCACCAGTATCAGGGTGAGGCTGTTGGTACCTGCAGCCCCTTCTGCCTCTGCTGCCTCACGGGCCCGGGCGGCCATACTCGCTACCAGGGCTGCCGTTATCACCCCTCTCTGTTTATTGTTGTCTCAACGGCTGCCTCGCCCGGTTTTACCAGCGGCAGCAGCTTCAGCGAGGGTGACCCGACCAACGGCCCTATGCCATACTCGGGCCAGCGGCGGTCTACCAGGCTGATCGTCTCCGGGTCAGAACAGACCACATTGGGCCACTCCCTCGGGAATGCCGGCAGCGAGAGCACTTTCGAGGTGGCATCAATGAACAGCGCTCCTCCATCAAGGTGCCAGAGGTCACGTGCAGGGTCACTGTTGCCGGTCACCAGCCATGTCAGCATGGCCGCATCATCAGCGTCAGCTCCCTCATCAACTGCAATTATCACTGTCCCTGCCGTGGTGAGCGAGGCCGGCAGCGATACTGCCAGGCGGTGCATGTCAAGCCCTCCGGCCGGCTTCCTGATCGAGAGCACCGCCATGGGGAGGGCATAGTCAGCCATTGTCTTCATACCGGTGATCACCCCGGCCGTGAGCTGGTCATCGGTGAGCGGCATGATGGGCGCCTGCCGCTGATCAGAGCTGCGCTCCTCGGAGAGCTTCACCGTGGCATCAATGCCCAGCTTGCCGCCCATGCTCAGATGGTCTGAGGCATGGTCAAGCACATCCAGCGGTCCGCGGGTGAGAAGCAGGTCGGTATCAAACCTGACATTGGCGAAGAAGGCCTCTGCAACAGCCCTGTAGTCTGTCACCGGCACATTGCCGCTCACCACGATGATATACTTGCTGAGCATCATCTGTCCGGCACCGAAGAGGGCGCTCAGCACCTTCATCCCCTGACCCGGGTAGGTCTTGTCTATGCTGACTATCACCATATTGTGTGCCACACCCGACGCCGGCATATGGAGATCCCGTATCTCGGGGGCGATAGCCAGCTTGATCGGCGGGAAGAAAATCTTCTCGGTGGCCTTCCCCATCCAGAGATCCTCCATCGGCGGAACGCCCACTATGGTGGCGGGATAGACCGCATCACGGCGGTGGGTGATGCAGGTCACATGAAACACCGGGTAAAGATCAGCCAGCGAATAGAACCCGGTATGGTCACCGAAAGGTCCCTCGGTGACCGGCGCCTCGGCAGTGTCAATATATCCCTCGATCACGAAGTCTGAGTCAGCCGGCACCCACAGCTCGTTGGTGAGACACCTGACGAAGGTGACCCTCTTCCGCCTCAGGAATGCTGCAAGCAGGTACTCACTTATATCTTCGGGCAGCGGTGCCGTGGCGGCATATGTATACACCGGGTCGCCACCCAGGGTGACGGTCACCGGCATGCGTCCCCCCTTCCTCTTCCATGCCTCATAGTGCCTTGCGCCGGTCTTGTGCCGGTGCCAGTGCATCCCGGTGCTGTCCTTTCCCATCACCTGCATACGGTACATCCCCAGGTTGGCCCTGCCGGTCACCGGGTGTATGGTATGCACCAGCGGCAAGGTAATGAACCTGCCCCTGTCATGCGGCCAGCATTTTAAAACGGGCAGCATCCCCAGGTCGGGAGACATGCTGACCACCTCCTGGCACTCTCCCCTGCCCCTCTTCCTGCGTGGGGTGAGTGTCAGCAGCCGCAGCATCGCCGGCAGCCGTGCCAGCCTGCCTGAGATACCCCGCGCCTGGCTGAATGACTCGACCATCTCGAGGATCTCGCTGCCCGCATCATCGAGTGATGAGCGGCCTATGGCTGAAGCCATGCGCATGTCAGAGGCGAAACTGTTGATCAGCACGGGAAAGGGGGTCGCGGTATTCTCAAAGAGAAGCGCCCTCCCCCCGCTCTTGACAAAACGGTCGGCTATCTCGGTGATCTCAAGTTCGGGATTGACCGGCGCGGCGACACGTACCAGCTCGTCATGCGACTCAAGGAAATCAATAAACCGGATCAGACCGTTAAATGACATTGAACAACAGATTTCCGCAAATATATAAATAAAAACCCCCCACATCATAAAATAAGAAACTCCGCCGGAGCGGAGTTTCCTCTATTGTGGTAATACCGGCAGTTGGTTGCCGGCCTGCCCCGGGGCCGGATTCCCCCACTACCGACGGTGGGCGCCGGTAAGTATGGCCGCCGGCGACGGTCGTTGCCGGCCTGCCCCGGAGCCGGACTCCCCCACTACCGACGTAGAAGGCCGGTGAGTATGGCCGCCGGCGACGGTCGTTGCCGGCCTGCCCCGGAGCCGGACTCCCCCACTACCGGCGGAGAGCGCCGGTGAGTATGGCCGCCGGCGACGGTCGTTGCCGGCAGTGTGGGTGGCTGCAGCGCGTGGCGGCAGGCTATTCGCAGCCGTAGACGGCGTTGGCGCCGAGCTCCTCCTCAATGCGGAGCAGCTGGTTGTACTTGGCAATGCGGTCTGTGCGGCTGAGCGAGCCGGTCTTTATCTGCCCCGAGTTGGTTGCCACGGCCACATCGGCAATGGTGGTATCCTCGGTCTCACCCGAGCGGTGCGAGGTGACGGTGGTGTAGCCGGCACGGTGAGCCATCTCGATGGCGTTGAGGGTCTCGGTGAGGGTGCCGATCTGGTTCAGCTTGATCAGTATCGAGTTGGCGCAGCCCATGCTGATACCCTTCTCAAGGTACTCAACATTGGTGACGAAGAGGTCATCACCCACTATCTGAACCGTTGAGCCGATCCTGTCGGTGAGCAGCTTCCACCCCTCCCAGTCGTTCTCGGCCATGCCATCCTCGATGGAGTCTATCGGGTACTTCTCAGTCAGTTCAGCCAGGTAGTCAACCTGCTGTGCCACGGTCAGCTTCTTGCCTTTGGGTCCTTCGAACCTGGTGTAGTCATAGAACCCCTCCCTGAAGAACTCGCTGGCGGCGCAGTCAAGAGCAATGGTGACATCGCTGCCGGGGGTATATCCTGCCAGGGTGATGGCCTTGATAATGCTTTCCAGTGCATCCTCAGTTCCGGTGAGTGCAGGTGCAAAGCCTCCCTCATCTCCCACGGCGGTGCTGAGTCCCCTCTCCTTTAGCACCTTTTTCAGGGCATGGAATATCTCGGCCCCGACCCTGAGGCCTTCGGCAAATGAGCCGGCTCCCCTAGGGCGGATCATAAACTCCTGGAACGCTATGGGAGCATCGGAGTGCGATCCGCCATTGATGATGTTCATCATCGGGATGGGCAGGATGCGTGCATTGGTGCCGCCGATATACCTGTAGAGGGGCAGCCCGTGAAACTCGGCTGCGGCCTTGGCACATGCCAGGGAGACACCGAGGATGGCATTGGCGCCAAGATTCATCTTGGTGGGGGTGCCGTCAAGCTCGATCATCCTCTGGTCAATGGCAACCTGGTTGGTAACATCCATGCCAAGAAGCTCCTCGGCAATGACGTTGTTCACATTGTGAACAGCCTTCTGTACGCCTTTGCCAAGATAGCGGCTCTTGTCACCGTCTCTCAGCTCAAGTGCCTCATGTTCACCCGTTGATGCCCCGGAGGGTACGGCCGCCCTGCCTGATGCGCCACTCTCTGTTAACACTTCCACCTCAATGGTAGGATTGCCCCTGGAATCGAGGATCTCTCTTGCATGAATGCTAATTATCTGACTCATAATATCTTAGGTTTTAGAAATTAATATGCAATATACAAAAAAAAGGGATATGGCCGCTGAGGCGATATCCCTTCAGTATTCTCCACATAGGTTACACTTACTGTGATTCTTCGCTCTCAGATCCGCTCTCCTGTTTCTGTTCAGGCTCAGCTGATCCGCCCTCTTCCGGGGCAACGCTGCCGGCGGCGGTCTCAGCTGTTGCGGTGGTACCGGCGGCGGTCTCTTGTTCTGTTTCAGCGGAGGCGGTCTCAGCGGCACTCGCCTTCACTGATGTGCTCTCTTTCACGGCTGCGGTTTCAGTGCTCTTTTTACGGGTGCCGCGGCGACGGCGTGTGGCCTTTGCCTTGCCGGCCTGATCGGCAAGCATATTCTCATTGAAGTCTACCAGTTCGATGATACACATCTCGGCGCCGTCACCCAGCCGGAAGCCGGTCTTCAGTATGCGTGTATAGCCTCCCGGGCGGTCAGCCACGCGCGGTGCCACCTCCCTGAAGAGCTCGGCCACCGCATTCTTGTCACCGAGATACCTGAACACCACCCTGCGTGAATGTGTTGAGTCTTCCTTAGACCTGTTGATCAGCGGCTCGACATAGCTTCTGAGCACGCGTGCCTTGGCGGTGGTGGTTTCAATACGCTTGTGAAGAATGAGTGACGATGCCATGTTGGCTATCATCGCCTTCCTTTCGGAGCTGTCTCTTCCAAGCTGATTTATAGCATTCAAATGTCGCATTTCTCTCTACCCTTGACTGTTGTTATTCTTTATCGAGTTTATATTTTGAGACATCCATCCCGAATGAGATATTCATTGACTCGAGCAGTTCCTCGAGTTCGGTGAGCGACTTCTTTCCGAAGTTCCTGAACTTGAGGAGGTCATTCTTGTTGAACCTGACCAGGTCGCCCAGTGACTCGACCTCGGCTGCCTTGAGGCAGTTGAGAGCCCTCACCGAGAGGTCTAGGTCAACCAGCTTGGTCTTGAGCAGCTGCCTCATATGCAGTATCTCCTCATCGAACTCCTCATGCGAGAGCTTGTCCTCATAGTCGATGGTTATCTTGTCTTCGGAGAAGAGCATGAAATGGTAGATGAGAATCTTTGCTGCCTCCTTCAGTGCCTCTTTCGGGTGGATTGACCCGTCGGTTGTGATCTCCAGTATCAGTTTCTCATAGTCGGTCTTCTGTTCAACCCTGTAGTTCTCGACCGAGTACTTGACATTCCTTATCGGGGTGAATATCGAATCTATTGCCATCAGTCCGAACTCGGCCTCGGCCGGCTGGTTCTCCTCTGCCGGCACATATCCCCTTCCCTTGTCTATATTGAGTTCAAATTGCAGTCTGACGTCGGGCTCCATATTGCAGATCACCAGGTCAGGATTGAGTACCTCGAAGCTGCTGAGCGCATTGTTAAGGTCACCTGCCCTGAAAGCCTCCTGGCCTGAGATCTTGATCATGATCTTCTCATTCTCAACATCCTCGACCATTCTCTTGAAACGTACCTGTTTGAGGTTCAGGATGATCTCCGTCACATCCTCCATCACGCCGGTGATGGTTGAGAACTCATGGTCTACGCCCTCTATCTTCACGGTGGTGATTGCGTATCCTTCGAGTGAGGAGAGGAGTATTCTCCTGAGGGCATTGCCTACGGTGATGCCATAGCCGGGTTCAAGGGGGCGGAACTCAAACTTCCCGTACTGGTCGTCTGCCTCCAGTAGAATTACTTTATCAGGTTTCTGGAATGCTAAAATGGCCATATGAGTATTGTTACTTTGTTTACTTGGAATATAGTTCAACGATAAGCTGCTCCCTGAAGTCTTCGGGGATTTCGGTGCGTTCGGGCACACTCATGAATTTCCCGGCCATCTGTGTCTCATCCCATTCGAGCCATGCCATTTTTGACCTGCGGTCGGTTCCAAGGTTCTCTACAATCACCTCAAGTGATTTTGATTTTTCGCGTACGCCGATTATGTCACCCGGCTTAAGCAGGTATGATGGTATGTTGACCACGTTTCCGTTGACGGTGATATGCCTGTGTGACACCAGCTGCCTTGCTGCCGCCCTTGTGGGTGCGATTCCGAGGCGGTACACCACGTTGTCGAGGCGTGACTCGAGCAGCTGCAGCAGTACCAGACCGGTAACTCCTGATGCGGCGGCGGCTTTCTTGAAGAGGTTACGGAACTGTCTCTCGAGCAGGCCGTAGGTATACTTCATCTTCTGCTTCTCGCGCAGCTGTATGCCATATTCGGAGCTCTTCTTCCTCTTCTTGCTCATTCCGTGCTGGCCGGGAGGGAAGTTTTTCCTGTCAAGATGCTTGTCAGGGCCATAAATTGGCTCACCGAATTTCCGGGCTATTTTTGATCTGGGTCCTGTATATCTTGCCATTGCAATGCTTTGTTATATCGTTTTATTAATATCGGTATCTGTCAAACCCTTCTGCGGGCCGGCGGGCGGCATCCGTTATGCGGCATTGGTGTCACGTCAATGATTTCGGTCACCTCCACTCCGCTGTTGGCTATGGCACGAATAGCTGATTCCCGGCCTGAGCCCGGTCCCTTTACAAACACCTTCACCTTGCGAAGCCCCAGGTCAAAGGCCGTTTTGGCGCACTCTTCGGCAGCCATCTGTGCTGCATAGGGAGTGTTCTTCTTGGAGCCCTTGAACCCCATCTTGCCTGCCGAGGCCCATGAGATGACCTGTCCTGAGCTGTTTGTAAGGCTGATTATGATATTGTTGAATGACGAATGAACATGAGCCTGTCCCACAGGTTCAACCTTTACGACCCTCTTCTTTGATGTCCCAGTCTTCTTTGCCATTGGTTACTTATTTAGTAGCTTTTTTCTTGTTTGCCACGGTCTTCTTGCGTCCCTTGCGTGTCCGTGCATTGTTCTTGGTGCTCTGACCCCTTACCGGCAGCCCTATGCGGTGGCGTATGCCCCTGTAGCAGCCGATATCCATCAGCCGCTTGATATTGAGCTGGGTCTCTGACCTGAGCTCACCCTCAAGCTTGTAGTTTTCAGCCAGTATTGACCTGATGGCATTGATGTTGTCATCACTCCACTCCTCCACCTTCATGTGGCGGTCAACGCCGGCCTTGTCAAGCACCTTCTGTGCGGTACTCCGCCCTACGCCGTAGATATAGGTGAGAGCGATCTCGCCCTGTTTGTTCCTGGGAAGGTCTACTCCATGAATTCGTGCCATATGCTTCTTTAAATTTGAAGTGCAAAGTTAATCAAATTATCCCTGCCTCTGTTTGAACTTGGGATTTTTCTTATTTATCACATACAGACGGCCATTGCGTCTTACGATCTTGCAGTCGGCCGACCGTTTTTTCACTGATGCTCGTACTTTCATCGCACTCTTATTATCTATTTAAACCTGAATGTTATTCTTCCCTTGGTAAGGTCATAGGGTGACATCTCCACCTTTACCCTGTCACCGGGGAGGATTCTGATGTAGTGCATCCTCATCTTTCCGGAGATATGGGCAGTGATGACATGTCCGTTTTCGAGTCTCACCCTGAACATTGCGTTCGAGAGGGCCTCGATAATGGTTCCGTCAATCTCTATTGAAGGTTGTTTGGCCATATGCTTACCTCTTTGTTAAAACCTCTTCAATATATCTGTAGGTTGAGAGCAGGTCGGCTTTACCCTCCCTTATCGCAACCGCATATTCAAAATGTGCCGACGGCTTTCCGTCGCCGGTGGAGACAGTCCATCCGTCACTGCCGACGCGTGTGTTCCGGGTGCCCATGTTTATCATCGGCTCGATACAGATGACCATGTTTCTCTCCAGTTTGGGGCCTGAGCCCTTTCTGCCGAAGTTGGGCACCTCTGGCGGCTCATGCAGCTGTCGTCCTATGCCGTGTCCCACCAGTGTCCTCACCACCGAGTATCCGCCGCTTTCGGCCTTTGTCTGCACCGCATTCGAGATGTCACCCACGCGGTTTCCCGCCACCGCCCTGAGCACCCCCTCCTCGAGTGATGCTCTTGTATAGTCGAGCAGCCGCATGATTTCGGGCTTCACCTCTCCCACCGGGAAGGTGTATGCGGTGTCGCCGTAGAATCCGTTCAGCACCACCCCGCAGTCGACCGATATGATATCGCCCTCCTGCAGCCGGTAGTCTGACGGTATTCCGTGGACCACCTCATCATTGACCGAGGTGCAGAGGGTATTGGGGAAGCCGGCATAGCCCTTGAATGCCGGGAGTGCGCCGTGGTCACGGATGAACTCCTCGGCAATGGCATCGAGCCTGAGGGTGGTGACCCCCGGTGCGATATGCCTGGCCACCTCGGCGAGAGTCTTTGAGACAAGCTCGTTACTCTCTCTCAGCAGCTCCACCTCTGCATCGCTCTTAATATATATCATCAAAGAACGTACTCAAATTAGATGGCCGATACGGCCCCTGTCCTGCCCTTGACGCGGCCTGACTTCATCAGCCCGTCGTAATGGCGCATAAGCAGATGGCTCTCTATCTGCTGCAGTGTGTCGAGCACCACACCCACCAGTATGAGCAGTGAGGTGCCCCCGAAGAACTGCGCAAACTCGGCGCTGACACCGAGGTTGACGGCAAAGGCCGGCAGGATGGCTATCAGTGCCAGGAAGACCGAGCCGGGCAGGGTGATCCGTGACATGATGGTATCAAGGAACTCGACCGTCTTGCGGCCGGGCTTGATACCCGGGATAAACCCGCCGTTCTTCTTCATATCTTCTGCCATCTGCACCGGGTTGATGGTAACCGCGGTATAGAAGTATGTGAAGAGTATGATCAGGATGGCTGTCACCAGGTTGTACCAGAAGCCGTACATGTTTGTGAAGGCTATGACGAAGCCTGACCCCGACTCCCTGAATCCTGCCAGTATGACCGGCAGCATCATGATTGCCTGTGCGAAGATAATGGGCATAACTCCAGCCGCGTTCACCTTCAGCGGTATATACTGCCTTACTCCGCCATACTGCTTGTTGCCCACTATCCGCCTTGCATACTGAACCGGTATCCGCCTTGTACCCTGTACCAGGAGCACGGCACCCAGTATCACGGCAAACAGGAAGATCAGTTCAATCAGCAGCGCCACCGGTCCGCCGGCACCGTTCCAGCGCACGCCGGTCTCGAAGATGATTGCCACCGGGAAGCGTGCCAGGATACCCACCATGATGATGAGTGATATACCGTTGCCGATACCCTTGTCAGTGATCTTTTCACCCAGCCACATGACGAAGATCGTGCCGGCGGTCAGTATGATCACCGATGATATCTTGAAGAAGGTGCCCGGTATTACAAACGCCTCGGCCGGAAGTATGTGGTGCAGGTTTGCCAGGTAGGTCGGCCCCTGCAGCAGCAGGATGGCCACGGTGAGATACCTGGTGTACTGGTTCATCTTACGTCTTCCGCTCTCACCCTCTTTCTGCAGTTTCTGGAAGTAAGGGAAGACTATTCCCAGCAGCTGGATAACGATTGAGGCAGAGATGTACGGCATTATTCCGAGTGCGAAGATCGATGCCTTTGAGAAGGCACCTCCCGAGAACATGTCAAGCAATCCCATGATACCCGAGGAGGTCTGTTTGCCCAGGTTCTCAAGCATCGACGGGTCGACGCCGGGGAGGGTGACATACTTGCCCAGCCGGTAGAGTGCTATGATGGCAAAGGTGTAGATGATCCGGTCTCTGAGATCCTCTATCTTGAAAATGTTCTTTATGGTCTGGATGAATTTCATTCCTTACAGTTTAACTGCCGTTCCCTGATTTGCTTCAATTGCTGCCTGTGCAGACTTGCTGAATGCATGGGCATGAACCTCCAGTTTCCTGGTCAGCACGCCATTGCCGAGTATCTTCACCAGGGTGTTCTTGCTCACCAGTCCTGCTGCCAGCAGTGTCTGGAAGTCGATCTGTGATGTATCGAGCTTTGCTGCAAGTGCCTCCAGCGTACTCAGGTTGATGGCCTTGTATTCCACCCGGTTGATATTCTTAAACCCTGACTTCGGCACCCTTCTCTGCAGGGGCATCTGGCCTCCTTCAAAGCCAGCCTTCCTGCTGAAGCCGGAGCGTGACTTGGCACCCTTGTGCCCGCGGGTTGAGGTGCCTCCGTAGCCGGACCCTTCACCTCTGCCTATGCGCTTCCTCTCTCTGACCGATCCGGGGGCCGGTTTCAAATTACTTAAGTCCATTGTGGTTTATATGATATTGTTAATAGCTTAGATTTTCTCAACCTTAACCAGGTGATGCAGTTTTCTGACCATCCCCATTATTGCGGGTGTATCTTCATGCTCCACTGTCTGGTGCATCTTCCTCAGGCCCAGGGCTGCCAGTATCTTCTTATGTGTTTCGGGCTGTCCTATCCTGCTCTTTATCTGGGTTATTCTGACTTTGGCCATGATGATTCCCTCTTTCTAACCGTTAAACACCTTTTCCATTGAGACGCCCCTCTGGTCGGCCACCGTACGTGCATCGCGCAGTTCGAGCAGTGCAGCTATGGTTGCCTTGACCAGGTTATGGGGGTTTGATGATCCCTTTGATTTTGCCAGCACGTTCTTCACTCCCACGCTCTCGAGCACTGCCCTCATGGCGCCTCCGGCCTTGATACCGGTACCTTCGGTTGCGGGTTTTATGAAGACGTATGCGCCGCCATACTTGCCATACTGCTCATGCGGTATTGTTCCCTTGTGCACCGGTATCTTGATGAGGTTTTTCTTGGCATCCTCTATCCCCTTTGCTATGGCGGTAGTCACCTCACTGGCCTTTCCCAGTCCGTGGCCCACTATCCCCTTCTCATCACCCACCACCACTATGGCTGAGAAGCTGAAGGTACGCCCTCCCTTGGTCACTTTGGTTACTCTCTGTATGCTTACCAGCCTGTCGGTAAGTTCAAGATCGCTGTTCTTTACTCTGGTTATTCCGATTGTCATACTGCTTAGAATTTTAAGCCGCCTTCGCGTGCTCCGTCAGCTAATGATTTGACTCTGCCATGATATTTGTATCCGCCACGGTCAAAGACCACGGTCTCAATACCCTTCTCCCTGCATACCTCTGCCAGACGCTTCCCCACCAGTCCGGCCACCTCGCTCTTGTTCTTCCCGGTGACTGATGCTATCTCCTTCTCCCGTGATGATGCTGAAGCGAGGGTGACGCCGTTCACGTCATCGACGGCCTGCACATAGATCTGCCTGTTGCTGCGGAAGACCGAGAGGCGGGGCTTTTCGGCCGTTCCCCGGATCCTTTTGCGGATCCTGAGCCTGATCTTTTCTCTTCTTTCTTGTTTTGATAAAGCCATGATTTCAGATTTTTATCATGTTACACACCCGCCGATTTTCCGGCTTTTCTCCTGAGCTGCTCACCCACAAACTTGATTCCCTTGCCCTTGTACGGCTCAGGCGGGCGCAGTGACCTGATCTTTGCCGCAACGTGGCCGATCAGCTGCTTGTCGATGCTTGAGAGGGTGATAATCGGGTTTGCCCTTCTCTCGGTTTTGGTCTCCACCTTCACCTCCTGTGGCAGCTCGAGTATTATGTCATGCGAGAAGCCCAGGCTCATCTCCAGCATCTGTCCCTTAGCCTCGGCACGGTAACCTACCCCTACCAGCTCAAGCTCCTTCTTGTACCCTTTCGAGACACCTTCAACCATGTTGGCCAGCAGGGCCCTGTAGAGACCGTGCAGCGACTTGGTGCGCTTCTCATCATCGGGTCTGCTCAGTGTAATGATATTGTTCTCTATCTCAACCCTGATATCACTGTCAATCTTCTGTGTCAGTGTGCCCAGCGGGCCCCTGACAGTCACCAGGTTGTCATCATCAACGGTGACGGTGACACCCGATGGCAGGTTTACAGGCAGTTTTCCTATTCGTGACATTTCACCTCCTCCAGTTTAGTAGACATAACATATTACCTCACCTCCGACATTCTCCCGGATTGCCTCCTTCTCGGTCATCACTCCGCGCGAGGTGGAGAGAATGGCTATGCCCAGTCCGTTAAGCACCCTCGGGAGCTCATCGACGCCTGCATACTTCCTCAGGCCGGGGCGGCTCACCCTCTGTATCTGCTTTATGGCAGGCAGTTTCGTTCTGGGATGATACTTCAGGGCTATCTTGATGCGGCCCTGCAGATCGTCATCAATAAACTTATAGCTGAGGATATATCCCTTATCATAAAGTATCCGTGTGATATTCTTCGTCAGGCCGGTAGCCGGTGTCTCAACCACTTTATGGCCGGCCCTGATGGCATTCCTTACCCTGGTAAGAAAATCTGCTATTGGATCTGTCATCTCTTGCTATGATTAATTGTGTTTATACCTCGTCTGTTACCAGCTTGCCTTTTTCACTCCCGGGATCAGCCCCTTTGAAGCCATCTCCCTGAAGGTGATGCGGCTGATGCCAAACTGCCTCATGTACCCCCTGGGCCTTCCGGTGAGCTTGCACCTGTTGCGCTGCCTGATGGGGTTGGAGTTGCGCGGCAGCTTGCTCAGGGCGATATAGTCACCTTCAGCCTTGAGGGCAGCCCTCCTGGCGGCGTACCTTTTGGCGAGCCTGGCACGTTTGACTTCACGGGCTTTCATCGATTCCTTAGCCATATTGCGGTCTGTTTACTTGTTTTTAAATGGGATTCCGAACTCTTTGAGCAGGGCATAGGCCTCCTCATCACTCCGGGCAGTGGTAACGAATGTCACCTGCAGCCCCATGATCTTGGCTATCTTGTCAAGATCGATCTCGGGGAAGATGATCTGCTCGGTGATGCCGAGGGTGTAGTTACCATGGCCATCGAGCTTTGCGCTGACGCCCTTGAAGTCGCGGATACGCGGCAGTGCCACGGCTATGAGCCTCTCGAGGAACTCATACATCCTGATCCGGCGCAGGGTCACCATCACACCGATAGGCATTGTCTTCCTGAGCTTGAAGTTCGAGATGTCTTTCCTGGAAGTTGTCTGCACCGCTCTCTGCCCGGCGATGTCACTTATCTCCTTCTGCCCCATCTCGAGCAGCTTCTTGTCGGCAATGGCCTGGCCCAGTCCCTGGCTGACAACTATCTTTTCAAGCCGGGGTACCTGCATGACAGTCTTGTAGTTGAACTGCTTCATCAAAGCAGGTACTATCTCATTGTTGTATTTGGTTTTTAACGCAGGGGTATACATTACTTGATCTCCTCTCCTGATTTTTTGGCATAGCGCACCAGTTTATTCTTTGCATTGAGCTTGCGTCCCACTCGTGTCGGTTTTCCGCTGGCAGGGTCGACCACCTGGAGGTTGGATATATGTATCGGGGCCTCCTTCTTCATTATGCCGCCCTGGGGTGCCTTGGCATTCGGTTTGGTATGCTTCGATACCATATTGATTCCCTCAACCACTGCCTTCTCCTTGTCACGGTACACCTTCAGTACACGTCCTTTCTGTCCTTTCGATTCACCTGCAATGACAGCCACCGTGTCACCTTTTTTGATATGTAGTTTCTTCTGCATCGGGTGTGGTTTTTATGTTATAACACTTCAGGTGCCAGTGAGACTATCTTCATATACTTGTCACGCAGCTCCCTGGCCACGGGGCCGAAGATTCGCGTTCCGCGCACCTCATCCTGGTTGGTGAGCAGCACTACGGCATTGTCATCAAAGCGGATATATGAGCCGTCGGGCCTGCGTATCTCCTTCTTTGTCCGTACCACCACTGCCCTGCTTATGGTTCCCTTCTTGGCTTCACCTGAAGGTATGGCGCTCTTGACCGTGACGATTATCTTGTCACCCACGCTGGCATACCTCTTTTTGCTTCCGCCCAGCACCCTGATGCAGAGTACCTCTTTAGCTCCGGTGTTATCGGCAACCGTCAGCCTGCTTTCCTGCTGTATCATAATTACTTAGCTCTTTCAATTATTTCCACCAATCTCCAGGCTTTTTTCTTGCTGAGAGGCCTGGTCTCCATTATGCGCACGGTATCGCCAATGTTGCAGCTGTTTTCCTCATCGTGTGCCATCAGCCTCTTTGTACGGCTGACGAACTTGCCATAGATGGGGTGCTTTACCTTTCGGTGAATGGCAACGACGATGGACTTGTCCATCTTGTTGCTTACTACAACACCTGTACGCTCTTTTCTAAGATTCCTTTCTTCCATGATGCTGGTAGGGCTATTTTGATTTCTCATTGATCTCGCGCTTGCGCTTCTCGGTCATGAGCCTGGCGATGGTACGTCTGCTCTCCTTGATCTTCTGTGGGTTGTCAAGTGGTGAGATTGCATGGTTGAGTCTCATTCTCACCAATGCAGTCTTCTCATTGTCGAGGCGTTCAAGAAGCTCCTGATCGCTCAGTTCCTTTATCTCTGAAGTCTTCATCGTTCTGTTTTTTTACTCTGCATAGTCATGACGTACCACAAACTGTGTGGCCACCGGCAGTTTTCCTGCTGCCAGCCGGAGTGCTTCCCTGGCCAGTTCGAGGGGTACTCCTTCGGCCTCTATGACGATACGCCCCGGGGTGACCGGTACCACGAACCCTTCGGGTGCGCCCTTGCCTTTACCCATTCTCACCTCGGCCGGTTTCTTGGTTATCGGCTTGTCGGGGAAGATACGTATCCAGATCTGCCCTTCACGCTTCATGTGGCGTGTGACTGCCTGTCGTGCAGCCTCTATCTGGCGGCCGGTGATCCAAGCCTCCTCGAGGACCTTGATGCCAAATGATCCGAATGCCAGCTGATTGCCTCTCTGGGCATTGCCTTTCA
>CAZAVK010000021.1:23782-53076 GCA_964488645.1 uncultured Rikenella sp. | reverse complement strand
GCTATATGATATTATACAAAAGAATTTTTAGGGTGTTGCATTGCGGAAAACAGGAAACAGGATGCAGTGGAATGCCCAGAGAGGCTGCTACGAAGGCTCGCTGCTCCTGAAGCAGGGATGGTACAACTATGAGTATGCCTTTGTACCTGACGGTTCAGAGATACCGGAGGGATTTCATTTTGAGGGGAGTCACTGGGAGACTGAGAATGACTACCTTATCCTCACCTACTTCCGCGACCCCACTGCACGCTATGACAGGCTGACAGGCGTCACCATAGCCAACACCCGCAGCGGCAGGTAAGAGTACCCGGTTGTAGAGAGCAGACTTCGGTCCGGCCGCAAGGCTGCCCCGGCCGGCTTTCAGTGCCTGGCTCGGCTTTCGCTGCCTTAGCCGGCTTTCACTGCCTTGCCCTGCTTTCCCTGCCCCGGCCAGCTATCATTTTCCATTATCAGCCAGCGTTCCATGCCTGCCCTTCAGTGGGCATCTATGCCGTATAGCATATGGAAGGTATGTTTCAGCGTTGGGGTTATCTCGTTCATATACTCATTCACCGCCTTCACCGATCCGGGCAGGGTATATATGAGCGTCCGCCCTTTCACTCCCGCCACCGCGCGGCTCAGCAGCGCATTGGGGTTCTGCATGCCATACTTCACCCTTATCAGCTCCATTACCCCGGGTATCTCCCTCTCTATCAGTGACTGCACCACATCAACGGTGATATCGTGCGGGCCGATGCCTGTCCCCCCGGTGGTGATCACCAGGTCGGCTGCCGGTTCAGCCGTCAGCGCCTCACGGAGTCTCCCGGCATCATCGGGGATGATGCTCATCTGCAACTCACACTGCCAGCCGGCGGCAGTCATGGCTTCCGTTATGCGTGTGGCCACCGCCGGGCCGCTCAGGTCACTGTACTCACCACGGTGGGCCCTGTCACTCACGGTGATCACATGTATCTTGAATCTCTCAGGCAACATCATGCTTCTCCTTTTTCAGCAGGCGGATGCCGCCGATGACCATCTGCCTGTCCACCGCCTTGCACATATCATATACTGTCAGCAGGGCTGTGCTCACCGCTGTCAGCGCCTCCATCTCAACCCCTGTCCGGCCGGTAGAGCGCACCGTGGCGACAGCTGTCATGCCCTCATCATCAGGCTCCAGGGTCACCATCACCTGGTCAAGCGGGATGTTGTGGCACAGTGGGATAAGGGTGCTGCACTGCTTGGCTGCCTGTATGCCGGCTATCTGTGCCACGCTGATCACGTCACCCTTTTTCATCAGGTTCTCACTGATCAGCCGCAGCGTCTCAGGCTGCAGGGAGATGCTCCCGGCTGCGGTTGCCGTTCGGTGCTGCACAGGCTTGCCACCGGTGTCAACCATATGTGCCCTGCCGCTCTCATCGGCATGGGTAAGGCGCGGAAGGGCTGATTCATCCGGCCTGCTCCCTGCTGCAGTGCCGGGTGCTGTACCGCCGGCAGCCGGACTATTGTCTGCTGAAGCGCCTGGTGCCGGGCCGCCGGCTGATCCGGTACCCGGGGCTGCACCGCCTCTTCCAGCCGGCACTCCTCCGCCGCTGTCACTCACTCTTCTCATTGGCTTATCCTCCGATATTATAGAATCCGTTTACCCTGTTGACCGTTCCCTTTTCCGGTTTCTGTTCAAGTGCCCTGCGAAGTGCCTCCTCTGCCCCCAGCTCACGTACCGGGAAGGCTACGTCACTGAAGAGGCATGGTCTCAGCAATCCCTCGGGTGTCAGCCGCAGCCTGTTGCACCGTGCGCAGTGTCCGCCGCTGCCGCCATGCACCACCGAAAAGGTTCCCTCGGCCAGATCCATCTCCCTGATGAACCTCACCTCCAGCCCCTCCCTGACACAGTAGTCAGCCACCCTGCGAGCCTCCTGCTCGTCGGGGGAGCCCTTTATGACGCAGTTGATCTTCACCGGCCGCAGTCCGGCCCTGCGTGCAGCATCGATCCCCCTCAGCACATCAGCGAGCTCACCGCCGCGGGTGATATGGCGGTACCGGTCAGGGTCAAGCGTATCGAGGCTGACATTGACCCTCATCAGTCCCGCTGCCGCCAGCTCATCAGCATAGTCAGCCAGCAGTATGCCGTTGGTGGTCATCGAGAGGTCGGTTATGCCCTCAATCTCAGACAGCATCCTCACCAGGCTGGTCACACCCTTCCTCACCAGCGGCTCGCCCCCGGTTATCCTCACCTTTGTAACGCCTGCGGCTACGGCCACACGGGTAAAGGCGGTTATCTCATCATAGGTGAGTATATCATTATGGCTGATCAGCTTCACCCCCTCCTCGGGCATGCAGTAGCGGCAGCGCAGGTTGCACCGGTCGGTGACCGAGATGCGCAGGTAGTTTATATTCCGGTTAAATCTGTCTAACACTGACCATCTCTCCTTTCTGTATCCAGCTCTGTCCGCGCGGTATGGTTATCACACCCCACGCCCGGGAGAGTGCCGATATATGTGCCGAGCCGTGGTACTCGACCGGCATGGCCTCTCCCGAGGAGGTTATTATACATGGTATCCATGACAGCCTTTCCGCCCTCTTGCGTGAGTAGGCGGTGGCCAGCGGCATCTGCAGGACCGGCTTTTCGTCGGTCACCCCGGCCATGCGGTCGAGGAATGCCTTCACCATTATCTCAAACTGCAGGAATACCGATACCGGGTTACCCGGCAGTCCGAACAGTGCTTTCCGTTCACCCGTGCAGAAGGTGAGGGGCTTGCCGGGCTGCATCGCCACCTGGTCAAAGTGCATCTTCAGTCCCAGTGCATGGATGGCCCTCGGCACCAGGTCGAAGTCACCGAAGGAGACCCCTCCCGAGACCAGCACCACATCGTTCTCCGCAAGTGCACTCCTGATCATGCCGGTCACCTCCTCCTCGCGGTCGGGAGCGATCCCATAGTAGCGGCCTGTGGCACCTGCGCCGGCTATCTGTGCCATCAGCTGTGATGAGTTGCTGTTCCGTATCTGTGCGCCTGTGGGAATCGCTTCAGGCTCCACCAGCTCATCGCCGGTGCTTATCACCCCTATCGCCGGCCGCCTGGTCACGGTCACCCGTGTGGCTCCCACGGCAGCCATCACCCCTACATGCTGCGGAGAGATATAGTGTCCGGGCGGGAGCACCGTCTCCCCTTTCCTGATATCTTCCCCTGCCCTGGCAATATTATCGTTTCCGGGACGGCCGGTGAAGCGCACCTTTCCGCCCTGCAGCTCCTCGGTCTCCTCGAGCATGAAGACATAATCGGCTCCGTCAGGCACCACTGCCCCGGTCATGATACGCGAGCAGGTGCCCGGATCCACTCTTCTGACCGGCATCACCCCGGCAGCCACCGTCTCGAGTACCGTCAGCTCGCGCCCCAGCTCCTCCCGGTGGCAGGCATAGCCGTCAACGGCGCTCTTGTTCCATGGCGGCATATCCATATCGCTCTTCACCGGTGTGGCCAGCACCCGGCCGGCAGCCTCCGAGAGGGGCACACTCTCGCGCTCCAGCGGGAAGGCATGTGATGTCACTATCCTGTAAGCCTCTTCAAAAGTTATCATCTGCATCGCTACAAATCATTTAATCATTAATACTCTGCCCGTATACCCTTTGCCTCTACTCCTTTCTGCAGGCGTCCCTTTCCGCCGCATTCTCCGGTCTGACCGCCCCGCGGGCTCACCGTTCACTCATCCCCCTCTCCCACCAGCTGCAGCGACTCAGGGTGGAATGAGATCATCACCTGCTCGCCGCAAACGAACTTCTGTTCCTCCATCTCGCGGCGGGTGATATCAGCATAAAATATGTCGCCGGCATTCACGGTGATCTCATAGCCTGCCGCTGAAGGCACTATATCTTCAATTACCCCGCGTATATTGTTTATGTTCACTCCCGGTGCCCCCTGCCTTGAGACCAGCACCTCGCTCTCGGGCAGCACCAGCAGGCCCGAAGCCGGGTAGTCACCCTTCATCATCTTGAATCTGATCCGGTTATCGGTGATGCACGAGTAGCGGTTATATGACTTTATGAAAGTGACCCTGAAGAAGTTGCGTATGCCGGCATATCGCGCCACGAACCGGCTTGCCGGCCGTGTGAAGACCTCGTCAGGTGTTCCCTGCTGTATGATCCGTCCGTTGTGTATCACCCCCACCAGGCTTGCGAGGCTGACCGCCTCCCGGTAGTCGTGGGTCACATGCACTATTGTCTGTCCGTTTCGGTTCAGGCGCCTGAGCATACGTCGTATGTTGTCCTTCAGGCTGGCATCCACGGCTGCCATCGGCTCATCGAGCAGCAGTATCTTCGGCCGGGTCACCAGGGTGCGTGCCAGGGCCACCCGCTGCTTCTCGCCGCCGGAGAGGTTGACGGGTTTCCTCAGCAGCAGGCCGGTGATGTTCATCTCGGCTGCGGCCCGCTGTACCCTCTCCACCCTCTCACTGAGTGGCATCTTCATCACCCGCAGCGGGTACATGATGTTATCCTTCACGGTATAGTGGGGGAAGAGTGCCAGGTCCTGGAATACCATTCCTATGCCACGGTCCTGCACCCTCTTGCGGGTAATATCCTCTCCGTCGAGGAAGATGGTTCCGCCGTCAGGAGGCATCAGTCCGCAGATAAGCTCCAGCAGTTGTGTCTTCCCGGCTCCGGAGCGCCCGAGCAGCACGTAATAGCCTCCCCGGGGCACCTCAAGGGAGATATCGCGCAGCCAGAATGAGTCGAGGCGCTTTGTCAGCCGGTCAGTCTTCAGCATCATCCTCCCTCCTGAATATCTGTCTCGGTTCGGTGGCCAGCACCCTGAAGAGGATAAAGAAGAAGAGGGCCACCAGGATAAAGATTATTGCCGCCGGCCTGGCCGAGCTTAGTCCCCAGGTGTTGAAGCGGTCATAGATCAGTACCGGTGCAATCATCGGGTGGTATGCTATTATCACCACCGCTCCGAACTCGCTCATGCCCCGGGCGAACATCATCACAAAGCCTGACACCACTGAGCGCCATGCCTGTGGCAGTGAGATGGTAAAGAATATCCGCGACTGTGATGCGCCCAGCATCAGTGCCGCCTTCTCGGTCCGTTCCGGTACGGCAGCAAACCCGTCACGGGCGGCGTTGATCAGGAAGGGGAGACTGACGAAGGCCATGGCCAGGGCTATACCTGCCCCGTTGTTCACCAGCAGCACCCCGGCCTTCTGTGCCACCCCGCCCAGCAGTCCGTCACGCGAGATGAATCCCAGCAATGCTATGCCCGCTGCGGTATGCGGCAATACCACCGGCAGATCGATTACACCCTGTACCACATTCTTCAGGGGAAACCGTTTGCGCGCCATGATCCACGCCAGCGGCACTGCGCCGACGGCGAAGAAGAGCGTTGCCGCGAACGCGATGGCCAGGGTGATCCATACACTGCGAATAACGGCAGGGTCTGAGGCGGTCGACCGCAGCTCTGGGGCAGACGAGTCGAGCAGCATGCCGGCCAGCGGTGCGATGATGAAGAGCAGCACCAGCGAAGCCAATATGGTAAAGACCCAGTTGAACAGTGTATGACCCTTCATGACAGATCTCTAGTCGCCCGGTGGGGAGAGGTACTGTTTCAGCTCTTGCGGCACGGTCAGCAGATCATCGGCAACGGCAGGCACAAGGGGATCCTGTCCGCACTCACGGAAGATCTCCCTGCCACGCTCACTCAGCATGAACTCAAAGAAACGCAGGGCCAGCTCCTTCTGCGGGGCATTGTCAAGCACGGTTCCCGAATAGCTGATATAGTCGCCGTGCACCTCACTCTGCTTCCCCGGTGCATCACCGGCAATCATGCAGGAGACCTCCCGGTAATGGTCTGTCAGCTCCGGCGATGAGAGATTGATCTCATCAGGCAGCCTGAGGTAGCTGAAGCCGTGCTGTACGGCGACCGACCGGTACTGGAACATGTAGTCTATCACGCCTGTTGACACCAGCGCCACCAGGTCCACCTCCTTAGGCCGTATATAGGCGGTATTCTTTCCCAGCAGCGAGTCGGCCAGCCCCGGCCGGCCATACAGCTCCTCCGCCAGTCTCGCGGTGAAGATGGTGCGGTATCCGCAGGGGTCGGCATCAGGGTCGGCCCTGCCGTAGATAACATCATCGCGGAGCAGTATGTCAGCCCAGTTGCTGCTGCTGATTGTGGAGGCGTATTTCGATTCGGGCCGGTAGGCAATCACAATCTCATTGGTTGCAAAGCGGATGTTCCATGAGGCATACTCCGGCACCAGCATGCTGCTGATGACGTAGTGGTCTGCCGAGAGCATGATGTCACAGGGCTTGCCCAGCTCGGTGATCTTGCGTGCCGAGTGTAGGCTTCCTGCCGCCTCATTCAGTACCTGCACCCCGGGATTCTCTTCGACGAATGCCTTTGCCAGCTCCCTGACCGGTACCGAGAGACTGCCGGCATGAAATATGATGACAGTGTTGCCGCGGCCCCCGCCACATCCTGAGAGCAGCAGCAGTACGGCTGTCATAATCAGGGCGACTCTTCTCATTTTGAGGAGTTTATTTCATTGATACGGTTGAAGAATACCCTGGCAATGCTTTTCATTGCGATGTCGGTCTCATGGCGCAGGTTATTGTATGCCCTCACCAGCTGCCTCCCCTGTTCAGAGAGCAGCGTACGGCCCCCGGCGGCCCCGCCCCTTCTCTTCTCAGTGAGAGGGAAGCCGAGATGCTTCTCGACATCATTCAGTATACCCCATGCCTTGCGGTAGCTCATCCCGAGGTTGCGGGCAGTGGAGGTGAGCGAGCCGGTCTTCTCTATATCAAGCAGTATGGCAAAACCCTCCCCGTCGAGCAGACGTTTGCCCTCTATGGCCTCAAGCCACAGGTCATACCTCAGGAAGATATCATAATAGGGTTCTCCCTTGTGTCCAGCCATCACTACCGCTCTTTATTTGTAGATACACCTGTAGGCTGCCGGCCGTGCAAGCCTGAGCCTGAACTTCTGGCCGGCCGGTACCACGAAGGTCTGGAAAGGGGCAAAACTCTTCCATTCGGTTTCACCCGGGAGAAGCACCTGCATGGTGCCTGAAACCACTGTCATATATTCAACCGTGGAGGTACCGAATTCAAACTCACCGGCAGCCATCACGCCCACCGTCACGGTACCGTCTTCATTATCGAGTGCCATGGATTTGACATTCCCATCGAAATACTCGTTCACCTTGATCATTTTCCTGATTTTTTTGCGTGTCCGGCAAATTTACATCTTTTGCCTAACGCTGGCAAGCCGGGTATTCAGTTAAATGAAGCAGGGGCTGTCAGGCTGCATGAGCACCTGATATGCCGGCTTAGCGGCAGGTACCGGGCCGGGGTCTTTCTACCTCACCACAGCAGGCTGTCTGATCTGCTTCTGCGGTACTCCCTTCGGAACATTGATATCCGGCTGCAATGACGGTCGCCGATGCTGATCTGATGATCCGGGCATGATATCCCTGCCCATTTTTTCGACTATATTGGCCGGAGAAGTGCAGGAGATGCATTGTTCGGCATAGTCGGAGTATCCGAGGTCTTTTCCCTTGTATATATATGTGACCATCTCAAACGGGTGCTTGCCGTTCTTAGCCGGATTTAGAGCATCACCCGGTGATGAGTAGCCATAGGTGACGCTCCATGGCCCGGTGGATGCTATCGCTGTGCCCGGATGACCTTCCAGGGGAACCAGCGGAACGCTTTGGCTGAACCAGACCTTTGCCCTGGCTGCCTGCGGGAATTCGGGCAGGGTCTGCGGTGCTGTCAGCGATGAATGAGGCACGTCAGTGCCACTGATCATTTTAACGACACCTTCGGGAGCAGTATCACTGTGGATTGCGCTTACAACCACGAGACTGTTGTCAGCCGAGAAGGTCTCACTGCCGGGCCGTGATGATGACCTCAAGCCGTCATGCTCGATAGCTGACACAATAATACCTTCTGTCTCAATCCACTCTGATTCAAGAACGAAACCCTTCACCTCTATCCGTGCCTTTACTTTCTGTCCCGGTTCAAATGTCAGGCCCCCGACATTGAAGAATCCCATAGGAGAACCGATCTCAGCCTTCTGCGGCATGATTCTTTCTGCCGTCATTGCTGCGGCGGGTCTCGCCGGGGCCTGTACGGCCATTTTCCCGGCGGCTGTTCCGCGTGCAATGGCTGCCTGTGCCGTGGTGGCACGGCTGTCTCTGTTTCCTTGCAGGTCAGAGGCGCCACCCGAGGACGGTTCTGAAAAGGTGATGAATTCAATGGGTCCGCGATATACAGTGAGGCTGTTTCTGAATTCGTTGAGCATGTTTGCCGTTTCCTGGTAGGAAAAAGCATTCCCAAGAGCCTCTCTCCGGGCTGATTGTGCTGCCACCTGCATGGCGGCCTGCGATGAACCCGGAACTGCTGCGGCAAGTTTCGCCCATTTGCTGCGGGCTCCCGCCACAGAGCCCCCCGCTGTGCCGGTATAGTAATCGGCCGAATAGAGCTTTATCTCCCTGAACGGAATCGTTACATCCACCGCCTGACTGGCATGTGAAACGCCCGGCAACGATACCGACACCCTTTCTCCTTTCTTCAGCGGCACATTTCTCGCAATGAACAGGCCGTCACTGCCCGTGGTCACGCTGAAGTTCTCACGGATGTTTCCGGCGCGGTGTACCGTCACGGTGAGATTACCCTGGTAGGGAACAGTATCCATCGTTGCGCCCGTCTGCCCAGGCACGAGTCTGTGAATCTCCCCGGCCACATAGTCGCCCCATGCGCACGCTTCATGGATTACCATGCTGTAACCCTGGTAATCGGGCTTCTGATATTTCCAGAGGGAATAATAGTTGTCAAGCAGGGTGAATTTCTTTGAGATGACCTTCCCTCCGGCCTTGAGCCTCATGCCAACGTCAGCGTTGAGGGTCATGCCGTCAGTGGCTACCGTTCCTTCCATTCCGCCGCTGATAAAAACATCAAGTGCCGTGTATCCCTTTATCTTGAGGCTGGCTGTACAATGGAGCCCGGCAAAAGCCTTCATCTCGGAGGTTATATTGTATTTCACGTCGCACCATGAATCAATCGTCGAAATATTGTTTAGGCTGGTAGGTATGTACCAGAATGTTCCGCCGCTTGCCCCCATCGCCATCTCTATCCCCTGGTGTATCTCCACCGCCAGGGTGACATGTCCCTCCACGTTGGTGAGAATGAAGAGTCCTATTTCGCATTTGCCGAGGTCTGAAATATTGATCTCTGTCCCCCACAGCGGAGTCTTGACCTCTTCCTTCAGCTTCATACTCGTGTAGATCTTCATGTCAACCTGTTCTGAAGCCAGGAAGAGAAGCCGGTAGCCACTGTTTTTCGTGTATTTTCCCTCAATGCGGGGGTTGGTGAGCAGGATCTGGCCGACCAGTGTCACCACCAGGGAATCGTTATCCTCCTTGTCAATCAGGAAGCTGACGCTGTCGAACTTCAGGTTCACGGCGTACTTGTTGTTTACCTGCAGGGCGCTCTCCACCACGCCTTTTGCCAGGGATATTGTATTGGCCAGGGTCACCGGCACTTCCTGCTCCGGGATGTCGATATCATCAAACACCTCTGCCAGCGGAGGTCGCAGTGCCAGCATGCGGCTGTCATCAACCGGTGCAGCCTGGAGCACCAGGTTGCTGGAAGGGTCAATATAGACCGAATCAGGATCTGGCCTGAAAGCTCCTCTTGCAATATCGAGGATACCGTCCTGCTGCAGCTTCATACTGCTTTTCTGGGCAGGAGTAAGCATCCTTACATTTGAGGCAAGCTGGTAGCGGACGTTTTTGAAGGTGCCGGGCTTCTCACCCCGGGCAATGGCCCGGGCTGCCGCCGGATGAACAGTATGACTGTCAGGCTGCAGATCCGCAGTCCTGACCACCCCGTCATACCGGAACTGATTGCTGACAGTGAATTGCTGACCGGCAACGGTTAAAGGCAGGATCAACACAGCCAGGAGAATCGGAGAGAAGGCTCTTTTCATGACGCTGAGTAATTGTGGTTTTCTTTAGAACGCAGTAAATCATTAATTTAATATATCTCAGTAAAAAATCCTCTCACAAATCTTTCAGGGAATTCGGAATCTAAAAAACCTGCAGCATGTCTGCAGTGATGCTGAAGAGTTTTTTTCGTCAGCAAAATAGCAGGGGCGGTGACTTCTCACCGCCCCTCTTCACTCGTTCCGGCTATTTCTCTTTCAGCGGCACTGTCTGGCTGACGGTACCGGCCTTCGCCGATTCATATTTTATCTGCAGGTCACCCTTGCCGCTCACCAGGAACTGGTACTCCACCTTTCCCGACCCCGGCACCTGGCACATCTGCATCTCGGGCCTATTCTCCTTGTACCTCACCTGGTCGAGCCATACGTTGGTGAGCGGGCCGCCGCTGACCACCTTCGCATTCCGTCCGCTGACCGTCAGCACATCCTGCGGATGGATCTTGTTCTTTATGGTCAGGAACGACACCGAGGGGATTGCCCCGCTGTTGATCAGCCGTACCCTCACCCTCCACAGGTCACCGCTCATTTTCTTCACCTCGAAGACATCCATGGTGATTTTGGGGGTCTGCTTTGCGGTGAAGATCACTGCCGAGGCATTGCGGTGCACCAGGTCGGTAAGCATAAACGGGTGGGGCAGCCTTGAGCTGTACTTCGACCATCCGCCAATCTCGATATCTCCGTAGAGCGGATGCTTGTATGGTGTCCACTCCTTGTAGAGCTCGCCCTGGTTGACGTTGTCATCGAAGAGGAGTCTCTGGCGCTCTGACTGAGGTGCCCCGCCCCACTGCTGCTGGCCACGCTCACGCTTCAGGGTGCCGTCATAGGTCTCGGTCTCGGGCTGGAAAAGCTCACCCACGAATGAGTATGCCCCGAGCAGATTATCGGTGAAGTCGGTGAAGTCGCCATTGGTCGGGTAGAGATCCTTCCAGCTGATCATATAGCGGTAACCGGGAACGATCTTCTCCATATGCTCGCCGAGGAAGTTGTAGACCTGGATATCTCCCTGCGGGAAGTCACCGGCCTCCTGGAACGACGGTCCCCTGAGGAACATGCCTCCGTTGTTGTGGAATGCCCAAACCATAATGATATTGGGCCTGGCCAGCATCCACTCGGCGATAGCCTTCAGGCCTCTGCCTTCAAACGGATAGTTGCCTGCTCCGCGGGTCAGGTAGGGAGGCTGCCAGTTCATTCCCCAGTTGCGGTTCCCGTCAACTGCTGCCGGGGAATCTTCATTTATCTGTCCGTCACCATCATTGTCTATCCCCTCCTGTCCCAGCATGGTCCACTCACCCTTCTCGCCGGGCTTGACCATCACCATCAGCCTCGGATCCTCGGGATCGGTCTTGTACCTTCCGAAGGGATCCCTGATACGCATGTTGGTGATGTTTCCGTCACCGTCAAGATCATCGGGCCCGTCTTCGTCAAAGAGACCGTCACGGTCACTGTCGACCGGGATACGCAGTCCGCGGTTGCTGCTCGGGGTGTTCCCGTCTTCGAAGAAGTGAACCCTGCCATCAACGTTCACCACCGGGATGATGTAGTAGACGTTACGGTCAACCACCTCGGTGATCTCCCTGATCTTGCCGTAGTATGTCAGCAGCCTGTTGGCCAGGTAGAGGCACACCTCCCCGGCCTGTATCTCATTGCCGTGGATGTTGCCGTCAACATAGACACCCGGCTTCGAGAGCGGCTCACCCGTCTTCGGGTTATTGATGGTGAGGGCGTAAATATCCCTTCCCTCATCGCTCTTGCCGACCACCTCAACCTTAGTAAGCTCCGGGTAGGCCCTGTTGAGTGCCTTCAGGGCCTCATTCACCTGTGCATAGCTGTAGTAGAAATCAAACCTCAGGGGCACCTTCACCTCCTGTGCACGTACCAGCATGACAGAGAGAGCCATCAATGCCAGTGTCATCAATATCCTGTTCTTTTTCATGGCCCTATCCTCCTATAGTTATCTTTTTACTGTCATTACCCGCCTGTTTGGTCTCCAGCTTCAGGGTCAGGGTGCTCTTCTTCGGGCTGAGCATCAGCCAGGTGAACTTCGCCGAGCTCACCCCGCCGACATTTTCAATAGGTGTTCTCTTCTTTCCTGAGAGTATCTCTATGCCATTGCCTTCAACCGTCAGGACGGCCGGTGCGGGGATCTTGTTACGTCTTCCCATGGCTGTGGTAAAGGGCAGGTAGTTCACATTCTCCACCCAGGCTTCAACCTGGAAGACACCGCCTCCCTTTTCGGTCACCTTCACGTCGGATATTTTCAGTAATGGCATCTTCTTCACCAGCTCGAAGACGAATGGCAGGTGCAGGTCAAGCAGTGAATCTATCATACTCTCCGGAGGGGTGTTGTCTGCAAAAGGCACGAACCCTCCTATCTCCATCTCGCCCAGCTGCGGGTGCTTATAGCTCTTCCACGGCACGAATCCCTTTCCGCCGAGGTATTTGTCAGAAAATTCGAGCAGTGCTCTCTCGCGGGGGTCACCTTTGGTGATATCAGTGGCTGCCTGTGCTGCTGCGCCCGGCATCATCCTGCCGGCTGCGCCGGTACCGGTGCCGGGGGCTGTTCCGGGAGCGCGGGCTGCACCTCCCTCATCCTTCTTTTCCTCCTTCGGCTTGGGTAAACCCCACAGATCCATTGTAAACACCGGCAGTCCGAGATGATAGTATGCCCACTCTTCAAATGTTCCGCCAGCGGGCTGTGCCGGGTCGAGCCGCTCAGAGTCGGCGCCCTTTCCCTTGAGATACTCCTTGTACTCAGCGGAAATCTCATTGTAGAACTTCAGGTCTTCCGGCAGCGGGCTGGTAACCATCCCCGTTCCCATCATCCCGGCTATGGTGCTCTCATCAGCATTCATTCCCGGCGGCAGCATCGGCTGAACCAGGTCAATGATCTCAGCCATGGTATAGGTACGTGAGGCATCAAGGCCGAACTGCCCGGCAAGGTTGCGTGGTACCCGTATGTTCTGGCTGTCAAATGACCCCCTGGTCTCTCCCTTGGGCGGGGCAAGCAGGTAGTTGGTCTCACCAAATGAGAGGACCATTGCTATCTCGGGGTGTGCAAACACGAACTGGAATATGGCAAATGTCTCAGGCTCCGAGCCAGGGTAGAGTCCGCTGCGCCTTCCGAAATTCCTGAACTTATGGGGGAAGGTGGCATTGATGTTTGTGCCGCCCGGGGGATCTTCGTTGTACTGACCATCGCCGTCATCATCAATACCTTCTGAGTAGAGGGTATAGATTCCCTTCTCACCCTTTGCCGGGTCGGCCCTCCGCATCAGCCGCGGCTCGCCCTCGACAGGTATCCATATACCATCGTTCGATCTGACACGCATCTGGGTAATGAATCCGTTACCGTCAAGGTCATTGTATCCATCCTCATCGGCCTGGTCATCGGTGTCATCATTGAATGTCCTGCCGTTGCCGGCGTCTGACCACAGCGGCCTGGCGAAGAACCGTTCATGTGCATCGGGGTTACCCACCGGGATGATATACCATGTCAGTGAGCTGGTCAGCGAGGCATCGGCAGCCACGCGTGCAGCCAGCGAGAGGGCAGCCTCTGTGGCCAGCGGCGTTATGCCCGACATGTTGGCTCCTACGAGGAGAGCCGGTACAGAGGTGCCCTGTTTGCCTATCTCAATCATTATCATCTCCCTGCCACCCGGGGTGACAGCAAGCTTGTGCACCTTCACCAGCGAGGGGTTCCCCTGCCGTAGTTGCTCAGCCCTGCGCCTGACTGTGGCCAGGTCACTGTACTTCCCGGTGCCCTGGGCTGCTACTGGCATAATGAGCAGCCCCGCAACAAGAAGCAGCAGGCCTCTTAATACAGGTAATTTGATCATCTTCATAATATGAGTGTTTACTGGGAAATTACTATCTGACATCTATGCCGAACAACACCCGGTATGACTCTGCGATATAAGCATCAAGCCATCTGTAATGTTCGGTGATTGCTTCCCGGAGTGCCTTATCCTTCTGTGGCAGTGAGGCCATAACCTTGCCTGTCATCCTGAATATCTCACTCTCGACCGGAGCCAGCCGCTGCATTATCCCGCTCTCCTCACGGTTGAGCAGCAGGGCCCGGTTCATGTACTTGCCGCCCGCCCCGCGGGTTATCGGGAAGAGCTGCCTTTTGAGCGCCATGGCTGCATCCCACAGCGGTGCATGCATATCCTCTTTCATGCTCACCACCTTCGGGAGGATGTTGCCGGCGCTGACCCATACAGGGACGGCCACGGTGGTGAGCGGGAATCCGGCCAGGGTCCACATCATGGTGTGTGCCGGGTTACCGCCGCCGGCCACGCCTACGATCAGTATTGCCGAGGCGGTTGAGGTACGTGGTATGAAATCATCGAAGTTGATGAAGCTGTCGCCGGCAGCCGCTGACGGCAGGTCAGCACGCAGGTTTACTCCCGTCAGGCCATGGGTCAGGTTACGCGATATAATATTGACCAGGTACTGCGGGTCGAACCTCTTCTGTGCAACCGCCATGTTGAGCGCCTCACTGGCGGCAGTATACCTGATGTAGCCCATGCCTACCCCGGGGTCTCCGGTAAAGGAGTGGTTGGTACGTATCAGCAGCCCCTGCGGCGCAACAGCCGGGTCATTGGCGTCGATCTTAATGTATGAGTAGTTACCGGTCTCATAGAAGGCGGCACCGCCAAAAGCATCTATCACCCCGAAGTTGGCATCAACACCCAGCGGTTTGGGCATCTCATTGAGCATCTTCTCAAAGTCGGCCAGTGTGGCGCAGGTGGCCAGCGCCATCTTCATCACCTCTCCCTCCCGGTCAATCAGCTTCGTGGTATCGCCGACATTGTTGTTGTAGGCGGCAGAGTTCATGATTGCGAACCCTGCAGAGTTGAATCCGCCCCATACCTCCCTCTTCCATGACTCCTTCGAGTCTACCAGGCCGATATAGGGATACTTGCCATCGGTGAAGTAGACCAGGGCATTGTCAAGGGTGCCTGTATCGCGGTTCTTGTAAAGCAGCGGCCTCCCGTCAGGGGTATGCTTCCCTGAGATGAGGAATGTGGTGCATGACCACGCTTCGCCGCCGGCGCCGGCAAGCAGAAGCATCAGCAAAAACGATGTCAGTCTCTTCATAGGGGTTACTATAGACCGGCTAAAGTTAAACTATATTTTTACCGTGCCGAATCATGAACCACAGATGTTAAGATTTTTTAACCCTGAGCTATGGGGCGGTTGCTGCCGGGCTGACTGACCGGGCCGGAGCGGTGATAATCTGAACATCCCGCCACTATGATTGTTTATCCGTAAGTAAACGCTTTGTCAGATATGAGATTTGCGATCCTGCCCCTTATCGTTGCACTTGTGACTGCAGTACCCGGTCATACGCAGAAGTATGAAAAGATAGGCATCCCCGAACTTGAGAAGATTCTGGCTGCACCTGATGATATACTCCATGTTGTCAACTTCTGGGCCACCTGGTGTCCGCCCTGTGTCAATGAGCTGCCCTGGTTCGAGAAGCTTTCGAGGGAGTATCGCGACAAGCCGGTAAAATTCATACTGATCAGTCTTGATTTCCCGAGCCAGATCGAGTCGAGACTGGTTCCCTTCCTTGAGAAGAACAGGATCACTGCAGATGTCAGGGTTATGACCAACCTCGATTACAACAGCTGGATAGAGAAAGTAGATGCAGGGTGGCAGGGCAACCTTCCCGCAACGCTTATCTTCAACAATGCACGGAAGATACGTCTCTTCCATGCAGCCGAGCTGGAGGAGCAGGAGTTGCGCGAACTGATTATCAGGTATCTTTAACTTCATCAGTATAATTTAACTTCAAATATCAGGGATTATGAAAAAGTTACTCTTTGCTTTATTGCCTGCCCTTGCGCTCTCCCTTGCTGCGGGAGCCCAGTCGCAATACAAGGCCGGTGACGTGGCTGCCGACTTCAGTCTGCGGAGTGTCAGCGGCGAAATGGTCTCCCTGTCGGGGTATGATGATGCTGACGGGTTTATTGTGGCATTCTGGTGCAACACCTGTCCGGTTGTTGCAAAATATGAGCAGCGGCTGATCGCCCTTCACGCGAAGTATGCTCCGAAAGGTTACCCGGTTATTGCCATCAACCCGAATGACCCGGTCCTCTCTCCCGGCGACTCCTATGAGAAGATGAAGGAGCGCGCTGCCAGGGAGAATTACCGGTTTGACTACCTCTTTGACGAGACACAGCAGGTTGCCCGCACCTACGGCGCCACCAATACTCCGCATATATATATCCTCTCATGGCGTGACGGCAAGCTGGTGGTTGAATATGTCGGCGCCATCGACAATAATGCCGATGATGCCGCAGCCGCTGACAGGAAGTACGCCGAGGAAGCCCTTGACAGCATACTGGCAGGCCGCGAGGTTGCAGTGGCAGGAACCAGGGCGGTGGGATGTACCATTAAGTGGAAGAAGAGCTGACATATCCCTGCGGCAGCAGGCCGGTGACTCTTTTTATGCTATTTTAGCCTTCATGAAACATATTGCCATCATCAGTTCCAGCGTCAGACGCGGCAGGAACAGTCACAGGGTTGCCCTCTGGTTCCGCAGTTACCTTGAATCAAATGCCCTGGCTTCGGTCTCGCTGATAGACCTTGAAGAGTACAACTTCCCCATTTTCCACGAACGGCTGAAGTTCCAGGATGAGCCTCATCCCGGGGCGGTAGCCCTTTCGGGAATCATCAGGTCAGCTGACGGTGTCATCATTGTCACCCCGGAATATAACGGCGGCTACCCGGCCAGCCTGAAAAACGTAGTCGACCTCCTCACCGATGAGTGGCGCCGCAAACCGGTGGCCATCTCCACCGTTTCCGACGGTTCCTTCGGCGGCACACAGGTCATCACCTCGCTGCAGTTCAGCCTCTGGAAACAGGGCGCACTGACGGTGCCGGCAATGTTCCCGGTACCGAAGGCACCGGAAGCCTTCAGCGCCGACGGAGTGCCCGCCGATGGGAAGAGCGTCTCCAAACGGACAGCCAGGTTCGTCAATGAACTGCTGTGGTGGATAGAGGCAAAGGCAGGGATGGAGAAATAGGCCCGCATATCTTCACCGACAGTGCATCGTAATTCACGGGAGGCTGCAGCCTCTCCCGCATTTTTTCCATATATCAGTATAAGAACAACTTAGCAGCAGGCGTCTATTTTGTGGCACAACTTTTGATTTCATCTCCGCGAAGAGTGTTCATTAAAAACGTAAAGAGATGAAAAAGCTGATCACAACCTCGGTCCTCATGATCCTGCTCGCTTCAACGGCGCTGGCCGGGAAGCAGGATTATCCTGAGGAGTACCTCGGCCTGCCGGGTGACAACCTGAACCTCTATGCCGTCATGAAGCTCTTCCAGGAGTCAGAGACGCTGGAAGGCTTTGAGAAAGATCTGAATGCCCAGGACACCAGGATCAACAACCTCGATCTGAATAACGACGGGTATGTTGATTATCTGACTGTTACCGACTATGTCAATGGCAATGAGCACACTATTGTGCTGCGTGCCGTGCTTGACAGGAACGAGTACCAGGATGTGGCGGTCTTTACAGTAGAGAAGCTGGCCAACAATGAGGTCCAGATCCAGCTGATCGGTGATGAAGCTCTTTACGGCAAGAACTATATCATAGAGCCCTATTATGGCGAGACGCCCAATCCTGGTTATAAGGGCACATCAACAGCCACCCGCAGGAACGTTACCGTGGTCAACAATTACTACAACGTCTCCGGCTGGCCTGTCGTAAGTTATATCTACAATCCGCACTATGTGGTATGGCGCTCCTCATGGTACTGGGGCTATTACCCGGTCTACTGGAGGCCCTGGAGGCCCTTCTACTGGCACTACTACTATGGTTATCACTACCACTGGTATCCCACCTACTACAGGTACTACCGCGTATGGCATCAGCCCAGGTATGTTCACTACACCACCTATTATGTAACCAATATAAGGGTCTACTCGACCAATGTCTCACGCCGCATCACCGAGGGCAACTACCGGTCCACCTACTCGCGCCCCGAGACACGTCGCGATGGTGAGGCTCTCTATGCCAGCACCCCGGTCACCCGCAGCACCCGAACCGGTGCGGCCCTGACACCGGGCACCAGCCGCAGGGATGCGGTCTCTGCCAGCACCAGGTCAGCCGTCACGAGGGAGGGTACCAGCGGAGGCGAGGCTCGCAGGAGTGCAGCCAGCCAGGGCACAGCACAGCCGGGTGATACCCGCAGGGCTGCCGGCACACGGGCTGCCACACAGGGCAGTGAGACACGCCGTGCCACCCCGGTGCAGGGCACAGCACAGCCGGGCGACACCCGCAGGGCTGCCGGCACACGGGCCGCCACACAGGGCAGTGAGACACGCCGCACCACCCAGGGCGACTCTCAGACACGAAGCAGTGAAACACGCAGGACCCCGGCCGCCACCACCCCGGCTGCCACCCGTTCACAGAGCAATACCGGCGGCAGTGCATCAGCAGGCACAAACAGATCAGTGACCGGCAGCAGCTCCGGCAGATCATCGGCCACGGTGAGCAGGTCATCATCAGCAGGCACCGGCAGATCGTCGGCAACGGTGAGCAGGTCATCATCATCAGGCTCCGGCAGATCATCGGCAACGGTGAGCAGGTCATCCTCATCAGGCTCCGGCAGATCGTCAGCCACGGTGAGCAGGTCATCAGGTTCGGCAAGCCGCTCTTCCGGCACCGCCGCCAGGTCCTCCTCATCCCGCAACTCATCGTCTGGCAGCGTCGGCAGTAGCAGCTCATCAAGGGAGAGCAGCACCGCCGCCAGCTCAGGCAGTGGCAGGAGCACGCGCAGATAAAGGGGCACAGGGCCGGAAGGTCCGGTGCATTAATATAACCGCAGGCGCAGGGCAACAATTCCCCTGCGCCTTTCAATTTTCCATAAAACCGTTGATCTCCTGGTGTGAGCCGGGCGGCCTGACACAAGCAGAACTACAGGCCGGAGCTCATTCACCCTCTCCGTACCGGACTGCTGGCATTAGCAGCGCTCGCGGCCAAAGCTCACTCACCCTATCCGCACAGGGCTGCTTCCCGTTCCGCGCCGGCCACCACCCTACCTCTCGGTTCCCAGCAGGGTAATCAGGATAACCCCGCCGGCTGCCCTTGATCCGTATATGGCGGCATCTGATCCCTTGAGCACCGATATGGACTTCACCTGGCGCGGATTGATGTGATCAATTGAGCTGACCACCAGCCCGTCAACAACCAGCAGCGGATCACTGCTCAGCATAATCGAGTTCTTCCCTCTGATGACGATCTTGTTGCCTGATACGGTCACCCCAGGCACCCTGCCCTGGATCATGTCATAGATTGATGTGTATGATGCAAAGGCGTTATCCTGGGCATCGATATACCCCACATTGGTCGTGAGGTTCTTCCTCTTGCGTGTGGCATACCCTATATCTATCTCCTGTTCTCCTTCAGGGTCACCTGTAGTGAACCCTGGCAGTCTGTCGGTCCCGTCAAGCACGAAATCAGCTATCCGCCCGCCTTCCAGGGCGGTTATTGCCGAGCCGAGGTTTGTGGTATAGGCACCCAGACTCTGAGTATTCTCCCTCAGCTTCACCCGATAGGTGCCGTCAGACCTGGTCTTCACCCCCGTGCTCTGTCCGTCAGCCACTATCAGCACTCCCCTGACCGGCCGCATCAGTGTATCGGTAACCGTACCGGTAACAATAATCCTTCCCCGCTGCTGCCCTGACACACAGGCCATGGCAAACATTGCGATCAATATCACAACTGCTCTTTTCCCTGACATGACACTCTCTGATTAGATACTGCAAGTTACAAAAAATAATCTTTGATGCATTCATTGCCGGCACCCGGCTGATTCAGCGACGGATGACTCTTTTTTATTAATTTTACGCGCCGCATGCAGCAAAAAATTTCTTCACATCTATGACATTTGACGAGCTCGATCTCAATCCTGACATTCTTGATGCCATTGGCTATATGGGATTCAGTGAGCCTACTCCCGTTCAGGAGCTGGCTATTCCGGTTATTCTCGGCGGTGATGACCTCATCGCATGTGCGCAGACCGGTACCGGCAAGACTGCCGCCTACCTGCTTCCCCTGCTGAACGATATGGTTCACAGCCGCCCCGGCCATACCCATACCCTGATCCTCGTTCCCACCCGTGAGCTGGCCCTTCAGATTGACCAGCAGATCCAGGGGCTTGCCTATACATTGAACGTCACCTCGCTGGCTGTTTATGGCGGCGGTGAGGGGAGTGCATGGGACCAGGAGCGCTCGGCCCTGACGCGGGGAGCTGAAATCATTGTCGCCACCCCGGGCAGGCTGATATCACATCTGAATCTCGGCTATGTACAGTTCAGCCAGCTGAAGGCGCTGGTGCTCGACGAGGCCGACAGGATGCTCGACATAGGCTTTCACGACGATATCATCAGGATCATCTCCTTCCTTCCGAAGCGGCGCCAGACGCTCATGTTCAGCGCCACCATGCCGCCTAAGATCAGGGCCCTCTCAAGGCAGATCATGAAGCAGCCTAAGGAGATCTCGCTGGAGATATCCAAGCCGGCCGAAGGGGTGCTGCAGGCGGTCTATCTGCTTGAGGAGAGTCAGAAGCTGCCACTGCTCAACAGCCTCCTTGCCGACAAGCCCGAGTATCACAGTATCCTGATCTTCAGCTCTACCAGGAAGAAGGTGAACGAGATTGTCAGGGGCCTCCGGTCGCGCGACTACACGGTTGAAGGCATCTCCTCAGACCTGGAGCAACGTGAACGCGAGGAGCGGCTGCTGCGCTTCCGTTCGCGGCAGACCCGCGTGCTGGTGGCTACCGACGTGCTGAGCCGCGGCATCGATATCAAGGATATCAACCTGGTGGTGAACTTTGATGCTCCCTCTGATGCCGAGGATTACGTGCACCGGGTGGGACGCACGGCAAGAGCCGACAAAACCGGGGTGGCAATAACACTTGTGACAAAGGATGACCGCTACAAGCTGCAGCGGGTGGAGAAACTGATTGGCTACCAGGTCTACCGGGCCAGCCTGCCCGACTTCATTGCCTCCGGACATGGCGACCCCACGCCACGGCGCCCCAAGCCGGGGCGACGCAGTTACCGCAAAAAGCAACCGGGCAGGAACTGATCTTCCCGGAAATATCCCCGGAGACCCCGGCAGCATCCCCTGAAATTCACTATAACCTGCTTCAGGAATCTGCCTTGCAATCACCCCTCAAAAGTGATCACACATCTTACAAAAAACATCTCTTACGCCCATTACATCATCGTTTGCGCATTTTCTTTGGCACATACTTTGTAATATGATCTGTGAAGGCTGATCTTCACAAAAAACGAGAGAGATGAAAAAGCTGGTAATCACAACGGTCCTCGCAGTTCTGACAGCCTTCACGGCGATAGCCGGGGCGCAGAACTTCCCGAAGGAGTACCTGGGTCTCCCGGGTGACAACCTGAACCTCTATGCGGTTCTCGACCTGTTCCGCAACTCCCCTACCCTGGAGGCGTTCGAGAGAGGCCTGAACGACAGGGATTCGAGGATTAACAACCTCGACCTCAACGGCGACTACAGGGTAGATTACATAGCTGTGTCAGACTATCGTCACGGCCGTGTGCACTACATCGTACTGCGCGCCGTCCTGGGCCGGAATGACTACCAGGATGTTGCTGTGATCACCGTCGAGAAGCTGAGAAAGAAGAAAGTAATCGTAAAGATCACCGGTGATGAGCTGCTTTACGGCAGGAATTATGTCATAGAGCCCTATTACCTGGTAAACAATAAGGTCAGATACGTCTACAGGCCTGTCTACTACGGCAGCACCACGGTGATCACAAGGAACTACTACAATGTGTGGGAGTGGCCTGTAATAGTATATATCTACAGCCCGCGCTACACCGTCTGGAGCTCTTCCTTCTACCGGGATTTCTACCCCACCTGGTATGAGCCCTGGGATACCTGGTACTGGGACTACTACTACGGCTACCATAACGGCTGGAACGGCTACTACACCAACTACTACAACCATGTCACCGTAGTGAAGCATGTGACCTACAACAACTATTACATCAACAACGTCAGGCATGTATCACCCGTGGTAGAGCAGCGTGTGGCAGACAGGGCTTACATCTACACCTACTCCCGTCCCGAGCTAAGGAAAGAGGGGACTGACCTCTACCGCCGGACTCACACAGCACTGGCCGGCCATGCAGGCAATGAGGCAGAGGCCATCACCGTCGCCCGGCGCCAGGCTGTGCCTCAGACAGCTATCATAACTGCACCGGCAGCCACCGATACCAGGAGCGCTGCCGACAATGCTACCCGCAGGAGCACTCCTCCGACTGTCGCTGAAGGTGTCAATGGCAATGAGACGGGCCGCAGAACTGCTGCCGACAATGCTGCCCGCAGGAGTACTCTGTCAACTGTCACCGAAGGCGTCAATGGCAATGAGGCCGGCCGCAGAACAGCCGCCGACAATGCTGCCCGCAGGAGCGTTCCGCCAACTGTCACCGAAGGCGTCAATGGCAATGAGACCGGCCGCAGAACAGCCGCCGGCAGCAATGCAACAGCCACCGAGGCCGGCAGAAAAACTCCGGCAACGGTCAGCGGGAGTGATGCAGCCGCGGCAACCGGGACCAGTGGCAGGGAGGTGATACGCAGGAATGCGGCAACCACCGCCGGCACCAATTCACGGGAAACCGAGAGGGAGGCTGCCGCAGCACGTGAGACAGCCAGGAGGGCAGCAGAAGCAAGAGAGGCAGATGAGAGAGCAGCTGAGGCGAAGGCTGCAGAGCAGAGGGCAAATGAGGCCAGGGCAGCCGAAGCACGCGCAGCACAGGAGAGGGCTGCCGCCGAGAGGGCAGCTGCGGAGAGAGCAGCCGCAGCAAGGGCCGCACAGGAGCGCGAAGCAGCAGAGAGAAGAGCAGCACAGGAGCGTGAGGCCACCGAGAGAAGGGCTGCAGAGCAGAGGGCAAATGAAGCCAGGGCAGCCGAAGCACGCGCAGCACAGGAGAGGGCTGCCGCCGAGAGGGCAGCTGCGGAGAGAGCAGCCGCAGCAAGGGCCGCACAGGAGCGCGAAGCAGCAGAGAGAAGAGCAGCACAGGAGCGTGAGGCCACCGAGAGAAGGGCTGCAGAGCAGAGGGCAAATGAAGCCAGGGCAGCCGAAGCACGCGCAGCACAGGAGAGGGCTGCCGCCGAGAGGGCAGCTGCGGAGAGAGCAGCCGCAGCAAGGGCCGCACAGGAGCGCGAAGCAGCAGAGAGAAGAGCCGCACAGGAACGCCAGGCCGCCGAGAGAAGGGCTGCCGAGCAGAGATCAAACGAAAGAGAGGCAGCCGAAGCCAGGAAAGCCGCAGAGAGAGTCATCCACCGCTGACCGCTGCCGAGGACAGGACCGGATCCCGCTGCACCCCAACGGCGGGATCCTTCTTTTATGCCGTAACCCTCTTACAGCTCAGAAGAGCAGCGACAGACATGTCAGTCCGCCATCCATCTTCCTGAACTCCGAGACATCCAGCCCGATGACCTCATACCCCATCTGTAAGGCATCCCTCATCACCCCTGGGTAACCGGCTGCCAGCAGGAGTGTACCATTCACACAGAGGCAGTTGGCGGCATAGGCCTCCTCCGCGGCAGGTATGATTGCGTGTCCGCCCTTCGCCAGGTGACTGTAAGCGGGCAGGCAGACAAAGTTGCCGTTTCCGATATATGCTATATCTGACTTCAGGTGGAGGCTCTCCGTTACTTCAATCTCTGACGAGGTGTATCCGCGTGAATCCAGGAAGGCAGCCAGCTGTACGGCGCCTCCGGCGTCAGTACGTGCTGAACGGCCGATATAGAAATGGCTTTCATGTCTCAGAATATCTCCGCCATCCAGCGTTCCCGGCGCAGTAACCCGCTCCACGGGCATAAAACGCGACAGCACCTCTGCCATCTCCTCCGTCTCACCCAGCCGTGCGGGTGCACCGGGCCGGGTTATCAGGGCGGCTCCGCCGGCAATAACCGCAGTATCCTCAACAAAGCATCCGTCGGGATACCTGTCGTCAGCCTCCAGCACCAGCAGTTCCACCCCGCATGATTCCAGCGCATTGCAATAGCTCTCATGCTGAGCCACTGCCTTCCGCCAGTCGGGTGTGCCCAGCGACGCCGCAGTGATTCCGGCAGCAAAATTCCTTCCGGGCCGCCTTACAATTGCCTTCGTGCACTTCATCATCGTCTCTCCTTAATTTTCATCCAATAATACCAATCTTTTCGTGAAGGGGCCAAGGTACAGCAAAACAATTTTTTTTGCCACGGGCCTGAGTGACCATGCTCACCTCCTGATCCATTCCGGGAACCTGCTCTCCCTCCGCAGGCAGTCCCTTCCGGCAGCCAGGCAACGCTTCTTCAGGTCCCGGGAAGGTCTTTATTCATTTTTCAGCTGTTGCAGCAGAACCATTCTTATCCTCCGGTTGTTTTATAACCAACTCTAAAACAACGGAAACCATGCAGACAATTCTTGGCGCAAATGGAACTATCGGCAGGCTCCTTGCAGGAGAACTCACCCGCTACACTGACCGTATCAGGCTTGTCAGCCGTAATCCTGAGAAGATCAACGAAAATGACGAGCTCATGCCGCTCGACCTGACTCAGCCCGGCGCTGCCGACAAGGCGGTTGAGGGATCTGAGGTGGCCTACCTGGTGATCGGATTCGAATACAGCACGAAGGTTTGGGAGGAGCTGTGGCCCCGCGTGATGAAGGATACCATTGAAGCATGCCTGAAGCATAACACGGCACTGGTCTTTTTTGACAACGTTTATATGTATGACCGGGCCTATCTAGCCAACCTTACCGAGAGCACCCCGGTCAACCCTTCCAGTAGCAAGGGTGCGGTAAGGAAGGAGGTGGCCTCGATGATGCTTGACGCTGTCAGAAGCAGGGGTCTGAAGGGTCTCATTGCGCGGTCAGCCGATTTTTACGGACCGGGCAACGAGAACAGTTTCGTCTACCAGATGATCATAAAGAGCCTGGCAGCGGGCAAAGGCCCGGCATGGTTCGTGGGCCCCGGCTACAAGCACTCATTCACATACACCCCTGACGCTGCAGGCGCCACCGCCCTGCTCGGAAACACCCCTGAAGCGTGGGGCGAAGTTTGGCATCTGCCAACCGACAGCAGGCAGATAACAGGCAAGGAGTTCATTACAATGTTTGCCGCTGAATTCGGTATCACCAATCCGAAGATCAACTTCCTCCCCAAATGGATGCTGCGGCCCATGGGGCTGTTCATTCCGGTGATGAAGGAGATGCCGGAGATGATGTACCAGTATGACCGCGACTATTTCTTCAACTCATCAAAGATTACCGGACGTTTCGGCATCAAGGCCACCCCGTATGAAGAGGGGATCAAGGCGACCAGCCGCATCTACCGTGAGAAGTGACCCCCGGGTCAGACTGTCGCCGCCACTGAATGATACTGAACATCGTACTCTCGCTCCTGCTGTCCGGCGGCAGGTGCAGGTTCAGCCGCTGAAAAGCTGGCATCTTTCTTGTGTCTATATTACCTACCTTTGGATCCTTCTCCGGAGATAACGTTTCGATATGAGACACCCGCTCCTCACTCTGCTGCTTCTGATGATACTGCAGGCCTGCCCCGGTCTGCAAGGCACGACCGCAGCCGTCAGCGGAAGGCTGCCGCTGATAAGCGGCTGCAGCAGCTGTGGGGAGGTATCATTGAGGAGGGGGCTGTCACAACAGATGCGCTCATGGGAACAGAAGAGTGACACCGTATCAGCCGCGCAGGAATATGTGTGGCATACCGTCACCCGGGTGATCGATGGAGACACCTTCAGGGTCGATGACGGCGCCGCCGGTGAAATGACCGTCCGCCTTATCGGGATCGACGCCCCGGAGACGCAGAACAGGGGAGCCCGGTTGAAAGGATACTACGCTGACGAGTCGGCACTATATCTTAAGAAGCTTATCGAAGGGAAGAGAGTAAGGCTTGAGTATGACGTTGGGCGCTATGACCGCTACCGTCGTACACTGGCCTATGTCTTCCTTGAGAACGGGACCTTCGTCAATGCCGAGATGGTCAGGAAGGGGTATGCCACCGTGATGACCGTGCCTCCCAATGTCAGGTATGCCGGGCAGTTCACCGAGCTGGCCGCCAAAGCACGCAAACGTAACAGGGGACTCTGGAAGGAGCCGCCCGCTAAATAATGAATCATTATGAAAATAGTTGACTGGAAAGAGCTTCCCATCGTTGAGACGCCGCACAGGGTCGACGTCCGTAAACTGTACGACCATGAGAGCGCACAGGTGATGCATATCACCCTGAAGCCGGGTGAGGCGCTCAGGCCACACATCACCCCGGTTGATGTATTCTTCTATATCCTCGAGGGAGCAGTCGACGTGCGTATCGGCACCGAGACGGTTACCGTCACTGCCGACAGGCTGGTGGAGAGCCCGAAGGATATCATCCATAACCTCTCCAACAGCTCCGATGCCCCTGCACGGATCATGGTGGTAAAGGCGCCTAAGCCCGCAAGCTCGGGCAGGCTGCTCTGAGAGGATCATAAGCACGCTTCTTCAGTGTAACTTAATACCAGGTAACATGAAACCCAGACCAATTGTGATGCTTCTGGCCTGGCTGCTCATTGCATTTCACCTGAATGGCCAGATAGACAAGGAGATCAGGGCATTTATCGACAGTACCGAGGTGCTTGCAGGGAATGGCCGTAAGATGATCGAGGCCAAGATCATGGAAGGCAACATGGAGAAAGCCGCTGAGGTATATGACTACCTCACAGCCCTGACTGCAGGAAAGCCGCTGGCAACATTCAACTACCGTGAAGATGTGTGGCTGAACCTCCTCTTCAGGCGGTGGGAGAAGCTGGCTGAGATACTAGCCGGCTACAGTGAGCTGATAAACCGCAGAACCAATGTCTATTACAGCCAGATACTGATTGCAGCCGACGAACGGCTGCACAAGGATGAACAGGCCCTCAGGGCAGGATACATGAACTCGGGTCTCGACGGCGAGACACTCGACCTCCTTGACATACTGTTTCACGCGATGCTCAACGGTGGGAGGAACAATGAGTACAACAGTCTGCTTGACAACTTCAGGAAGCGGTATCCCGGAAGCCGGTACAATGATGTTGTAAAAGGATTCTTGCCGGGCAGGTACAACAGGGTGGCGCTGAGCTTCGGCATGGGTCCGGGTCTGCTCTTGCCGACTGACAATCTGGGTCTCACCATCGGTAACGGAATGACCGGCAACCTATCATTTGAGCTGCTGTACGGCAGGCTATTGGCCTCCCTCTACTTCCAGTCAGGCGCACAGAAGCTGCGGGTTCCGTTTGAGGTGACGCAGGGAACAGAGCTACTCAGCTTCCATGCTGACGAGAAGTTCGAGTATTTCGAGGCCGGGCTGAGGGCCGGATATCTGATGGTACGTGGCAGCCGGGTGAACCTGGCACCATTTGTCACTCTCGGAGGAGCCTCCCTTCAGAGCATGCGTTACGACTCCTCGCTGAGTGACCTTGAGTACAAGGCCATCAACTCATTCATGTATGGTCCCGGGCTGCGCACTGAGGTCAGGCTCAGCACCTTTGGCAGCAAATTCTACTCCTATACGGAGATTGCCTATATCAGCATGAAGCTCGAGGGCGGATGGAACCTATTTGCCACAAGCAACCATGTGCGGTTCAGGGGCAGCATGCCCTGGGCATCACTGGCCCTGGTTTTCGGAATCGGGGAGTTCTGATCACCCTTTGCAACTATGGCAGGGCAGTCGCAGACACGGTATGGATTAGTACTCATCTTGGCCTTGCTGCTGCTCTCAGCCTCCTGCGCCCGGACCAGCTATCCGGCAGAGTCGGATGGCGCGGCCGTGGCACTGATGCCTGCCCCGCAACTGAGCTCTGCCGAGCGCAGGAAGATGGCAGAGTGGCAAAAGGGTGGTACCGGAAAGCCGCTGGATACCCGTAAGATCACCCCGGACAAGGTGATTGAGGCGGCCCGGCGCTACCTTGGGGTTCCCCACTGCATGGGCGGCACCACCCACAGGTGTATGGACTGCTCGGGACTGTTGCTCAGGAGCTTTGCCGATAACGGTATCACACTGCCCCACAGCTCTGAAGAGCAGGCAAGGTACGGCAGGATCATCGGCCAAAAGGAGGAGCTGCGGCCGGGTGACCTGCTCTTTTTCATCAGAACATATAAAACCAGCCGCTTCATAACCCATTCGGGAATCTATATCGGAGATGGCACCTTTATCCATGCCTCAACAAGCCGCGGAGTCACAGTGACACGGCTTGCAGACGGGTGGTGGAACGCGAGGTTCCTGCTGGCCACACGTGTGTTTGAGTAGCAGCACTTATGACTCCGGCAGGATCAGGGCCGGGCTGACACCGGACTGCTTAATGGCAAACTATTGTCATACTACTCCTCGAAGAGGTTGTAGACATCCATGATATCTTTCATGATCTCCCCGATATTGATCTTCAGGTCTATCAGCCTGCCCGTCCTGAGATCAAACACCCATCCGTGAATTGATATCCGTTTTTCCAGTAATGCCTTCTGCACGTCGCGTGTCTTGACAATATTGATGCACTGTTCCACCACGTTCAGCTCTACCAGCCTGTCATATCGCCTGTTGAGCGAGGTGATGGCGTTCAGCTCCTCACGGTGGATACGGTAGACGTCTCGTATGTGCCTCAGCCACGGGTTAAGCAGTCCCTCATCCTTAACAGTCATTGCCGCCTGCACCCCGCCGCAGTTGTAGTGTCCGCACACGATGATATGCTTCACCCTCACATGGTTTACGGCATAGCTTATCACTGACAGTGCGTTCAGGTCATTGCTCGGCACCACATTGCCGATATTGCGGTGCATGAAGACATCGCCCGGACGGGTGCCCAGCAGTGACTCAACCGACACGCGGCTGTCAGAGCATCCGAAAAAGAGATACTCGGGCTGCTGTGTGCCCGCCAGTCTGTCAAAATAGCCGGGATCGGCCTCCAGCCGTTCAGCTATCCATCGCCTGTTATGTTCAAAGATGTCACTGATATCCATAGATCTGATTTTTTTCATGCAGCCGGATATCCCTGCTACCGGACTCCTCCGCTCCCTGAACTCCCTTCTTTCAGGCTCCTCTGCACATGGAATTCCAATCTGTCGCATCACTGCTTCCGGACTCCTCCGCTCCCTGAACTCCCTTCTTTCAGGCTCCTCTGCACATGGAATTCCAATCTGTCGCAGCACCGCTTCCAGACTCCTCCGCTCCCTGAACTCCCTTCTTTCAGGCTCCTTTGCACATGGAATTCCAATCTGTCGCATCACTGCTTCCGGACTCCTCCGCTCCCTG
>CAZAVK010000021.1:0-23682 GCA_964488645.1 uncultured Rikenella sp. | reverse complement strand
TGCACATGGAATTCCAATCTGTCGCATCACTGCTTCCGGACTCCTCCGCTCCCTGAATCCTCCACTGCAGTCCGGTATGCCGGTGTCTCATCCGGACATTATGGTTACTGAAGGCTAATATAAGGATAATGGGGGCAACAACGGCTGCAACAACTCCTGGCATAAAAAAAAAGGCTAACCGGCGCTCTTTAACCGGAGAAATCTACAAATTTGCAGAGAGGGGAGCGGCGGATAGCCGTTATCAGCGGTCAACGGAATCTGCGCCCGCCACGTAAGCCTGACAGGAATGAATATCGGAAACAGGAAAAGTATAATACCTGCAGTCCCCAGGAAGGTGCTGCTGATAATAGCCGGTGCCATGTGGTGCGGTGTAGGTATAATGCTTATCACAATGGCTTATCACTGGCTGACGGGTCACGATGGGATCAGCTGGCCCTTTGCAACTGCCGGGATAGTTACCGCACTGGTTGTCCACCACTTCGGTTTCCTGCGTATTGTCGACAAGAATCTCGACCGCATCTCACGTCTGCCGGCAAAACCATCTCCCCTGGCTTTCATATCATGGAAGAGCTACCTCATCATCATCGTCATGGTAGCCATGGGCATCGCCCTCCGCCACTCCCCCATCCCCAGACATTACCTCTCGGTTATCTATACCGGAATCGGGGGAGCGCTCTTCCTCTCCAGCATCAGATACTTCCGGTTCCTGTTCACCCGGGCGGAATAGGGCAGTCCTAGTACATCAGGTGCATTTTCTCCTTATTCTTCCAGCCTGCCTGGTTCTCATACTCCACGAAACAGATCTTCAGGTCGGCACGGTTTTCATACTCCACAAAGTAGATCTTCTTCTTTGCCTGATTCTCATACTTCGTAAAGAACCATTTGCCGTTGTTCTCCCCCGCCTGGTTCTCATACCTGACCTTGTACACCTTCAGGTCAGCCTGGTTCTCATATTTCACCACATAGACCTTGACATCGGCCCTGTTCTCGTACTGAACACTGAATACCTTCTGTCCGCAGGCCACCGGCGGCAGGAGTAACAGGAAAAGGATTGTGATAAATCGGCTCTTTGTCATGACCGGAGACATTTGAAATGATACCAGCTTATAACATCTCAACGCTGCAGGTGCAAATTTCGTGCAGAAGCATCCCCGCGGCTCCGGGTATGAGCTCGCACCCGCAAATGAGTTCATTGAATGCACTGGCGTCAACCAGCTTCAACCGGTCTTTCACAAGCATCTGTATATCTGTTATGTATACAATAGTGTAAAAAAAACACTTTAATCATTGGATATTGAAAATTAATTACTGATTTTTGCCATGGTAGGCACAAAAAGTATCAAGCAAAATCGGGCATCATGAAAACTAACAGGCTTCTTTCCGGCATCCTCTTCGTTCTTCTGCTCACGGGTGGTATTACCGTTTCAGCCCAGGGCGACCAGATCCTTGACGGCATTGGTGAGACAGGGCTGATTTCCCGTTACACTTTCAGGGGCGATGTGAGGGACTGGTCACGCAACAACCTGCATGGAATAATGAACGGTACCGGTTACCGGTTCGTTGCCGACAGCCTGTTTGGCAATGTGCTCTTGCTATCCGGCAACAGCGCTACTTACATCTCCCTTCCCGGCGGGGCGATCAGTGGAGAGGAGTCGCTCACCCTCACCGGCTGGATCAGTCCGGGTTCTGACCGTGCCGGGCAGGTATTCTTTGATTTTGGGAAGGGCGCCGGTTCACACCTCTTTGCCCGGTTGGCCGGATCACAAGGTAGTGAGGGATTACAGACCGGGCTGGTATCTGGCCCGGTGAGCCATATGGCATCCTCCCCTGCCCTGCCCCTCAACAGGTGGAGCCACCTGGCCGTAGTTGCAGACATACCCTCCGGAACACTATCCACCTATGTCAATGGCAGCCTTGTGAGTGAGGTTGCAGTAACCGGGCTGGTACTTGATGATCTCTTTGCCGGCAAGGCCGGCGAGACCATCCGGCTGCACATAGGCAGGTCGGTTGGTACAGACAATATCTTTCTCACTGCCAGGCTGTTTGACTTCCGCATCTACCGTATCCCACTGACGGAGAGGCAGGTTGCCCGTATTTATTTCAGTGCTCTTCGTGGCGGTGAGCCGGTGACCAGGAGGCGTGGAGAGGCCGAGCAGACCCTTCCGAAGTTTCCCGCCACCACGCCGCAGCTTTACAATGCCGGCCTGACGGCTGTTCCGGACATCCATGCCGAAACCACTGTCGGGTTCCTTCCCGTACTGCCGCGTTATGTGGAAGGGGTCTATGCCAACAACTCCCCGGGGCCGCTGGTCAGGGTGATATGGCCTTCGCCCGATGACAACAGCGGGGTGCTTGCTCCCGGGAGCTACACGGTAACCGGGAAGGTGGCAGGAACAACGATTGAGCCCAAGGCTGTCATAACGGTAAGGGATGCATCTGCGCCAGCCACACCCGGTCGACGGCTGGAGGCATTCAGGCTTGACCAGGTGGTTTTGAACACCGACTTGCATGATCATGAAACCAAGTTCATCGAGAACCGCGACAAGTTTTTTACCGGCCTGGCAAATAGCAATCCTGATGATTTCCTCTATATGTTCCGCAATGCCTTCGGGCAGGTGCAGCCTGCCGGGGCGAAGGCCCTGGGCGGATGGGACAGCCAGCAGACCAAGCTGCGCGGCCATGCTACCGGGCACTATCTCACTGCCCTGGCACAGGCCTATGCCGGCTCGGGCCATGACCCGGCACTGAGAGCCGCCTTCGCTCTCAGGATGGAACAGATGGTCAACACCCTCTGGGAGCTGTCACAGCTCTCGGGGCAGCCTGTAACAGCCGGTGGCCCGCATGTCTCTGATCCGCTGGCGGTACCTCCCGGCCCCGGGAAAACAGGTTATAATTCAGATCTGAGCACAGAAGGTATTCGTACCGATTACTGGAACTGGGGCAATGGTTTTATCAGTGCCTATCCGCCAGACCAGTTCATCATGCTTGAGCATGGTGCCACCTATGGCGGGTCAGATGCACAGATATGGGCGCCCTACTATACTCTTCACAAGATACTGGCAGGGCTGATGGATATTTATGAGGTGACCGGTGATACAAGGGCCCTCGAGGTGGTCAGGGGGATGGGCGAATGGGTTCATGCCCGTCTCAGTCACCTGCCGCAGGAGACCCTGATCAGCATGTGGAACAGGTATATTGCCGGCGAGTTCGGCGGGATGAACGAGGCGATGGCACGACTCAGCCGCCTGACCGGCGAAAACCGCTTCCTGGAGACGGCACAGCTGTTTGATAACATAAAGCTCTTCTTCGGTGATGCCGGCCACTCGCACGGACTGGCGCGGAATGTTGACATGGTGCGCGGCCTGCATGCCAACCAGCATATACCGCAGATTGTGGGGGCTCTGGAGATCTACCGCGACTCCCATGACCCGGAGTACTATCATGTTGCCGAAAACTTCTGGCAGATAGCCACCGGCGACTACATGTACAGCATAGGAGGTGTTGCCGGGGCAAGCAATCCGCCCAATGCCGAGTGCTTCACCGCACAGCCGGCCTCTCTCTATGAGAACGGTTTTGCCGCCGGCGGCCAGAATGAGACATGCGCCACCTACAACATGCTCAAGCTGACCGGCGGACTCTTCCTTTTTGAGCAGCAGGCCGGGCTGATGGACTATTATGAGCGGGCACTCTACAACCATATCCTTGCCTCGGTGGCCGAGCACACCCCGGCCAACACCTATCACGTCCCCCTGCGTGCCGGATCGCTGAAGCAGTTCGGCAACCCTGACATGAACGGATTCACCTGCTGCAACGGCACTGCCCTCGAGAGCAATACCAAGCTTCAGAACTCAATATACTTCCGCAGCGATGACAACAGTGCACTCTTTGTCAACCTCTATATCCCCTCCACACTGCACTGGACCGAGAGGGGTATCAAGGTGACGCAGGAGACCTCCTATCCGAAGGAGGACCGCACCCGGCTGGTCATAAACGGCAGGGGCCGGTTTGAGATCAGGGTGAGGGTTCCGGGCTGGGCTACCAGGGGTTTCTTTGTAAAAATCAACGGGAAGGCGGCCAGGGTCAATGCTGTTCCCGGGAGTTATCTCACCCTATCGCGCAAGTGGAAGGATGGTGACCTGGTTGAGCTGCACATGCCCTTCAGCTTCCGCCTGGAGCCGGTGATGGATCAGCAGAACATTGCCAGTCTCTTCTGGGGACCGGTGCTGCTGGCAGCCCAGGAGCCCGCACCGCGCAGCGACTGGCGCAAGGTGACTCTCGATGCATCAGATTTAGGCAAATCGATATCGGGTGATCCGGCCACGCTTGAGTTCCACATCGGTGATGTGCTGTTCAAACCCTTCTATGACACATACGGGCGCCACTCAGTGTACCTTGACGTGACACTGGAATGACGCCCGATATATGACGGTCTTTCTGACGGCAGAAAAGAGGGATGGCGCTTTTTTCCGCCGGGAGAATCAGTCTTTCAGATTGAAATAGTCAGCTACTGCCTCGTAGTCTGTCATATCGAGGTCTGAAGGCAGGCCGAGGTCTGCCGGGATGATAATGGCCCTTACAGCCAGGAGCGCCAGCAAAGTGGAAGGAGGAGTATCTTCTATCCGGAAACCATAGCCTTTTTCACCTGCTTCAGCCCTGTCCACCCTGCCAAATCCCGGCACACCGGAGGAGGGCACATGATAATAGGTTTTCGCCTTGCCGACAATGCTCCTTATATAAATATGGAGCGTACCAAAATCGAGGATGTCCTCATTTATGGCATCATCCTCAACCGTGCAGAAAGTGCCTCTGCCGGTTATTGTAATAATATCCACATCATTGGGATAATTGTGCCAATTCCCGACGATGGGCTTCTCCTCATCAAGCTTTTCAGAGCATGAAAACATCAGTACCGACAGTGCCAGTAATGCGGTAAGTTTAATGATTCTCATAGCAGCATAAGTTTAGTTAAACATATTCCAATCAGGCACGGACTTTAGGAACTAACGTACCTCTGGCCGGCAATATTGTTTAACTTTCACTTACACAGCAGCGTTTATAGCCAAAATCAATGCAGTCAGCTTCCTCTCATCCAGCCTGCCGCTGCTTCTGACACCGCTGCAGACATCAACTCCATAGGGCTGCACCTCCTCAATTGCCTGCCTTACATTGTCAGGGGTCAGACCCCCTGCAAGGAATAGAGGACATTTTGATTTTTCCCGGATTTGCCGGCTCAGCTTCCAGTCGTGTACCCTGCCTGTCCCGCCCAGCTCCTTTATCTTAAGATTCGGATTGCCGCTGTCAAGCAAAAGTGCATCCACGCTTTCCGAAAGTCTGATTGCCAGTTCAACGGAGCCGCTGTCAAGGACATGGATTACCTGCACGAGCTTCACCCCCGGCAGCGCCTCCCTGATCAGGGAGTAAGTCCCTTCCGCTAGCAGGTCAACTATCTGGATCGTATTTGTATTGGTTCGCTGATGGTGCCTGATAATCTCCCTTGCCGATGTCTCACTGGTCAGCAAAAACGTACCTATGGGCGGAGGCACTGCCCCGGCAATCTGCCTGATCAGACTGTCGGCGATCGGCCCCGGCCCGCTGGGCATCCGGCCTACCAGTCCGATGGCGTCGGCGCCATGCCTAATGGCTGCCAATGCCTCAGAAACACTGCTGATACAACAGATCTTTATACGTACTCTCAAAATTGGTCTCCTTTTTCTTTATCGGCAGCTGCGGCTGACGACCTGTTGCTAATATTCCCGGTCCTTCCAGTTCCACCATTTCAGCAGCGCGGGATCATGCTCTTCATTTTCGGCAAAATAGACCGCGCAACGAAATACATAGAGTATGCATCGATCCAGCCGCTTCTGATACTCTGAGCACAAATCATTGTAGAGTGTTTCCGGATTCTGACCGACCAGATCACTGACACGATGGATCCCGAGCAGATGAAGATCATGAGCAATGCTTTTCCCCACCCCGGGGATGGTTAACAGACTCCCTGATTTCTGACTTTTCATACTCTGCCTCATATGCCCCTGTTTCCTCCAATAACGAACATAACATCCCTCCATGTAACTCCCGGTCTGGCAGTTGGCGTTTTGGCCTTTGCAAGAGCTACAGACGGCATGATTTTAGCATGATCAAATTTAACATCCTCCGTATCAAGCTCTGGCAAGCTAGAAAGCGCAAACGCGTCTGAGTCTTTGCAGAAAAGTAATTCAGAGGACTGCTCAATCAGATCAGGTTTCCTCTTCGTCAGCCCGGGTTTCCAGCTTACATACTCCCTGCCGACGACCCTGCACAGATGCCCGAGTATCAGCTCAAGCTCAGGATGACGTATCTCGCTCCGCAATTTGTAGAGAAGATCGACGATCTTGTCCATCAGCTCCTTGTCGGTTAGCCTGATAGTGAGTATAGTGTAGTTCGGATCGGAGTAGTAATAGAGCCCTCCTTTCTGTGCTATGGGGGCATTGAATCCCAGTATCTCGCTGCGCATCACCCTGATATCATCCCTGATGGTGCGTTCGGAGATGGTGGTGTAGCGTCCGCGGTACTCTGAGAGTGCAGCACTGCAGGCCTCAATCAGCTCCCGGATACTCCACCTGCGGCGCCCGCCATAGAGACAGTTGTTGATTGTCTTGTACCTGATCAGTGCATTTAAATTGGTTGGCATGGCAAAATTCTTTTTCCATTGCAGAAAGAGTGCAATGGGGCAATGTTCATTTGTATCGGTTCAACGCTCATTGCCTCTAAAAATACAAAAAAAGGAGGCATGGGCGGCGGACCGGAGAGAATGTTCAACTAAAACCGTATTGCCATGAAGACAGAAGCCAGAGATTTCATCAGCTACTACAATGTCACACTTGTTCAGCTGCGCCACTCACCCGAGACCAGGTATCCTTTCAAACCGGGCGGGCCGGAGATGCAACGCGGCGGACTGATTATCACCGAGTCAAACCCCGGCGGCGTGGTAGGAGCACTGATAGCCGAGAACCGTACCGACACCTCGCTGCTGCTGACCGATGCCGACCTGCTCTCCGGGGCGAAGCAGAACCGGGTCCTGAACAAATCACTGCTGATCCCCCCGCACTCGAAACAGAGGATTGACGTATCATGCGTCGAGAGGATGAGGTGGCACTACAAATCTCCCACCTTCTCCGACAAACCCACGGCGGCCGACATTGAGCTGCGAAAGCAGAAGATCATGTCGGAAACAAAAAAGATGAGGAACGAGGCTGCCGACACCCAGGGCGAGGTATGGGCACATGTGAGACACCGCATGAACATAGACATGTTGATGTCGGTGACGGAAGACTACCTTGATATCGTCGATCAGGATCTGAAGATCAAACAGGAGAAGTTTCCGAAGTATGAGCCTGCACCGGAATGCACCGGAATGGCAATCCTTTTCGACGGTGAGGTGAAGTCAGTTGACCTCTTCGGAACCGTTGAGGTCTACCGCCACTACTTCCCGAAGCTGCGGGACGCAGCCTTCTCCAGGGCAAATTCCCGCATCAGGCTGAAGCCAGACATGCATGAGGTCTACTACAAGTCGCTTGATATGGTTGACCGGTTCCACTCCGGGAAACGGACCGATGATAAAACCTATGAGGGCGAGGGCAAGTTCTTTTTCGTTGAAGGCGATGAGATAACCGGATTCAGCCTGCTCTGCCATGACCAGCTGATCCACAACGTAGTTTTTGCCAGGTAACGGGTAAGCGGCGCCGCCCGCCCTTAACGGCTCACTGAAGAGCAGGCCGATGCTGCCGGTAAGATGAGATCCCTGTCCGGGTAAGGGAGTACTGCATCTCTCCCGCCCCGGGAAGGTCAGTAAAAGACCCTGCCACGGCGGGGTCTCATCCCGGCAGAATATCCGGCACTGAATCACGTTATCAGAATTGGGTTCACCGGAGCACAGGAATGATCAGGGAACGGAGAGGGCTGACACTGACGGAATGGCTACCCCGCTCCGGAAGGCTACGGGAGAGAAACCATAAAAGAGAATGATGGCAAAGGGCACATTGAGGATAATCGCGGCAGCCGTAGCGGCTCTGCTGCTGCCGCTGGCTACAGCAGCCCAGTCAGACCCCTGCAGCCGGCTGATGGATGTTACCTGTGATGAGGTTACCGGCACCACCGTGACCCGCATGAAGGAGTACCTCATCCTGGAGAAGGAGGGTGAGCCGGGCGCAAAAACCGGTAAATTTACATCCTGAACCAAACTGATAAATCCTGAACCAATGGCATTCAAGACACTCTTTATCGCCAAGGCACCCGATGCCAACCTCAGACTGCACAATAGCCTCATCGATACCGGCAAGAGCCGGGTGCACTCATATATCGTCAGGTCACAGGAGGAGGCCCTGCAGGTATGCAGAGAGCTGCACGAAACAGAAAAGATCGACTCGGTGATCCTGTGTCCCGGATTCAGCCACCAGGATACCGCCGATATATTCAACTCCCTCAACGGAGAGGTGGCGGTCACCGTGGCCAGGGGAGACGGCCCCAACAACCAGATCACCGGCCCGGTACTGAAACGGGAATTCTACGGAGACTAATATCCCTTGCCGCTCGGCAGAACCCCTGATTACAGACAACCGGTGCAGTTACCCTGTAGCCGGTCAGCCTGGAAACCCGGCACGCTATCAGGGTAATTAGCAATATTTATGTAAAGCACACTCGTCTTTATGCAATGTTTATTTGTCATTTTGTAAAATATGCCTTACATTTGTGATAAATAAATCCGCGATTATGGAAAAGCTACTACTACCAAACAGCTACAAAAAAGTGGGCTGGATACTGCTCATCCCTGCAACAGTCATCGGGATAATCCTCCTGATAATCGGTACCGACACTATTGAGCTCAAATCCAAAGTTTTTGCAATCGTCTCCGATAAGACCTTCAGCGAAAAAGAGTTCTTCAAATTCATTGAAACAAACATAGCCGGTACTGTCACGGCTGTCTTTTTCATTGTCGGAGCAATGCTGGTCGCCTTCTCCAGGGAGAAGAACGAGGATGAGTTCATCACCAGGCTCCGCCTCGACTCACTGCTCTGGGCAGTGCTGGTGAACTACCTCCTGCTGCTCTTCGCATTTGTCTTCATCTATGGTCTCTTTTTCCTGGATATCATGCTTTACAATATGTTCACCGTATTGATATTCTTCATTGCCAGGTTCAACTACCTGCTCTGGCGTAACTCAAAAACAGCATCAGATGAGAAACCGGATTAAGATTGAGAGAGCGGTAAAGGGCCTGACACAGGAGGAGCTGGCCAGGCTGGTGTCGGTGAGCAGGCAGACTATCAATGCCATCGAGACGGGAAGGTATGTACCGTCAACCCTGCTGGCCCTCAGGATAGCCAGGGTCTTTGGCAAACCGGTTGAGGAGCTCTTTATCCTGGAGGAGGGAGAAGGATAGGATCAGGGCCAGGTCATCCAGGGCAACAACAGAAGGAACTACCGGAGGCCGGAAAGGAAGAGGGGATACCGGGGCGGCAGTGGTGAAACAACCGGGAACACCACGTAAAAAATATAACTCCGGCGCCGCTGCGTGCAAAAGAAAAATATTGTAATATTGAAAGCTGATCCTGACCGTTGTCGGATTCCTTCAGGAAGGCAATTAGATGGCTGATTCATTTCATACCGGGTTTGACAATGAGATCTATCTCACTGAGCAGACCGCAGCAATCCTTGAAAGGGTAGAACGCTTCAACAACAAATTGTACCTCGAGTTCGGAGGTAAGCTGCTCTATGACTATCATGCTGCCAGGGTGCTCCCCGGGTTTGATCCCAATGTCAAGATGAGGCTGCTGCAGCTTCTCAAAGACAAGATCGATGTCATCCTGTGCATTCATGCAGGTGACATCGAGAGAAAGAAGATGCGTGCCGATTTCGGAATCACCTATGACGTTGATGCCATGAAAGCCATTGACGATTTCAGGGAGTGGGGCCTTGAGGTGACTGCTGTGGTTATCACCCGCTATACCGGACAGCAGCCGGCAAGGGTCTTCAGGAACAAGCTTGAACACCGGGGCATAAAGGTCTATACACATTCCCCCACGAAAGGGTATCCGACTGACGTTGATCTGATAGTGAGTGATGAAGGGTATGGCGCCAACCAGTACATCAAGACCACCCACCCGATTGTGGTGGTCACCGGTCCCGGTCCGGGCAGCGGCAAGCTGGCCACTTCCCTCAGCAACCTCTATCACGATTACCGTCGCGGGATCCGGGCAGGCTATGCCAAGTTCGAGACCTTCCCCATCTGGGATCTGCCGCCTGATCACAAGGTCAACATCGCATATGAGGCTGCCACACTCGACCTGAAGGATGAGGTTCAGATAGACAGTGACCACCTGAAGAGCTACGGGAAGAAGGCTGTCAGCTATAACCGAGATATCGAGGCCTTTCAGCTCCTGAAACGGATCCTTGAGAAGATTACCGGAGGCGAATCGATGTACCAGTCGGCCACCGATATGGGTGTCAACCGTATCAGCGCGGGAATCACTGATGACAGCCTGATACAGGAGGCCGCCCACCAGGAGATCGTGCGCCGCTACCTCAGGTGCGCCGTCGATTACACCGTGGGCATGGCAGAGAAGGACCTGCTTGATCACGCCATGAAGATCATGAACAAGGTGAAGGGCAGGCCCGAAGACCGGAGGGTGGTGCTGCCGGCACGCAAGGCGGCACGCGATGCCGAGAAGAGCGGCAAGGGCAATGAGGGGTTTTTCTGCGGAGCAGCCATCGAGCTGCGTGACGGCACCATCATCACCGGCAAGAACTCACCCCTGATGCACGCCGCCTCCAGCTTGCTGCTCAACGCCACCAAACACCTGGCAGGACTGCCCGACAGCCTGCTGCTGCTGCCAAAAAACCTGATCGACTCGGTCACCTACCTGAAGCGGGAGATACTCAACGGCAAGGAGGTGAGCCTCGATGTTGAAGAGACGCTCATTATACTGGGTATCAGCGCACTGACCAATCCGGCCGCGCAGGCCGCCATCGAAAAACTGAAAGAGCTCCGCCGGTGCGAGGTGCATCTCACATACATACCCACCCCGGGAGATGAGGTGGGCCTCCGCAAGATGAACGTCAACGTCACCTGCGACCCTGAGTTCTCCAGCAAGAGCCTCTACGTATCCTAAAAAGGGAACCGCCTCACCGACGGTGATTGGCACAGCTTACCCCAAAAGGGGTAGCAATGGCAACCGGCGGCTCCCGCTGCCTGAACCGGGCAGCGACTGTAATAAAATCTGCCAGCAGGTTATTCCTGCTGCCTGAACGGGGCAGCGACTGCAATAAAATCTGCCAGCCGGCGGCTACCGCTGACTGATCCGGGCAGCGACTGCAAAAAAAATTACCGGAAACTCTTTAGAAAAATGTAAGATAATTTTTCATTATCTTCGGCAGATTAAATTATATATTTTATATGGCTGATATTCAGACACTCTACCAGGAAACCATCAAATTTGCAGCAGAAAAGCATGGCACACAGAAAGTAAAAGGATCAAATAACTGCTATGTTGTGCATCTGAGTAATGTTGCAATGGAGGTATTCATGGCTGCCCGCAAGACTGTCGGATTCGATCTCGGATATGCCCTTCAGCTGGCTCTCCTTCATGACACCATTGAGGATACTGACACCACGCGCCAGGAGCTGGAACTGATCTTCGGCAAGGATATAGCTGATGGTGTCTGGGCCCTCACAGGTGACCCGAAGCTGCTGAAGGACTACCGTCTGACCGACAGCCTGGCCAAGATCAGGCAACTGCCGAGGGAGGTGGGAGCCGTCAAGCTGGCTGACCGCATCACCAATCTGCAGGCACCGCCAAAGAACTGGAGCAAAAGCCATATCAGGGAGTACATGTACGATTCCCAACAGATACTGCAGGCACTTGAGGGTGCCAATGAGTACCTCGAGAAGAGGCTTGCAGCCAAGATAGACGAGTACCAGCAATATCTCTGAGAAAAGAGAGGGTGACATTTGCCGAGAGAGTAATCCGTTTCAATGCCGAAGTCGATTTCAGGGGCGAGCTTCCTGAAGGGATCGGTATCATGAATCCGTTCCGCGGCGACGATGGATATATCCTCGCACTCTCCTCTCAGTTTTACAGGAAGTATTACAGTGACAACCATCCCCGCCATATAATCATAGGCATCAATCCCGGCCGTTTCGGTGCAGGTTTCACCGGCATCCCCTTCACAGATACAAAACGCCTCACCTCCGAATGCGGCATCCCTTACAGCGGCCGGCAGACACACGAGGTCTCATCTGTCTTCGTCTACAGGATGATCAACGCCTTCGGCGGACCCGAGAGGTTCTACAGGCACTTCTATATCAACTCCGTCTCTCCGCTGGGGTTCACCCTTATCGATCAGGCAGGCAGGGAGAAGAATTACAACTACTATGACCGTGCCGACCTTACCGCGGCGGTCTATGACTTCATGGTGGAGAATATCCGGAAGCAGATCGCGCTGGGTATCAACACCGACACAGCCTTCTGCCTCGGTACCGGGAAGAATGAGAAATTTCTTGCTGCACTCAATGAGAAGTACCGGTTCTTCGGCAAGATTATTGCCCTGGAGCATCCGCGCTTCATAATGCAGTACAGGTCTAAAATGGCTGATCACTATATCGCCCGGTATCTCGAGCTGCTCGGCTCAGTCATCCCGGAAGGGCCAGGAGCCTGACAGGCGGGCACAGGCATCTGCAGGGCAGTCAGTCAATGGCAGGCTACGGGGCCTGAAGCAGGGTAGCCTCCGGCAGCAACAGGCATCAGCCGGGCAGTCAGTCAATGGCAGGCTACGGGGCCAGAAGCAGGGTCAGCCGCCGGCGGCAACAGACATCTGCAAGGGAGTCAGTTACAGGCATACCTCGAGCCCGGGACCGGGTCAGTTACGGCCGGGTTATGACCGGCAAACATTTGCCGGCAGCTGTTGTTTACAAATCAGAAATCACAATAATGTCAACAGATTTTCATCGCAATAACCTTGGGACCTCCTCCTCTCCCTACCTCCGGCAGCACGCCGGCAACCCGGTCTGGTGGCAGGAGTGGAGCAGCGAGGTGCTTGCCCATGCCCGTTCAGAGAGAGTTCCTCTCTTTGTCTCGGTGGGTTATGCCACCTGCCACTGGTGCCATGTGATGGCTGCCGGGGCCTTCTCCGATCCTGATACCGCCGCCTTCATCAATGCCCATTTCGTCAGTATCAAGGTCGACCGTGAGCAGCGGCCCGATATCGACCATTACCTGATGAGCTATATCCAGTCGCAGACCGGCAGCGGCGGCTGGCCGCTCAACGTATTCCTCACCCATGACCTCAAGCCGGTACATGCCCTCACCTATGCACCGGTGACGACTTCGGGCTACCGCTACTCGCTGCATGACATTGCCAGGGCTGTTATCGAGCTGATCAGATCGCGCGGTGAGAGTATCATGCCCTTCAGGCTGCCTGACCAGGAGGCGCCGCGTACCAATGTCAGCGAGCTGACGAAGGATCTGGCAGCACACTTCGACAGCGAGTATGGCGGCTTCGGCAGAGGGCAGAAGTTCCCGCCACACTCCACCATGCTCTTCATGCTTTACCGGCTGGCAGCCGCCAGGAACCCCGCTACTGCGGAAGAGGAGGCCTCAACCGATGACGAGACCCTCACCTCCATCGTCACCTCCACGCTGGATGCAGTGATGCTTCGCGGGCTCAATGATCACCTACAGGGCGGTATCTTCCGTTACTGTGTCGACCGCCAGTGGACCATCCCCCATTTTGAGAAGATGCTCTACGACCAGGCCATGGCCCTCTGGACCTTCTCGCTGGCAGCCCGGCTGACCGGCAGCGACGGGTACCGTCGCATGGCGCAACAGATCATCAGGTGCCTTGACGAGACCTTCCTGCATGACGGCTGGTATATCTCCGCCTTTAATGCCGACACTGACCACCGTGAGGGTGCCACCTATCTCTGGAGCATGGATGAGCTCACCTCCCTGCTGTCCCCTTCGGAGATGGACCGTCTTGCCGCCGTCTACGAACTCTCCGCCGACGGTAATTTCGAGGGGCTGAACCACCTGGTACGACGCAGCGCCCTCCCTCTCGATGATATCGAAGAGAAGCTGCTGGCCGTGAGGCGGCAACGCACTCAGCCCTCAGCTGACGAGAAGATACTCAGTGGTCTCAATGCGCTGACCGCAGCAGCGATGATACAGGCTGCCAGGCTGCTTGGCCTGCCTGAGTCGGAACTTCAGGCTGCAGCGCTCACCCGCAGGCTGATCGAGAGGTTCTGGGACGGCACGTCGCTGGCTCACTCATACTTCGACGGCACACTGCAGCGGCAGGGCTTCCTCTCCGACGCCGCAGCACTGCTGCTGGCCATAACCATGCATTATGAGACCGATCACTCGTGGGGAGAGATAATGGAGACGATCGCAGGGTATGTGAGATCATTCCGTGATGAAGAGGGGGTGTGGATCGAGTCAGACCCCGATGATTTCCAGGAGGTAGCCGCCTCATGGTTCGACCACCCGGTTCCTTCGCCGGTGAGCCTGGCTGAGACGGCACTGACGCGCATGGCTCTGCTGACAGGCGGCGAGGTGACCCCCGCCCTCTTCCGCAGACCATACCAGTCAGACTTCTATAACATAAACGTACTGCTCACCGAAGATCTCTTCCGCCTCTACACCACACGACGGCCATTGCAGTGGGATAGCATACCACCCGGCTCGCTGCAGCGGCGCGGCGAACCCGAAAGCGTATGCTGGCTCAATGCCTGCAGACCGATGGAGATGCAGTGATATGGCTCCTACTTGGCAGGGTTGGGAATAATACAGAGGAACTCGAAGGTCTCTCCGAACGGATTTTTGAACTGGTGCAGGTCGCCTGGCCTGACGAAGAGGCTCTGCCCCTCTCCCACCTCGTGCTCCTTACCGTTCTCGTCAACCGCTATGCCGCGTCCGCGTTCGATCTTGATCACGTGCTCATAGTTGTGATTGTGGAACGGGGTGTTCCCGCCGGGAGCTACAAAAAAGTGGCGCATGATGATATTGCCTGATCCGTCGTCGGGGCCGATAAGGATCTTCATCCTGACATTGCTGGCGCCCTCCATCTGCACCTCAGGTGCAGGGATCTCAGAATTGTTGTTTATCTTCATGATATGATCATTTTCCGTGAAACAGGGTTATACCAGTAACACCCGGCAGAGACAAAAGTTCTGGCATCCTCATGCTCTCTTTCCCTCATCACACTCCTCTTCAGGCATGCAGAGATACCACTTGTCGCGCTCGAGATCATGCCTGAGGATGTACCGTTCGCCAGCCCGGGTAATCACAACAAAAAAGTCGAACAACGGTTTCTTCTGTTCGGCATCCCATCTGTACCAGCGGTCGAGCACCTCCCTGATCTCATGCTTGACTCCCTGCCACTTGAAGCACTTTGGAGTCTGATCATCCATGTAACCGGAAAAACATTCTGCCCGTATGTGAATCAGTTCCATAATCAGGATGAATTTGACGGTTAAAACTCACTCTCTACCAAAGATACGAAATATCACGATTGAAGTCAAGCTGAAAGAGGGTCAGTCTCCTCGGACTGATGCCGGAACGGCATATCAGTCAGTGGCGTTGCAGGAGCACGGCGGCAGCCGGATGACGCTGCCGCGATGATAAACCGGCTCTGCTATCCGCCAGGAGGGGCTGCTCCGTTCGCCTCTTCCCTCTCCCTTTTCCCTTCAGAAATGATGATCCACAGTATCACCAGGCTGATGGATGCTGCAAAGAAGCACCATACCGAAGTCAGGTACTCCTTGTAGAAGATACCGGTCACCAGGCATGAGGCCGCCATCAGCGCCCCGAACAGTGTCATCCGCTTCACCCCCGAAATAAAGAGCGGCACCAGTGTAGCCAGCAGGTATGCAATGAAGAAGAAGGTGGCCGGCTGCTTGGGGATAGTGCTGGAGTACTTTATGTGATGGCTGCTTATCTCCGGGCTGATCTTGTAGAGGAGCAGGCCTATTCCGTACCACAGTGACACCACCGCCCCGATCATCAGGAACGGTATCATTGCGCGCCGGCGTGCCGGTGAAGGCTCCATGCGCATCACCGCCAGCGGTATCAGTGTGGGCCAGAGCACCAGTGCCGTGAAGAGGAAGAAATATGCCGCCACGTCAAGCATCAGCTCACTTCCGTTCGACTGCAGCGCTGCCCAGACAAACCCCTCGGAGAACTGCTGCATCCCGAAGACCAGGGGTACGGCGGCAAAGAGCTTGCGCGACGGATTGTGATTATGTCTTACCGTCATCACCCCGATCGATGCGATCATCGCACCACCGGCAAAGCTTGCTCCGGCAGAGAAGCACATGACACTGTTGCATTGTAATCAAACACTAATTTAACATTTTCATGAATTATCTGTTAAATTGCCGGTCAGGAAAATTCAATTATCTATGAAAATCACCAGCCTTGCAGCCTTGTTCATGCTTCTCCTGACCTCTCTTCCTCTCCATGGCCAGGGCGGGCGTTTCAGTTTTGCATACGTCTCTGACACTCATGTAGGCAGCGAGAACGCCGCCGATGACCTTCGCCACACCGTAGATGACATCAACGCCATTGACACGATCGCCTTTGTGATTCTCGCCGGTGACGTCACTGAATTCGGCTCTGATGCTGAGCTGCGTCTGGCCAGGGAGATCCTTGACAGGCTGAACAAACCGTGGTATGTCATCCCGGGCAACCATGACGCCAAGTGGTCAGAGAGTGGTGCCAACACCTTCAGGGTGGTCTTCGGGTCGGAGACCTTCTTCTTCACTCATGGCAACTGGCTCTTCATAGGAACCAATTCTGGGCCCAACATGCGGATGGGCCCCGGGCAGATACCAAGGGAGAATATCGTCTGGCTCGACTCGTTGCTGGCTGTGCCGGCCTCCCATGATAAGATGGTGATCTCGGTCAACCACTATCCGCTTGATGAGGGTCTGAACAACTGGTATGAGCTTACTGACAGGCTGAAACTGCTTGACACGCGTCTGGCGCTCTGCGGTCATGGCCATTCCAACCGTGAGCTCAGCTTCGAAGGTATACCTGCCCTTATGGGGCGCTCCAACCTGCGTGCCGGTGAGCCGCTGGGAGGGTACAACATCATGACCATCGCCGGTGACACACTGCTGACCGCGGCGGTCAGACATCCCGGACAGGTCACCATGCCGGCATGGGCCACGGTGAGGCTCGTGCGGCATGACTACAGCAGCGGCGCCGGCAGCTGGCCACGGCCTGACTACTCCATGAATGAGACCTGGAGCGGCGTGAAGCCTGTATGGGAAGTGCAGGACAAGGCTGACATAGGAGCAGGAACGACCGTAGCGGGGAAGCTGGCCCTGGTTGCCACCACTGCCGGTGAGGTGAAAGCCCTGAGGGTAAAGGATGGCCGCATCCGGTGGAGCCACCCTGCCGGTGCGAAGATATACAGCACCCCTGCCACCGATGGCAAGCGGGTGATAGCCGTCTCAGCCGACGGCATGGTGAGGGCCCTCAGCCTGAAGAACGGCAGGGTGCTATGGTCATATGACACCCGGCAGCCGGTGGTGGCCTCACCGGTGACCGATGGACAGAAGGTGTTCATCGCAGGCTCGTCAGGCAGGTGTGTCGCACTCGACATAAGTGACGGGACGCCGCTCTGGAGCTACGGCAACATAGAGGGGTTCGTGGAGACCAGACCGCTCATATGTAAGGGGATGCTCATCTTCGGTACCTGGGGCAACCGTATCTACGCGCTTGACACAGAGAGTGGCGAGCCGCGATGGGTGTGGGATAGCGGCTATGCCAACAGGATGCTGTCGCCGGCTGCAGCCGTGCCCGTGGCTGTGGGAGAACGACTCTTCGTGGTCTCGCCCGACAGGAAGATGACCAGCATCAATCTCCTCACCGGCGAAACAATATGGCGTTCTGACCTCGGGGGAGTAACCGTCAGGGAGTCGATGGGCCTCTCAGCTGACAGCACCATGGTGCTGGCCAAGGCAATGAACGGTGAGGTGATCGGCGTGAGTACCACCGCCGATGAGCCGGAGGTGGTCTGGAGAACCCGGTTTGACATAGGATATGATATTGCACCGGCAACGCTGACCGAGCGCGACGGCATCATATTCATCCCCTCCGATAAGGGGGTGATACATGCAGCATCACGTACAGACGGCAGCCTGCTATGGAGTCACCGCATATCGTCATGCCTGATCAACAATATAGTGCCTCTGGGCAACGGCAGCCTGATCACCAGCAGCATGGACGGAGTGGTGACACGACTGGCATACTGATGCTGAGAGGTACCCCCTATCGCAAACACCCCGGGAGGTACCCTCTGAAGAAAGATTTTGTTATATGTTGCCTAAAGCGTAACTTTAGGGGTCGGAGTGTCGGAAACATTTGATCCTGTTTATTATTAACAGTATAACTTCTAAAAATTATGGCAAGTTTCATTGATGAATTTCTAAAAAGCTATGGTCCGGAGGTGACCAGGCAGATGTCGGCCAGCTTCAACCTCGAGCAGAAGACGGTGCAGAAGCTGCTTCCGCAGCTGACACCTCTGGTGCTGGCAGGTCTGAAGAAGCAGAAGGATACCCGTGGAGGTGATGAGAGGGTGAACCATATCCTGAACAAGTACGGTGATGCCTCGGTACTCGGCAATATCGGGAGCCTCATCGCCAGGCAGGCACAGGCGAAGGACCCTGATCCCAACCTCGGGGGCCTGCTCGGTGATGCCGGCGGTCTGCAGGCTGCAAAGGCTCTCGCCGCTAAGTTCAATATAGACACCAAGACGATCATGAAGATGATTCCCGCCCTCTCACCCCTTATCCTTGGAGCACTTGTCAGGCAGCGCGATGGCGGTGGCAAGGGTATCTCAGGTATAGGTGCTCTCCTTGATGCCAATGGTGACGGCAGCATACTTGATGATGTGGCAGGATTCCTGCTTAAGGGCACAGCCGGCCCGGGCAAGAAGGGCGGCGGCGGTGTGCTCGGCTCACTCCTCGGGGGGGGCACCCGCCGCAGATAACGGAGGAAGCCATGAGACACCAGGCACTTCTGATCTCAGCGCTGCTGCTTCTGTGGATCGCCGGGGCATCATACTGGTATGTATGCAGGATAAGGTGTGACTGCGGAGCAGCAGTCGCACCCGCCCTTGAAACCATTGAGGCAGGCGACTCGGCCACCCCGTCGCCTGAACAGCTCCTGAAGGAGGCCGTCGAAGAAGCCTCCGGGTTCATCTCGGCCGCAGGCGTACAGAAAGGATTCTTTCCATCCTCCTCTGCAGACGGTGATGCCGGCGCGATCACTCCCGGATACCTCACGAGGCTGAAACTGCTTACAGAGAACAACCCTGCTGTCCGCATAGAGATTACGGGTCATGCAGATATCACCGGCCCGGAGGAGTTTAATGTCGAACTTGGCCTCAGACGGGCACAGTTCATGAAAGCTTTCCTGGTCAATGCCGGGATAGATGCCGGCCGTATAGTGATATCAAGCAGGGGCTCATCAGAGCCGGCTGCAACAAACAGTACCCCTGAAGGCAGAGCCGCCAACAGGAGAAGTGAAATCAAAGTAATAATCTAATCATTATGGCAGAACGTTTTACAACAGACCTGCTGTTCATTCTGATTGTGCTGCTGGTAGCGGCACTGCTCGGCTTTCTGCTGGGTTACCTCCCGGAGAGGAGGCGCCGCATGAGACGGATAGCTGAACTCAATGACGAGATAGAAGGGCTGCAGGAGAAGATCCGCAGGCTTGAAGAGGAGAAGGTGGCTCTCAACGGCAAGGTAAACGGCCTTGAGAAGGACAAGGCGGTCCTCACCGCCGAGATAAGGAAGCTGCAGGAGGAGATTGAATCTTTCAGACAGAAACTGAAAGGAGCAGCGAACGGCCATGCCGGCGCCGGATCAGCAAAACCGTCCGACGGAGAGCCTGCACCACCCGGGGCAGATGAGCTGAGAAAGAAGACCAAACCCGATGACCTGACAGCGGTGGTCGGTATAGGTCCGAAGATCTCACAGCTGCTGGTCAACCGGGGAATAACCACCTGGAATATCCTCTCAGAAACCAGCAGTGAATACCTGAAGGAGATCCTTGATAACGACGGCGGTGAAGACTACCGCATACATGACCCCTCCACCTGGCCTCACCAGGCGCTGCTGCTGCATGAAGGCAGGTGGGAGGAGTTCAGTGAGGTGCGCGCCAGGCTGAAGAAATAGTATCAGAATAAGAGGAGGAGCCCCTGACTGCTACTTTTATAGCCACGCGTCTTCTGGCAGAGAGCTGAATGTCTGCGACTTCACCCGCTGCTGACCGGCTTCATGGCCTGCTGCAACGGCAAAAAACCGGTCTTTCCTTCCCGAAAAGCGGCAGCTTTTCGTAACTTTGTAATATCTCGTGTGGAATAATCTGGTATTAACATCCCAAAAAAGGAGGTGCTGATGACTCTGGCAGAGGATTTTATCTATCGCCCCAGACATTACAACACGATTGAACTATGGAAAGATGTAACGCCTGAGCAGTGGAATGACCCTGCCTGGCAGCGCAGGAATGCAATCAGGTCAGCTGATCAGCTGAAAAAGGTTATCAGGCTCAATGAGCATCAGGAGGCTGAGATACGGCGTACCATCACCACCATGCGCCGGCAGGGAAAGGAGCCGTTGCGCATCACTCCCTACTATGCCTCCCTGATGCAGGAGGATCCTTTCCATCCGGTCTTCTTTGGTGAGGTCTCTGTTAAACGGCTTGATCCCATCTTCTGGCAGAGCGTACCCACCCCGGCCAACCTGCTCTTCCCTGATGCCGGCCCGGAGGAGGCCATGAGTGAGGGCTCCCGCAGCTACGGTGCTGCCTACCAGCGCTATCCGAACAGGGTAGCGCTCTTTGTCGCTGAGAACACCAGCTGCGCCTCATACTGTGTGCACTGCCAGCGGGCCAAGTCACTTGATACCAGGGCGCATGTCGACAGCCGGGAAGTGGACAAGGGACTGTTCTATATAAGCTACAACCGCAACATCAATGAGGTGCTGGTCACCGGCGGCGACGCGCTGATGATCAGTTTCTCAAGACTGCGCTATATACTGGGTGAGCTGAGCCGTATACCTCATCTGAGGGTGATAAGGATTGCCACCAGGGTGCCTGTGGTGCTGCCGATGCTGATCACCGACGAGTTGCTGGAGATGATCAGGGAGGCGTCAAACAGGTACAACAACGGGCCTGAGAAGTATGTCTACTTCATGACCCACATAAACCATTACCAGGAGGTCACTGCCGACCTGGCCTCGGCAGTCAGGAAGATCACCGGCCATGGATTCACCATACGCAACCAGACAGTGCTGCTCAACCACGTGAATGACCACTACCGCACCCTGGCCGAGACCTTCAGGCGGATGTTCTGGATTGGCGTCCATCCCTATTACCTGCTGCAGTGCCACAAGGAGAAGGGGATAGTCCATTTCATCACCCCCATACAGGTGGGAAAGATCTACATGATGCACCTGCAGGGCTGGATCAGCGGTATCACCGTGCCGCGCTATGCTGCCAACATCGAGGGGGGTGGCGGCAAGGTGCTGCTGATGCCCTCAGGCCATGATACCCTTAACCTTGATGCCACCATCGAGGACAAGATTTCTGAAAGCTATGCCAGTGTCTACACCTGGACGCACCGCAAGATAATGAGGTATGAAGCCCTCGGCCGGGCCACCCGTGCCGAGTACCGTGAGGCGGTGGCCATAATGGACCGTTTCATCGGCCGCAAGGGGGTCTTTCTTCCGAAGATCATCATTGTCGACAAGGATGGCAATCATCTCGAGACCACCAACCGTACCCGCCTCCCAACCTTTGAGAACAGCCGCAAGGCGAAGCTGCTGGGTTATGAGCTGTTCGATGCCGAGATGCCCCTCACCAACCCGGCTGATGCTGCTAAAAAGATTGATGCTGCCTTCAGCAGGTCAAAGTACAGCAGGTAACGATACTGATGCCTTCCGGTCAGGCTGATACCCTGATCTCCTCCGGCGGCTGCGCATGCACTATCATACCGGTCTGCTGCTGCTATTACTGAACCGGAAAGGACGGTGCAGGGCAACTATGACAGTGGCGGCAGACAACCGCACCGGCATGCTGCAGCTATAGCAAAAGCGACGGGAAACTAGCTGCTGCCTGGCCGGCAGGCGGCAACCACCTCCTTATTGCAACGGTGCAACCACCTCTATCACCTCCGGGAAGTCCATCCCTATCTTTTTGAGGTGCTCGATGGTGGGTATGCCGTTGTTGTTCCATCCGCGGCGCTTGTAGACCGCATCACGCAGCAGGTCATACTGCTTCTCGCGGTACTCGCGGGTGATCCTGATCTTCTCTTCGGTACTCTTGCCGGCCGGATCGACCCCGATCAGCTCCTTCATCTGCCTGTCATACCGCTCCTCGCGTGAGAGGTACTCCTCGACGGTGACCGGCCCGCATGCACGGTATGGCTGATCATCATCCTTGCGGCGGCCATAGCCACGCCTGATATTGAAGACCCGCTGGAAATTGTAGACCCTCTCCGAGTCCTCGATCAGCCGGTGCTTGTCGAATGGCCTGCCGGTGACGGCATTGTATATGGTGACGTAGTTGTCGACATGCTCGGGCACCTTTGCCGGCTCATCGGTCTCGGCGTTGTTCTCCGGCTCGACGTCGTTCCAGGGCAGCTTGCAGAGGCCCACCAGTCCAAACCATGTACGGAACATCGGGAAGTAGTGCAGCGCTTCGGCCTTGTCTTCGAACGTGGGTATCTGCTTGTTGACCATATCCATGAAGATCAGCCATGCCTCATCATGCTGCGGCCCCTTGTTGGTCAGGGCATACCCTCCCTGCTGTGCCAGCGACTCCTTCGACATATACTGCGAGTATTCAAGACCCTTGTTCTCCATGCCGATATCATTCAGGAACTGCGGGTCTCCCCATCCCCGCTCTGCAAAGATGCGCTTCATACCGCGTACCCCCTGGCCGGCTATCAGTCCGAACCCCTCTCCGCGGGCCACCTGGTGCAGCAGCTCGAGTGCTGCAGGTATATTGCCGAAGGTGAGTTCGAGGCCGCCGGTACGCTTCTTGTTCAGGATACCGTTCTCATAGCAGTCCTGTATGAAGGCAAGGCTGGTACCCCAGGTGATGGTGCATATGCCGTATGTGTCGCAGTAGAAGTTGGTCTCGATGATATACCGCGGATCGAAGAACCCGCCGTTGGAGCCCAGCCCGGCAGCGGTCTCATACTCGGGGCCGTCAACAATCACCTTCTCTCCCTTGTATGGGCCGGAGCTGACGATGTAGTCATCGATACCCTTTGCGCATGACATGTTGCAGCCTATCCAGCAGCCATCCGGTATGTTCTGGGTGAAGAACGACTTCCAAACTGCCGAGTCGATCTTCGGTGCATCCTTGTGTGAGCCGAACTTGTAGTTGTGTGTCGGCAGCAGGTCGTGGTCATCCATGATCTCCATCAGGTGCGCGGTACCCACCTGCCTCATGCGGCACTGCTTGTCATCGAGCTCGCGCATCTCGCGGTTGAAGCGACGACCGCGCTCCATTATGGCATCGAGGTTGACAACATTGTTGAGATTACCCTTCACCCCCGGGATCTTGCAGACCACCGCCTTGATCTTCTTGTTGCGGAAGACGGTCCCGATACCGCCGCGACCGGCCTGCTTCA
>CAZAVK010000020.1:0-54849 GCA_964488645.1 uncultured Rikenella sp. | reverse complement strand
ATCATTAATTCATCCCTGAGGCCAAAAATAAATTGAAAAATCTGTATGAGTAAAAGATGGAGCCTGCCAGGTTCAATAATCTTTGGAGACGAATTCAAACTTAAATTCACCCGGGCAATAATCGCAGGCAACATCTATGGAATACCGTTCAGCGCATTCCTGTCGCGCCTCCAGGGGATACCATACCCTGTAAGCTCATTACCGTACGAAATCGGCATGTTGGCAGGGGGGCTCATCCTGTTATATTGAGAACCTCGCAGAGAGGGTTGCCGGCAAGCTGGCAGCCTTCTGTACGGCCCCGAGCGAGCCTGGATTTGCTGCCAGCCATCTGTACAGCCCCGAACAAACCTGGTTCTGCCGGCAGCCTCTCCTCAGACCGGAACAAAACCCTGTTGCCGGGTGTTATGCACAACATAAACCAAACTAAAAGGAGAGATAAAATGAAAAACAGGATTCTGACGATCACCATCATTCTGACGACAATACTATTTAGCTGCAACGAACAAAAACCGAAACAGTCAGGCAAGCTCTCCGCCGACGGGCAGTCATCCGCTGTGGCCGGCAATCCCGCCTCAGCGCTCGCTGCCGGCGGCAGTGGCTCCGGCCTTGACCGGGAGGAGATCAGCTCACTCTCAAGAAATCTCAAGCCTCTTGATCCCGGCCTGCCAACCATCGGGATCCTGATGTTTGACCAGGTGCTGATGACAGAGCTCACCGCGCCGATAGATGTCTTCTCGAAACACTCAGAAGATGGGAAGCAACTCTTCAACGTCATAACCATTGCCGAGGACTACAACCTCTATACAAGCGAGGAGGGGCTGAAGATGTTTCCCGACTATATTCTTGCCAACGCCCCTGACCTTGATATCCTCATTGTTCCCAGCGCCTACGACATGACCCTCCAGACAGCCAATAAAAACATTGTCGGGTTTATCAGGGAGCAGAACAACAACACCGACTACACCGTCAGTAACTGCGCCGGAGCCACGCTGATAGGTGAATCAGGCATTGCCGACGGCAGGAAAATCGTCACCTGGATTGGCGGCGGAACCGATCTGCAGAAGAACTATCCCAATCTGAAGGTTCAGGATGACTCAAAGGTCAGCTTCATCGAGGATGGGAAATTCATGTCGTCAAACGGCAACCTGGCCACCTACATCTCGTCACTCGAACTGCTTGAAAAACTTGCCGGCAGGAAACACCGGGAGTTTGTCGAGACTCAACTCTACCTGGAACGGCTGCAGAACTGGAAGAGATAATTCGGGGGGTGAAAAAGCTTCATCGGGCAGCCGGGGATTACTATATTTGAATTCCGGGAGAACCCTGATACACCCGTTGGGTATCAGGCTAACCCTTTTACATCAGACGAAGCCAATCAACACCCACTGCAACAATGAAGATCACGACACTGTCACTCTGGCTCAGCCTCTTTCTCCTGGCCTTCACCAGCAGCGCCCCCGCACAGAAGCAGACCAATGAACGTGCCCGCTGGTTCACCGACTCCCGGTTCGGGATGTTCATTCACTGGGGTGTTTACAGCGGCGCCGAAGGGATCTGGAAGGGAGAAAAGCTGCGTAATGACAACGACTATGCAGAGTGGATCATGTACCGCAACCAGATCGGCCGCGATGAGTACCTCACCCTCCTGGAGCGATTCGACTGGAACGGGATCGATCCCGAAGAGTGGGTGCTGCTTGCCAGGCGGGCCGGCATGAAGTATATCACCTTCACTGCCAAGCATCACGACGGATTTGCCCTCTGGAACAGTGCTGCAAGTGATTACAACGTGTGGAACCATTCCAGTCCACGGAGAGACATTCTGAAGGAGCTTGCCGCCGCCTGTAAAAAGCACGGCATGAAGCTGGGGCTCTACTACTCACACTGGATAGACTGGGAGCATGAATATGGCTAGAACCACACCATGGAGCTGACCGGTATCACCCCCGCTCAATATGATATCTACTGGCAGGAGAAGGTAATCCCGCAGGTGCGTGAGCTCCTCACCCAGTACGGGGAGATCAGCCTCTTCTGGTTCGACATGTGGATCAACCACTCAGAGACGGTGGTGACCAAAGAGCAGTTGCTGCAGCTGAAAGGTCTGATAAGGGAGCTTCAGCCGCAATGCCTGGTAAACTCACGCCTCGGCCTCTCAATAGAAGAGGATCCTGATGTGGACTTCAAGACCCTGGCCGACAACCAGCTCGGCAGCCGGAAGGAGGAGTTTCCGTGGCAGTCGCCCGCCACTGTGGCAAACTCATGGGGATTTCATTCACTCGATACGCGCTGGAAATCAACAACCACCCTGCTGAAATCACTTATCAACAATGTCAGTCTCAATGGTAATTTCATGCTCAATATCGGCCCGCGGGCAAACGGCGAGGTGCCTTATGAGATCTCGCAACGGCTGCTCGAGATGGGCAACTGGCTCTCTGTCAACGGTGAATCGATCTACGGGGCAGAAGCATTTGATCTTGACAGGCAGATGCATGACTGGGGAGCGATTACCTGCAGAAGGCTGAATAACAAGACAATCCTCTATCTGCACCTCTATAACTGGCCGCTCAGCAAGCAGATCGTGCTGACCGGGGTGACCAGCCGGCCCGACAGGATATACCTTCTTGCCGACAAACAGCAGGGTAAGCTCCCCTTCACTCATAACGGCGTGATAACCACCATCAACCTCCCCTACTCCGCACCTGACAACCTCATCTCTGTGGTTGCTCTCGAGTACAGGGAGTACCCTGAAACGGTGCAGGGACTGGCAGCCGTAACCGGTGAGGGTGGGTTCTCCCTCAACCCGTCAAACATAAGCTCCTCAGACAACAGGATTAACATTCAGAAGAAGAGCAGGTATGGAACCATCCCGGAACATCTTCCCGTTACCCGCAGTCAGAAACTCGGCTGGAAGATCTATGTGGAGGAGCCCGGAGAGAAGAAGGTTGATATCTCTTACAGCTTCCAGGGCCAGGCGCCAAAGGGCAGCCTGACGATCAGGGCAGGAGAAAATACCCTGACTCACCGGTTTGAACAGAGCGGAAAAACGGTTGGTGAGCCGAATTCAGACTGGGTAACCGACAGTTACCGTTCGCTGCCCGTCGGGAAAGTCAGGTTTCCCGCACCGGGCTTCTATGAGGTGGAACTGGAGGTAACCCCCGGCAAAAAGGAGCAGTTCAATTTCCAGTGGATCTGGATTAAATAATTGTCATCCGCTGGTTAGCAGCAGTCGTCACCGGTGAAGGCCCTACCGCGACCGGGCTGCTCCACCCATCGAAAGCAAGAGGCTGAACCGGCGGCGAAAAACAATAGCTTTGTGATTTAAATACCTGTAACATGAAGTATCCCATGCGGCGCCACGACAGGGCCATAACCGATGAGGAGGCACTCAACATCCTGCGTAAGGGAGAATATGGAATCCTTTCAATGTGTACACCTGACAATGAAGGGTATGGCATACCGCTGAATTATGTCATTGACCATGACAAGATCTATTTCCACTGCGCACAGGAGGGATCAAAGCTTGAGTTCCTGAGTATAAACAACAAGGCCTCTTTCTGCGTGGTCGGCGATACCCGTGTCATTCCCGCCGAATTCGGAACGTTGTATGAAAGCGTAATCGTGTCAGGCATAGTCTCAGAGGCAGAGGGGAAGGAGAAGGAGGATGCACTGATGCTGCTGATAAGGAAATACTCGGCCGGTTTTATTGAAGAGGGGAAGAGGTATATCAGCGACTCCTTTGACCAGGTAAAGGTGCTCAGGCTGTCGATAAGAGGCGTTACCGGAAAGGCGAGGAGAGTCTGACAGCTGCCCCCGCCCCTGCCCCCACCCTGCCATATCACATTTATCAGATTGTGATGAGCGGTAAAAAAACAAGATTAGCTTTGCACAAAACCCGCAATTATGAAAAGAGTAAGTCTTCTATCGTTTCTGCTGCTGATCTCATTCACCCTCGCCATGGCACAGGCTGATCCCTCCACGCTGAACAAGACCGGTGACAAAGCACCCACATTCAGCTGCAAGACCATTGACGGCAAGACTTATGATCTGAAGCAGCTGAAGGGCAAGACGGTGATGATCAACTTCTTTGCCACTTGGTGCGGCCCGTGCAATGCCGAACTCCCGGTACTTCAGAAGAATGTCTGGGAGAAATACAAGGATCGCAATGACTTTGTGCTGCTGGTTATTGGCAGGGAACACTCTGAAGCTGAGGTCAGGGCATTTGCAGAAAACAAGAAGTTCAACATGCCTTTTGCGCCTGACCCCGACCGTGAGATCTACAAGCTATATGCCACCCAGACCATTCCCAGGAATATCATCATCGATAAGGAGGGCAGGATAGCCTACCAGGGTATCGGATATACCGAGGCTGAGTTCAGCGAGCTGGAGAGCATCCTGGCCCGGCAGCTAGGCAAATGAGGGTGGCCATCTCATCAATGCCGCCTCAGACGCAATAATCAGGGCATCTGAACCGATAGTCAGAGCCTCAGGACTGATAGCCAGGGCTTGATGTAAGGTTGACCTGAGGCCGGCTTGTCACGGCCTTCAAATTCATAATATCCATGAGAAAGTTGATTTTCATTGCCATTCTATTGTGTATGAGCGTAACAGGCATGGCTCAGGTCAGCAACCATGCACTGGGACTCAGGATTTTCGGAGACACCCGTTTCAACGGGGTCGAGCTCTCCTACCAGAAGGGACTGAAAAGGGTCAACCGTTTCGAGCTTGACCTGAGCTTCGGATTCAGACAAGAATACAACAGGATTTTCCTGGTCGGAGTCTATCAGTGGGACTGGAACATTGATGGCGGGCTGAACTGGTATGTTGGCCCAGGGGCCAGCATCTCACTCAGCAAATACAGGGCTTCCGACAGGTTCGTCAACGTCGGTATCGGTGGCCAGCTGGGTCTTGAATACAACTTCAGCAGGAAGCTGGCGCCGCTGCTTGTCAGCCTTGACGTAAGACCGATGTATGACCTGATAGGAGAACATGCAGGGTTCGGATGGGCCGGAGCACTGGGGTTCAGATATACATGGTAGATCCGCTCCATAAGCTTTGCAGCAAGCCATAGTCAAAAGATCAGGATACTCTAAAAGCCAGGTCATGAGGTTGAAAGAAGTGGACAAGGGCCCCTGACATCATTCTTGTGATCTCCGTCACCCTGGTACTGATTGTGCTGGCCGGCAGCCTGATTGGGGTGCTCCTTCCGTTTCTGTTCACCAGGCTGAAGCCCGACCCTGCAGCGGCCAGTGCACCGCTGACCACCTCAATCGAGGATATCTGCGAAGTGATAATCTATTTCTCGATCGCAAAGTGGTATTTCGGCTTCCGACCTCTGTCTTTCAGAATACTCAGCAACAAATCGCGAGATGGCTATCGTCAGCCGCTTTTTAATTGTAAATTTGTCTTTGTGTCACGCTCAATGCGCCAAAGAGTGACCGGTAACAGCAGGAGAGGAATCAACAAGGTGAAAAACAGATTGCTATGAAAAGGGTCAATATCTCGTCGGGCTCACCCTATGAACCTGAAATTGGTTTCTCGCGCGCCGTCAGGACCGGCAACCTGATAACAGTTTCAGGTACTGCCCCAATCGGAGATGATGGCAAGACCGTCTCTCCCGGTGATCTCTACCGGCAGACGCTCCGTTGCCTGCAGATAATCGAAAAGGCTCTCCGTGATGCCGGCGGCCGGCTTGAACACGTGATCAGAACCAGGGTCTACCTGAAGGATGCCTCCTTATGGAAAGAGGCTGCGAAGGCACACGGGGAGTATTTCTCAGATATCAGACCCGCCTCTACCTTCGTGGAGGTCAAAGGCTTTGTCGACGAAGAGTGGCTGGTTGAGATAGAGGCTGACTGCCTGACCGGGGAGCTGTAAACTTCTGTCTGTTCTGCCGGGAATAACTTTTGTCTGGGCTGCCGGGAACAACTTTTGTCTGGGCTGCCGGGAACGAAGAGTATGCCGTGAGCGTCAATGCATCATAAAGGTGAACAAAAAAAAAGAGTGAAAATGGAAATACCCGCCAAACTACTTGAAGTGCTGAAGCATGAAGGAGTGGTTGCCATTGTTACCAGCGGAGAGGCCGGGCCGCACGTGGTGAACACCTGGAACAGCTATGTCACCCTCTCCGGGGAGGGCGAGCTGCTGATTCCCGCCGGAGGCATGAGGACCACCGAGGCGAACCTGGCAAATGACAGGAATGTTCTCTTGACGGCCGGCAGCCGTGAGGTGGACGGACTTAACGCAATGGGCACCGGATTTCTTATCCGCGGTACGGCGCGGTTTATCTATGAAGGTGACGAGGTGAGCCGGATGAAAAAACGATTCCTCTGGCTGAGGGCGCTGCTTTGCATCACACCGATGACCATAACACAGACGCTGTAAAAGATCTGCCGATAGAATATATTGACAATAAACAACCTGCGACATGGATATTGATGCACTGAAAAAAAACATCGTTACAAACCTCTACCACATCGATTCGTCAAAAAAGGTACCCCTCCACAGACATCCGCGTATGGATGAGATCTTTTACTGCATGGCCGGAAGCGGGTACGGAGTGCTGGAACACAGTGAGCAGGAGCTGACTGTCGGAAAGGCATTCATCGTTCCGGCAGGTACCCTGCATTCACTCAGGAGCGACGGTGATCTCTATGTGGCATCCTTCCTGGTACCGATCGCCGGGGAGCAGTAACCCACAAAGCTGATTTTTCTTAACTTTGAAGGCTGCTTGAATCTCTTCATGCCTGCATGCACCGCAATCGCCGGGGAGCAGTAACCCATAAAGCTGATTTTTCTTAACTTTGAAGGTTGCTTGAATCTCTTCATGCCTGCATGCACCGCAATGGTGTCGCATGCAGGGAGCACAGTCAAACCGCGAACCAACACCTGTCCGCAGGTGTTACATATATAAACCTGGAAAGATGATCAGCTGGACCGAGGTGCTGTTACGACTTAGCCTGGCCGGCTTTTTCGGGGCACTGATCGGCCTCGAGAGGGAGAGAAAAGACTGGGCTGCCGGACTGAGAACACACATGATGGTAAGTGTGGGCTCATGTCTTATAATGATAGTATCTGCTTTCGGATTTGCCGACATACTCGGGGCAGAACATGTTGCTCTCGATCCCTCCAGGGTAGCGGCACAGGTGGTGAGCGGTATCGGCTTTATCGGTGCCGGAACGATTCTTTTCCTGAAACAGGGTGCCATACGGGGTCTCACCACCGCTGCGGGACTGTGGACGGTTGCAGCGATAGGTCTTGCCACGGGAGGAGGGCTCTATTTCGCCGCAGCAGCCACCACCGTGATAGCACTGATAATTCTGTGGGTACTGCAGCCAATCGAGAAGTACTACTCAAGGAAATTCAGGCACCGCACGCTGAGGATAGTCTCAACGGAGAAAGCCGGCATAACAGATATGATCAAGAGCCTCCTTGAGAGTGCCAGCCTGCAGATTGATACCTTCACCATCAACAAGGCAGGTAACGAATATATCTTTCAACTGCGGTTTGACGACACCAACCTCTCGGGTCTTGATGAGGTCATTGCCCGGCTCCGCGATGAGCCGGAGATAAAGGAGGTCTTCTGGATGCGGTAACAGATAGAGAGCCGGCAGGTATGCATCCTGCCGGCTCTCTTTTGCCTCTCTCCCCCGATATTATAGTCAGAGCAGGCTTATGCTGCGCTTGACGAATGAGCTGAGTGCCTCACCCTTGAGCATATTGTTTGCCAGCATGGCCAGGTCGATCAACTGCCGCACAGCCTGATGATCATCGCCAAAGCCCGCAAGAATGGTCTTCCGCTTCTCCTCAAGCTGGGTCAGCTCGCTCCTGAGCCTTTCCAGGTCATCCTTCTCAACCGTGGAGATCTCCTCGGTCTTCTTCTTGCCATGCTCCTTCTCCATGAACTCTATCTCCACCTTCGTCTTCTCCATCCCGGCACTGTTCTTTTTCAGCTCATCGGCATGCTCCCTGTCGAGATCACCTGCCAGCGAAATCACCAGCGGATGGTTGGTGTTGAGCACCAGGTCGAAGCTGTCAGGCATCTCTCCATAGAATGAGTAGCCGCCGCCGAACTGAGCCATATCCTTCATCCTGCGCATAAACTCACTCTGTGTGATCACCATCGGCAGGTCATCCCCGCCCAGGTTCTCTGCCCTGACATGGAACCGTGCCTTGTCCGTATCAGCCACCTGGCTGCGGAACACCTGCGCCAGGTCATCACTCTGTGCCTTGGTAAGCTGCGATGCATGCCCCTCATCCTTTTTGATGAGTCTGTCAATCACGTCACTGTCAACCCGCACAAACCGCGAGGTGGGCTCCTTCGACTCCAGGGCATTGATCAGATGGGTGTCCAGCTGCCCGTCAAGAACCAGCACATCATACCCTTTTTCGGCAGCCTTCGACACATAGGTATGCTGGCTGACCGGATCAGTGGTATAGAGGTGTACCAGTGACTTGTCCTTGTCAGTCTGATTCTCCCTGATGATCTTGTCATACTCCTCAAGGGTGAAGTACTTGCCGCCGGTGTTCTTGTAGAGGGCGAACTTCGACGCACGGTCAAAGAACTTTTCATCGGTGATCATTCCATACTCGATGAAGAGCTTCAGGTCATCCCACTTCTTTTCAAAGGTCTCACGATCCTTTTTAAAGATATCTGCCAGGCGGTCTGCCACCTTCTTGGTAATATGCCCCGAGATCTTCTTCACGTTGGAGTCGCTCTGCAGGTAGCTGCGCGACACGTTCAGCGGGATATCTGGCGAATCGATCACCCCGTGCAGCAGTGTGAGGAAATCGGGAACGATTCCCTCGACCGAGTCGGTCACGAATACCTGGTTGCAGTAAAGCTGTATCTTATTCTTCTGTATCTCGAAGTTGTTGCGGATCTTGGGGAAGTATAGTATCCCGGTCAGTTTGAACGGATAGTCAACATTGAGGTGTATATGGAACAGCGGATCCTCTCCCATCGGATAGAGTTCGCGATAGAATGATGCATAGTCCTCGTCCTTCAGCTCGGCAGGCTTGCGGGTCCATGCCGGGCGGGTATTGTTGATCACTTTCGGTTTTCCGGTATCCACCATCTTGCCATCTTTCCACTCCTTCTCATTGCCGAAGTGGACCGGTACCGGGAGGAAGCTGCAATACTTTTTCAGCAGTCCCTCTATCCGCTGCTCATCAAGGAACTCCTTCGACTCCTTGTCAATATAAAGTATCACATCCGTGCCACGCTCTTCGCGCACCGCCTCCTCGATGGTGTATTCAGGGCTTCCGTCACAGCTCCACTTTGCTGCAGCAACGCCCTCGCGGTATGATCTGGAGACCACCTCCACCTTTGATGAGACCATAAAGGCCGAATAGAACCCGAGTCCGAACTGGCCTATGAGGCCGGCCCCCTGCTCCTTATACTTGTCAAGGAACTCGTTGGCACTCGAGAAAGCGATCTGGTTGAGGTATTTGTCCATCTCCTCCGCACTCATCCCGATCCCGTTGTCAGAGACGGTGAGGGTCTTCTTCTTCGGATCGAGGCTTATCCTGACCTGCAGATCGCCCGTCTCACCCTTGAAATCACCCGCAGAGGCAAAGGCCTTCAGCTTCTGTATGGCATCGGTCGCATTGGAGACCAGCTCACGAAGGAATATCTCATGATCTGAATAGAGGAATTTTTTGATGATCGGAAAAATGTTTTCTGTGGTTACTCCGATTTTACCCTTTTCCATAGTATATGTTTTTCTGATTATTCTGCCCCCGTTGTTCAAAGGGCGTGCCGCGCCATCAACTCTGACAGAGTGTCAGTCGCCACCCGGCAGGCATGTCGTATCAGTCAGTCAGGAGACCTCTTCGGTCAGTCTCCTGAGGCGGCTGCAGGCAAGCCTGATCTCATCATCACTGATTGTCAGCGGCGGGGCTATCCTGAATGCATCGGGACCGAAAAGGAAGTAGTCAAGCAGCAGCCCGTGTTCCGGGGCCCGTGACACCAGCTCAGGGATTATCTTTCTGTTCTCCGGTACCACAGCCAGCAGCAGCCCGGCTCCCCTGATCATGGTAAAGGGCATCCCCTGAAGCTCCTTCCTGAAAAGCTGCTCTTTCTCCCCTGCCCTCTCAGCCAGGCGCTCCCCGACAATCACCTCCAGCGATGCCAGTCCGGCAGCGCAGCATAGCGGGTGGCCGCCGAAGGTGGTTATATGGCCCAGTACCGGGCTGTGTGCCAATGATGACATTATCCCGGTTGACGAGATAAATGCTCCCAGCGGCATCCCGCCACCGAGGGCCTTGGCCAGCACAATCACATCGGGTACAACACTGTATTTGTAGAGCGCAAAGAGGCTCCCCAGCCTGCCGAACCCTGTCTGCACCTCATCAAAGATCAGCAGTGCACCGTGCCTGGTGCAGGCCTCCCGCAGGGCTTCGAGGAATCCGGCTGCAGGCGCGATCACGCCCGCCTCTGCCTGCAGCGGCTCAACCAGTACGGCGGCGGTGCTGCTGCTGATAAGCTCAGCGGCTTCCGGGTCATTGAACTCTGCCATGGTGGTCGAGGGCATCAGCGGCCGGAAGGCATTGCGGTAGACTTCAGAGCCCTGTACGCTGAGTGCCCCGGTGGTGGAGCCATGATAGGCGTTCCTGAAGTATATGATCTCGTTGCGGCCGGTGTAGCGGCGGGCCAGCTTGATGGCACCCTCAACCGCCTCACTGCCTGAGTTGACAAAATATACCGATCCGAGCGGTTCGGGAAGCAGCGAGGCGAGCCGCGCGGCATAACGCACCTGGGGCGACTGGATCACCTCACCATAGACCATCAGGTGAAGGTACCTGCCGGCCTGCTCATGCAGTGCCGCCATCACGGCCGGGTGACGGTGACCGGTATTGCTGACCGAGACACCCGAGATAAGATCAATATAGTCTCTCCCGGAAGCATCATACAGAAAGGAACCCTCTGCCCTTTCAATCTCGAGCATAAGGGGCGAGGGGGTTGTTTTTGCGATATGGTCCAGAAAGAGCTGCCTGTCGGTCGGCATCAGCGCTGCATGATATTGATATAGTTCATCAGGCCGTCACGGTACGACTTCCCTACAGGAAGTACCTTGGGTGTATTGCCTACGGCAATGGTAAGACTGTTCTCGGAGATAGACCTGATCACGCTCTTGTTGACGAGATATGAGCGGTGAATACGCACAAAGAGGCTTGAGGGAAGCTGCTGCTCAATACCCCTCATGGTAAAGTGAATGGTGTACTTTTCATTGTTTGTAATGACGCTGACATAGTTCTCAAGCGCCTCAACATAGAGTATCTCCTTCAGTTTCAGCCTGACAAGCGTTGACCCCTTCTTGATGAAGATCTCCTCCTCTCCGGCTGCCGACGGGGCAGGCCGCGGAGCGTAATATTTCATGATCTTCTCAACTGCACGACAGAAGCGCGGGTAAGAGATAGGCTTCAGAAGGTAATCAATGCCATTGTAGTTAAAAGCCTTGTAGGCATGCTCCTCACTGCCCGACACGAAGATTATGTGAGGCGGATTCTCAAGGCTGGAGAGAAAGTCGAAGCCATCCATCTCGGGCATCTGGATGTCAAGGAATATCAGCTCAATATCCCTCTGTGACATAAGAAGGTTGCGTGCTGACAGCGAATCGGAAAAGCTTCCCACCAGCGTGAGTGAGGCAGATTTTCCCACGAACTCCTCAAGGGTCCGCAGCCATACAGGATCATCATCAACTATAATACAATTCATTGCACCTTTATGCGATTGAGTTCAGGCATGAGTAACAAATATACTAAAAATGTTGTGAAAACAGATTTCCTTATCCTGACACTATCATAAAAAAAGGCTGCTCCTCTTCTCAGGGAGGCAGCCTTTGTTATTTCTTAACTGTGTCTACCGGGATAATCCCGTAAATCTTACTTCAGGCCTTTTGTAAGAGCCGGTGCGGGTCTGAATTTAACAACCTTCTTGGCCGGGACATTCAGCTTGGCGCCGGTACGCGGGTTGCGGACCACCCTGGCGCTTCTCTTCTCAACCCTGAAAGTACCCATCAGAGGAAGCTGAAGCCTTTGGCCTTTTTTCATGGCCTCACCAAAGGAGCTTACAAAAGCATTCAGTGCATTGTTGGCATCCTTAAGCGACAGTCCTGCCTTTTTTGCAATACTGCCTACCAATTCTTTTTTTGTCATAGTCAATACAATTTTAGGGTTAGACCAAAATCTATTAATGCTACAAATTTATTTCATTCTTATTCAAAAACAAGTTTTTATGATTTTTTTATGCCTGAAAGGCTGAATTTTATAGCATTTCAGAACATTTCGGGGCAAAAAACGGGCCCGACACCGCTTTCCCGGCGGCAGACACTCGGGCTGAGGCCCATTGGCGGAGGCTCCGGCAAGGGTTTTTGAGAGCAAAAAAACTTCGTTTACCACCTGTTCTTCAATCTTAAAAAAGAGTATATTTGCAGCCGCTGCGCCAGGGCCTGCCTGTCAGGTCAAGGCAGCCACGGAGAAATGGCAGAGTGGTCGATTGCGGCGGTCTTGAAAACCGTTGTCCGGGCGACTGGACCGGGGGTTCGAATCCCTCTTTCTCCGCAGAAGCTATGAATGCCAGCCGCGCCAAAAGGCGTGGCTGGTTCTGTTTTTAGGGAATGACGGAGAAAGCTTGCTCAGTTGATCCTTCAGAATGGCCAGAAGTTATTGTCGTACCACACCTCTTCCCGCAGCTCCCTGTCGATACGTGCCAGCCACTTATGATGGCCCCTCTCCCAGTCGGCCAGCATCCTGTACAGGACCTTCTCATTGGGGTCAGCCGCTGACTCGGCCCTTGCCGAATAGAGTCTGACGGCCTTCTCCTCGAAATCCATGGCCGCACTTATGGCAGCCGCCTCATAGCCCGCAGCGCTTATCTGTCCCTTCATCTCCTCGGTCAGTATCTTCTGAACCACATCCTCTGAGGGGCTGCCCTCCAGTGGTACGAAGTCAAGGAAGGCATTGTTCTTGCGGTAATGGACAAACTGCTCGGACAGAAAACGAATATGCTCCTCCTCTTCAGCGGCGATTATTGTGAAAATGCGCTTTACTGCCTCACTGTTTGTCTGGTCTGCAACCTGCGAGTAGAAGGCTCTGCCGCGGTGCTCCAGAAGGATTGCCTCCTTCAGGATGTCGGTTGTCGATTTGGTTTCCATTGGTAATCGGTTTTATTGGCGACAGGTGCTAAGGTAACAATTTCTGCCGGAAGTTGCCCCCCAGAAATCCGTTTCCGGCTGGATATGCCGGCAGGCTTACAGGCAGGGCGGCGGCGGCAGTTTTCCGTCAGTGCCCGCAGTACCCATCAGAATGACTGCATCTCGTAGAGTTTGCGATAGATTCCATCCGGGTTCCTGATCAGCTCTTCATGTGTGCCGCACTCGGCAATGCGTCCCTCCTCCACCACCACAATCATATCGGCATGCTGTATGGTCGAGAGCCGGTGTGCTATTATCACCGAGGTACGGTTTTCCATCAGCCTGAGCATGGCATCCTGCACCAGCCGCTCCGACTCGGTATCGAGTGCCGAGGTGGCCTCATCGAGGATCAGTATGGGCGGGTTGGCCATGATTGCGCGGGCTATGCTTATCCGCTGCCGCTGGCCGCCGCTGAGCTTGTTGCCTCCCTCTCCCACGGTGCTGTGATAGCCGTCAGGTGTCTCACTGATGAAGTCATGCGCATTGGCGATGGATGCCGCCCTGATCACATCCTCCGGCTCAGCATTGCCCATGATGGAGAAGGCAATATTATTATGAAAGGTGTCATTGAACAGGATAGCCTGCTGACTCACTATCCCCATCAGGTTCCTCAGGTCAGTGATATTGGCGTCACGTATATCGACACCGTCAATCAGCACCGCCCCCCGGTCGGGGTCAATGAATCGCGGTATCAGGTCAACGAGGGTCGACTTCCCTCCCCCCGAGCGTCCCACCACCGCCACCGTCTGTCCGCGCCTGATGGTGAGCGATACATCCTTCAGTACCGGCTCATGGTTATAGGCAAACCATACATTCCGAAACTCGATCGTCTCCCTGAATCCGGTTATCCTCACCGCATCGGGCTTCTGGGTGATGGTCTCGCCGGCATTGAGTATCTCGTTAATACGGTCAACCGAGGCCATCCCCTTTTCAATATTGAACCATGCGCTTGCGATACCCTTGGCCGGCTGAATTATCTGCGAGAAGATCACCACAAAGACTATCAGCTTGTCGGGTGTCACGTTGCCTGTTCCCTTCAGTGCAAGGAACCCGCCGTAATAGATCACCGCCAGCAGCACCACCGTTGAGAGGAATTCGCTCACCGGATGTGCAAGGTATGCCTTCCTGGCCACCCTGCGGAAGATCTTGGTATATCTCTCATTCGCCTTGCCGAACTGCTCCTGCATCTTCTCCTCGGCATTGAATCCCTTCACTATCCGCAGCCCGGTCAGTGTCTCCTCGAATACCGAGAGCAGACCGCCCAGTGCACGCTGACCGACGAGTGAGGCGCTCCTCAGGGTACGGCTTATGCGCCCTATCACCCATCCGCTGGCCGGCAATACGATCAGCGCGGCCAGGGTGAGCTGCGGGGAGGTCACCGAGAGGTAGGTAATAAAGATCAGTATGGTGAAGGGGTCGCGGAAGAGCATCGAGAGCGACGACATCACCGAGATCTCTATCTCCTGCACGTCATTGGAGACACGTGTCAGCAGATCGCCCTTGCGTGCATCGGAGAAGTATGAGAGGGGCAGCCTGAGGGTCTTCTCATAGAGCCGGTTGCGAATGTCCCGCACGGTTGCCGCCCTTAAAGCAGCCATACAGTTGTTGGCAAGGAATATCAGCAGGTTCTTGAGGAAGCTGGCCACAGCGAAGCTGAGCACCACTATCAGCAGTGTCTTCATCTCGCCGAAGCGGTCTATGGATGATGAGAAGAACCAGCCGGCCAGGTCTTTCAGGTATGAGGCAGTCAGGGTGAACTCTCCGGGATGGGGTATCGGCTCCACCCTGTTGAAGAGTATCTGCAGGAAAGGGGCTATCAGCGTATAGCTGAAGAGTGCAAAGAAAGCACTCAGAATATTGAACCCGATATTCTGGACTGCAAGCCACCGGTAGGGCTTCAGGTACTGTAGCAGGATCTTTACGCTGTTCATCCCCTGCCCTCAGAATCCGGTATAGTTGAATGGTGTCACTGCCCTCATCTCCTGCTTCACCGCCTCACTCACATCGAGGCTCTCGATAAATCTTCTGATCTCCGTCTCACCGACGGGCTCATTGGTGCGTGTCAGGGTGAGCAGCGCCTCGTAGGGCTGATGGTATCCCTCCCTTCGCAGGATGGTCTGCAGCGCCTCGGCCACAACCACCCAGCTGGCATCCAGGTCGGCACGTATCGCATCATGATTGACTATCAGTTTTGATAGCCCCCTGATAACCGCCTGCCAGGCGATCAGTGTATGTGCCATTGCCACCCCGGTATTCCTGATCACGGTTGAGCCGGTCAGGTCACGCTGCAGGCGCGAGACCGGCAGTTTGCCCGAGAGGTGCCTGAAGAGCGCATTGGCCACCCCCAGGTTACCCTCGGCATTCTCAAAGTCTATCGGGTTGACCTTGTGGGGCATGGCTGATGAGCCCACCTCACCGCTTACTATCATCTGCCTGAAGTAGCCCAGTGAGATATAGCTCCACATATCGCCGCAAAGGTCGGTGAGGATGGTGTTTATGCGGCTGAGGTTATCAAACAGTGCAGCGAGGCCGTCATAGTGCTCCACCTGTGTGGTGGTCTGCTGCCTCACCAGCCCGAGCCTCTCCTCCAGAAGCCTGTCGGCGAATGACGGCCAGTCAAAACCCGGATAAGCCACCCTGTGGGCATTGAAGTTACCGGTTGCGCCCCCGAACTTGGCGCTGTAGACAGTTGTCATCAGCACCGTCAGCTCATTGCTGAGCCGCTCGGCAAAGACCGCCACCTCTTTGCCCAGCCTGGTGGGCGAGGCGGGCTGGCCGTGGGTACGGGCCAGCATGGGGATATCATCCCAGCCGGCAGCCATGGCCGACAGCCTGTCACGCAGCTCCACCAGCAGAGGCTTCATCACCCCGCTGACCGAATCACGGATGGCCATGGTGATGGCACAGCTGTTTACATCCTGTGAGGTGAGACCAAAATGTACGAACTCTGACCAGCGCTCCAGCCCCATGGCGGAGACCCGCTCCTTGAGAAAGTATTCAACTGCCTTCACATCATGGTTGGTCACAGCCTCCTTCTCCTTGATCACCGCCCCGTCAGCCGGTGAGAAAGCCCTCCAGACAGAGCGTATCTCCTCATCCTTCCCTGCGGGGAAGTCATCAAACTGCGGAAGGCCGGAGTGTGACAGAGCGATGAGATACTCGGCCTCCGTCATCACCCGGTAACGCATCAGGCCATACTCCGAGAAATAGGGAACCAGCCCGGTCACCCGTTCGCCGTAGCGGCCATCAACCGGTGAAATTGCCATCAGGCGGTCCATATGATATCTCCTTTCAAGGCGCTTCAGCCCGTAAACCAAAAATCAAAAATAGTATTTTGTACTGGTTCAAAAAAATTGAACCTTTGCATTTGCCGCAATGGCGGTGCAATTACTATGGAAAAGATCAGGGTCTCTGCGGTCAGGTACATCAACAGCTATCCCTTCATCATCGGGTTGCGTGATGGTGAGGTTGCCGGTATGATCGACCTTGAGGTGTGTCACCCCTCTGAGTGTGCCGACCGGCTTATTGCAGGCAGCAGTGACCTGGGGCTGATACCGGTTGCGATGCTTGCCGGCATGCCTGAGTGGCACCTTGTGGGTGATTACTGTCTCAGCACCAACGGCGAGGTCCTAACCGTGCTGCTGGTCAGCAACACCCCGTTTGAGCAGGTCACCACCATCTATCTGGACTACCGCTCACGCAGTTCGGTCACTCTCTGCCGCATCCTGGCCGCCAGGTTCTGGAAGCGTGACTTCAGGTGGCTGCCTGCCCCCGAAGAGTTTGTGATCACCGCCATGCAGCTCGGTGAGGCGGCGGTGATGATCGGCGACCGCTGCTTTGAGTATGCCCGGCGCTTCACCCACCGCATTGACCTGGGGCTGGAGTGGAAGAGGTTCACCGGCCTCCCCTTCGTCTTCGCCTGCTGGATTTCGGCCAGGAGGCTGCCCGATGAGTTCACCAGGCTTTTCAATAAGGCGCTGGAAGAGGGGCTTGCACGACGGAATGAGGCGGTCACACTGCTGAAAGAGGGGGCATCAGCCACACCTGAAGAGGTTATTGACTATCTTAGCAACAATATTGATTTCCGCCTCGATGACCGCAAGCGGGAGGCACTGGCACTATTCATTGACTATATCCGGGAACTGAAGATAACACCATGAAAAGGCTGACAATCATAACCATCCTGCTGACCCTCATGGTCAATGCAGGCTATGGCGGCCCGGCACCGCTTGCCGAGAAGGACTCCGCACTGCTGGTATACAAGTGCGACATGAAAAAGACGATCTCCAATCCTCTCTGGTGGAACGTCAGGAAGAGTTTCCGCGAGGCTGACTCGCTAAATGCCGACTACATGCTCATCCACATGAACACTTACGGCGGGCAGGTTGACATAGCCGACTCGATCAGGACCCTCATCCTCAACTACAGGATCCCGGTGCTGGTATTCGTCGACAACCAGGCTGCCTCTGCCGGAGCGCTGATAGCCATTGCCGCAGACAGTATCTACATGCGGCCCGGAGCCAGTATAGGTGCTGCTACGGTGGTTGACCAGGCCGGGCAGAAGATGCCTGACAAATACCAGTCGTTCATGAGGGGAATGATGCGCGCAACGGCTGAGGCACATGGCAAGAAGCCGGTGGTAAGGGATGGCGACACCACCTGGGTATGGCACCGTGACCCTGAGATGGCCCAGGCAATGGTAGATCCGTCAATAGTGATCAAGGGGATAGTCGATACCGGGCAGGTATTGACATTCACCACCATGGAGGCAATAAAGTACGGTTTCTGCGAGGGCGAGGCACTCAATATTGAGGAGGTGCTGGCAAAGGCAGGCATAAAAGACTACACAATCAGGGAGTTCAGGCTTACCGCCGTAGACCGTATCATCATGATACTGATAAACCCGATCATCTCCGGGTTGCTGATCATGCTGATCATCGGCGGTATCTACTTCGAGCTGCAGACACCTGGTGTCGGGTTCCCGCTGGCGGCAGCCATATTCGGTGCACTGCTCTACTTTGCACCGCTCTACCTCGAAGGTATTGCAGCCAACTGGCACCTGGCAATTTTCATTGTCGGGATAATACTGCTGCTGATAGAGATATTTGCTATACCCGGGTTCGGTATAACGGGCGTACTGGGTATCATCGGCATCGTGACCGGGCTGGCCCTGGTGATGGTCGACAAGATCGTCTTCAGATTCGGGCCCTCGATAGACGGCGTGAGGGAGATCGTCAGCGCCTTTGCCGTGGTGCTCTTCTCGGCCCTCTTCGCCTTCTTCCTTTCGCTGTGGCTCTCCAGGAAGCTCTTCTCACCCAACAAACTCTTCGGGAGCCTGGCCCTTGAGACCACCGTCAGGCAGGAAGACGGATACGTCAGCTTCGAGACAGACCGGATGCAGTCGGTGGTGGGAAAAACGGGAACGGCGCACACAGTGCTGCGGCCTGCAGGAAAGGTGATGATCGGGGATGAGATCTATCCCGCCGTGGCAGAGACCGGTTTCATCCCGAAAGGAACGCAGATCGTCGTCAGACGTGAGGAGCACGGGCAGCTCTATGTAGTCGACGCCGGCAAGGCATGACTACGGCAGAGTGATCAATGGCAGTTACCCTTGTGAGGCAATCGCCAGCCGAACCGGATAAGATGAACAATTCCACGGAGATAACCATACGAGCATACCGGCCGGATGATTTTCCGGCCATACAGGAGCTGTGGGATACCACCGGGTTGGCAACCCCGGGCCGCGGCGACGATGCAGCCACCATAGAGCGGACCCTGGCCATGGGAGGCACTCTGCTGGTCATGTGCGACACCGGCGAAAGCGACGGTGAGCACAGGGCTGGTAGTGACGGTGAGCACACGGAGGCCGGCAGCGTGAGGCAGCCGGCAACCGGCAGTGGTGAAGATGATGAAACCGGTAGTCCCCCTGGTAAAACGGCTGCCGGAGAGATTCCCGTCAGCGCTGAGCGCAGGGCTGGTGACGGCGGCTGCAGTGAAACCATTATCGGCACCTCATGGATCACCTTCGATGGCCGGCGGCTCTACCTGCATCACTTTGCCATCGCTCCCGCCCGGCAGGGCCGTGGCCTGGCATGGCCCCTTCTGCGCGAGTCACTCAGGGTGGCCAGGCAGATGGGATACCAGGTGAAGCTGGAGGTACACCGCTCCAACATGATAGCCACCGCACTATATAAAAAGGCAGGCTTTCAATACCTCGGCGATTACGACGTCTATATAATCCGTGATATTCAATCCATTGAGCTGTAAAATGTTAAAATAGCCTTAAAGCGGCGGCTTAATTTCCGCTTCCGTTGATTTCTTATTATATTTGGAGAAATCATACAGGTTATAAATCATGGCACGAACACTGACATTTTCACAACTGAGGAAGATCAAAGACCAGCTTCCTGACGGCAGCATAAGGAAAATCGCCGATAAGCTCGAGCTGAGTGAGGAGACCGTCAGGAACTATTTCGGCGGCTGGAACTTTGACCGGGGGCAGAGTGCCGGTATCCATATTGAAAAAGGCCCCGACGGGGGAATTGTCACTATAGACGACACTACAATTCTTGACATGGCAGAGAGCATGCTGGCCCGCTGACGGGTGGTACACCCTTTCATCCGATCAGAAGGAAGACCGGTACCGTTGGCTTACCGGCCGGGCACCCCGTCGTATGCATCCGATTATCACATGATTCATTCAACAGAGTAATCCAGCAACACCCCATGAAAAAATTGCTATTCATCCTGCTCCTTCCGCTAGTTATTTGCGGCTCCCTCCCTGCACAGAAGCGCTCCGGCGTACCTTCGCTGCGATATGAAGAGAACCAGAGCCTCACCTGGGAGGAGGCGATTGCCTACTATACTGACCTTGACCGCAGGTATAAGGAGGCCACCCTGCTTGAGATGGGCATGACCGATGCCGGCAGGCCGCTGCATCTCTTCATCATCTCCTCTGACGGCTCTACCGATGCTGCCGAGATGCATCGAAAGGGGAAGACCATTGTACTGATAAACAACGGCATTCACCCGGGCGAGCCGGAGGGTATCGATGCCAGTGCAAGGTTTGCCGCGGAGCTGCTGGCCAATAAGAATGGCATGAAAAAGATGCTTGACAACTGCACGGTGGCAATCATACCGGTTTACAACATCGGCGGCTCACTCACCCGGAGCCGTTACTGGCGTATCAACCAGAACGGTCCCGAAGAGAAGGGTGCCAGGAGAAATACGCGGTTCCTTGACCTGAACCGTGACTTCGTCAAGCAGGACTCGCGTGATGCCCGCGCCTTCGCAGAGATATTTCATCTGCTTGACCCGGATGTTTTCCTCGATACACATACCACCAACGGTTCTGACCACCAGCACACCATCACCCTGATAGCCACCCAGCCCGAGAAGATGTTCCCCGAGATGGAGAGTTTCTTCAGGAACAGGATGCTGGTTGAGCTTTATGGCCGGATGAAGGATGTACACAAGAACCAGATGGTTCCCTATGTGCAGTATGTCGAGCGCGGATCCATAAGGGCCATCAGCGGATTTGATGAACTACCCTATTACTCAACCGGTTACACGGCACTCTACAATACCTTCGGTTTCATGACCGAGGCGCTGGTACACAAGGAGTATCCTGCCAGGGTGGTGGGCACCTACCAGTTCATCACCGAGCTGGTACGGTTTGCTGCCCAGAACAACAAGGAGATACTGAGGCTCCGTGCCGAAGCCGGCCGGCTCACCCGTGAGAAGAAGGAGTATGTGATCTCCTGGAAGCAGGACACCACCCGTTGGGACATGATCGAGTTCCGCGGATACGCCTTTGATGAGACCACCACTCCCATCACCGGCCGCCGGTCAGGCTTTTACAACCATGACAAACCTTATGTTGAGAATATCAGGTACTACAACTACTTCACCCCGGGCATCACCATCACCGCCCCTGAAGCCTATGTCGTACCCTTTGCATGGGAAGGGGTGATTGAGCGGCTGCAGAACAACGGCGTGAAGATGTATCAGCTTGAACGCGACACCACCATGGTGGCAGAGACCTACTACATTGAGAGCTATGAGCCCGCCAGGAGGGCCACCCAGGGGCACTACTACAACACGAAGGTGAAGATCCGCCCGGTCACCCAGGAGATCACCTGCCTGCGTGGTGACTATATCGTCCCGGTGAACCAGAGGTCAAACAACTACATCGTCACGATGCTTGAGCCCGAGAGCGAGGCAGGATTCTTTGCGTGGAACTTTTTCGACTCGTTCCTCGAGGGCCAGGACTGGTACTCGGTGTGGGGCTTTGAGAGTCACCTGAAGGAGCTGCTTGACCATGATACTGCGCTCCGGGAGGCTTTTGACAAGGCGAGGCAGGGTGATGAGAAGCTCGCCTCTGACCCCGTTGCGCAGTTGCAGTGGCTCTACCAGCACACTCCGGTGTCAGAGCTGGAGAAGCGGACGATGCTTTACCCGGTGAGCAGGCTGATGCCGGCAGGCTGGTCACGCCTTGCCGAATGACCGCACCTTGATGGCGGTGATCACCTGCTTGGTGTTGAGCGGGAAGTCGCCGTTCATCATCCATGAGTAGTATGACGGCTCCTCGCGGAAGACCAGCTCAACCGGTTTTCCCTTGTGCTTGCCGAAGTTAAATACCTCGATCCCCTGCTCATTGAAGATAATGCGGCCGGCCAGGTCGGCATTGTTATTGAAGGCACTGAACCGTGACAGCTTCTCTATATCGTTCTCCAGGTCAGGATAGCGGTCGAGCTGTGCCTTGAGTATCTCATATGTGGCAGCGGTGTCGGCCCGTGAACTGTGGGCCTCCTCCAGCTCCCTGTCACAGTAGAAGCGGTAGGCGGCGCTGAGGGTCCTCGGCTCCTTCTTGTGGAAGATCACCTGCACGTCAACATAGCGGTGACGAGCAGGGTTGAAGTCAACATCGACCCGCAGGAACTCCTCACAGAGGATGGGCAGGTCGAACTTCATTGAATTGAATCCCGCCAGGTCACTCCCTTCGAGAAATGCGGCTATACGCCTGGCCACGTCCCGGAAGCGTGGTTCATTGGCCACATCGGCATCGGTGATACCGTGTACGCTGGTTGCCTCGGGCGAGATAGGTATACCGGGATTCAGCCTGAAGCTGAGCCACTCCTCTCCCCCGCCGGGCAACACCTTCAGTGCAGAGAACTCAACAATACGGTCAGTTGCGATATTGATTCCGGTGGTCTCAAGGTCGAAGATCACCAGCGGTCTCCTGAGATTAAGCTCCATCGCGGGTGTTGCCTCAGGCGTTTATCATCATGGGCATCAGCAGCATGAGCAGGTCTTCATCATCATTGGCCGTCTCCGACGGGAGGAAGAGTCCTGCGCGGGTGGGGTCTGCCAGCTCGATCACGACATCCTGTGATGCAATATTGGCCAGTATCTCAAGCAGGAATAGTGACTTGAACCCTATCTCCATGTCATCACCCTCATAGTGGCATGTATGGCGTTCATAGGCCGAGATGGAGAAGTCAAGATCCTGTGCTGATGCCGTCACCTGGTTGGGTACGAACTGCAGCTTGACCAGGTTGCTGGCCTGGTTCGAGAAGACCGACACTCTGCGGAGCATGTTGTATAGCTCGAGCCGGTCGATGCGCACCTTGCGCGGGTTATTCTTCGGTATGACCGAGTTGTAGTTGGGATAATTGCCTTCAACCAGGCGGCACACCACCCTGTAGTCTGCCAGTGTGAAGAAGGCATTGCGGTCATCAAACTCAACCGAGACCGTTCCGGTCTCACGGGGCAGGATATTCTTCAGCAGTGAGGCCGGTTTTTTCGGGAGGATGAATGAGGCATTCTCATCGGCCCTGGCGTCACGCCGCTGGTACCTCACCAACTTGTGGGCATCGGAGGCGACGAAGGTCAGCCCCTCTGGTGATGCCTCAACCAGTATACCGCCCATCACCGGCCGCAGTTCATCATCGGCAGTGGCGAAAAGGGTGCGGTTGATACCGGCCAGCAGCACCTCCGACTCCACCGTGAAGGCAAACCGCTTCTCCTGCTTGATCACCGGCAGCACCGGGAAGTCAATCCCGTTCTGCCCGACGATGTTGAACCGCCCGTTCTCAGAGTTGATGACGACGGCCAGCGAATCGAGGTTAATATCAAATGTGAGAGGCTGCTCGGAGAACTCCTTGAGCGTATCGAGGAGGATACGGGCAGGCAGCGCCACCGTACCGCCGCCGGAGATGTTGTCGAGCCGGAGCCGGGTAATGAGGGTCGACTCAAGGTCAGAGGCAGTGATCTCAAGCTCGCCGTCACTGATATTGAAAAGAAAGTTGTCAAGAATCGGAAGGGTATTCTTTGAACTGATCACCCTGCTTATTGCCTGGAGGTGACCCAGGAGTTCGGTACTCGATACAACAAATTTCATATTGACAGTTATTTAAGTTATTCGCGTTTAATGATCCCGACAACGGCAACTGACTGAATTACACAGAGGTTGACAGAAATGCCCGGATTATCAATATTACAAAAAAATATTCATTCCCTCAAACAAAAAATATTACCGTCCTGAGTAGCGTCTGCGTCTCAGCAGGCTGTGCAGTGCCCCGGCAACTATTATCACTATTGCCGGTGCGGCAGTGTTTACCATTTGCCACACCCTTCTCTGTTTTCTCACCCTGGCCTGGTCGAGCAGCCGTGGTTTCAGTTCCCTGCCTCTCATCTCAATCAGTCCGTCATCATTGACCAGGTAGTTGATACAGTTGACCAGGAAATCCTTGTTACCGAAGGTCTGCATGGTGTACCTGTCCAGCCCGAGGGTCATCGGCTCGGGGTATCCTGCCGACCATGACACCTCATTGCGTATCAGGTCTCCGTCGGCCGCCACAATCATCCTGGTGGGCTTGCTGACGGTTTTGGTCACGATACCGGGATCTCCCATTATTGCCCCGGCCATGCGGTTGGCGAAGACCGAACTGAAGGTGCCCTCGAGCAGCACCGCCACCGGCAGGGGGCCGGCACTGAACTGCAGGTCAGGACTCCTCTCCGCGGCCTCGTCAAGTGATATTATCAGCGGAGGTGTCACCGTACGCGACTCCGGGGAGGTGGTCAGCAGGATGCTCTTCCGGATCTCCGGGTCGCGTCCGACAGTATCTACCGTGCCTGCAAACTCAGCCTTCACCCGGTTGAGGTTTCGGGTAATCGGGTGGCTCTCTGCCGGTCTCAGCAGCGGGTAATAGACCCATGGTGCCGGCACATACTGCGCTGTGCCGCCCTGCCCCGGCACCCTGAGCGGTATCACCAGGCATTCGGCATCCTGCACAATGACCGGATTGATCCGGGCGCCGTACCTGAAGAGCATGTCGGCTATAGAGAGCGGCTCATAGAGCGCCACCGTTGACCCTGCGGCAAGGCTGTCGGCATCGGTCTTCACCTCCTCGGCCAGCCAGAGCACACGGCCGCCGTTCATGATATACTGGTCAATGACAAACTTATCCTTCTCATCGAAGGGCTCCTGAGGGCCGGCAATGATTATGGCCGCATAGCTGTCAATGCTGCCTCTCCTGCCCCCGATCACCCCCCTGTCAATATTGTAGAACTTCGCCAGCTCAAGGGTGAGGTCGGCCACGTAGATCTCATCGAGCTCGCCATGTCCTTCGATGAATGCCACCGTGGGCACCGTATCAGCCGATGCGGTGGCCACTGCCCGTATTATCTCATACTCAAGCCCTTCGGTTGAATGGAGCAGGTTGACCTCCGCAGGCAGTGCCGGGTTGTTCCTGAGGAAGTTAACCGGTATCACGGTGCTGCCGCAGCTCACCGTCAGCGACGGGAAGATGCGCTTCTGCGTCCGTCCCCCCTCGCCATCTGATGCCATCACGTTGACCGGGTTGAGCCCCCGGGAGATCAGCTCCTCCTGGAGGCGCTCCCGCTCAGCCTTCGAAGATGCTCCCGAAGGGTTGATGAACTCATACTTCAGTTTTCGCCGGGATGCGATCCTGAACTCATCAAGATACTCTCCCACGCTGCGTTTCAGCTTCCGGAAGGCGAGCGGCAATTCGCCTTCGAGATAGACGTCAACCTTCACCTCCCTGTCGAGCTCCTTCAGTATCCTGCGGGTGGGCTCAGCCAGGGTGAACCGCTTGTCTCCGGTCAGGTCAACACGTATGTGTGCCAGTGAGAGCACCATGCATGCCAGGCCCGTTACTGCCACGATCACTGCCGGGCGGAGAGGGCTGCTCCTGCGCAGCACCACCCTGGCCGCCTCAAGGAAGAGTACCGTCACGAAGATGAAGTAGGCTATATCACGTATGTCGAGCACCCCGCGGCTGACCGAGCGGTAGTGCTCATTAATGCCGAGCGCGGCGATCCTCTCACCTGCTGATGAGAGACCCGGCAGCAGTGCCAGTGAGTCAAACCCCCTGAACATTATGAATGAGAGCACCGCGGCGGTGATGAATGCGATCACCTGGTTAGACGTGAGTGCTGATGCGAAGAGCCCTATGGCTGCATAGGCCGCCGCCAGCATCAGCAGCCCGGCGAATGATCCGGCTGTCGCTCCCCCGTCAAGGCTGCCGGGCGTCTCTCCCAGCAGCTTCACCGAGACCACGAAGATCAGTGTGGGCAGCAATGCCAGCAGCGCCACAAAGAGCGCCGAAAAGAACTTGCCGTAGATCACCGCGCCGTCAGTCAGGGGGCGCGACCACAGCAGCTCGATGGTGCCCGTCCGGCGCTCCTCCGAGAAGAGCCGCATGGTGATGGCAGGCACCAGGAAGAGGAAGAGCCACGGTGAGAGGAGAAAGAGGGGGTCAAGGCCGGCATAGCCGCTGTCAGGCAGGTTCCACTGACCAGGCATAATCCACATGATAAGGCTGTTTGCCAGGAGGAAGACAATCATGACGATATAGCCCGTCATTGAGCTGAAGAACGCCGCTGCCTCTTTTCTGAAGAGAGTGAACATAACTCAGGTTTCTGTAAAAGTATCCAAAACTTTTATGGCCTCACCGGCCTGTGTGCATTTTTGATATCGGTAATTATTGTTCCCGGATAGTAAAACCCGGTAATCCGGTCATAGCTTATCCCCTTCTCGGCCATGTGTCTCGCACCGTCCTGGCAGAGGCCCACCCCGTGGCCATAGCCCCGTCCGTCGAAGATGAGTGAGTCACCTGCCGGCCGCATGGTGAACCATGCCGACCTCAGCCCGAACCGTACCCTGATCTCCTCTCCGGTGATGGTTTTTCCGCCGGCACGGTAACTGTATATCCTTCCGCCCGCTGTCCCGCTTCCATAGAGTGCCTCCTCCGTCCCCGGCGTCACCCCCTTCGACCTGAGGAAGGCGTTCCACTCGCTGAGGGGTGCCGACGCCCTCCATACCGATGAGGGCGAGTAGCTGCACCACGGGTCTTTTATGCTGACCAGGTAGGGGTATCCGGCCAGCCATACCGCTGCCGACGATGCTGTCTCGCCTCCGCAGTTGCCGTGGAAGGCTGCCTCAATCAGCATGGAGTCGCGGTCTGTCAGCACCATCCCCGCCGTGGAGCGGCAGGCGTTCACTATGACACTGTCGGTGACCACGCCGGGGTAGACCTGGCAGTGGACATCATCGCACAGGTTGTATCCGTCAAGCGCGTGGCGATCAATATTGCGGTAGAGGTATGTGCGTGCCACCACTGCCTGGGCCCGGAAGTAGTCTGCCGGCCCCAGTCTCCCCGCCTCGGCGCGTACGATTCCCGGCAGCAGCTCCTCTGCCCCGGTAATGTTGAGTATCATCAGCGACCCCGGGAATGCGCTCACGGTCACCGTACCGCTGAGCCGTCTGCGCTGCCCGTCGCCGTCGGGTGCCCTGAGCGAGCAGAGGGCGTCAGCCGATGCGGGGGTGAGTATCAGTGAGTCAGCTGCCCCCCGGCTGCCAGAGAGGGTGCTGTAGATGACCCTCTCACCATACTGCTTCATCACCACAATCTCTCCCGTGGCCAGCAGCAGTTCATCGCCGCTGTCATGACTGAGCCTGTAGCTGCCTTTCTCGGCGGTGATGATAACAGCTGTGGGACGGGTGCGGGCAAATATCCTTATTGAAACCTCGGCGGCAGAGCCCGCCAGTGGTGTAAGCAGCAACAACAGCAGCGGCAGCAGCACTCTCCCGTTCATTCCTCCCTCCCTGACAGGTAAGCCACCATATCTTCAGCCACCCTCTCCGAGGCGCCGCTGCCGCCCAGTTGACGACGCAGCTCGAGGTAGTCATTCTTCATGATCCGGTGCCGGAAGCCTGTCGGCAGTACCATCGCCAGCTCCCTGTGCAGCTCCTCCAGGGTGAGATCCTCCTGCACCAGCTCGCGTACCGCCTCCTTATCCATGATCAGGTTGACCAGTGAGATAAACCTGACCCTGATAAAGAGCCGCGCCATCCGGTATGTCAGCCGGCTGGTGGCGTAGCAGACCACCTGCGGCACATTGAGCAGCGCCGTCTCGAGGGTTGCCGTACCCGAGGTCACCAAGGCCGCCTCAGCCACATCAAGCAGGTCATAGGTACGGCCGCTGATAACCTTCACCGGGTAGGTGGCAGTAATCTTCTCATAGAGGCGCGACGGCAGATGATCCATCCCTGCCACCACAAACTGGTAGTCGGGCCATGAGGCCGCCAGTGAAGCCATCACCGGTAATATCCTCTTCACCTCCTGCAGCCTGCTGCCCGGGAGGAGGGCAATCACCGGTCTTTTGTCAGGAAGCAGCTGTGACCTGATACTCCTGCCCGAATTGCTCCTGAGACGCCACTCATCAATGTGATCAATAAGCGGATTGCCGAGAAAGACGGCATGATAGTCATGACGCTGGTAGAACTCGGTCTCAAAAGGGAAGATAATATAGAGCCGGTCAACATACCGCCTGACCATTTTCACCCTTCCTTCACGCCATGCCCACAGCTGGGGAGCGATGTAGTAGATAACCCTTATACCCCGCTTTGCGGTGAACCGTGCCATACGGAGATTGAACCCGGGGTAGTCGATCAGTATGACCACATCGGGTTCCATCTCAGTGATCTGCCTTTTGCAGAGCCTGAAGTTGCCCATCACCTTCCCGATGTTGACCATCACCTCCCAAAGGCCCATGAATGCGGTATCACGATAGTGCTTCAGCAGCCGCGCACCTGCCTCTTGCATCAGGTCGCCGCCCCAGCAGACTATCTCAGCCCCGGGGTCAGACCTCCGGAGGTGCCTCACCAGGCCCGAGCCGTGCAGATCGCCCGACGGCTCGCCGGCAATGATAAAGTACTTCATCTCATAACAGCTTTATGGCGAAGACGGCAAAGGCCCATACCAGGGTTATACCAAGTACGCCCCGTGCCGCCCGCAGCATATCAAACCGGTTAAACAGCAAAAAGGGAACAACATTTGCAAACACCGAGACACTGATTACCGAGGCTGTCCTGCCGGCATCAATTATCCTGGCGATAAAGTCAGTCAGTGACATGCCATGCCTGTTCAGCAGGAAGAAGATGATGAATCCGATCAGCGGCATCACCACTCCTGCCACCACCCCTGTGATGGCGTTGTTGAATCTGACAACGAATTTCATCTCACAGCCGTGACCTGAGCTCATCCATGAATGCATAGGCGGTCATGTCAGTAGTGACAGGCACCACTGACACATATCCGTTCTGCACCGCCCAGTCGTCAGTGTCTGCCGCCTCCGGCTCATGGTTTATAAAACTGCCGGTGAGCCAGTAGTAGGTCTTCCCTGCAGGGTCTTTCCGCTTCTCAAACTCCTCCTGCCAGTTGCCCGAAGCCTGCCGCATCACCTTCATCCCTTTTATCTCCGAGGCAGGCAGGGCAGGAAAGTTGACATTGAGGCAGATGCCTTTCGGAAGCGAGTTGCGAAGAAGCATTCCGGTAATCTTGCGGATATACTCTTCGCAGCCGGAGAAATCGGCTGTTGAGGAGTGGCTGTTGAGCGAGAACCCCACTGAGGTGATTCCGTAGAGGCATCCCTCCAGTGCAGCTGCCATGGTGCCTGAGTAGAGTATGCTCGCAGAGGCGTTGGAGCCGTGGTTGATGCCCGAGGCGATCAGGTCAGGCCGCCGCTCGAGCAGGCTGTTCATAGCCAGCTTGACACCGTCGGCTGGGGTGCCGCTGCAGGCATATACACGCTGACCGTCGTCCTCGATCAGCAGCTTCACCCTGAGAGGCTGCTTGACCGTCAGTGCCTGCGACATCGCACTGCGGCTCTCGGTGGCGGCAATGACCACCACCTTTCCGTAATCCTTCATAATCCTGATAAGTTCCCTGAGCCCTCCGGCATAGAGACCATCATCATTGGTGATAAGTATCAGCCTGTCGTTTTCCTTCAGTATCATCCGCTTTTCCGTTAAACCTGCAAATATAATGATAATGGCGCTGCTTTTACAGCCCTGCGGACAGGGCCTGAAACCTTTTTTCCTTACTTTTGCAGCTTTACGAAGCAGTTACCTTTAGCAACATGAAGATTTCGTACAACTGGCTAAAAGATTACCTCGACCTCACTGCCGGACCTGATGAGCTGGCATCGGTGCTTACCTCGCTGGGGCTTGAGGTTGAGAATGTTGAGGAGTGGTCATCGGTCAGGGGTGCCATGCGCGGGGTGGTTGTCGGCAAGGTGCTCACCTGTGTCAGACACCCCGATGCCGACCGGCTCAGCGTCACCACGGTTGATGCGGGTCAGGGTGATCCGCTCACCATCGTATGCGGTGCACCCAATGTGGCTGCCGGTCAGACCGTAGCCGTGGCCCTGCCCGGCGCAGAGATCTACAAGGATGACCAGCCGCTGGAGATCAGGCGTTCGAAGATACGCGGGCAGCTCTCGGAGGGCATGATCTGTGCCGAGGATGAGATCGGCATGGGTACCAGCCATGCCGGCATCATACTGCTTGATGATGGTGCACCGGCCGGTATGCCTGCTGCCGACTACTTCGGTGTGGTCACCGACACCGTCTTTGAGATCGGGCTCACCCCCAACCGTATTGACTGCAGCTCGCACTACGGTGTTGCCCGCGACCTGGCAGCCTTCTTCAACCTGCAGCGTCCCTCCCGTGCCCGTCTGCCTGAGATAACCAGATTCAAAAAGGAGCGTGATGAGGGTGTCATAGAGATCAGCCTCGAGGCGCCGGAGGCCTGCATACGCTACTCGGGCCTGACCATCAGGGGCATCACCGTTAAGCCGTCGCCCCTGTGGCTGCAGCACCGGCTGCAGGCGATAGGTCTCCATCCGATCAACAATGTGGTCGACATAACCAACTATGTGCTTCATGAGACGGGTCAGCCGCTGCACGCCTTCGACGCTGCCGCCATCACCGGCAACATCGTACGGGTAAGGCATCTGCCTGACAAGAGCAGGTTCGTCACCCTCGACGGCCTCGAGCGGGAGCTCTCATCGGCCGATCTGATGATCTGCAATCAGGATGAGGGTATGTGCATTGCCGGTGTCTTTGGCGGGCTGAAATCGGGTGTCACCGATGCCACCACCGATCTCTTCCTCGAGAGCGCCACCTTCAGTCCGGTATCGGTGCGCCGCACCTCACGCCGCCATGACCTGCACACTGACGCCTCATACCGTTTTGAGAGGGGAACCGACCCGGAGATGACCATCTACGCGCTCATGAGAGCAGCCACCCTGGTCAGGGAACTGGCCGGCGGAGAGATCACCGGAGATATCATCGACATCTACCCCGAGCCGGTACAGCCGGCAGAGGTGAAGTACTCGCTTGAGCGCATGGCACGGCTGACAGGCAAGGAGATACCTGAGGAGACCGTCAGAACCATCTTAGCCAGTCTCGACATAAAGGTAACCGGCAGCGGGCCGGGGTGGCTCATGCTGCGCATACCCCCGTACCGTGTCGATGTGACCCGCGAGGCCGACGTCACCGAAGAGATACTGCGTATCTACGGCTATGACAACATAGCTTTCAGTGATGAGATGCACTCGATGCTCTCATCTACCGTCAGGCCTGACCCTGAGAAGGTAGCCTCGAACATGGCTGACCTGCTCTCATCAAACGGGTTTGCCGAGATCATGTGCAACTCTCTGGCGCCGGCAGCATGGTTTGAGACCACCGGCGACTTCCCTGCCGCGGCAATGGTGAGACTGGCCAATCCGCTCAGCAGCGACCTCAACGTGATGCGTATGTCGCTGCTGCCGGGCATGCTGAACACCATTGCATGGAACATCAACCGTCAGAGCCATAACCTGAGGCTCTATGAGCTGGGCTATGCCTACAGCAGGAAGGATGGCGGCAGCAGCCGCGAGATCACCGACAACTTCCGCGAGAAGCACACCCTGGCAATGGCGGTGACCGGCCGCATGAACGAGAAACGGTGGAACACACCGGAGATGCATTCAGGTTTTTTCCACCTGAAGGGATACATCGAGATGGTGCTCTCACGGTTCGGCATTGCACCCAACGCCGTAGAGATCAGTGATGATATCCCCGGGTGGCTGGCTGAAGGACTCCGTTACCGTACCGGGGGAGCTGACCTCGCCACCTTTGGCAAGGTATCACGGCGCTACCTGGCCATGTTCGACATCAGGCAGGAGGTCTTCTATGGCGAGATCGAATGGGAGCATCTGCTGAAGCTGGTCTCACGGCACACCATCCGGTTCAGTGAGCTGCCGCGTTACCCGAGGGTACGCCGCGACCTGGCACTGCTGCTCGACAAATCTATCAGGTTCAGCCAGATACGAGATCTGGCCTTCCGGACTGAACGCAATATCCTGAAGGAGGTCGACCTCTTTGACCTCTATGAGAGCGAATCGCTGGGTAAGGATAAGAAATCATATGCCGTCAGCTTCATACTGCATGATGAGCGTCAGACCCTTACCGAGAAGAGCATTGACAGGACCATGAACGCCCTGGCGAAGGCCTTTGAGCGTGAGTTTGGTGCACGGCTGCGATGAAGAGGCTGTTTGGCAGGGCAGGTGACTATCTCTCGCTGGTGAGATTCAGCCATACGATCTTCGCCATGCCCTTTGCCCTGGCCGGCTACTTCATCGGTGCCACCCGTCCCGGCTACGGCTTCTCACTGCGCACCTTCCTGCTGGTGCTGGCCTGCATGGTCTTTGCCCGCAGTGCCGCCATGGGCTTCAACCGGTGGGCTGATGTGCGGTATGACAGCCTCAATCCGCGCACCGCGGTGCGTGAGATACCCTCCGGCAAGATCACCCCGCGGCAGGCGCTCCTCTTTGTTATCATCAGCTCACTGCTCTTCATCCTCTCGGCCGGGCTGCTGAACCACCTCACTCTCATACTGTCGCCCCTGGCCCTCTTCATTATCCTGGGCTACAGCTACACCAAGCGATTCACCCCTCTTGCGCACCTTGTGCTGGGGCTGGGTCTAAGCCTGGCACCCATCGGCGCCTATATCGCGGTTACCGGTGCCTTTGCACTGCTGCCGCTGATCTACTCACTGCTGGTGCTGACCTGGGTGGCCGGTTTCGACATCATCTACTCACTGCAGGATGATCAGTTCGACCGCGAGATGGGGCTGCGCTCCATACCGGCGGTCATGTCGCGGCGCCGGGCTCTGATGGTCTCCTCGGCGCTGCACATCGTCACGGCGGCCATGACCGTGGCAGCAGGCCTCTACGGCCGCGGGGGAGTGATCTTCTGGTGCGGAGCAGCGGTCTTCATGGCCATGCTGCTCTATCAGCACCTGATAGTCAGGCCTGATGACCTGAGCAGGGTCAATATCGCATTCGGAACCACCAACGGGGTGGCCGGACTGATACTGGGACTGGCAGTGGTACTCGACCTGCTGCTGGCCTGAGAGGCTACATGATGCCTGCCCGGCTGATACCTGGGCCGGCAGTGGTGCTCGACTTGCTGCCGGACTGATACTAGCCTGAGACACCGCGTGATACCTGCCGAACCGATACCGCTCTGGGACGATGCATGATACCGGTCAGTGCCGCAGCACCCCTGCCGCCGTCAGAACTTGAATACGAAAGACACCCCCATCAGCTCATTGAACTGGGCCATTGGAGCCTTCTTCTGCTTCCCGTCAGGCCCCATCACCGGCTCGCCCTTTTTGTAGACCGGGAGCAGGGTGTCATCATCATAGATCAGATGGATATTGAGTCTCAGGTCGGTGAACCAGTTGAGCCCCACGGTTGCAATCATCTCCCAGTCGATGTCAACATTCTGCGGGTTGTTTATGAAGTTGCTGAAGAGCTGCACCCGGTTTGACATGTTGACTTTCTCGAAGAGAGTTACCTTGCTGGCCACCGTCAGGTAGGCACCGAGCTCGTTTTTCGAGCGCTTGTCAGCCGGAACACCATACTTGACCTGGTTGATGTTTGCGGTGTCAGGCACAAAGGTGGCCCTGTAGGATATAGGCGAGAAACTGATCGAGGTATTCTTGCCGGGCTTGTACTCCAGCCCGTACCCGAAGAGGAAGATAGCCGGGTTAAAGAATTTGGAGACCTTGACCGAATCGTTGGGGTAATTGTACCCGGGCAGGAACTGTGTCTTGAACTGGAAGAGCCCTGACAGGTCGAACTTACCGAAAGCCTTGTGGTTCAGCTTCGAGTTTATCTCAAGTATGTCGAGATTCTTTTTAATGGCCCCTTTACCCGATGCCTGCATCCCCAGTGCGAACCGTGCAGTGGTGGCTGAATTCACCCTGGTGGCCTTGTTGTTGTAGGTCAGTGCCGAGGTGATATCCATCACGGTTGATATATTGTTCTCGCCCCCCTTGGCCCAGTTTGATATGATACCCTGCGAGAGCAGGTAGGAGAGATCTGACTTGAACTTCCATAGCACCGGCTTGACCTGCCGCAGTGCCACCCGGCGCAGTTCCTCCTCACGTGATGTGATCACATTCACCCGCTGGTCGGCGTAGCGGTCATATCCCAGCTGCTTCCTGAAGATTATCCCGTCCTCTGCCCTGAGTGAGATGGTGTTCCGTGCCGGGCTCCCTATCCATACCGTCACCGAATCGCCGGTGCCGTTGGGCAGCCAGAAACGCATCAGGTTGTCCGTCATGCTGTTGAGCCAGACATCACTGCCGCGTCCGGTCTCACTGACGAAACGGATGGCAGTTGAGTCACGCGCCTCAAGGTAGGCGATGAGCGAATTTACGGCGGCCTGCAATGAGTCAGCCACATATGGGTTTCTCATATATCTGAATGGCAGATCATTGCGAGAGACAGTTGCCTCTGCCAGGGTATCGGTGATCACCAGCACGATGGTATCATTTGTCTGCTGAGGCATCCTGTAGGGGATGAAGTCCCTCATCAGGATGTAGACCGAGTCATTCAGCCGCAGCGTATCATTGGCAGTCACAGGCCGTGCATCGGATGTGAGCTTCACCTTTTCAAGTTTTTTACCTGCACTGATAAACATCTCATCGGCTGCTGCCCTGACGGCTATGGAATCAGTCAGGGTGCTGTCGGGTTTTATCAGTGGTACGATTATTCTCACCGAGTCAAACATGTAGAAGCTCTCAGCCGGCATCCTGATCCGATCGAACGGGTAATCAGCCAGGTATTGTGTCACGCTGTCTGCCGGCGGGCGTGATGCCAGCCATACGAGGCTGCGCAGCGCCTCACGCAGCGGGTCATTGGCACGTCTCCACAGTGCAGGGGCGGTACATAGCCTCTCCAGGAACCTGAGTGATCCTTCGCGGTCAAGCTCAATATCCTGAGGCCCCCTGATACCCGGCACCGGCAGTGCCCTGATCTGCCTGGGCGGACTAACGGCCGTTACAGCTGTGTCAGCGGCCGGACGGGGCAAAAAGAGCGTGTCAGGCGGCTCGGGAGGTGCGTCAACCACCTGACCGGCAAGAGTGGCTGAAATGGCCATACCGGCCAACAATAAAAAAAGAGCAAAGGTCCTTCCTCTCATATCAGATGGTTATGAAAAGTTACAGATTGTTCCCCAACCTCAAAAAGATTATATTTGCAAAAATAGCCGTTTCCGATGAATACACTCCTGACAAGGGTCATAAACCGGAAAGCGATATACCGCAACATCAAGAACAGGGACGCATTCTGACCTGTAGGGTTGCATCTCCGGCCTGTGCGCCCGCTCCCCGCCTCCATCCTGACTGTCATTGTATGCCTGCCCGGATAACCCAGGCCGCCGCCACGATCAGCACAGGCTGATTTCATCCATTATTAACCGCATTAACTGTAAATACCATGAATCTTCCATATTGTGAGCCTTACCGGATAAAGATGATCGAGCCTATCCGGCAGAGTACCCTCGCCGAGCGCCGTGAGTGGATCAGGAGTGCCTCCTACAACCTCTTCAACCTGCGTTCGGAGCAGGTATTCATTGACCTTCTCACCGACTCGGGCACCGGTGCCATGAGTGACCGCCAGTGGGGCGGTATCATGACCGGTGATGAGAGCTACGCTGGAGCCTCATCCTACTACCGGCTGAAGGAGGCCATTGCCGACATCACCGGTTTCGAGTACTTCCTTCCCACCCACCAGGGCCGTGCTGCCGAGAACGTTCTCTTCTCGGTGCTGGTGAAGGAGGGTGACATCATTCCCGGCAATGCCCACTTCGACACCACCAAGGGGCATATCGAGTTCCGCAAGGCGACTGCCGTCGACTGCACCGTCAGCTATGCACGCGATATCACCCGCGATGACCCCTTCAAGGGCAATGCTGACCTGGAGATGCTTGAGAAGGTGCTGAAGGAGACCCCCCGAGCAAAGCTGGGGTGCATTGTGATGACCATCACCAACAACACGGCAGGCGGACTGCCGGTCAGCATGGCCAACCTGCGCGGGGTACGGGCCCTGGCCGACCAGTATGGCGTTACGCTGGTCTTCGACTCGGCACGCTTTGCCGAGAATGCCTACTTCATCAAACAGCGTGAGGAGGGGTATGCCGGCAGGAGCATCCGCGAGATAGTGCGCGAGATGTTTTCATATGCCGATGCCATGACCATGAGCTCAAAGAAGGATGCCATCGTCAACATGGGCGGTTTCATCGGCATGAGAGACCGTGAGCTCTTCCGCAAGGCATCCACCTTCAACATCGTTTTTGAGGGATATATCACCTATGGCGGCATGTCGGGGCGCGACATGAACGCGCTGGCACAGGGTCTCTATGAGGGTACCGAGTATGAGTTTCTCGAGTCGCGCATCAGCCAGGTGGCACGCCTGGGCGAACAGATGCATGCTGCCGGCATACCGGTACAGCGCCCCTATGGCGGTCATGCCATCTTCATTGACGGCGGGCGCTTCTACCCGCATATACCTGTCTCCGAATTCCCTGCCCAGCGGCTGGCGGTGGAGATCTACCTCGAGGGAGGCATCCGCGGCACCGAGATCGGCACCCTGCTGGCCGACCGTGACCCGGTCACCCGCGAGAACAGGCGCCCGGCGCTGGAGCTGGTGCGGCTGGCCATACCGCGCAGGGTCTATACCGACAACCATATGGACTATGTGGCGGCCGCGGTGAAGAACGTCTGGGAGAGAAGAGATGAGGTAAAACGTGGACTGGCCATCAGGTGGGAGGCTCCCATCATGAGGCATTTCACCGTTGAGCTTGACCTGCTTGGCTGAAGGAAAAAACCTATCTTTATCAGCAGAAAAATGTTGTGCCGATGATAAGATCAATGACCGGCTATGGCAAGGCCATGCTCGAAACGCCGCAGCGAAAGATCACGGTTGAGGTCAGGTCACTCAACAGCAAGCAGGCAGATATCAGCACCCGCCTCCCCGTCCTGCTGCGTGAGCGGGAGCTTGAGCTGCGCAATATGGTTATCAGGCGCCTCTCCCGGGGAAAGATTGACCTCACCGTCAGCTTCGACAGTATGGAGGGTGAGTCGGCACCGGTGATCAACATTCCCAATGTGAAGGGCTATTTCGCACAGCTGAAGGAGCTCAGCAACGAGCTTGACATCAATGACAACGGCAGGCTGCTCTCGATAGTGATGCGGTTGCCCGAGACACTCCGCCAGGAGCGTACCGAGCTCTCTGATGATGAATGGGTACGCATAGCCGAGCTGACCGAGGAGGCACTGGAGCTGACAGACCGCTACCGGTTGCAGGAGGGGGAGGCGATGGCCGGCGAGCTCACCAGGTCGGTGGAGGCGATACTGAAGAGCCTGGAGAGCCTCAGAAGCCATGAGGGGCAGCGCATCACACGCATGCGCGAGAAGCTGACCGCAGCACTGAATGAGAGTCTCGGCACAGAGAATATTGACAAGAACCGTTTCGAGCAGGAGCTGATCTTCTACCTCGAGAAGCTCGATATCAATGAGGAGAAGGTGCGGCTGCAGAAGCACTGCGACTATTTCCTGGAGACGATGGAGGGTGAGGGTGCCAACGGCAAGATGCTCAACTTCATCTCCCAGGAGATGGGCCGCGAGATCAACACCATCGGCTCCAAGGCCAATGATGCTGCCATGCAGAAGCTGGTAGTGATGATGAAGGATGAGCTGGAGAAGATCAAGGAGCTGACCCTCAATATCCTGTAAACCTATGAGGAGTGATGCGGATAGCGGCAGGGCCGGCAAAACACCCGCGCAGCCCGGGGTTGCCACAGGGAAGTGCGGTAACAGCCCGGCGAACGGCTCCCTGCCCCTCCCGGTGGAGAGGGCGGCGGTGGGCACCGCAGGCATCTCTGACCTGAAGGGAAGGATGCTGATAATCTCAGCTCCGTCAGGAGCCGGCAAGAGCACCCTGGTCAATCACCTGCTGGGCACCGGACTGCCCCTGCTCTTCTCCATATCTGCCACCAGCCGCAAGCCGAGGGGCGATGAGGTGAATGGTCGGGAATACTACTTCATCACCGCCGCCGAATTCAGGCGGAGGATAGGCAGGGGTGAGTTCGTCGAGTGGGAAGAGGTCTACAAAGATCACTTCTACGGCACCCTGCACAGCGAGATTGAACGGATCATCAGCCTTGGCAGGACACCCCTCTTTGATGTTGACGTGCAGGGAGGCATTAACCTGAAGAGGATCTTCGGTGAGTCAGCCCTCTCAATCTTTATCATGCCGCCATCTGTTGAGGAGCTTCGCCGGAGGCTCATCAGCCGGGGTACCGACACACCCGAAAAGATAGAGATGAGGGTAGAGAAGGCAGCCGAAGAGATGACCTTTGCGGGCCGTTTTGACCGGGTGGTGGTCAATGACCGGCTTGAGGCAGCCTGCAACGAGATTGAGACAATAGTAAAGGAGTTTCTTTCAGCGCCATGACAGAGACCGGGCTCTTTTTCGGATCATTCAACCCGGTGCATATCGGGCATATGGCCATTGCCAACTACATTGCCGAGTACTCACCGCTGAAGGAGGTATGGTTTGTGGTTTCTCCCCATAATCCACTGAAGAACAAGGCATCGCTTCTCAGCGGCCGCAACCGGCTTCACATGACCCGGCTGGCCATAGGCAATGATGAGCGGTTCATGGCTTCAGACATAGAGTTCAACCTGCCCCTTCCCTCCTACACCATAGACACCCTGGCCCATCTGACCGAGAAGTTTCCCGCACGCCGGTTCACCCTTATCATGGGCGAAGATAACCTGGCCACGCTTCACAAATGGAAGAACCCGGAGATGCTGGTCAGAAACTATCCCATCATCGTCTATCCGAGGCTCTATCCCGGACACAAGAGAAGCCGTGAACTGGATGTCCTGCTGGCTGTGGCAGATATACAGAGGATCGAGGCGCCGGTGATGGAGATCTCAGGAACCTTCATACGGCAGGCCATCAGGGAGGGAAAGGATATCTCATGGTTTGTACCGCCGCCGGTCTGGAAGTATATCCGCGAGATGCATTTCTATGAATAGTATTGCCTCCCGGAACAGCCAGGCAACCTGAAGGTACCCGGCACTTATAACAACCGGCGTTATCGGGTGGTATTGAGAAGAGCCTGACCGGCAGCTCCATTATCCTCCGGTGCACTGGTTGCCATCCGGCAAGGCAGCATGGAAGCCGTAATATTGCTGTTCAGACCTTCCTGATGAGTTCCATTCCCCGTTTTATGGCCTGTTCGTTCAGCGGTATGAGGTTGTGATACCTTTCGGGCAGCGACTGTTTCAACCCCTTGATCACAAAGTCGGTCTTCAGTATCGGCTTCACCTTCATGAATCCGCCCAGGACGATCATGTTGAACACCCTCTGCATGTTCATTTTTGAGGCCTCCTCGGCAGCGTCGATACGATAGATGGTTATATCTTTCCGTTCGGGGTGCCGTGTAATTCCGTTGCCGTCATAGATGAGCGTTCCTCCGGGCTTGACGGTGCTCTCGAACTTGTCCATGCTCTGCTGATTGAGTATGATGGCGGTATCGAAGGTTCGCAGTATCGGTGAGCTGATACGCTCATCGCTGAGTATCACGTTTACGTTGGCGGTACCGCCCCTCATCTCGGGGCCGTATGAAGGCATCCAGCTCACCTCCATATCCTGCATCATGCCCGAGTAAGCCATGATCTTACCCATTGAGAGCACACCCTGTCCGCCGAATCCTGCTATTAATATCTCTTCTGTCATGATCTGAATAATTTCTTTTTTGAATACTGCATCCGCCCTGCCGGAGAATCGCTTCCCCCGGGGCGGCTGCCCTACTCGGCCGGTACCTTTATATCGCCGAGCGGATAGTAGGGGAACATGTTCTCCTCCATCCACTTGTTCGATTCAACGGGCGTCATCTTCCAACCTGACGGGCAGTTTGATACCACCTCGATAAAGCATGTGCCTCTCTTTTCATTCTGGTACTGCACCGCCTTCTTCAATGCTCTCTTCAGCTTCCTCACCCCGCCGGCGGTATGCACGCTCTGCCTGGTCACGTAGCAGGTGCCCGGCAGCATAGCCACTATGTCAGCCATCTTGATTGGCATACCCATTTGTGAGGCGTCACGCCCGTAGGGCGAGGTAGATGACTTCATCCCCTCCAGGGTAGTGGGAGCCATCTGTCCGCCGGTCATACCATATATACCGTTGTTGACAAACATGATAAGGATATTCTCACCCCTGTTGCATGTGTGTATTGTCTCGGCCGTACCGATGGCTGCCAGGTCACCGTCGCCCTGGTAGGTAAAGACAAACCGGTCAGGGAGCAGCCGCTTGACGGCCGTTGCCAGTGCCGGGGCCCTGCCGTGTGCTGCCTCCTGGAAGTCAACATCGATATAGTTGTACATCAGCACAGCGCATCCTACCGGGGTTATACCGACGGTGCGGCTCTGCAGTCCCTCCTCCCCGATCACCTCTGCCAGCACACGATGGGCTGTTGCATGGCCGCACCCGGGGCAGTAGTGCATGATATTGTCAGTCATCAGGCTTGAGTTGGCATAGGCCAGGTTCTCAGGCTTGATTATATCTTCAAATGTTAAGTCTGCCATCTCTTTATCCTTTTATGAATGATTTCAGGTTCTCGAGCACCTCTTCGGGTGTCGGGATCATCCCACCCATCCTTCCGTAGTGGCTCACCCGTGTCTTTCCGTTTACTGCCAGCATCACATCCTCCACCATCTGTCCGGCGCTCATCTCCACCGCCAGCATCCCTTTCACACGGTCTGCCAGCTCACTGAGTCTCTTCTTCGGGTATGGGTAGAGGGTTATCGGTCTCAGAAGCCCTGCCTTTATCCCTTCGGCCCTGGCCAGCTGGAGCGCTTTCTGGCAGAGGCGTGCGCTGGTGCCGTAGGCTACCATGAGGTACTCGGCATCATCGGTCATGAACTCCTCATAGCGCACCTCCTTCTCCTCTATCTCGCGGTATTTGGCGATCAGCTTCAGGTTGAACTTCTCCTGCCGGCTTGAGTCGAGGTCAAGCGATGTAATGATATTCCTTTCGCGTGTGGCCGGCTTGCCGGTGGTAGCCCACGGCAGTATCTCCTCTGACCTCTTCTTCTGCGGCTTGAGCCACACCTTCTCCATCATCTGCCCGATAGCTCCGTCAGAGAGTATCATTGCCGGGTTGCGGTATTTGAAGGCGAGGTCGAATGCCAGCTCCACGAAATCGGCCATCTCCTGCACCGAGGCAGGTGCCAGCACGATGAGGTGGTAGTCGCCGTGCCCTCCGCCCTTGGTAGCCTGGAAGTAGTCGCTCTGTGCCGGCTGTATGGTTCCCAGGCCCGGCCCTCCGCGGACCACGTTGACGATCAGGCAGGGCAGCTCTGCTCCCGCTATATAGGTGATCCCCTCCTGTTTCAGGCTGATACCCGGTGATGAGGAGGAGGTCATCACCTTCTTGCCGCATGCGGCACCGCCATAGACCATATTGATTGCGGCCACCTCGCTCTCGGCCTGCAGCACCACCATGCCGGTGGTAGCCTGCGGGTTGGCCTCCATAAGATATTCAAGCACCTCGCTCTGCGGAGTGATAGGATACCCGAAATAAGCATCGGTACCGGCGCGTATCGCCGCCTCGGCGATAGCCTCGTTACCTTTCATCAGTCTCAGTTCCTTTTCCATTAATATAAAGTGTTTCAGCGTTATCCAACCTTAACCTTGTAGACGGTTATCACCCCGTCAGGGCACACCACCGCACAGTTGGCGCAACCGATGCATGTCTCGGGGGCTATGGCATAGCTGTAGTGATACCCCTTTGAGTTGACCTCCTTTGTCATTGCCAGTGTGCCGGTGGGACAGGTCACAACGCATATCTCGCAGCCCTTGCACCGCTCCCGGTCTATTACCACTGCTCCTCTTATCTTTGCCATGTTTTCAGATTTTTATACAGCTGTCAAATGTATTGATAATTATTCTGTCGGATTGTTTTTTCTGAACATTGCGAGTCGTTCGGCAAGCACCGGCAGCTGGCTGTCCTTCACCTGTGAGACGCATGCCCGCAGTCCTTCGCCCCTTTCGCTGTTGCAGATCTTCAGCGTTATTGCGCCTATGCCGTATGCCAGCAGCTCCTGCAGCAGCTCTCCTCCGGTCATGCCGGGGTATGAGATGGTGAAGTAGAATCCGTCTGCCAGCGGCCTGTCGATGTCAGCATCATAGACGATACTGAATCCGTTGGCGGTGAACATCTTCTTCATGACTGCCGCCCGGTCGCCATACGCCCTGGTGGTATCGACGAAGTTATAATGTCCCTCATTGACCGCCTCGAGGATGGCTGTCAGTCCGTACTGTGCCGAGTGGCTTACCCCTGCTGTCAGTGCATAGAGCGCACCGAAGATCATTGCCCTGCCGAACAGATCGGTGGCATAGTAGCGCAGCAGGTCAGGGTAGCGCCTGTTGAAGAGGTGCTCTGACATTGCCAGCAGGGCTACCCTCTGGCCGGCATAGCTGAATATCTTCGATCCGGAGATCAGCAGGATATAGTCATCGCAATACTTTGCCACCGTGGGCTGGAAGGGGGGCTCTCCGGGGATGGAGTAGTTCTCGCGGAAATCCATCCCGAAATATGCCAGGTCCTCAATGACAATGGCATCATATTTCTTTGCCAGGGTGCCAACAATCTGCAGCTCCTCCTCGGTGAAGCAGATCCACGACGGGTTATTAGGGTTGGAATAGAGGATGGTTGAGACCATTCCCGTCTCCAGTATTGACTCCAGCTTCGGGCCCAGCTTCGCTCCGCGGTAGTTGTAAACGTCAAAGGTCCTGTAATCCTGGCCCAGTATCCTCACCTGCGCCTTCTGCACCGGGAATCCCGGGTCAATGAAGAGCGTTCCCTCCTTGTTGCGGTCATTGCGGTTGGCCACCATGAAGCTGGCCATCCCGCCCATCATTGCGCCGCAGGTGGGTACACAGCATAATGGATCCAGATCAATGTCAAGGAAGTTTTTGATGAACCGCACTGCCTGCTTCTTCAGTTCGGGGAGCCCCTCTATGTCGGGGTAATCAGAGGCCACTCCCCTCTTCAATGCCTCTATCTCTGCCTGCACCCCTACCTCTGCAGGGGGAAGCCCGGGCACCCCCATCTCCATCCTGATAAACTCCACTCCTGTCTCCCGGCGCAGTATATTCACCAGCTTGGCAACCTCCCTGATGCTTGCGCGACCAATGTCAGTGATGCCGCTCTTCACAATGGCCTCGCTTACTCTCTTGCGGTCTATCGGGGTGTTTTGCATAAAATTTTCATTTTAGGTAGACATCCGTGGCCACAAGATAAAAATTCATAAGTAATACTACACTGCCATTTGTCATATTTGTAATATGTTTTAGAGATGCCTTACGGTCGCGACAGACCGATGGCGGGGAAGTGCTGCCCGTTTAGCCCTCAACCATGCTGTTCTGCTCCCCGGGCACTGCCTTGTCAGGCATTATTGCCGGAACTTCCTGAATATCTGTCCGGGTTATTCCCTGCTCCTGCTGCCTGCTGCCACTGCCAGTATCACTCCCAGCACAGTGCTGTAGAGTGCAGCCACCAGTATCCTGAACTCTTCGGGCAGCAGGAAGTTGACTGCCTGTGCCGGTATCCAGAAATATGGGATGCTCTTTTTGAGCACGAACCCCCACATGCTGTTCCAGTCAATGGATGCCAGCAGCCGTGTCACATCAGGTATTGTCAGCAGTTTGCGGCTGTCGCCGGCTGCTGCAGCTATGTGCAGGTCGCTGACCCGGTGTGTCACCATCAGCACCGGGGCATAGAATATGTTCAGGAAGAAGCTGATGGCCAGTGCCAGCAACACCCTTTCGCCTGTCACCGGGCCGGCCATCACTCCCCTGGCATCGGCCATGCCGAAGTGTGAGGCAATCAGCGGCACCCCGTCACCGAAGATCATAAAGGCAGCCTTGACAGTCATGCCCAGGAAGCCCCATACCACGGCACGGTACACCAGTGCGAAACCATGCGGCAGGTAGGTGCCTGACCTGATCCGGCTGCCGAGCATCTCGCCCATGGTAGCCAGGATCGCAAACTTGATGAAGCTGGCCGTAAAAGCCCAGTCGCTGCTGAACCAGCGGAAGAATTCGTAGAGTGTTTTTGAGAGGATAAAGGGAAGGAAGAGGCCGATGAAGACAACGGCGAAAAGTATGTCTGATCTTTTCATGGTTCAATGTGATGATAAGGGGGTTTCACCGGGCTTCTCCGGTATCATGTGTCATTGCGTTCAATCCGTATCCGTGCATCGACGGCAACTATCCGCTCGGCGGTTCCCAGCAGCGGATTGATATCCATCTCGGCTATTTCAGGTGCCGCAGCCAGCAGGTCAGAGAGTGCCGTGATCACCTTCACGAATGCCTCCTCGTTTATCCCTGCCTCACCGCGTACGCCCCTGATTATACTGTATGACCTGAGCGACCGTATCATTGATCTGGCCTCCTGCTCTGATACCGGTGTAAGGGCTGTTGCCACATCTCGGAACACCTCTATGAATATTCCGCCCATTCCCGCCATCACCAGGTGTCCGAACCCTCCTTCGCGTGATGCACCACAGAAGAGCTCGCGTCCGCTGATCATTTTCTGAACCAGTACGGCTGTCACCTCCGGCAGTGCCATCATTCGCACAAACTCCTCCCTCACCTTCTCCTCGCTGGTGATGTTCAGCGTCACCCCGCCGATATCTGACTTGTGCACCGGTCCCACCACCTTCATCACCACCGGGTAGCCCATCTCATTGGCTGCGCTGACCGCATCACCTGATGATGTCACCACCGTTTCCGGTACCGTCTCTATCCCTGCCGCCTTCAGCAGGCTGTTCACCTCTCCGGGAGAGAGGTATCCTGCGGCAGCGCCATCGACGATTGTCCTGACCTCTTTGATGCCGGTTCCCTCCCCGGGGCTTCCCGTTGCAGCCGGTGCCGGGGTGGCCCACAGCTTGCAGAGAGCCTTCCCGAAGATCACCTCATCGGTAAAGAGGGCATTTCCTTTTGCCACGAAGTCGGCCATCTCCCTCTTCACATTGATCACTGACGGCATGATGGGATAGATCGGCTTTTTACAGGCACGTATCTTGTCATGCAGCAGGTTATAGACATCGTCAACCGGGAATAGTCCGGGGCTGCCGAATATCACCGCCATTGCATCCACCTCATCGAACTCATTCTCGCAGGCATCTATTATATGTCCCAGCTGCTCAGCGGTGCCGGTAGCCAGGAAGTCGATGGGGTTTGCCACCGATGATCCCGGGAATAGCTTCTCCAGGAGGCGGCCGGCTGCCGGGCCGTTGAGGTGAGGTATCTCCATCCCCCCCTCACTAAGGGCGTCGGTCAGCATCACCGCCGGTCCGCCGGCATGGGTGATAATAGCGATCCGCTTTCCTTTCAGCGGCTTGTAGGTGAAGAGCGCTGCCACCGCAGCCAGCTCGGTCCGGCTGTAGCACCTCACTATCCCCGCCTTCCGCATCAGGGCATCCACCGCCTTGTCGGGCGATGCCATGGCTCCCGTATGCGATGAGGCGGCACGTGACCCCGCCTCCGATGAGCCGGCCTTGATGGCCGCTATGCGGCACCCCTTCCTGATCAGTGAGGCGGAGTGCTTCAGAAAGCGCTGCGGATCAGAGATATTCTCGATGTAGAGCAGCTTTATCCGGGAACTGGTCAGCGGATCGTAGGTTATGTCAAGATGCTCCAGCACATCCTCAACGCCGGTCTGTGCACTGTTACCCACCGACCAGATGGTTGAGAAGGTAAGGCCGCTGGTGATGGCTGCCTCGAGTATGAAGACGGCTGTGGCTCCCGAGCCGGAGACGAAATCAATCCCCGACGGTGAGAGCCCGGGTATGGGCTCGGTAAAGACACCGTTGTATGCTGTGTTGAGAAACCCGATACAGTTGGGGCCTATCAGGGTTGCGCCCGCCCCGTTCACGATATCCACTATCTCCCCCTCAAGTGCAGCCCCCTCCTCATTCTCCTCACTGAATCCGGCCGAGAGGATAATGAATCCGCCGGTACCCTTCTCAGTAGCCAGGGTCCTCACTATCGCGGGGCAATGGCGGGCAGCCACCGCTATGACTGCCAGATCGGTCTGAGGCAGTTGCGACACATCGGGAAAGGCCTTCAGCCCCTGCACCCTGTCAGCCTTCGGGTTGACTACATGGAGCTCACCGCTGAATCGGCCGGCAATCAGGTTCTTCAACACCTTACCGCCGGCCTTGGTGACATCGTCAGAGCCGCCCACAACTACTATACTTCTGGGGTTTAATAATTTAGCATTAATCATAACGGGGAATTCTCTTTTTTGAAAGGTAAAAACATTTTGAAATATAACAAATGACTACCGCCGGCCGGAGACCGTTACGGGTAACCGTGGCAGGCAACAATGACAACCGTTGCAGCAGGGAGCTTGTGCAGGCAGTTGTGGCCGGAAGCTGTGCCGGCAGCTGTTGCCAGGCCCTGCAGCCGGGATAGTCGACTGATACCGGGAGGTCACAGGGTGGGGCCACTGCAGGCCTGTGAGCCGCCGGACAAAAAAAGGGGCTGCATCGCTGCGCCCCTCTGTCCGGTCTGATCAGATAGAGACCGGTTACTTCTTGTCATAGACCCTTTTCATCGTCACCTCCCCGTTGGGGGTATTTGACGTCGTGGTTATCTGCAATGAAGCAGGCGATAGAAGCTGCCACACCTCCTTCGAGGTTACGGTATTCTCATTGAATGTACGTGTGGTGGTGATGGTCAGTGTCTTGCCATCGGCCGACCAGACAGCTTTCGATTTGCTTTCGCCGCGGCCGCCCATGCCTGCATTGACTGACTCCTTGCCGTCAAGCGTGTACCTGGCGGTATTGGTTACGCTCTGCCCTTCACGGTTGGTCATGGTTCTCTCCACAGTCAGCAGGTTAGCCTCCTGCTTTGCCACGAAGTCACCACCGCCGAAACCGCCTCTCATGCCTCCGCCCTGGGGCTGGTCACTCTTTGAAGCATTATATGACCAGGTACCGGCAAAATTGGCTTTTCCCTGGCTGTACGCACTGGCTGTGAATGCAAAAAACAGCACCACTGCAAATGCCAGCAGAACTGATACTCTTTTTTTCATATTCCCTCCTGTTTTGATTTATCGTTCAAAGTTAACAAACAATAATCGCAATTGTTGCGGTCAGACACTTTTAATATGGTTCAGCCCTTCTGTACGCCAGCCAGTAGAGCAAAGGCAGGATATAAAGACTGACAATTGTACCCATAGTCATTCCGCCAATCAGAGCATATGAAAACGGTTTCTGCAGTTCACTTCCCATATCACTTTTAAAAAGTAGTGGTAACACAGCCAGTATACTTGTGAGGGCAGTCATCACTATTGCCCTGAAGCGGCGATGCCCTCCCTCTCTGATGACATAATCAAGTGAGTGACCTTCCCCCCTCAGCTTATTGAAAGCATCAAGTTTCAAAATTGAATCTGTGATCAGAATACCGGTCATTACAACAATTCCTATTGCCGACATGATATTAAGCGTCTGTCCTGCGATCAGCAAAGTAAAGAGTGCAGCTCCTATGTCAACCGGCAATTCAGCCAAAATCAGCAGCGGCTGTAACAATGATTCAAACTGTGCAGCAAGAATAAAATAGAGCAGGAGTACTGATATCAGTAGCATTACAGCCATCTCTTTCAGCAGCCTGATATCTGAAAAGAGCGTACCTGAAAATTGCACCTCAAAAAGTGAGCTTTGGTTTACACGATTCTCAATCGTTTCAATGAATCTGTCTTTCTCTCGTCTCTCAGGATAATACATAAGGGGCAAATATTCTCCCTCCTTGCCTGCCACAATGGTTTTCAGCCCCTGTTCATACCTGAGCCCTACAAGTGAGCCAACATTTATTTCTCCACCATGCCGACTCATAACAGTACAATCTTCCAGCATCTCAGTCAGAGAAGCCTCCCTGCCTCTAAGCATTACAGGCATAAACATAGTAGATGACTGTATTGTTATCCTTCTGTTTTCATACAGTCTGGTTCGAATAGCTGTGATCAGATCATAATAATCAACATCATATAAGATCAGACTTTCCAAATCGGGTTCAATGACTAAGTGATCCTGCAGTGGTATCTTGTTTGATGCCCTTAAGAACGGATCACTGTTAAGCTCTCTGTTCAGTGCAGCAAAGGCCTGCAGATCAGGTGCAATCAGGTTGTTCTTCATGGTTACCTCAGCTACCAGAGGTGCCCCGCTCCCGGCAAAGATCTTTTCAAAGGTATTCATCGGTGGCTCAAAGTCAACTAATGCTCCAGGGTAATCTTTTCCAAGTTTTTCATTTATGATTTTAATGACCAATTGCAGTTCCTCAGTTGAGGTGGTTTCAAGGTAAAGATTAGTTTCCGATGAGGAGGTTGCCCGGTCACGGTTGAGAACAAATTGCTGTCTTCCGATATAGGCATTACTCTGCGTAATATGATCATTGATAAGCTCAAGCAATATAGACACCCTTCTATGGTTCTCGTCAATATCAATATTCTCATTCCAGTCAATTGTCACATTGGTTTCAATCTCCGAGAAACGGGGCATTTTTTCCTTTTCAATAACCATCAGTAATACGAATCCGGCAGGAATCAACAATATGAAGAGTGTCAAGAATAAAGCTTTGTGTCTGAACACATAATCGAGCCCTTTTTCGTATACTCCGACTGCAACGATCTGTTTTTGTTTCTGTCTCTTAGGCCTTCGGTATATTAAACGGTATAACCGACTGAACAGACTACTACGTTTAACAACAACTCCATAAGTAAGCTTATATACAACCGGCATAAAGGTAATACCCACAATGTAAGAGACTCCCAGACCGATCAGTACGGCAAGTGCCTCATCCGTCATCAGGGCACCGGCAATACCGCTTAAGAAAATCAAAGGGACAAATACCGCCACGTTCACGAGCATTGAACTGAGCTGTGGTACCAGCACCTCATTAGTGCCAGTAACACAAGCATCATCAATTGGGAATCCCCGATCACGGTATTGAGTAATATTATCTGTAACCACTATGGAGTTATCCATCATGTTCCCTGCTGCCAGAATCAGACCGGCGAGGGAAATGACATTCACTGACATACCTATCAGATAGAAGAATAGCAGTGCAATAATTACAGAGACCAGCAGTGATAACCCTATTAAAAGCGGAAGTCTGAAATCACTCATGAAAAAAACCACCACCAGAATGACGAGGATAAGGCCTTCAATCAGGTTCTCTTTCATGATATAGATTGAATAGTCGAGCAGCCTGGTCTGATCTTGTGATATTGCGAAACTAATCTCCGGATAATCATCTTCGAACCTTTCAGTCAGTTCTCTTATTTTATTTTTCATGCCTGCTATCCGGGCATCAGATTGCTTAATAATGGCCATGGTTACAGCCTCCCGGCCATCGGATAGGAACATACCATATCTTTTTTCAGGTACCAATTCAACGTTGGCAATCTCATCCAGGCTGAGTATGCGCCCTCCTGCACTTAATCTTATTGCTGCAACATCATCACGGTCACGCAAGAGTGATGACAATCTGATATTATATCTGTAGTGGCCGTCTTGTATGACCATTGAGCCGGCACTGATATTGTTTTCTGCGAGGGCGGTTTCAATATTCTGCAGGGTTAATCCAAGGCTCTTTAGCAGAGCCATATCGGGTTCAACTACTACCCGTGGCGAGACTGTACCACTTATATCAACCAATGCCACTTCAGGCAATTGCTCAATTCGTTTTCTAATAACTGTTTCTGCGAATGCACTAAGCTCCAAAAGTTTTTCAGCCACCACATCTTCCCTGCCATGCAGATTCTCTTTAAATCTAAGATTCAGATAGAAAACCGGAATATCAGTTACACTGGCTTTTATTACTACGGGTCGCTCCATCTCACGCGGCATTGCTGGCATGATGGCATCGACCTTTTCATTTATTTCAATGAAAGCATAATCCATATCTGATCCATAATCGAATCTGAGAATAATGGTAGCACTTCCATCATTCGTTTTACTATGGATCTCTTTCAGATGGCCAGCCTGGAGGAGCTGTGCCCTAAGTGGCCGTACAACACTATTTTCCAGTTCGCGTGCCGTACTGTTCGGATAGTTTACATTAACCGTTACTTCCGGAATCGGTATATCCGGCATCAATGATACCGGCAGTGCCTGGTAAGCTGTCAATCCCAGTATAACTGCCACGGTGAAGGTCACAAGGACGGCCACCGGACGTTGTATAAGAAACCTGATCATCTGATGCCTCTATTTGATTACCACCCTAGTATTATGATTCAGGTTATAGTTACCACTAATTATCAGTGTATCACCTTCACTCAGACCCTCCGCAACAGTAAATGAATCAATATTCTCAAGCCCTGTAGATATATAAACCCATCTGGCTCTTCCTTCTCTGTAGATAAATACGACCTGCCTGTCATTGCGCAATACCACTGCCTTTCTTGGAATTACCAACTGGTCAGGTGTTCTTTCTCCGGCAATTACCCGTACGTTCATACCTTCAAAGAGTATTCCCCGTCTGTTGTCTGTTACTGCTCCTATTTTCACCATACCCGATTTATCAACTACCGGATTTATCGAAGTGACAGTACCTTTAAACTGATCAGACTCTGATGCAAAAGGTATTATTTTAACCGTCTGCCCGTTACGCAGCATCGGGATCTCGCTCTCCAGAACAGGGAAACAGGCCACAAACCGGCTGTCGTCAATCAGGGTGCAAAATGAGGATCCAGATGCCGGCATTTCATTTTCATGACCATTGAGGTTAGCTATTACACCATTGAACGGAGCGGTAAGATAAGCATGCTGCAGATTATATTCAGCCATTCGCAGGTCTGCCAGGGCTTTGTCAAGGCCACTGCGAACCCGGGCTGCCCTGATTGCGTGAGCAGGTATCAATGATGTGTCTATTGTAGCGTATCCCCTTACTAAAAGCTGGTCAAAGAACTCCAGCTGCGCCCTTTCATACTGATCACGACTGATCAGCAAAGTATTTGAAAGGCTAAAAGTTTCAAGCGAAGCAATGGTATCACCTTTAATTACCCGGTCACCGTTATTAACATTCACAGAGGCAATTCTCTCACGAACTCTGAATTGCAGATCACTGATTCGCAGAGCAGTCAATTTCCCGTTACTGGTAATATGACTTATGAAATCACTCTTTCCAAGCACCATTACTTCTACTTCAGTTATCTCTTCAGTACTGACCGCAGCCGGCTCACGGTGACCGGGACTCTGCTGTCTGTCCTCCCCATGATGGCATGAGGCAGCCACAAAAGTGCAGCAGAGAAGGGTTATCCTGAAAGAATTCCAGATTTTCATTGTTTTCAGTTTTTATGAATTACCTTTTTTTGCTCTGAAGGCATTTTTAGAAAAAGCGGCAGATAGAAAAAAATACTTATAACAGAGAAAAGCATTCCACCGATTGTTCCAGCTGCAAGAGCAAACCAAAATATCATCCGCTCGCCAATAACGAAAGGGAGAAATCCGATAATAGTTGATATTATAGTAAGCATAACAGGCACAATTTTGTAATTCAATGCCTTCAGATAAAGCTTAACTGAATGGCTGTAATTTATCGTACGATTTTCTTCAGCCCGGAGCATAGTATTATATTCATAAAGTATATAGATTGCTGCGTTGACTGTTATACCGGTTAGTATCAGCATCGCTGCAAATCCACCCTGATCAAAATTTAGTCTGAATATCCAAAATGTTAGAAAAAGGCCGATATATGTCGTTGGTATGGTCATAATCACAGCCAGTGGCTGCAGTAGTGAGTTAAAAATGATTGCACAGATAGAAAAAATAATAACGATAATCAGTCCGAGCAACCAGTAATGGGTATGCTCCTGCTGTAAAAATCTCGAAAACAGTCCAGAGTCAGGGGTAGCTGAATAGCCTAACGGAAGATACCGGCTGAATGCTGAAAGAGTTTCATTTATATGCAGGCGTGCTGATTTCTCCTGCCCTACAAAGTCAAACCTGAGAAACATGAGGTACTGCTGATTTTCACGGGCAATCACAGGCGACAAAATCTCACGGCTGACGTGCGTGACCTCATCAACTCTGAAAAACGCAGACTCACTGGTTACGGGTGCTCTTGCAAAGGCCCAAAAATTTTCTTCCTGCAGGGCTCTCTTTAGTTTTACATATTCATTCCCCGAATCAGTTTTCATCATGGCAAACCGGGGCTGTGAGAATGATCTTTTGCTCAATTCAGTAGCAATCGAGCCAACCTGTAAACCTGAAATCATAGCCCGCTCTCTATTTATTGCCATTTTGAACTCGATATCATCAGGTCTGCGCCATGAGGGCTCAGACATCATGACTACTTCACTGACCCGGGTGTTTTGTCTAAGCATTACGCTCAATGTATCAGCCAGATCGCATAGCTTATCATAATTATAGCCAAGCATCCTGACATAATAATTACCAATACCTTTCTGAACCATGTTACTGAATGGATCGCCGAATCCAATAACATTCCAGTAAGCGCCTCCGGTCTCCACAGCCTTGGAGATAATATCTCCTTTTAAGATAGCTGGAAATGCTGAACGCTGATGCTCCCGTGTAAAATATATCATTATAACTGCATCCGTGGGAGTGATTGTACTTCTGAAATAGCTTATCTGCCTGAATTGCATCAGAAATTTCTCCATGGCGGCAACAGTAGCATCTGCCCTTTCAATGGTGGTTCCGAAGGGCATATCAGCATAAATGGCCAGATATGTTTCCTGCGGTGTTCCGAAATATGAACCCTTAAAGACCTTTTCTGTAAAAAGCCGCAGTGTTCCTCCAGTAATTACATCAGTTACAGGCCTTAGTTTTTTAGTGTAAAAGCTGCTCCCCAAGGTTACATTGTAGACATTCTGCCATCCCCGATTCCCGTCTACACTTTCAGGAAGAAGATATAATGGCAGGCCGAACAAAAATATCAGAAATACCAGTGCCCAATTACGATGTTTTCTCAGAGAGTAAATCAGGCTCTTATAAATATTGTTCAATCTGATGATATTTCGTTTCGACCTGTATCCTTGACGTGATCTGCCATTCAGGGAATCTCTGTCAAGTTTCATCCGGTCCATTATGGCCGGGATCACGAACAGTGCTGTAAAAAGAGATACTGTCTGGTTAATAATAACCACCATTGCAAAGTCTTCCAGTTTGTCCCTTATCTGGTCACCAAGAAAAAAGATAATCATCAGCGATGAGGTGATAGTAAGTGTACCGGCCAGTATAGCCAGAAATGCCTTACGGTTACCTCTGGTCCGCAGGTGATCAGCCATGATGATAATATTATCAGTCATCAAACCAAATGAGACAGTAATACCTGCAAGAGCATAAAGGTGTATCTCGAGTTTCAGGATATAATAGAATATAACAGCTATACTGATGTTACCGATCAGAGTTACAGCTATCATCACCAGATATTTCAATCTGTGCGTAATGATCAGAGACATAATCAGCAGGCCGACGAAAGCTAGGGCAGACCTGATCCCGATGTTTTTCAGTTCATAATAAATAAGCTGAGTTGAATCATTGTGCAACAACAGGTAATAACCGGTAGGCAGTTTTTCTGCTAAAGATCTCATTACTGTTTTAAATTTCCGGGTAACGATAAGGTTGTTCTCACCCTTGGCAGCGTAAACAAGAATATTTATCGTATTCTGTCCGTTTATACGGTACAATATATCGTTTCTTGCCTCAGTGCGCTCCATATCAGCAATATCAGAGAGCCTGATTATCCGGTCAGCAGTTTTTCCTACCGGTAATTGTTGCATATGCCGGACCTCTGAAAAGCCGGTTTGGATAACTACTGGCATGGTTATTCCGTCTTTACTTACTCTCATAACACCCAACTCTTTGCGGTCAAGTCCTGTACCGATTGCCCTCGTTATCATTTCAGGAGTTAGCCCGACTGCCATGATTTTCTCAGGTTCATAGATCACTTGCCACTCTTTTGGCAAAGCCCCGTATATTTCGATTCTGGTTATCCCATTAACTGAAGCCATGGCGGGCTTCATCTGCAATTCCGCGTATAGTTGTACCTCTGAAATAGATCCAGGGCTACTAAGAGTATATGACAACAGAGGTCTTATCTCCTCGTCATCAGGACGGTAAACAGTTATTACCGGATAACTCACATCAGGGGGCATTGTTACCCATGCCTGCCTTATAAGTGTACTAAGTTCAAATCTGGCTACATCAGCATCTTTATTTTTATCAAGCAGAATTGTAATTGTGCCTGCCCCTCTGGCCGACCTGGAACTGATACGGCTTATTCCCTGCACTCTTGCCGCAATTGCTTCCAGAATAGATGTAACCTTCTGTTCCACAGTAATGGGCTCAGCATATGGCCATGAAAAACTGACTGTCAATGAGGACGGATTTGCCTCAGGGCTTAACTTTATATCAAGCTTTAAAATGAGAGGCAAGCCACACAATACAAGCAAGATAAAAATAAGAATAACCCTGTATGACCATTTATTCTTCCTCATTTCAGATATTGGAAATGCCTGTATATAAATTCACGGTAATGTCTGCCTATAGGTATATAGGTTGATTTTCCAAAAAATAGCCATTTTGAGCTGAATGCCTGAACGAATAACTCATTAATAACAAATGATTTATGACATCTAAGAAACTGACTTTCAGTCAATTTCTCCATTATACTACCAAGATTATGATTTACCACTATCTCAGTATCATCAGACAAGTTCAGGCAAGACTTCCTGCCCATTGCTCTAATAAAGCAAATTTCGTTAGGCAGTACGGGCTTTTTGCCAAAATCGGTATTGACTATAATGACTTTTGGCAGATTAATTGCAGACATTCTATTGATTTTACTAACCTCTTAAGGTAGTATCCCCTTTTGTGTGTAATGAGTTCTTTTTCCAAATTCAAAGTTATTC
>CAZAVK010000019.1:26951-56336 GCA_964488645.1 uncultured Rikenella sp. | reverse complement strand
GGCAGAGGGGTCAATAACCCGGAATGAGGGGTCAATTAGTCCGGAATAAACAATTAGAGTAAAATCTTTGAAGTGAAAAGAAATTTACCTGATTCTCCAGGCCCAATCGATAAAATCTCTCTATTACAGTTTTCGAGACCTTTAAGGAACTGGCAATTATTGTGTCACAATCAATACTCATAGTGTGGTCATGACTACTTCGATAAATAGCGATAAAATAATAAAGACACCTGTCTATTGACTCTTCACTTACCATCACCTATACATCATCCTTTAATAAAAAGTATTTTGCATTCCTGAAACTTTATTATGGTTGAATCATTTTCATCAATGATTTTCTCATGAGGACTGGTGTGCCCTTGATTGAGAGCATCTTAAAATGCTTCGCCGGATAATTGCTCCCGGTTCAGAATCGGTAAATAATACGTACTCCAAACATATGATTTTTGCTCTGTTATAACCTCTGGCAGCATTAAACGATAATACCGCCTGATAGTTAAAGAGTAAGGCCCGATGAAGCAGTATTGATCAAGTTCAGGAACCTTTTTCTTACATCGATAGCATTAGAGTCCTCGGCAACAGTAGCAATAGCATTCTGAGCCAGGCTCTTACGCAATGATTCATTATTTAACAACTCCCGAATCCTCTCTTCTATTTGTTTTATACTCCTGGTATTTAAGACAAGCATACTTCTGGTAGCTTTGCCATAATCGTCCAGTGCTGTCCCCAGAGGTGTCAGCAGGACAACAGGAATACCAGAGGCCATATATTCAGATGTTTTGGTTGAAATAGAATATTTTGCATATTTTATTCCTCGTTTATTAAAGTCAATGGGCAGAACTGCGATATCATATTGATTTAATAATGAGGGTATCTCTTTGTATGGAATAGGACGATTCAGGCTGATCCCCTTTAATGATCTGATTTTCTTACTGAACAAGCGGGAATCATCCAACGAATATATATCCAATAATAGATTACTGCCTTTTGAGATCAATGAGCTTACAGCCCTGCATATTCGTAACAATGAATCGGCATTGGGGCATACAAGTCTCCCAGTATAAATTATACGGGCTGGACCAGATATCTGCCAGCTGTTTTTCTGAAATTGACTCCACTTTATTAAATCAACCGGGTTCCTGAAAGCATAAAAGGTTTTGTGATATCGTTTCTCATATTCTTTACTCATCGAATCTGATATACTCAGGCAAAGAGCTGACACATCAATAAGGTTTTTAAACTGACCCGTTATCTTTTTCTGCCAGTAGGGATAAAGCAGATTGAGTTTATTGGTAAAATTGACGAAATCATCCATGATATGAATAACCATCGGAAGCCGTGTTGAAGACTGTAGCTGGGAAGCCAGAGACATATCGGCAAATCTGAATGGCTGATGGTAGATAACATCAGGATTATAAGCCTTCACCCATTCAATAAGACTATCCGACAAAACAGTACGGTTAAGGAAGTGATTCAGACCCAACAGCTGCATTGACCTGTGATAGAGTCTTCTGATGAAGCTGCGGAAGGAGGGCGAAGTGTGATTTACCTGAATGTCGCCGGTATTACTATCGCTCAGCAAGGCGTCTCCGGATATCTTCTTTTCCTTAAACCATTTCAAAAAGAAAGGAGTTCTTTTCTCCAGATGACCAATCTGATAGTACCTGGAGCAATGATAAGCCGGAGAGCTCTCAGAGACCAGTTCGGTAACCACAGCCAGCCTGTCTGCCGGCCACTCCCTGAACAGGTTCATCATAGTAATTCCTCCGCCACCATTGGAACGAAATGTCTCACCTATAATCAGAACTTTGGGGTAGGCGCTCATTTTACAGAATCCAGTACTTCCTGATAAATTGTAATAAGTCTGTCACGTATCGTTTCCGGATTATGACGCTCCAGGGCTCTCCTGCGGGCATTCTCTGATAACCTTTTCTTTAGTTCAGGCGACCTGAGCAACTGCAGGACTGCACCTGCCATCGCATAAGGGTCGCCATCCTGCACAAGCAATCCTTCCTCACCATCCTTGACAATGGTGGGAGTGCCTCCTGAAGCTGTCGCAATAACCGGAGTACCTGTCAGCATGGCTTCACATACACTGTTGGGGCTATTCTCAATATGCGAAGGATGAATATATGCATCACAGGCTGCCAGACTCTCTGCGAGGGAGTCAGGCGCCAATGAGCCCCTGAAAAGAACATTGTTGTCCCGGAAACGCAGTTTTGTGACACGCTCGGTAATTCTTATGATCTCCTCCTTGCCGGTAATCCCGGCAACATGCCAGGAAAACTTGAACTGATTCAGGGTTTTGAGCAATCGGGCAGTTTTAAGTATTGTCTCGAGCCCTTTATAAGTCAATGGGCTGAGAGTTGATAAAAATGTCTTTTCATCCCAGACCGGATTATTCCACTGAACTGAATGAAACTGCTCCCTCAACAACTCATCACAATGATAATAGACACTTCCCGGAGCAAGAATCCTTGAAATTCTATTGTCCCACTCAGTCCGCCCTATTATGTGTTTACAATGGGCTAGTATCTCTCTCTCCCTGATAGCCCTTTTCCTGAAAAGATAATAGGAGTGAAAAATGCCGTAACCGAGCAGGAGGTTCTTTTTATTACAGTAGCGCAGCACATCGGAATAGCTGATGCCCGAAAACCATTTGTCATAATAAACAGTCAAGTTACCCTGAATCTGCATGATAATTGGAACCTTACAATGTTTGGCAATAAGGCCAAATGAACGTTCGCTCCCGAATATATGAATTAAGTCCGGCTTGAATTCATCAACTACTTCTCTGTAATGGTCAATCTCTCTAACCGGCTCAATCTGATGTCTCCACCTAGCTGCGAAATCCCGGAATTTCCTCTCCGCAGTCTCCATGGGTATCGGGAAATATCTGGTTGCGCCCATTGAAAAAAATGTCTGCCTCTCGCCGGAATGTGGAAAAGCAAGTGCAAGCTCAATCTCAGGCAGACCAGCGATCTCCTTCTCCAGGGATGAGATCCAGCCACCCAGATAACTGGTCATACCAAGCTTCCGGCTTGCCAAAGAAGGCGTATTTGCAAACCACAAAACCCTAATTTTCCTCATTTTCATTAAGATTGTATTTTAATCGTTTCACCCCTTAAAAAGCGAAAGAATTTCTCTGTTATTCAAATTCCTTAACCCGGGTGACTGGCAGAAGCCCACAACAATCCACACAATAACATTAAGCAGATTATAAGCAATCTGGTTTTCAATAAACAGCATTATGAAATAACTTGTCAGAAACAGGCCCATCATCTTAATAAACTGATTGTTTGACCTGACAATTGCCTTATATATGGCAGAACCTAGAATAAACGAATACAAGAGGAAACCAACCAGCCCTGTTTTCATGAGGATCTGAAGGAATCCCACCTCAACGACCTCTCTTCGATAGGTTCTGAAAGATGGAGAATCATATCCGGCGTTGAGTCCCTTTCCAACAAGCAGACTCTTGTTAACCCGTATATCCTGAAACACCTCGTAATACAAGAATGTCCTTGTGTCAGCTGTCGGATCAAGCTGGCTATATACATCATCTTCTTCTCCCAATACAATCTGGAATACGTTATGGCCTTTGGCAGCCAGGTACAATGAAAAGACGGGAATCATCAGCACAACGAAAACCGCACTGTAGAGTACTTTTTTGCCAACCCCGAACCGATCAATCAGATAATAGGCTGCAACGATCAAATAGCTGAATGCAATCCGGATGACACCTGCTCTATTGGTTAGTGAAAAGATAATCACAACAACTGAGATGGCAATGATCAGAAGCTTCTCTCCAGATGATCGTAAGGGTAGTGTCAGTATGACAAAAAACAATGGATAGACCAGATAAATCTGTAATTCAAACCATTTGACAAAAGGAAGAGATAAAAGGAAGGCTGCAATTGTATAAATAAACAGGGCTTTGTTAATACCGGCAAAATACTTCGGGCTTACACCCATAATAAAGAACAGAACCGGGAACAATGAGAGTGCCATGTAATTGTTGAAGATATACTCGATGCCTTCTTTGAAGGTTTTGATCTCCAGGAAACTTCTTAAAAGAGAAATAAAGATCCAGAGCATCATCAGGTCAAACAGAATAACAATGCGCTCTTTCTGCAGATCAGCTCTCCAGTGTGTGGATATATAAATAAAGATCATTATGAGGGCAGAGCCTATGGCCAGAAGATACTTCAGATCTTTCTTTAACAGGCTGACAGGAGGTCCGTAATAGTTCAGATAGAAGACAAAATGAAACAACAGTGCTAATATCAACGCTGTAAAAGCCAGTTGTTTTTTACTAAACATGATTGGATTCCCTTTGTTATTTTACCCAGAAACCTTGCCGGTTTTTATTGATTACCATATGATATTGCAATGGTGCCAGAATCAGTCCGTTAAAATTGGCAATTACCGATGCAATAAACATAGAGTAGACTCCCATATTCAAATATTTAACCAGAAACAGTACTACTCCGATATAAAGAAACGGACTAACTATGCTTGCAATGAACTGTATGCGCAGATAGCTCAGGCCATTCAGCAACTGAACATATTTTGAACCGTACATCATCACGTTAAAATAAACAAATCCCCAGAATGAGAGAGACATTGCCACAACAACCTTCCCCTCTCCGAGCCACAATCTGTAAAATGGGGCAGAGAAAACCAGCATCAGGATGGTTCCCAGCAATATCAGTGCATGCAATTGATTATATCGTTTAACTCCATTTTTGATCCATTTAATGTCATTCTTCTGGAACGCCTCGGTTGACGCAGACCAGAATGGAGCAAGAAATATATTGAAAACCATATAAGGAATCCCAAAATAGCGGAAAACGACATTGTAGGCAGTAACATCTGCTGTCCCGAAATTCCTGGCAATAATGATATTGGCAGTCTGATACTGGATAATGGCTGCAACCTGAATAATGAAAAACTTCAATCCAAGATTGAAGAGATCCCTTGCGTGGCTGAACCTGACGGTTCCAAGTGAAGGTTTGTAGTTCCTGTATTTCCCGTTGAAGAAGAAAATATTGGCGCCAATCAGTACGACAAGTGGGGCAACACAGAGGGCCAGCCCAAGCTTCACCAGTGATCCCTCGGTTGTTTTGACAAGGATTATAATAAGGATCAACGAGAATGCCTGACCCAGAAGATCTATGAGAGAGGACTTGGCAGGAAACTGGTCTGCCAGCAGAATTGTGGTGATAATCCTGAACACAAAAGAGATACAGAAATAGGTAAAAACTATGATTGCCAGCATCGTGACGTCTGGGCGCATTGTTTCCGAAACCTTCAGTATCTGTGACCAGTCCAGGAAATTGTTAACTATGAGGAATATGAGCCAGACAACGGTAAAAATGATCCCTAATATTGCATAGGTGGTACTGACATATACCCGTGCCAGTTCTTCATCACCCCTGGCCTTGGCCTCTGCAAGCCTGTTTCGCAGCCCCTGTGTAAGGCCTACATCAAAGAATACAAACCAGCCCACAATTGAACTGATTGTGAGCCAGACGCCATAAGTGGCAGAGTCAACATAACTTAATGTTATAGGCAGGGTAATGAAGCTGATAAACAGACTGAGGCCCTTAATGACCAGGGAGCCCATAATATTCTTTTTTGCCCTGACACTTCTCTCATGCCCCTTTGTAACAAATCGTGCAAGGAATTGTACCGGCGCCGATTTTAAGATACTCATGTAAATGATATAAGATATTTATTAACAAACTGCGAAAAAAGAGCTTTGGTGCATCGGAATCCAGATTTTTCCTCGTACTTTCACATTTGCTCGTTTCGTGTAACAAAATGAGCCATTCGTCGTTAAAAGATACAGGTTAGTCAAATTATTATATACATTGGTCATTACAAAATGTCGTTAACGAAGATCTTTCTTCTCTCTGTTTCGCTTTCCCTCTGCACACTGGTTTCGGCAGCCGACTATTATGTAAGAAACGGAGGCGATGACCAGGCTTCAGGTACCTCAGATGCAACCGCATGGGCGACGATAGAGAAGGTCAACGCAATTTTCCCCACACTTAAACCGGGTGACAGAATCCTTTTCAAAAGAGGAGATATTTTTTTGGGGACGCTTAGAATCAAGGCGTCTGGCACATCTGCCTCTCCTATTATCATTGGAGCCTACGGTACAGGGAACAACCCCGTTATTACCGGCTTCACAACAATCACTTCATGGAACAGCGAAGGCAATGGAATCTACTCTGCAACAATCAGCGCAGAGGCATTGACCAATATGGTATTGATTGACGGGGAACAATATGCAATGGGACGCTGGCCTGACAATGGCTATCGTATCTATCAGACTGCCAACTCCAATAAATCAATTACCGACAATGAACTCCTACAGTCACCTGACTGGAAAGGGGCCGAAGTGGTAATCAGGAAGAATGACTGGTCTCTTGACCGGTGTATCATCACCAATCACTCCGGAGGAACGCTCTCCTACACCTCCATGGGTACCGACCAGGATGCGCTGGTTCAACATGGATATTTCATCCAGAATCATCTTAACACTCTTGATCAGTTCGGAGAGTGGTTTCACGATGTGGGGCAAGGAAAGATCTATTTCTATTTCGGATCAAAAGATCCCTCAACCTTGAAAGTGGAGGTTGCAACCCTGAAGAATCTGGCACATAATGCGGGGAAAGATTATATCACTATTGAGAATCTGCATTTCAGGGGATCTTCTGATAACCTGATTGAGTTTGTTGATCCTGCAAATGACTTTATTACAATAAGAAACTGCCAGATCCTGTTTGCCGGACAGGATGGAATCAACCTCTGGGGCAACAATGGATACCTGAATAAAAATACCATTTCTTCTGCCAATCAGACAGGGATTCAGATTATCGGAACCAAGCACCGAATATTGGACAATGTCATTGAAAAGATCGGTCTTGAAGAAGGGCAGGCTTTTTATGGCAATCAGGCTATCGGCATAATAGTCAACAACAATGATTGCCAGGTAAAAAACAATATTATACGATATGTAGGATATTCCGGTATAAAGCTCTCTTCAATTGCAACGGTTGTAACAATACAGAACAACTTCTTGCATGATATCCTGCTTACCCTGAATGATGGCGGAGGCATTTATACCGCAAGGGAAGGAATATCCAGAATGATCGATGGTAATATTATCCTCCGTGTAATAGGCAACACTGCCGGAACACCCTATCCCGGAAGGTATATCGCCAGGGGAATATATCTGGATGTCAACAGCACCAATGCCTTTGTAACCAATAATACGGTAGCCGATTGCAACGAAGCCGGCTATATGATCCACCGGGCACAGAAAAACAGAATTGAAAACAATACCGGGTTTAACAACGGGTATGGAATGTATTATCAGAACAGTTCTGGCAGCAGCATCAGGGAGAATCGCATGAACGGCAACCTGTTTATTTCAAAGGGTGCGGAGCAGCCGGCACTTAAACTCTTTAGTGTGTCAGATGATTTGATCCTGTTTGGTACCGCTGACAATAACCACTATGCCCGGCCGGTGGCTGATGACAATACCATTCACACCTATTCGCCAGCAACCGGTAACAAGAAGAGAACCCTTGCCGACTGGAAGTCATTTTCAGGGCAGGACAAGAATTCGAAGAAATCTGCCGTAACCGTAAGTGACACCTCAAAGATCCAGTTTCACTATAACGCCACAACCTCCGGCAGGGTTATTATGCTCAGCCAGCCAATGGTTGACGTGACGGGGAAGAAATACACCGGATCGCTGACATTACAGCCCTACACATCTGTTGTGCTAATGCCTGATCCCAATCCATACACCCCGCTATCACCCGTTTTCTCCGGAGCCACCGTTGAGAACAGCACCCCGACGGTAATTGCAATGAGCTACAATATAAACATGGCTTCTGTAATTCCTGCACTTTCTGCTTTTACCGTGACCGTCAACGGAACGGGCAGGGCGGTCAGCTCAGTCTCGGTGCAGGGAAACAGGGTTCTGCTTACCCTGGCCAGCAAGGTAACCCATGGTGATGTAATAGTGCTTTCATATACAAAACCTTCATCAAACCCGCTGCAATCAGCCGAAGGTGTACATGCTGCATCAATCACTTCACATTCAGTCAAGAACAACTGCCAGGCTCCGGCACCTGATCCTCCAACCGCTCCCGATCCTGGTCCGGTGCCTGACCCGACACCCCCGGGAGTACAGAACAAGCCGCCTGTAGTCACAATCGCCACACCGGCAAAGGGAAACCTCTATACCTGTCCGGCTACAATAGTCGTTGACGTGACAGCTCATGACAGTGACGGAACCATCAGCAGCATCGTGCTCTATAACGGTACAACCGTGCTTGGAGAATCTGACTGCTCCTGCTCCTTTACCCTGAAAGATCTTTCTGAAGGAGTTTATGAGATCTATGCCATCGTGACTGACAATCATAATGCATCAACAAAATCTGCCACACTGACATTCCAGATCCTGTCACCCCCTGAGATGACCGGGGAAATAGATATCTATCCGAATCCCAATGATGGCCGCTTCACCCTTAACTTCAGCAACCCTGACGAATACGAAAGGTATCAGCTGTCAGTGGCCTCCCAGCATGGTATGATAGTCTTCAATGATGAACTTATGAACGACCAGCTTACCAGGCATTATGACCTTTCGCATCTCAAACCCGGTATCTATGTGGTTATAGTCTCTGCCGGAAGAGTACTGGCAACGCAGAGATTTATCAAAAAATAGTCTGACTCAGTTTAGTATCAGAATTTTCCGGAGATGCCTTGACAGATTGGCTGCTTCAAGTGATATGATATATATGCCCGACGGGAGAGCCGGGGAAAGGTCAATCACATTCTCCCTCGCAAACCGAAGGGGTTGGGTGTGTAACAGCTTGCCGTTCTGGTCATACAGTTTGAGAACGTCATAGGCCTTTTCGGAATCGGTTAACAAAACCTTGAAAAAGCTGTGTGCGGGATTGGGATAGACACTGGTAAGTCCGTCAACATACTCATCGCTGTCCGGCTCAGCTCTTCCATAAACACGTGCTCCTGCCTGCCATGGCCCGTTCTGGAGAGCGGTTGCCGGAGAAACGCTGCTCCATCCGGCATTAACGGCGAGGCCCCTGGCAAACTCACTGCCAAGGTCGGTACCATAATCAAGCCGCTTTGCAGGAACGAAATCAGTGAAGTCAGTGAAACCGGGGTTCACTACCACCGAATGCAGATCATAGCCGAGCGCCTGCCACTCTTCAAGGGTGACATAGCGGCCTCCCGCACTAAACAGGGGTGCCCCTGATTCGCAGTAGAAGAGATTATAGTCAGATTGCAGACCCTCAAGGCTGGCTTCATCCATCACATTAATAAACAATGTGCTGTGTTTTGAGTAGAAAATATTGTTGAAAATCCTGGTGCCCGTTGAGGGTGCAATGATTTCGCCTTCTTTGTTGGAATAGATATCAACCAGACCACGCCCCGACTCTGCCATGGTCTTTTCTGTATAGAAGGTATTATTCAAGATCCTGACTCCGTTCATCCCCTTCACTGCTATGCCTATCCTGGGGTTCTTGATGATATTGTATGCAATCATACCTGAATTGTCAGTCATGCCGTCAGACTTCCGCTGGATACCGTTGGGAGTGTTGAGCAGGTAGTTGTACATAATCTTTACATCAAGGTTATAGCCAGTGAAGAGGGCGTGGGTCCAGCTGTCAGCATCGTTGCCTTCCCAGCTGAACCAGTTGCCGCTGATTACAGCCTCGTCAAGATTATTGTTATTCATACCCGGAGTTTCATCCCCGGCCTGCAACATATATCCTGCCGAATTTACCGAGGTAAGCCTGTTGTTCCGGAAGGTGAGCAGAGTCTGCCTGGAACGGGGAATATTATAACCATTTGAAATCCCTGTTTCAGTATCAATTATATGCTCCCCCTCAATGGTCAGGACAACCTGTGGAAAAAGAATCAACGAATGTATCAGATACAGCAGTGCTGTCAGCCTATATCTCATATAGTGCTCAGTTCAGGTTTGCAATAAGATTAACGGGCCGCTGTGTGCCTAACGGATAACACTGAACTCAACCCTTCGGTTCAGACGGCGGTCGAGCCAGGTGGCATTGGAGGCGACCGGCCGGGAGCTGCCATACCCCTTGGCAGTCAGCCTGCTTGCACTTATACCCCTGTTGGTCAGATAACTGACAATTACCTGGGCACGAGCCTGCGACTGTGACAGCAGGGTGCTCTGAGTACCCTGGTTGTCGGTATGCACTCCTATCTCAAGCTTGAGTGACGGATACTTGTTCATCAGCATCACCACCTGGTCAAGCATCAGGTAGGCATTTGTCACAAGCCTGTTGCGGGTGTCAAAATAGGTATCGGTCATCACCCCGTAATTCCTCTTGAGGATGTTGAGCTCACGCTCAGCCGGATCTGTCAGTACATGAAGCCTTACAACAGCATCGCGGTAGCCGGTACTGAATATTTCCCGGTAGGCCGGATAGGTGGCACCAAGGCTCATCTGCTGGTCAATGACGTAACTGTAGTTGCCGGTCTCGGGAGAGCGTACCTCCATCACCTGGTATTTCTGCGGCACACTGCGGAAGATGGGGTTGGTAAGCTCCATACGGGTTGCTGATGAGAGTATCTCTACCTGGAAGACTGCCTCACGCGACAACTCCTCCTCGGCAGAGTAGGAGCCCCTTATCTCCACATTTGCAAAATTCCGGAGATCAGCCGTAGCGGTTTCGGGCTTCTGCCGGCCGGCCAGCCAGTCATTCAGTTCCTTACGGCTGCCGAAGATCCTTATATTCCGGCTTACGGCGCGCTTGAGAACATCACCTGTACTGTTTGATCGCAGTGTCAGCCCCAGCCTGACACCATACTCACCGCTGCGGGCGTATGTATGAACCGGTCCGGCGCCCACCTTCTGCGTTCCGTCACCAAAGTCCCAGTAAAACCCGGTGATGGTGTAGCCCGGATAGTATGACTTCATTCCGCTGAACTCGATTGTCTCACCGGTGACGGCATAATCCGGGGCGCTGATGTATGGCTGCTCGAAATCAAATATCTCAATATTGTAGGTCTGCTTGCGGAAGAATGGCTTCCCGGAGGCGCGGTCAACAACATCGAGTGCGATGGTATATCTGCCGGGCCCGGGGAAGCAGTGCTCCGCAGAGGCTCCGGTGGCTTTCGTGTTGTCACCGAAATCCCACACATACTGCATGGTCAGGGAGTCGATCACAATCTTTCCGGCATCAGAAACAGTGAAGCAGTAGAGGTTCTCCTTCTGGGGCTCAGCGAACCATACCTGCGGGATGTCGGAGGTGAAGTGGTAGATATCCACCGACCTGCTGCGGTTCGAAGAGAAGTAGCCTTCATTCACTGCAGCGGTGGTGACAATACCAAAATCATCATACTCCGAGTTCAACGGCGCAGCAAGCCTGACAGGTGTGAACCAGCCGTTTCCCTTCTCCTTGGTGACAAATATATCCTTGCCTCCCAGACCGCCCCTGCCGTCAGATGAGAAGAAGAGTTCACCCGTCTCGGTAATGAACGGATAGGTCTCATTACCAGCACTGTTCACCTCAGGGCCGAGGTTCACCGGATCTTCCCAGTAACCATTCTTCCAGTTGCTGTAGTAGAGATCAAGCCCGCCATAACCGTCAGGCATGTCAGAAGCGAAATAGAGACGCTTGCCGTCATGGGAAAGGCATGGCATGGTGATATTGAACCATTCGGTATTGAACCTGAGCTCACGTGCCTTGCTCCATCCCTTGCCCTCGGCCACCGCATAGAATAGACCCAGCTTGTTGCGGTAGGTCGAGAGAAGTTTGAGGTTACCCTCAACCACGAGATTCCTCGAAAAATAGATGGTGTCACCCGCACGGTTGAAGGTAGCCGGACCATCATTCAGCTTGCTCTTGAGCTCCTTCGAGAACGGTCTTGACTTTTTGTTCAGGAGGGTGGTGTCAGCATAGAAGAGCTTGACTACCGCCTGGCCGCCGCTGCTGACCGCCTGTCCCCTGTCGGTACAGAAGACCAGCCCGTTTTTATAAAAGACCGGGGAAAACTCATCGTAATTATCAGTACTGAATCTGGTTTTCTTGATGGTATAGGGCGATTGCTGGGCCATAGCGGCGCCCAGCATCGTGAGCACAATTAAAACCGAAACCGGGGTCCTTTTTCTCATGGTTCTTGAATTCTGCTTGGCTAAATTACACTAATAATTCTGACATCACTGTCATACAACCGCCTTGCCGTTTCAGAAAATCAGCGGGTTTACCACGTCAACCTTATACCTGAACTCATACCTGAGCATCACCTCATGTGAGCCATGGTTATAGGTCCCGAGCTTCCCGAAGGTGAGGTCATACGAGTAGGCAATCTTCAGCTGGTTGTTGATGGCGAACTGCGCCAGGGCCGTAACTGATCCGGTACTCCGGTAGGTAGCCCCGAACCAGAACTTGTCATAGATGATGAAGTGGGCACTGCCGTCCCACAGCAGCTTCTCGCCGGGTGAGTATGAAAGCAGTGCCGACGGCATGAAGCGGGCCTTCTGACCAACCGGGAACATATACCCGGTATTCAGAATAAAGTGGTAGTTGCCGGGCTCAACCCTGAGAGAGTACCTGTTGCGGTTGAAATCGAACTTGTAACCCAGCAGCCGCGGAATGGAAAACCCCACAAAATAGTTCTTCACCGCGTAATAGGCGCCGAAACTGAAGTCGGGAACCACGAAGACCTTGGAATCGATAAGGTAATCGGGCTCAGGCTCAATCACAATGAGGTCAGACCATGCCGTATTGGTGGCTACCATTCCGGCCCCGAGCCCCAGTGCCAGGGTACCATCCTTTATCCCTATGCGGAAGGCATATGTTGACATGAGCTCGGTCTGTTTCGTTACCCCGATCAGGTCATTGGCCACAAAAAGGCCCAGCCCCAGCTTGTTCGATAGCACCGGCGCATCAACCTCGAGACTCATGGTACGCGGTGCCCCGGTCAGACCAACCCACTGCTGGCGGTAGAAGGCGGCAATGCTTAACCCTCCCCTGCTGCCGGAATATGATGGGTTGATCTTGAGCGGATTGAGGATATAATGATCGGTTACCGGCGTCAGCTGACCCCACAGCACGAGGGGCAACAGGATCAGTGCTGACAGACTAATTAGCTTTTTCATGTTCAGAACATTTTTGTTTACAAAGCCGCATGGTACCGGCACAATAAGCATACCACACGGTAATGGTTAAGGTGTGCAGGCAACATACCGGGTTCAGTGTTATAAAATTCTTCTCCTGTGTAATTATGATGTAAACAGTTCATTTCCGGGGATTATCTTATCGCCTTATCACTATATATCCGCTGATAGAGACACCGTTGGCTGCCCGCAGCACATAGAAGTAGGTGTCTTCAGGAAGCGGATTGCTGTTGTAGTCGCGGCCATCCCAGTCATTCTCATAATTAAGGCTCTGCCAGACCCTCATCCCGCGGCGATCGAAAATGGTCAGCTCGGTGCGGCCGAGGGTCTCCTCCATGCCACGGATGACGAAGTAGTCATTGCGCCCGTCATTATTGGGAGTGATCAGCGTGGGGATAGTCAGGTTATTGACCCTGACTGTAACCTCATCAACCGCCGGCTCACACACCCCGTTGGTGACTGTCCAGCGGAAGATATTGTCTCCCACTGCCAGCCTGTGTACCTCTGTTGATGCACTGGCAGAATTCTCCAGATCTCCGGCACCTGACACCAGGGCCCAGACCCCGGTTCCTATGGCCGGTATATCGGCATTGAGGGTGGTACTGAAGATATAGTTGAGCTCCTGGTCCGGACCGGCATTTGCCACCGGCATCCGATCGGCCGTTACCACCACCGGCCTGATGGTGTAATAGCCTGCCGTGGAGGTGCCCCTGATATAATAGGTCCCTTCCCTGGCAGCTGTCGGTGTGGCATATTCAACCGTTGCCTCTGAATTGGTCCAGTAGGTGAAGGTCAGGTTGGCATCTGAACCGGCTGTCACTGCCGGTGCAGTCAGGTCGGTGGTCTGATTGTCGCATATGGTGGGCGGGTTGTTGATCACCACCACCGGTGCGCCCGGTCTGGCATTGATGACCACATCAGGCGTGAGCGCCGAGGTACAGCCGAAAGAGTTGGTTACCGCGAAGGTGTAGGTGCCCGGCTCAAGCCCCGAAACGGTACGCGTGGTACCGGTGCCCTGGCTGGTGAAGCCGTCGGGGTGACGAATGAGCGTCCACGTGCCGCTTGAGGGCAGCCCCGTCAGCACAACGCTGCCGGTGCCCACCTGGAATGTCGGATGGGTTATCGTACCTATCGTCGGCGGATTGGGTGTGGGAGGCTGCGCATTGATCACAGCATTGGCCGAAACGGCAGAGGTGCATCCGTCAGAGTTGCGCACGGCGAAGTTATAGGTTCCCGGAGCCAGCGACGAGATGGTTGCACTGGTACCCGTGCCGGTCGAGCTCGTTCCGCCCGGATAGCGGAAGAGGGTCCACTCACCGTTCTCAGGCAGGTTCTCAAGCACGATACTGCCCGTGGCAAGATCACACGTCGGATGGGTCCTGGTGCCTATCACCGGTGCAGAGGGTGTGACGGGCTGCGCGTTGATCACAAACTCCTCCGAGGGTGGAGAGACACACCCTGCCTGGTTGGTGACGGTGAAGGTGTAGGTGCCCGGAGGGATATTTGCAATGTTCCGGGTGGCTCCTGACGCCGAGATGCTGACATTGCCCGGCATACGGGTCAGCGTCCATGTGCCCATGGCAGGAAGCCCGCTGACGGCAACACTGCCGGTAGAAAGGGCACAGGTAGGCTGAGTGATCGTACCAATCAGCGGTGCTGCCGGCGTATCTGGCTGGGCATTGATAACCACGCTGGCCGAGGGAGCCGAGGTGCAGCCAAGGGCATTGGTCACGGTAAAGGTGTAGGTGCCCGGCGCAAGGCCCGTAATGGTGGTGCTGGTACCAGATCCGGTGGTGGTCTGTCCGCCCGGTGAGCGGGTGATGGTCCAGTCGCCCGATGAGGAAAGACCGTTGAGCACAACACTGCCTGTCGGAAGATTGCAGGTGGGATGGGTGACCACTCCGCGGGCTGGCGCAGCCGGATTGGCATTCACGGTCAGCGTATAGGTAGCCGATGCAGCGGCACATGGCGATCCGAGCGGATTGTTGGTGGTAACTGTTATGGTTACCGTCCTGCCTGCATCAGAAGCTGCCGGTGTGTAGGTGAAGCTGAAGGGAGAAGATGAGGATGAAGTGGGTGTGACAGATCCTCCCCCGTTCTCGGTGATGGTGACACTGGTGGCGCTGCCGCCGAAGGTGTTGCCACTGACAGTGACCGGATTGATGCCGCAGGTGCTGCCGGAGGTGGCAGAGAGGGTCAATATCGGCGGATTGACACAGCCGCAGTTGACATTGAATTGCTGCCCCGCAGAGGTGCATCCGGCAGAGTTGCGCACCGTAATCGTATGATTGCCGTTGGCAACATCGCTGAAAACATTGCTGTCCTGCCAGCTGCCGCTGTTGAGACGGTACTGCAGCCCTGTGCCTGTCGGACTGGTGACGGTAACCACGGCGCGGTTGAAGCCCAGAGAGCAGTCAACCGTCTGTACCGGAACAGCCGGCACCGGCGGCGGAGCATTAATGGTAACCGACCCCGAGGCAGGCGACACGCAACCGGCAGCATTGGTTACCGTGAAGGTGTAGGTGCCGGACGGAAGGTCAGAAACGGTATAGGTGGTGCCGGTGCCGGTCACAGTGACATTGCCCGGAGTCCGGGTCAGTGACCAGGTACCTGCAGAGGGTAACCCGCTAATCCCGACGCTCCCCGTCGCAACGGTACAGGTCGGCTGAGTAACAGTACCGGTGACAGGTGCTGTCGGGACTGCGGGTGGTGCGTTTATTACAACAGTGCCGGATGGTGCCGAAGTGCATCCGTTCTGGTTGGTGACAGTGAAGTTGAACGAGCCCTGGGGCAGGCCGGCAACAGTGACACTGCTGCCCGTGCCGGCAATGGTCTGTCCGCCCGGATTGCGGGTAACGGTCCAGTTGCCCGACGGAAGGCCGCTGAGTTCAACACTTCCGGTTGAGACAGTACAGGTGGGCTGTGTGACAGCCCCGGTAACCGGAGCAGTGGGAAGCGGATTGACGGTCACGGCAGTGGCCGCTGACGGAAGGCTCTGACAACCATTGGCGTCGGTCACCCTGACCGAGTAATTGCCGGCCGCCGAGACAGTGATACTGCGGGTGGTGATACCGTTAGACCAGAGGTAGGCTGAGCTGGCCGAGGAGGTGAGGGTGACACTCTCACCGGCACAGATGGCTACACTGCCGGAAGGAGTGATCGTCGGTGTGGCCGGAATGGGATTGATATTAACCGTGGTGGCCAGAGAGGGCTGGCTGATACAGCCAAAACTGTTGGTCACCTGAACAGTGTAACTGCCTGATGAGATCACGGTGATTGACTGAGTGGTCTCACCGGTAGACCATAGATAGGAGGTGCCGCTGCTGGCGGTCAGGGTCTGACTGCTTCCTCCGCAGATATTGACTGTACCTGACGGGGTGATGGTGGGCCTGGATGGCAGCGGGTTGATGGTTACTGCAGCAGTGCCTGACGGAAGACTCTGGCACCCAGCTGCATTGGTCACCCTGACAGTGTAATTGCCAGCAGTTGACACAGTAATGCTCCTGGTCGTTTCGCTGGTTGACCAGAGGTATGAGGCTGCCTCAGAGGAGGTCAGTGTTACATTATCACCCTGACAGATCGCCAGCGGGCCGCTGGCTGTAATCACCGGCTGGGGCGGATTGGCATTGACAGTAAGCGTGGCAGCATTGCTCTGGGCGGTGGTGCTGCCACTACAGTTGGTGGCCACGCAGCGGTACTGGTGAGCACCGGCAGCAGTGACCCCGGCAACACCAAGGGTAGTGGTCGTGGCCTTGGTGTAAACAGCCCCCGCAGGGGTGCCGTTGGCAACATTGGCCCAGGTGACGCCATTGCTTGAATACTGCCACTGATAGGTCGGTGTGGTACCACTGGCAGTGATGCTGAACGAGGCGCTCTCACCGGCACAGATAGATGCATTCGACGGGTGCGACGTTATCGTTACCGGAACACATGTCGAGGTGACAGTAACGGTAACCGTGAACGTATTACCAACACAACTGCCCGTTGTGGGGGTAACCGTATAGATGGCACTGCCCGTGCCTGAGGGTATCGACAGAGTACCAAAAATATTGGACGAACCGGTGGCCTGTGCCTGTCCACCAGTGACTCCTCCTGTATAGGCAGGTACAGGCCAGGTATAAGTAGTACCCGCAGGTACACCCGTCGGGGTGACCGTGAAGGTCTGACCAGAGTTGATCGAGGCAGTCTGGTCGCCAACTGATGGGGTCGGAGGCTGAGCATTGATCGTTACCGAGGCCGAGGGAGGCGAGATACAGCCGGCCGAACTGGTCACCGTGAAGGTATAGGTGCCTTGAGTAATCCCGCTGATGGTAGTGCTGCTGCCAGTGCCGGTGTTGGTCTGGCCGCCCGGCATACGCGTGATGGTCCAACTCCCTGAGGGAAGTCCGCTCAGAACAACGCTGCCGGTAGCAACAGCACACGTGGGCTGCGTGATTGTACCAACCACCGGTGCCGTTGGAACAGCATTAACCGTAAGCGTCGCAGCATTGCTCTGGGCGGTGGTGCCACCGCCGCAGTTGGTGGCCACGCAGCGGTACTGGTGAGCACCCGCAGCAGTGACCCCGGCAACACCAAGGGTAGTGGTCGTGGCATTGGTGTAAACAGCCCCCGCAGGGGTGCCGTTGGCAACATTGGCCCAGGTGACGCCATTGCTTGAATACTGCCACTGATAGGTCGGTGTGGTGCCCGCGGCGGCAATGCTGAACGAGGCGCTCTCACCGGCACAGATAGATGCATTCGACGGGTGCGAGGTTATCGTAACCGGAACACATGTCGAGGTAACAGTGACCGTAACCGTGAACGTATTACCAGCACAGCTGCCTGCTGTGGGGGTAACCGTATAAGTGGCAGTACCCGTGCCTGATGGTATCGAAAGCGTACCGGAGATATTGGGCGACCCGGTGGCCTGTGCCTGTCCGCCGGTCACTCCTCCTGTATAGGCAGGTACAGGCCAGGTATAAGTAGTACCCGCAGGTACTCCTGTCGGGGTGACCGTGAAGGTCTGACCAGAGTTGATCGAGGCAGTCTGGTCGCCAACAGATGGGGTCTGACTGACCGTCACCGTCGCTGATCCGGTCACCGGACTAAGGCAGTCAGGCGCCGTCTGATAGGCAGCACTGACAAGGTTGAGGGTAAATGTACCGGCTGTTCCGGTAGATACAGTATATGACCATGTCGATGCAGCCCCGATATTGACGGTTACCTCATTTGCGCCGTTGATGTTGTAAGTCACAGATATTGGAATGGCATGAGGATTTGTGATGGTAAGCAGGCGTGACGGGGAATTCTGGCAGACGGTCACAGTACCGGTAACGGTTGGAGCAGGCGTCGGCCTGACGGATACGATGGCGTCGCCGTTCATATCTATGGTGCCGTGAGCATTGGTTCCCCTGACAGTATAGGTGCCGGCCACGGTCTGGTTTCCGAAAGAGATGGCGCTGCCGGTCCCCGCAACAGTGGGCGTAAGATCGACACCGTTCCTCCTGAGAGTATAGGTAACGCCAGTCTCTGAGCCCGAAAGTCCAACTAGGACACCGCTGCCCCCTTCACAATACTCTCCGCCACCGGTCACATTGAAAGCAGTCGGAAGAGGTGGGTTGAGTACCGGATTGCCGTCAATAGTAGCATTCACACCCGGTGTAACAGTTAACCCACGCACCTGAATACCGTCGGAAACCGTGACATTGGTAGAGTAAAAAGGATTCATCGCCCCGCTTGAGGTGAAGACAAAATCAGGGGTGGTACCTGCGGCAAAGGGGTTAGTACTGGTTAGTATGAAATGGGTTACAAGCGTTCCAGGGCTGCTTTTTGAAATAAGGGTGCACTGGCCGAGGGGTATATAAGCCATATTACCAGCAAGCTTGATCAGAGACTGACCCGGGTAGGCAGGATCAGTATCTATCTGGGGCGTCTGATAGATGATCTGGAATATACCGAGCCCGGAAGTTGAATTATTAATAGTGGCAGTAATCGACCCGCCACTGTAGATTGACGAATTGAAGAGGATGCCAAACTGCTCGGTACTCAGATAAAAATCATCTGCCGGATCTGTATCCAAGATATAGATATCAAATTCAAGTCTGTTGGGAGCAGTCTGAACTATGTTCCGCAGTGTTAACTGAAAATCGTCTGGGCCTGCGTATGCGCTCCTGGCTGTCAGCAATGACAAGAAAGGTATACTGAGCAGTATAAACCAATATTTGATATTGCCTCTCATGTGATTATTGTATTATTTGATTTGTCCTGTGTTTTCTTTCCCTGAAATTCCGATCTGGCAGCAAGGCTATAAACATTCTGATGATCAGGGATGTATAACTCTAATATATCTGGCAGTATTATTAACCATTATTGTATAATCAGCGGTATCTACCCTGCCGTTTCCGTCAATATCAGTATGTAAATATCCGCGGGCATAGCGGGCAGCATCGTTCACCACCGGGATATAGTCATTTGTATCTACCGCGCCGTCCTGATTAGCGTCCCCTCCGTATATCAGATAATGATTATCGGAGGATGTAAGCAGGTTCCTTCCGTAGACATTTGCAGGGTCGGCAAACGATATATTTATTTCATCACCTGAGAATGATTCTGCGCGGGCAGAAACCGTTGCAAGACTGTTCCTGTGCCTGACGGTAATGTAATAATTACCGCCATGCACGGCCGGTATCTCTAACCTGGCATTGCCCCTGGTGTTGAGTTCCACCTCAGGCGAAACCCATATCAGGCTGGCATAATTATTTGCATCATGCAGTTCTATCCTTATATGATCAGCTATTCCTGCAGGCCACTGGGCGCCATTCTCATTCTGTGCCTGTCGCATTTCACCGTTTCCGGCATAGAGTCCTTCGAGCAGAAGGGATGTAATGGTAAGAGTCCGGGTTGCTGCCACAATCTGAATTGATCCCGGCAGGCCATCTCCGCAATCGTTACGGCCAAAGACAGAGAGCGTCCCCGGAGTGGCACTGGCGGAGAAATCAAGTGTAACGGAGTTGCTGTTGCCGTTAATGGTCACACCGCTCCCTGAATAGCTCCAGACATAGGAGGCTGCCGCTGGAATCGGGCTTACCGAGTATGGAACAGCGGATGTGCCCGGAGTGTAGGTCAAGGGCCCGGTTATCTGACCTGCTGCACCGGGTGATGCCATGACCCTGATCGTTCCAGTGGCACTGACAGTACCACAACCGCCAGTCAAAGGAATCGTGTAAGTGAACACACCTGAAGCGGTCGGCGTACCGCTGATAGTGATAACATCAGATGACCAAACGGCAGTTACTCCATTTGGCAGACCCGATGGAGTACCGATATTGGTGGCACCGGTAGTCGTATGAGTGATCGGGGTAAGTGGCGTGTTAATGCAAAGCATCGGACTGGAAGAAGCGGCACCAACAGTGTTCTCAGGTCTGACAGTGATAGTACCAGTGGCATTGACAGTACCACAACCTCCTGTCAGTGGAATCGTGTAAGTAAACACACCTGAAACGGTCGGCGTACCGCTGATGGTGATAACATCAGATGACCAGGTGGCAGTTACTCCGGCAGGAAGACCCGTCGGAGTACCGATACCTGTGGCACCGGTGGTGGCATGAGTGATCGGGGTAAGTGGCGTATTAAAGCAAAGCGTCGGACTGGAAGAAGCCGCGCCAACAGTGTTATCAGGTCTGACCCTTATATAGTCAACCTTCGTCTCGCGGACTGAAGCTCCCTCAGTGATGGTGAGGCTAACTGTCTTGCCTCCAGCCGTAGCGTAACGTACCTGGTGAGGGCCAGCACCCGTAGCCGTGGCAGGATCAGCGTCAGCACCAAAATCCCACTGGTACTCAGTATTCCCGGAAGTGCCAGTGGAGATATCCCTGAAAGTGACAACATCACCTATACAGACATCCAACGGAAAGCCCTCAAAATTCGCAGCAAGGTCACAACCCCGGAGCGTAATAGCCAAGATAACCTGAGTACCGGTGCAGCCTGCTGCGCTGGTCTCGGTGACAGAAATATTGCCATTCACCGATCCGAAGTTAACCGTAATGCTGGACGTGGTTTGACCAGAGACAATCGTAGCCTCTTGTGGAACACTCCACTGGTAGGTCGAACCCGCCGTACCCGTAACACTGTATACATAACCCGTTCCCCGGCAAGCAGGCCGTGTCTCTCCGCTAATGGCGGAAGTGACTGGCAGGGGATTAACTCTTATTGTGCCTGTGGCACTGACATTTCCACAGCCGCCCGTCAGTGGAATCGTGTAGGTGAACACACCCGAAGCGGTCGGCGTGCCGCTGATGGTGATAACATCAGATGACCAAACGGCAGTTACTCCGGCAGGAAGACCCGTCGGGGTGCCAATACCTGTGGCACCGGTGGTCGTATGAGTGATCGGGGTAAGTGGCGTGTTAATGCAAAGGGTCGGACTGGAGGAAGCAGCACTGACAGTGTTCTCAGGAGCGACCGTGATGGTACCAGTGGCACTGACTGTTCCACAACCTCCTGTCAGTGGAATCGTGTAGGTGAATACACCCGGAGCGGTCGGCGTACCGCTGATGGTGATAACACCCGATAACCAGGCGGCAGTTACTCCGGCAGGAAGACCCGTCGGAGTACCGATAGCGGTGGCACCGGTGGTGGCATGAGTGATCGGGGTGAGTGGCGTGTTAATGCAAAGCGTCGGACTGGAGGAAGCAGCACTGACAGTGTTCTCAGGTCTGACAGTGATAGTACCAGTAGCATTGACTGTTCCACAACCACCCAGAAGCGGTATCGTATAAGTGAAATTGCCGGAAACAGTCGGCGTACCGCTGATGGTGATAACACCCGATGACCAAACGGCAGATACTCCCGCAGGAAGACCCGACGGGGTGCCGATACCTGTGGCACCGGTAGTGGAATAGGTAATGGTTGTCAGGACAGTTCCGAGACATACAGACTGATTGTCTGTTCCTGGACCCGAGGTAAGTGTAAATGCGTTATCAGGCAGCTCAATAATCTCTGCCTGACCAATCATTCTCACTGATGGTCCGGCTTCATTCTCGGCGGTCACAGTATATGCTCCCTGGATCTGGCTGCCAAAGTTCAGTGCACTTCCCGTTCCCGGCATCGTCATTATGATCTCGGTATTGTTCCTGAAAAGAGTATAGATGGTGTTCTGCTCTGAGCCGTCAAGGCCCACTGCAGGTCCGGGATCCTCATGACAGTATTCACCTCCTCCCGTCACATTGAAGGTGGCCGGCGAAGTCGGGGTAAGCAGCGGGTCTTCCTCAACCACGGCATCGGTGCCCGGGGATACCGGCAACACTCTCACCTCATCTTCAATAATGGCATAGATCACAGTAGGGTACAAAGGATCGGCAGCATTGCCGTCACAGAAAGCCAGGCCGGCACGGCTGTTGGCAGGAAAGGGTTCTGAGCTTTCAATGATGAAGTGGGTCAGCAGGACACCTGCTCCCGTGGCATCAATCACTGTTCCGGAAGTGACCCCGGGGGGGAAGGGCGGAACCAGGTTCGCCCTTAGCAGGATCAGTGTCCGCCCGGGATGACCGGGTAACCCGGTTCTAACCTCAGGTGCGTTTACAAACTGCTGCTCTGCGCCAAGGCCTGAGCTGCCGTTATCATATGTAACAGTGATGGAGCCATTCGCGTGAAGCGATGAGTTCAGCAACAGCCCCAGGTCGAGCGATATAAACTCAAACGCCTGGCTGTTGTCGGTATCCAGAAGATAGAGATCAAACTCCAATCTGTTTGGAGCAGACTGTGTCATGTTCCTGACAGAGAGACGAAAGTCGTCAGCATCGGCCCGGAGGGGGGCAACCGGCAGCACCACCAGCAACATAAGTAGAACCGCCGTCCTGGATTTGATTATCCCGCTCATAACCAGATTTATCTAATTAGACCTGCTTCCGACGTCAGATATCTCCTGAAAAAACCATCCCCGGTCTGCTAAAACTTCTTCTGCCGGATTTACTCCCCCTCCGGTAACAACCGGCAGATCAAACTGAGTTTATCAGGTACATCAACTCCTGATTCAAGCCCCTGCGGGTAAGATCCCGGAGATGATTCTGCAATATACAAAATTCCACAACGCACTGTGAATCTTTTTCTTATTCAACCGAAGAAGTGTGAATCAGGTACACTCCCGTTCCGTCAGTCACACTGACCCGATCTGCCACCGGGCCGGAAAAAAGAGCCCGGTTCCTAATAAAGAGCCGGGCATAATTAATTCCTGGTAAGAACTATTGACTCTCCTCCGGAAAAGGGGGAGAACAAATTTCGAATACAATAATGCTCAGCCTTTAAATCAGACACTAAAAATAGCAATAAAGATGCAGACCACTCTTTTAATTTGATAAAATGACAGAGCAATTGGACCAAGGGTACACTTTGGCTGATAAAGACCTGCACGGAGTGTAACAGCAGTTGCCGGTACGCCGGTTTTTCTCTCTGGTTCCGGCAGGCCATTTTGAATTTCCCCGACATAGGGTTGCATTTCACACTGATGACTATTAATTTTAACATTTGATCCGCAAGTGGGAGTATTTTAATATATTATTGTATATCAGATTCTTGCAAACATGACAAAAGGACTCGTCACAAAAAAGGATGTAAAAAAGGAGCCAACCAAAAGTCTCAAGGAAAAACGCAGGGAGAAAAAGGAAAAAAAGAATGCTAAATAGCATCTGCCTGCTGACTCCATTTTTATGGCTTTCGGCACAATAATCAACTTGTCCGCCGGGTTGATAAGTTACATTTTCTTATCTTCATGGCTGGCTCAATGACTATCGGCTGGTACCAGAGATGGGGAAAGAAGTTTTTAAACCGGGGGAAGTGATAATGTAACTGTTAAACCGGCTCACAACAAAGAGAGGGGAAAGCTGAACCGGCCTTACCAGACATGAGAGGGCGGCACAGGTAAAGAGCAGAAGGGGCCTGCTGAGGCAACCGGCAGTGAAGCGAGACAGACAGATCAGCAGTAAAAGCATGCCGGCGCAGGGGCAGGGGCAGGGGCCAGGGCCGGAGCCCGGCAGCACGGTCAGGTGGCAGTACCGGGCAGAAAGAGCGGACAGCAGCTATATCATGCAGTTATGAAGAAAAGGACCAGCAGCAAACCACCATTTCCATGGGCCTCCGTGAGTGTACTTATATTCACGGCGGCGGTCCTTACTGCCATCATCATTGTCTATGCGGCAGGTCAGAAGCAGCGTATACTGCATGATGCCGCCATAGAGATGGAAGCCGTCGCCAGGCTTAAGGCCGAACAGGTTGCAGACTGGAAAAGGGAGAGGCTCAATGACGCCGTCCTGATACATGAGAATGTTACGCTGGTTGAACACATTGATGCCATGTTCATCAAAGACAACTCGATGCGTGAGAAGTCAAGGCTCACCCAGTTGCTTAACACCCTCATTCAGAACTATGACTTCAGGGGCGCGGTACTGGTTGATGCCGGGGGTAATCCGGGAATTGCCGTTCCTCCTTCCGAAGCTGTTATCGGTGATCATCTCAGGGCCTCCATCACAAGAACCATCTCTGATCCGGTCATCGCCTTGTCTGATTTCCATTCAGTTGATGTCGTAAATTACCTGCACCTTGATCTTCTCATCCCGATGCAGATGCCGTACGAGGGAGACACCGTACTGGCCGGCGTGCTGGTATTAAGGGTTGATCCGGCGAAGGAGCTCTTTCCCAAGCTTTCAAAGTGGCCCACCCCCGGAAGCACCGCTGAATGCATTCTCTTCCGTTTTGAAGGCGACTCGGTAACCTATCTCAACGGATCACACCTGGCCGGCTATGACAGGCCTGAAACTTTTCCGGCAGGCGCAATGGAGCTGAGCGTGCTGCAGCCCCCCGATAACGGGAAGGAGACCCCGGTCTATACCGATTATACCGGTACCGAGGTTGTCGCATCAGTAATGAAGGTTCCCGGAACCAACTGGTACCTGGCTGCAAAAAAAGAGACCTCCGAACTGCTGGCCAGGTTCACTCGCGAGATCACCATGCTGTGGATGATCATGGCAATAGTATTCATCGCCCTGCTGAGCATCGGAAGGCTGATAATCAAGGTGACCAGGACCCGATACCGCCGCGAGAAACAGAAGGAGGAGCTGAACCGTCAGGCAATCATGAAGCACCTCGACTTCGTGATGAAGCATGGCAATGATATAATCTTCCTGATGGACAGCAACCTGGATATTATCGAGACTAATGATCGTGCAGTGACGATCTACGGTTATCCCCGGGAAAAGCTTATCGGGATGAACATCTCATTGCTTCGGGAGGAACATGAACAGACTCTCCTCCCTGACCATGTAAAGACGCTGAATGAGACCGGCTCATCATACATCGAGACGGTTCATCGGCGCAGTGACGGCACCACATTCCCGATCGAGATCAGCGCCTACACCGTCGAGGTCGAGGGAAAGCGCTTCTACCAGAGTATCGGCCGCGACATCACTGACCGTAAGCGGGCCGAGGAGGAGATGAGAGAGAGTAACAAGAAGCTCAACACCATCATCAACAACCTGAGGGGAGTGGTGTTCCGGTGTGATAATGACGAGCCATGGACCATGCAGTATATAAGCGACGGTATATACGAGCTGGCCGGGTACCTGCCGGGTGAGTTCATCGGCAACAAGGTGAGATCGTACAATTCGATCATTGATCCCGAAGATACCGAGAGAGTGTCGCGCGATATCCATGCTGCCCTCGATACGGGATATCTCTACACCATCGAATACCGCATCATAACCTCCTCAGGCAACAGGAAATGGGTGTGGGAGCGCGGACGCGGATACTATGAGGATAACAACCTGATTGCCCTGGAAGGATTCATATCAGACATCACCGAACGGAAAAAGATCGAAGAGGAGCTTATCAAGGCCAGGGACAAGGCCGAACAGAGTGACCGGCTGAAAACGGCATTCCTGCATAACATCTCCCACGAAATACGTACACCTATGAATGCCATCGTAGGGTTCACCACCCTGCTTGATAGCCCAGACACAACAGAAGATGCGCGCAGACAATATATTGATATCATATCACAATCCAGCAACCAGTTGCTTTCCATTATCACTGATATCGTAGATATCTCGAATATTGAGACCGGGCTGGTCAAGGTCAACCGTACTACAGTCAACCTTAATACACTGATCCGCAAGATGTATGAACAGTTCAGGGTACGTGTCCTGCAGCAGAAACTGGTGCTGAACTTCACCAACCATCTTGATGACAGCGAAGCACAGGTGATGACCGACGAGACGAAGGTGATACAGATCTTCTCGAACCTGCTGAACAATGCCTTGAGATTCACAAAAAAAGGAAGGATCGAAATTGGTTATGTACTGCGAGGCGAGATGATCGAATTCTTTGTATCGGATACCGGTTGCGGCATAGCTCCCGAACACCAGGAAAAGATCTTTGAAAGGTTCTTCCAGGTAGACGGCCCGAGCTCGAAGCAATACAGCGGGACAGGACTGGGGCTCTCAATCTCGAAAGCCTATGCCGAGCTGCTCGGAGGAGCCATCTGGGTAATCTCAACCCCCGGCGAAGGCTCGCTGTTCTGCTTCTCAATACCATACACCAAACCGCCACAGCCGGATATATTATCAGGCAGGAGTACGGCAGGCAAGGCAGTCGAAGGCGGTACAACGGCAGCCGGAACCATGGAAGGAAAGTCAGCCGAAGACAAAACCGCCGGTGGCAGGGTGGCGGAAGCCAAGGCAGCCGCAGGCGGTACAACGGCAGCCGGAACTATGGAAGGAAAGTCAGCCGAAGACAAAACCGCCGGTGGCAGGGTGGCGGAAGCCAAGGCAGCCGCAGGCGGTACAACGGCAGGCGGAACCATGGAAGGAAAGTCAGCCGAAGACAAAACCGCCGGTGACAGGGTGGCGCAAGGCAAGGCACCGGGCAACGGCAATAATCCGCTGGTGATCTGAGAAGCAGGCTGCCCGCAGATACCTGCGTACCCCACCGCTCAGCAACAGATTACCTCCTCCGGTTTATGAAGGTTCTGCCTTCTGAGGATCCGGCTCTTGAAACTTCGATGTATGAGGATTCCGTCTTCTGAGGATCCGGTTCTTGAGACTCCGGTGTATGAGGATGCCGGGCTTCTGAGTATTCCGGCTCCCGGAGGCTATGGCTTTTTGAAGGTTATCCCCAACTCATCAAGCTGCACCTGTTGAATGGCTGACGGACTGTCGATCATCACATCGCGTGCCTGGTTGTTCTTCGGGAAGGCGATATAGTCACGTATGGTCTCCGATCCGCCCATGATGGCGGTCCACCTGTCAAATCCGAAAGCAATGCCACCGTGCGGCGGTGCGCCATACCGGAAGGCATTCAGCAGGAACCCGAACTGCTTCTCCGCCTCCTCAGCGGAGAACCCGAGGGTGCGAAACATCAGTGACTGGGTGGCAGGGTCGTGTATCCTGATCGACCCCCCTCCTATCTCCGTTCCGTTGATGACAAAGTCATAGGCATTGGCCCTGACGTTCCACGGATTTATCTCCATCAGCGGGATATCCTCACTCTTCGGCGAGGTGAACGGGTGGTGCCTGGCATAGAATCGCTGCGTCTCATCGTCCCACTCAAGCAGCGGGAAGTCGGTCACCCACAGCGGCGCATAGCGTGAGTTATCCCGCAGTCCGAGCCTCCTTCCCACCTCGAGGCGCAGCTCACCCATGGCCAGCTGCGTCTTCTCACGCGGACCGCCCATTATCAGCACCAGGTCGCCTGCATCAGAGCCGGTCATCAGGGCAATATTGGCCAGGTCATCTGCACTGTAGTACTTGTCAGCCGATGACCTTACCGAGCCATCAGCCCCCACCCTGGCCCATACCAGCCCGGATGCGCCTATCTGCGGACGCCTGACATACTCGGTCAGCTCATCAATCTGTTTACGTGACCACTCTGCCCCGCCCGGCACCGAGATGGCGCCGGCCCAGGCAGCCAGCTCAAACGGAGGGAAGTTACGCCCTTTCACTACCTCGGTGACCTCGGTGATCAGGATGTCAAACCTCATGTCAGGCTTGTCACTGCCATAGCGGTTCATGGCATCATCATAGGTGATGCGCGGGAACGGCACGTCAAACTCAATGCCCTTGATCTCACGGAAGAGGTGCCGCGCAAGCCCCTCGAACATGTTGATGATATCCTCCTGGTGAATGAAGGACATCTCACAGTCGATCTGTGTGAACTCAGGCTGCCGGTCAGCCCGCAGATCCTCATCACGGAAGCATCTGACTATCTGAAAATATTTGTCGAACCCGGCCACCATGAGCAACTGCTTGAAGGTCTGTGGGCTCTGCGGAAGGGCATAAAACTCGCCATGATGAAGCCTCGACGGCACCACGAAATCGCGCGCCCCCTCAGGGGTTGACTTGATCAGCACCGGCGTCTCTATCTCGATGAACCCCTGCTGGTCAAGGTAACGGCGCACCTCGCGCGCCATGGCATGCCTCAGCATGATGTTCGAGCTCACGTTCGGCCGGCGCAGGTCAAGGTAGCGATACTTCATCCGCAACTCATCGCCGCCGTCACTGTTCTCCTCAATGGTGAAAGGAGGGGTATCTGACCTGTTCAGTATCTCTATGTTCTCAACAATGATCTCTATCTCGCCGGTGGGTATTTTCAGGTTCTTATTGCTTCGCTCTGCCACCGTTCCTTCCGCCTTAATCACATATTCGCGCCCCAGCTTGCGGGCTTTCCCGCAGAGAGCGGCATCGGCATCCATATTGAAAACCAGCTGAGTAATACCATACCTGTCGCGGAGGTCAATGAAGGTCATCCCCCCGAGATCCCTCGAACGCTGAATCCACCCGGCAAGGGTGACCCTCTCCCCGGCGTTGCTGAGAGTAAGCTCTCCGCATGTGTGTGTTCTGTACATATCCTGATCCTGTAATTATAAATAGTCGGGAAAACCCAACTGCAAAAATAATCTCCGCACCTATACCCCCGGGTATAAACTCCCTCCGGGAAAAATATTATCGCCTGCCAGACGCCCTCCCCGGCGCCGGGGGAAAAGACCACTGTGCCGGGACAAAGCAGCAACCCCGCCACGGGCAATATACTGCTCCGGGGCGAAGCGGCAACCCCGCCACGGGCAATATACTGCTCCGGAGCGAAGCGGCAATCCCTCCGGGGGCAATACACTGCTCCGGAGCGAAGCGGCAATCCCTCCGGGGGCAATACACTGCTCCGGAGCG
>CAZAVK010000019.1:0-26851 GCA_964488645.1 uncultured Rikenella sp. | reverse complement strand
AAGCGGCAATCCCGCCACGGGCAACGCACTGCTCCGGAGCGAAGCGGCAATCCCGCCAGGGGAATACGCTGTTACGGGCAAACAAAAATAAGTTATTCCGGTTATAAACAACAACAGCTGAGTGGATGCTTGTCATTACTTTTTCCTAAACTTGCAATGATTCACCAGCGGTTCACCTGTCAATGAGTTTCAGCACAAAAAAGAGGGCAGCCAGGCTTTCGGTCATCTCAAACAGCCTGCTTATTATTCTTAAGCTGGCCACGGGTGTGATTACCGGCTCGGTGAGTATCATCTCCGAGGCTATCCATTCGGCTATAGACCTGATAGCTGCCGTCATTGCCTTCTTCGCGGTCAAGCTGTCAGATGCGCCGGCTGATGAGAAGTACCCTTTCGGTTACGGCAAGATAGAGAATGTCTCAGGGGTGATAGAGGCCCTGCTCATCTTCGTGGCCTCAATCTGGATCATTACAGAGGCTGTCGGGAAGATTCTGCACCCGGCTGATACCTCTGTCCCGGGGCTGGGAGTTGCCGTGATGGGTATATCTGCCATCGTCAATATCTTCGTTTCGAGGCGGCTCTACAAGGTTGCCCGCGAAACCCGCTCAGTGGCCCTGGAGGCTGATGCACTCCACCTCCGGACAGATGTTATAACCTCAGCGGGAGTGGCGGCGGGGCTCGCGCTTATCTGGCTGACCGGATGGCAGATACTCGACCCGGTTATTGCCCTTGGGGTGGCGGCCATCATCATCATCCAGGCATGGAAGATGCTGCGCAAGGCTTTCACTCCCCTGCTTGACACCGCCATGCCTGCTGATGACATTGAGAGGCTGAATGCCCTGCTCGATGAGATGGGTATCAGCTATCACGACATGCGTACCCGGGAGGCCGGACACAGGCGGTTCGTGGAATTCCATCTCGACGTGCTGCCCCATGAGACCATTGAGACCATTCACCGGCAGTGCGACATGATCGAAGAGAGGCTCGGGAAGGAATTCCCGGGCATCAGGGTAACGATTCATCCCGAACCCAACCATGATGAAAAATATGATGGAACCATTAAGTGATGAGCACTTCATGCGGATGGCACTGGCAGAGGCCGGACGGGCGGCTGAGCGTGACGAGGTGCCGGTTGGGGCGGTGGTGGTTGCAGGCGGTCAGGTGATAGCACGGGCGCACAACCTTACCGAGACACTCAACGACCCCACAGCCCATGCCGAGATGCAGGCCATCACCGCCGCCACCACATGGCTCGGGGGTAAGTATCTCACCGGATGCACACTCTATGTGACCGTCGAACCCTGCGTCATGTGTGCCGGAGCGCTGGCATGGAGCCAGCTAAGCCGGCTGGTATGGGGTGCCGCCGACCCGGCACGCGGATATACCGCAACCGATCCGGCAATACTGCATCCGAAAACTGAGGTCAAAAGCGGAGTACTCGCCGGAGAAGCATCAAAACTGATGCGAGAGTTCTTCAGAAAGAAGAGAATCTAATCCGGAAAAAATTTATAGGTTTGCTGCAAACTGAGCCGGTATGACCATCGACAACGGGAAACGGATTGTAAAAGTCAGGCTGACCGAATTTATTGGAACACTGATCTATGTGCTTCTGATCTTTATTACCTGGTTTCCGAAGATCTTCAGGAATATGCTGACAGGCAAGACTATCACCATACTTACGGTTGCTGTCACGGCCATCTACCTGCTCTTCCTCCTGTGGCCGGTCATCAGGCAGTACAGATACATCTTTTTCTCTGCCGATGAGCGAACCATCACCCTCCGATGGTACAGACCCGGCATGATCCCGGGCGAGAGCCGCAGTATTGAGATTCCCGTTCCGGCATTCGCCGGATATGAGATAAAAAAGAGCGCCATGGGACTGCGGTGTCATATTACTCTTTTCCAGGTGGTGCAGGGACGAAGGGCAGCCTATCAGCCAGTAAGTATCTCGGCACTTTCTGCCCGCGAGAGGCAGGCAGTTGAATCCACTCTTAATAACTACAAATCAACACATTAGAGACTTCAAACAAAGTATGAGCAAAATCATTTTTCGCCGATTGATATTGTTAGACCTTTGAATTGAAAATTCACAGTTTTAAAATCATAACCCACAAACAAACAATAAAATGAAAGTAAAAGAGATTCTTGCTGAGCTTGAGAAGAAGCATCCCGGTGAACCCGAATATCACCAGGCAGTGAAGGAGGTCCTGGAGACTATTGAAGATGTTTACAATGAGAACCCGCGGTTTGCCAAGGCAGGCATCCTTCAGAGGATTGTTGAGCCTGACAGGGTGTTCATCTTCAAGGTACCCTGGATGGATGACAATGGCAATGTGCATGTCAACATCGGCTACCGTGTTCAGTACAACAACGCCATAGGTCCCTACAAGGGCGGAATCCGCTTCCACCCGACCGTGAACCTCTCCATTCTCAAGTTCCTGGGCTTTGAGCAGATCTTCAAGAACTCACTTACCTCGCTCCCGATGGGTGGCGGCAAGGGCGGATCTGATTTCAACCCCAAGGGCAGGTCTGAGAATGAAGTGATGCGTTTCTGCCAGTCATTCATGCTCGAGCTCTGGAAGCATGTCGGACCCGAGACCGACGTCCCGGCAGGAGATATCGGCGTTGGCGGCCGCGAGGTGGGTTTCATGTATGGCATGTACAAGAAACTGACCCAGGAGCACACCGGCGTCTTCACCGGCAAGGGCCTCAACTGGGGCGGGTCACTGATCCGTCCGGAGGCAACCGGATTTGGCGGCATATACTTTGCCAAGGAGATGCTTGCAGTGGAGAATGACACCTTCGAGGGCAAGACAGTGGCTATCTCAGGCTTCGGCAACGTTGCATGGGGAGCAGCCCTTAAGGCTACCCAGTTCGGCGCTAAAGTGGTTACCATCTCAGGTCCCGACGGCTACATATATGACCCGGCCGGCATCAGTGGCGAGAAGATCGACTACATGCTTGAACTGAGAGGATCGAACCAGGATATCGTTGAGCCCTACGCAGCCAAGTTCCCGGGTTCAAAATTCGTTGCAGGCAAGAGGCCTTGGGAGGTGAAGGTTGACATTGCACTCCCCTGCGCCACCCAGAACGAACTCAACGGCGAAGATGCAAAGAACCTTGTCAACAACAAGGTGAAGCTCGTTGCCGAGATATCCAACATGGGATGTACACCTGAGGCAATCGAGACTTTCCAGAAGAGCAAAACCCTTTACGCCCCGGGCAAGGCAGTCAATGCCGGCGGCGTAGCCACCTCAGGTCTCGAGATGACACAGAACTCAATGAAACTCAACTGGACCCGCGAAGAGGTCGACGAGAAGCTGCAGACCATCATGAAGAATATCCACACCGCATGCGTAAAGTATGGCAAGAGGGCCGATGGATATATCGACTATGTGAAGGGCGCCAACGTGGCCGGCTTCCTGAAGGTGGCCAATGCCATGGTAGACCAGGGGCTGGTATAAAACGATACCGGAGAGCATTAATTAATAGTGATGACACGGAGGCAGGTGCGCTGGTACCTGCCTCTTTTTTTGTTAGTGATGTACGGCCCTGTTATCATGTGACAGCCCTGCCGGGCAGTCACTCCCTGATCCGGTAGAGATTCCCAGGAAAGAGGGTGATCAGGCCTGACAGTTCCATCTGCAGCAGCGTGGCTGACAGCTTATAGACCGGTATGGCGAGCAGGCGTGAGAGATCGTCAATGGTGAGGCCCCTCTCTTCCTTAAGGGCAGTGGCAATCTTCATCTCCGTCTCTGTCAGGCCTGCAAAGAGCACGGGCTGTAGCGGCCCGGCCAGTGATGCCGGCTTCCAGCCCAGCAGGTACTCCACATCCTCAGCCTTCTCAACCAGGGCCGCCTTGTTACACCTTATCAGTGCATTGCATCCGGCAGACCACTGATCGCCTGGCCTGCCCGGCACCGCCATCACGTCACGGTTGTATGATGCAGCAATGTCTGCGGTTATCAGGGCGCCTCCCCTGATGCCTGACTCCACTATCAGGGTGGCATCAGAGAGGCCGGCAATGATCCGGTTGCGCCTTATGAAGTTGTTTCGTTCGGGCAGTGTTGTGGAAACGAAGTCGGTCACCACCCCTCCCTTCCCGAGCATCGCCTTTGCCACAGCCGTGTGTACCGACGGATAGATGGTCTTCAGTCCGTGCCCCAGCACCGCCACGGTCGGCAGCCCCTGGGCGATGGCTGCCTTGTGAGCTGTAATATCAATCCCATAGGCCAGCCCGCTGACGATCACCAGCCCCGGGAACCGCTCAGCCAGCCCGGCCACAATCCTGCCGCACAGCTCGCGGCCATGCCGGGTGGCATTACGGGTGCCTACCATACTGAGTATCATCGGAGCATCCAGGTCGACATTACCACGACAGTAAAAGGTGACCGGAGAGTCTTCACACTGCCGCAGCCGTACCGGATAGTCATCATCGAGATAAAAATAAAGCCTGATGCCGTGCTTCTCTATAAACTCAGCCTCCCGCCTGGCGGCATCGAGGTAGCCCCGCCCGGTTATTGCCGAGGCAAGCGCCTCCCCGATACCGGGAATGCGCATAAGACTGCGGTATGACTCACTGAAGACAGCCTCCACCCCTCCGGTATATGAAACAAGCTTCCGTGCAGTAATATCACCCACGCCGGGTATCATACCCAGAGCTATCTTATAGACAGATAATGCCGATGACATGTTGACGTAAATTAGCGAGACACCATAAATGTACTAATAATTGTGCACATTGTAACATGCCATATAATGTCAGTGCCATTGAATGAAAAAAGCTACATTTGCTTTATGCAGATGATAGATACGCATAATCACCTCTACCTCCCGGAGTTTGACCATGACCGTGACGGGGTGGTTAAAAGGGCCCTGGATGCAGGCGTCACCCACATCATGATGCCGAATATTGACTCCTCTTCAGCGGGTCCGATGCTGCAGGCAGAGAAGGAGTATCCGGGGCTCTGCCTGCCGATGATGGCGCTGCACCCCACTTCAGTCAAGGCAGGATATGCCGGTGAGCTGGCGCAGGTGGAGGCTGCACTCAGGGAGCGCAGGTACTGGGGTATCGGCGAGACGGGGATAGACCTCTACTGGGACAGCAGCTTTCTCAAAGAGCAGCTCATCTCTTTCAGGCGCCACCTGGAGCTTGCCGAGGAGTACAGCCTGCCGGTGGTGATCCACTCGCGCAACTCCCTGGAGCTGATCATCGCGGAGATAAACTCATTTGGCCCCGGGAGGGTGAAGGGGGTTTTTCATGCCTTCCCCGGTAACGGGGAGGAGGCTGCCAAGGTGACCGGGATGGGATTCATGATCGGTATCGGAGGGGTGGTTACCTTCCGCAACGGGCGGCAGGGAGAGGCAGCCCTTGCTGCCGGCCTGGAGAAGATCGTGCTCGAGACCGATGCGCCCTACCTGGCCCCGACACCTCATCGCGGCAAACGGAACGAACCGGCATATCTCACCCTTATATTAACGAAGCTGGCAGAGCTCTTCAGGGTCGCCCCGGAGAGGGTGGCTGAAGTGACAACCGCAAATGCCAGAAGGTTATTTAACCTCTGAACCATGGAAACACACAGATCTGTTCTCATCATCTACACCGGCGGGACCATCGGCATGGTCACCGATCCGGTATCAGGCGCACTGGTACCTATTGACTTCCGCCATATTTCAGGTCAGGTGCCGGAGCTGCGACGCTTCGGATTCAGGCTTGAGTCTGTCACATTTGACCCGGTGATCGACTCCTCTGAGGTGAGTCCCGAGGTATGGCTCAGGATAGCCCGCACCATTGAGAAGAACTACCTCAAGTATGACGGCTTCGTGGTGCTGCATGGCACCGATACGATGGCCTACTCGGCATCTGCTCTCTCATTCATGCTCGGAGGGCTTGAGAAACCCGTGATCTTCACCGGCGCCCAGCTGCCCATAGGGGTGCTCCGCACTGACGGCAAGGAGAATCTCATCACAGCGGTGGAGATAGCCGCCGAACGGGAGAACGGCCTGCCCCTGGTGCCTGAGGTCTGCATCTATTTCGAAAACAAACTGATGCGCGGGAACCGCACCATCAAATACAGCGCTGATCACTTCAACGCGTTTATCTCACCGGGACTGCCGCCGCTGGCCGAGGCCGGACTGCAGATATGGTATAACCGAGACATCATCAGATACCCGACCGTCAGGCGACCCCTGACCATCGCTGAGAACCTTGACACACGCATAGCCGTCCTGAGGCTCTTCCCCGGCATCAGGCGCGGAATAGTGCAGGCGATGCTTGACCCTGAGAAGGTGAAGGGAGTCATACTGGAAACCTATGGTACGGGTAACGCACCAACCGTGGACTGGTTCCTCGATGAACTGAGCCGGTTCATTGACAGTGGAGGCATAGTGCTCAATGTGACACAGTGCCAGACCGGAAGCGTTGAGATGGGACTCTACGGGACATCTGTGGGCCTGATAAAGGCGGGGGTCATCGGCGGACGCGACATAACCACCGAGGCCGCGGTGACAAAGATGATGGTTCTGCTGGGCAGCGGACTGCCGCATGAGAAGATCACCGAACTACTTTCACGGCCTCTTTGCGGCGAATCAGAGTAGTGAGCAGCAGTCTGGTAAATTTTTGTAAATTGCGCCGTTTTTCGGAGAGATGCAGGAGTGGTTGAACTGGCTCGCCTGGAAAGCGAGTATACCCCAAAAGGGTATCGGGGGTTCGAATCCCCCTCTCTCCGCAGAAGCCATGAATGCCAGCCGCGCCAAAGGCGTGGCTGGTTCTGTTTTATGGAATGTACCGAGAAAGCTCGCTTTCGAGGGGCATGACCTAAAAACAGAAATCCCTCCAAATGGTGGAGCATTCATGGCGTCTGCCGGACTCCCCATAGCGGATCACCGACGAACACAGTGAGGCGGTAATCCCCCTCTCTCCGCAGAAGCCATGAATGCCAGCCGCGCCATAGGCGTCTGCCGGACCTGAGATCTGTAGCCATTAAAATCAGCCCTCCATTGTGTGCTTACCAATTTTTTATATTTTTGCGCTGATATTCTGATATTAAATAACTCATGTAACGATGAAAAAAATTCTTGTATTCATGGCTTTTGCCGGCCTGTTACTGATTGGCACAACACAGGTATCACAGGCTAACTACGCTCAGGCTGAAACCACTGCTCAGCAGGTTACCGGACAAGCACAGCCTGTCACTCCCGTCAGCAGCGATGCAGTGCTTCATAAAGAGATCAAGCGTCTGTTCATTGAGGGCGGCGCAGGTTTCATGGGCGTTATCCTCATTACCCTTATCCTGGGACTGGCGATAGCCATTGAGAGAATCATCTATCTTAACCTGGCAACCACCAATACCGAGAAACTTCTGGCCAGGGTTGAAAAAGCACTGAAGGAAGAGGGCGTTGATGCTGCCAAGGAGATATGCCGCAACACCCGCGGCCCGGTCGCAAGCATCTTCTACCAGGGCCTTGACAGGGCACATGAGGGAATTGAGATGGCAGAGAAGTCGGTAGTATCGTATGGCGGTGTGCAGGTGGGGCTCCTCGAGAAGAACCTCTCATGGATATCGCTCTTCATTGCACTGGCTCCCATGCTCGGCTTCCTCGGTACGGTTATCGGAATGATCCAGGCATTTGACGCAATCGAGCAGGCGGGAACAGTATCTGCCACCATCGTGGCCGGCGGTATCAAGGTAGCTCTTATCACCACCGTCTTCGGTCTCGTTGTGGCAATCATCCTGCAGGTATTCTACAACTACCTGCTCTCAAAAATTGACGGATTAACAGGCCAGATGGAAGACTCATCGATTTCACTCATTGACATGCTGGCCAAATACAATAAAAACTAACCGGCCATGTCTGAGAAAATCAACAGGATAACCACAATACTGCTGTGGACCCTGATGGGTATCACAGTGATCTTTGCACTGCTGTTCTATGTCGGTGCCGTGGTACCGGGAACAGAAGGCACCCTCTACAAGGAGCCGAAGGTAACCAACTCATTCATCGTATTTGCATATATCCTGCTGCTGGTGACGGTTGTAACGCTGATCGGCTTCGCAATAAGAAACTATATTGTCAACCCGAAAGGGCTCAAGGGAGTGCTGATCGCCGTCGGAGTGGCCGCAGTACTGATAGGGCTGGCATCTCTCCTGGCTGACAATACAGTGCTTAACCTGCCCCACTACAAAGGGTCAGACAATATTCCGCGAACACTCTTCTGGACCGATGTCGGGATATTTGTAGCATACTTCCTGCTGGCAGGTGCATTCCTCGCCATTATCTACTCTTTCATAGCAAAGTATTTCAAGAAATAAGAACCGCCAGCGGCGGGAAAAACAATTAACAGATGGCTAGAAGGCAAGTACCGGAGATCAATGCAGGTTCAATGGCTGACATTGCGTTCCTCCTTCTTATTTTCTTCCTGGCTGCCACCACGATGGATTCCGACACCGGGCTGATGCGTCAGCTGCCGGCTATTCCTGACCCAAACATTCCGCAGGATGTCAACAAGATCCATGACAGGAATATCCTGATGGTCAAGGTCAACAAGGATAACCTGCTTCTGGTGGAGGGACAGCTGACCGAGTTCAGCCAGCTGAGGGAGATCGCTTATGACTTTATCCTCAATCCGAGGGATGAGGCCAACAAGCCCGAGAAAAAGATCACCAACCTACCCTACTTCGGGAATGTGCCAGTAACCAAGGCGGTAATATCGCTGCAAAATGATATCGGCACAAAATACGGGGTCTATATTGCGGTGCAGAATGAGCTTATTGCGGCCAGGGCCAAACTGCGCGATGACCTCTCGCGACGGGAGTTCGGAATCGCCTATGACAGGCTTGATGAAGACCGCAAGGCGGCCGTTGACGAATACTACAAGGTGCCCATCTCAGAGGCTGAACCCAAAAGGATAGGAGGAGACAAGTAATGGCAAAGTTCATAAAAACCGGAGGAAAGACCACCAAGGCTCTCAACACCTCCTCACTGCCCGATATCGTTTTCATGATCCTCTTCTTCTTCATGGCGGTGACCACCATGCGCGAAACCGACGTGATGGTCAAGGTGGTCATCCCGGAAGCCACCGAGGGAAAGGTGCTTGAAAAGAAATCACTCGCAAGCTTCATCTACATAGGTGAGCCGCTTGAGCAGCTGCAGGCACTCTATGGCACCGAACCGAAGATACAGCTCAATGACTCCTTCAAGGAGCTGGATGATATCCAGGACTTCATCGCACAGGAGCGCGAGCAGCTCAATGAGGCTGACAAGACCAAGATGCTGGTGGTGCTCAAGATCGACCGTGACACCAAGATGGGTGTGGTCACTGACGTGAAGCAGGCCCTGCGCCGTGCAAGTGCACTCAAGATCATGTATGCAGACACCAATGTAGACAAGCTCACACGCGTGCAGTAAATATAGCATCGCATAACCCCGGAAAGGGCTGCCCGGCCAACGGTGCAGCCCTTTCTGTTGCTGTAAAACTCCACAGCCGACTGCCTGTCGGCACTGCCCCGCCGCCGGCTCCCTCTCTCCGTTTCGCCTCCTCCCAAAAAAGAAAGCCGCCTCACTTAACTCATGAGGCAGCCTGACGGTTGCCGGTCTCCCGGAAAAACAAAGCCGTCTCATTCAAGTCATGAGACGGCCTCATCTGCGGCAGTGATCCCGGAGCGACTCGAACGCTCAACCAACAGAACCGGAATCTGTCATTCTATCCATTGAACTACGGGACCATTTCCGATGCAAAAATAGGGTTCCGGCATCACTTTTCAAAACATGACGACTCAATTCACAGGAGCCTCCGGGCTGGCGGAGGTGGTTTTTTGCAAAGTTTTCATAATTTCGCAACCCATAAGCGCAAACCAACCGGCAGGCATGAAGGAGTATAATTTCCCTGAGATAGAAAAGAGATGGCAGGAGTACTGGGAGAAGAATAAAACCTTCAAAACCCTGGATGATTTCTCTAACCCGAAGAAGTACTACATCCTCGACATGTTTCCCTACCCCTCCGGATCAGGACTGCATGTCGGTCATCCCGAGGGTTATACCGCCACCGATATCATCGCCCGCTACAAGCGGATGAACGGCTTCAACGTGCTTCATCCCATGGGCTGGGACGCCTTCGGGCTGCCTGCCGAGCAGTATGCCATACAGACCGGCACCCATCCGGCCGTAACCACCAACCTGAACTGCGACACCTTCCGCCGGCAGATAAAGGAGCTGGGGCTGAGCTATGACTGGGACCGCGAGATCAACACCACCGATCCCTCCTATTTCAGGTGGACCCAGTGGATCTTTATCAGGCTCTACAACACCTGGTATGATCATGATGCCTGTCGCGGCCGTGACATCAGCGAGCTGCCCGTTCCGGCCGAAGTACGGGCCGGAGGGCGTGAGGCGGTACGGCGTTATACCGATGACCGGCGGCTGGCCTACTATGACGACGCCCAGATATGGTACTGTCCTGCATGCCGTATCGTCTGCGCCAATGAGGAGGTGCTCACAGACGGCACCCATGAGAAGTGCGGCAACGGGGTTGTACGCCGCACCCTGAAGCAGTGGATGCTGCGTATCCCGCACTATGCCGAGAGGCTGCTCAGCGGGCTCGACCGGCTCGACTGGCCCGAGGGGATAAAGGAGATGCAGCGCAACTGGATAGGACGCTCAACCGGTGCAGAGGTCAGCTTCCCCGTCGCCGGCAGCGACAGGGTGATAAGGGTCTATACCACCCGCCCCGATACGCTGTTCGGGGCAACATATATGGTACTCTCACCCGAGCACCCGCTGGTCAGGGAGGTCACCACCCCGGAGATGTCCCGCCGGGTGGAGGAGTATGTCGTGGCAGCATCACTCAAGACAGATCTTGACCGCACCGACCTGGCAAGGGAGAAGAGCGGCGTCTTCAGCGGAAGCTATGCCATAAACCCGGTCAACCAAAAAAAGATACCGGTATGGATTGCCGATTATGTGCTGATGGGCTATGGCACGGGAGCCATCATGGCGGTACCGGCACATGATGAGCGCGACTTCGAGTTTGCCCGCAAGTTCGGGCTTGAGATAAGATGTATCCTCGACCCTGACGTTACCGATAGCGGGCAGAGGGAGAGGATACTGGCCGGCGACGAGTGCTGGAGCGGCGACGGCACCTTCATCAGTTCGTCAGACAATGAGCTGGGTATCAGCCTCGACGGGCTGAACGTTAAAGAGGGGATCGCCACTATCACCGCCTGGCTTGAGGAGCGTGGGCTGGGTATCCACCGCGTCAACTACAAGCTGCGTGACTGGCTCTTCAGCCGCCAGCGCTACTGGGGCGAACCCTTCCCGGTCATCCACTGGGACGACGGCACCATCAGCCTGCTCAGTGAGGAGGAACTCCCGCTGACACTGCCCGATCTCGAGGTCTATGAGCCACGGGAAGGGGGCGAGTCGCCCCTGGCAAATGCCACCGGATGGCTGAAGGTGACCGGCAGCGACGGCCGCCACGGGCGACGTGAGATCAACACCATGCCGCAATGGGCAGGCTCATGCTGGTACTATCTGAGATTCATTGATCCGAAGAACGACGAGAAGATATTCGATCCCGCCAAAGAACGCTACTGGATGCCGGTAGACCTCTATGTCGGGGGAGCTGAGCATGCGGTGCTTCACCTCCTCTATGCGCGGTTCTGGCATAAGGTACTCTTTGACCTCGGAATTGTATCAACAGATGAGCCATTCATGAAGCTCTTCAACCAGGGCATGATACTCGCCTTTGCCTATGAGACCGCAACAGGCGCCAAGATACCATCTGACCAGGTCACAGAAAGAAATGGCAGGTTCATCATCACGGAAACCGGCGAAGAGGTAAGCCAGATAGTGGCCAAGATGTCAAAAAGCCTCAAGAATGTCATCAACCCCGATGAGGTGGTCAGAAGTTACGGTGCCGACACACTGAGGCTCTTCGAGATGTTCCTCGGTCCGCTCGAGGCCACCAAGCCGTGGGACGAGAAGGGGATTAAAGGGCCTCACAGCTTCCTGGCCCGTACATACCGCTTCCTTGCCGATGACAGGAACCTCACCGATGGTGAGGAGGATATCTCCATCCTGAAGCTGCTCCACAAAACCATCAGAAAGGTAACGGAAGATATCGAGGGACTCCGCTTCAACACAGCCATCTCGGCAATGATGATCTTCCTCAACGCTGCCCTGAAGAATGAACGTATCACCCGCGGTACTGCCTCTCAGTTCATCCTGATCCTCTCCCCCTTTGCCCCGCACCTGGCCGAGGAGTTGTGGCACCTGACCGGCCATACCGGCACCCTCGCATATGAGCCGTGGCCCGAGGTTGATGAGAGGTACCTTAAGGAGGAGACCTTCGAGTGTCCGGTATCGGTCAACGGCAAGACACGCTTCAAGATAGAGCTGCCGGTCAACCTGCCGCGCGAGGAGGTTGCTGAGATCGTACTGGCTGATGAGAGAGCCAGGAAATGGATCGGCAACGCCACCCCAAAAGTGATAGTGGTACCCAACCGAATAGTAAATATTGTAATATGAGAATGTTACGAACTATGGTGATATTGTGCGCTGCGGTCTTGGCGGCAGCCGTGGCATGCATCCGTAGCGATGCAGCTGGCGGCAGCACCCCTGACGATCTCGCGGCCGCAGCCGATACGCTGGCAACCGCTGAGAGGGGCAACAACAGTGACGGTACGGCGTATGACGGGAATATTCTCTTCGGGATACCGGTTGACTCGTACAATGTCGTGACCGGCCGCGTGAAACAGAACCAGATAATCTCATCCATCCTCGCCTCACAGGGTGTTGAATGGAATAATATTGAGAAGCTGCTGAATGATAACCGTGAGACCTTCGATCCGCGCAAGGTGCGGGCCGGAGCATCCTATTCGGTACTGCTCACCCGAGACACCCTCAGCAGGGCTGACTACTTCATCTATCAGCATGACCCGCGTACAGCCTATGTCTTCTCACTGCGCGACACACTCTCTATCTGCAGGCATGAGGCTGAAATAACCAGGCTGTTGCGCTACTCTTCGGGTACCATCACCACCTCACTATGGAACGCAACCCAGGAACAGAATCTCAATCCCAATCTCTCAGCCGAGCTGTCAGAGATCTATGCATGGACCATCGACTTCTTCGGCCTGCAGAAGGGTGACAGGTTCAAGGTGATCTATGAAGAAGACTTCATAGGTGATGAATCGGCCGGCATCAGCCGGATCCATGCCGCACAGTTTGAGCATGCCGGCAGTGACATCTTTGCAATACCCTTCATACAGGACAGCGTGCTCTCATTCTATGACACCACAGGAGCCAGCCTGCGCAAGGCATTCCTGAAGGCGCCGCTGCGCTATTCACGCATCAGCTCACGATTCTCGGGCGGACGCCTCCACCCTATCCTGAAGATCGTCAGACCTCATCACGGGGTTGATTATGCAGCTCCGATAGGTACCCCGGTGGTCGCCATCGGCGACGGAAGGGTGACCAGCACCGCATATGAAGGCGGCGCCGGAAGAATAGTGCGCATAAGGCACAACAGCGTCTACTCAACGGCATACATGCACCTGTCACGGTTCGGACCGGGAATAGCTCCGGGAGTATATGTAAAGCAGGGACAGGTAGTAGGATATGTCGGCAGCTCAGGGCTCTCAACCGGGCCGCACCTCGACTTCCGGTTCTACCGCAACGGCTCACCGGTCGACCCGCTGAAGGTGGAGGCACCACCCGTAAACCCGGTGGCGCCGGAGTCGATTGATGAGTTCAGGAAGATCTCAAAGGGATACCTCGACCTGCTCGGGACGATAGACTACTGACAACCACCAGTCAGAAGCATTGGGAACTGCTTATGCGGCAGCAACTCATAACTGGTCTCCGGGGAATAGCCGGCCCGCTGAATCTGTCTGTCACAGCGAATCGATCATGGAGCTGATCACCCTGGGGTAGTGCTCATACTCAAGCGCATGCACCCTCTCTGCAAGGCTTCTCTCATCATCGCCGGGCAGTACCGGGCAGCGTGCCTGGAAAATTATGCTGCCGGCATCATACTCCCCGGTGACGTGATGAATTGTGATCCCGCTCTCACTGCAACCCGCCTCCAGCACTGCCCGGTGTACCCTCTCGCCGTACATCCCCCTGCCTCCGAAACGGGGAAGCAGGGCAGGGTGAATATTTAGGATACGACCCCTGAATTCCTCAATAATATTGTCAGGAACGAGCCACAGGAAACCAGCCAGAACCACCAGGTCAGTCATCCTCCTGCGAAGCATCATAAGCACCTCGCCGGAGTCATAAAACTGAGTACGGTCGAAAAAAAAGGCATCCACCCCGAGTGCCGCAGCTCTCATCAATACCAATGCCTGAGGCTTGTTCGACAAAACCAGAGTCACTTTCGCTTTTTTTTCGTTCGAAAAGTACCTGATGATGTTTTCGGCATTGGTGCCGGCACCTGATGCCATAATGGCTATATTCTTCATTCTCTGATAATTGCCATTTTTTCAGCGCAAGTTCCCGGAGGCACTTAATCTGTCATAATGCCCTGAGTATGTTAGCTTTACACCTGCCTCTATACAAATTTCCGGCAAATTGTTTGAATAATAAAGTACAAATATATTTCTTTGCAGAGTTCCAAAATTGAGTATTAACATAAAATTGATTGGTATGTCTGACATTTCCACAAGAGTAAAGAAGATCATCGTTGAGAAGCTTGGCGTTGATGAAGCAGAGGTTACTCCCGAAGCACATTTCACAAATGATCTGGGTGCAGATTCTCTGGACACTGTCGAGCTGATCATGGAGTTCGAAAAGGAATTCAACATTGGTATTCCTGATGATCAGGCAGAAAGTATCAGCACTGTTGGCGAAGCCATTAAGTATATCGAAGAGAACGCTAAGTAGTTATCTCTGATAACAGGCCATGAGGCGTGTAGTGGTTACCGGGATGGGGGCATTGACCCCCATCGGCAACAATCTGCAGGAGTATTGGGATGGGCTTGTCAATGGTGTAAGCGGTGCTGCTCTCATCACCCGTTTTGACACCAGCAAGTTCAAGACAAAGTTCGCCTGCGAGATCAAGGATTATGATCCTTCCAGGTATTTTGACCGGAAGGAGTCGCGCAAGATGGATCTTTACACCCAGTATGCCCATATTGCGGCAGATGAGGCTGTACGTGATGCCGGCCTTGATCCCGAGGCTGCCGACCGCGATCGTTGCGGAGTCATCTGGGCCTCCGGTATCGGTGGAATAGAGACATTCCTTGAAGAGGTGAGGAGCTTTGTCACCGGTGATGGTACCCCCCGGTTCAGTCCATTCTTCATACCGAAGATGATCAGTGACATAGCAGCCGGGCTGCTCTCCATCAAGTATGGATTCCGCGGGCCCAACTTTGCCACTGTATCAGCATGTGCCTCATCAACCAATGCACTGATTGATGCCTACTACTACATTCTGCTCGGGAAGGCAGACCTCTTCATTGCCGGAGGCTCAGAGGCCTCTGTCAATCCGCCCGGCATAGGCGGCTTCAACGCCATGCAGGCGATGTCAACCAACAATGAAGAGTATGCCACCGCCTCACGCCCGTTTGATGTGACCCGCGACGGGTTTGTCATTGGTGAGGGTGCCGGTGCTCTCGTACTCGAGGAGCTTGAGCATGCCAGGGCCAGGGGCGCAAAGATCTATGCCGAGATTACCGGCACAGGGCTTACCGCCGATGCCTATCACCTCACCGCACCGCACCCTGAGGGAATAGGAGCACTGAACGTAATGAAGCAGGCAATTGCCGAGGCCGGGCTGAAGCCATCTGACATCGATTATATCAACGTACACGGTACCGCAACACCACTGGGAGACATTGCAGAGACAAAGGCCATAATCTCCCTCTTCGGTGATCACGCCTACAAGCTTAATATCAGTGCCACAAAATCAATGACCGGGCACCTGCTCGGGGCCGCCGGCGCCGTTGAAGCCATTGCAACCATCCTTGCCGTGGTGAATGATACCGTGCCTCCGACAATTAACTTCAGGAACCCTGATCCGGCTATCGACCAGAACCTGAACCTTACCCTTAACAAGGCCCAGAAAAGGCCGGTAAGGGTTGCATTGAGCAACAACTTCGGCTTCGGAGGACACAATGCAACCATACTGATCAGGAAATTTGAAAAGTAGTGTTCCTGTCGGGCAGGAAGAAAAACAACACCCTGATAGTTGACAGGAGCAGGTTCCGTTCAGAATTGCGGAGAATTACCGGGTTTACTCCTGCCAACGCGGGCCTCTATGAGATGGCCTTCATACACCGGTCAGCCACATTCACCCGCCCTGACGGCGTCAGGATAAACAACGAACGGCTGGAATTCCTGGGTGATGCCATTATCGACAGCATCGTTTCAGATTTTCTCTACCGGCTCTATCCCGGAGCATCGGAAGGATTCCTCACAAAGACCAAGGCCCGGCTGGTAAGCCGTGAGACGCTGAACCAACTGGGCGTCTCAATGGGGCTTGACAAGCTGATCATATCAAACCTCGCTCCCACCGACTCGCCGCGCAACCTATACGGCAATGCCGTCGAGGCACTGGTCGGTGCACTCTACATTGACCGCGGGTATAGAAGAACCAGCCGCATATTTATCAAGAGGGGGCTGAAGAGACACCTCAACCTCGATAAAATCCTATCAGCCGAGACCGACTATAAAAGTCTGATCCTGGAGCATTGCCAGAAAAACAAACAAAAGCTTAACTTCACGGCAGAAGAGGGCAACAACGGCAATTCTGCCCATCCGCTCTTCAGGGTGACCCTTGAGATCAACAATGAACCGGTATCTCACGGCGTGGGGATATCCAAGAAAGAGGCAGAGCAGGAGGCTGCCCTGGAGGCGCTCAGGCGGCTGGGACTGATAAAGATATAGCTGATGATCATTAAGAGAGGGTTCTCACCAGGGCGATGGGCAGGGAGAAGAAGATAACAAGGCATACAATTGCAGCAAGTGAACCACCGCCGTTCCACTTCATCGGGGTGGTGTCGGCCGAGCCTGATTACAGGCTTTCGGTAATGATCAACCGGCGGCTGGGGAGTGATCTCACCAGGAGTGATGATGAGATAAAGCCAGGCACAGCCGGGGGCAGCAGTTCATTTGCGCGGTTTACCACCGGTGAGGGTGCATTCACTCTCATCTCAAACCGCAGCGCTGGCAAAACCCTGATCAGGAAGCTGCGCAACATCGACTTTTTCGTCGTGATAAATGAAAAGAGCAGCAGGCTGGAGATCGAAGAGCTGGCACGGTCACTCCGCGGTATCCCCGAGATAACCGCACTCTTCGTTCTCCACAGCCGCGATACGGCAGATCCCAACCTGCCGCTGCTGATTACATAAAGACAGCCAGGCGGCTGCCGGCAACCAGATGGAGACAGACTGCCGTGCATTGCATCCTGCATATCATACGCTGCGCTGCTCCGGCTTTCCGATCCTCCCGGCGATTGACAATCGGGCAGGAAGGAAAGAGGTAGTTTGCCCCCTGCTTTTTCCCCGACCTCGCGGGGCACACAAAAGAAAGAGGAGCCAGTCTCCTGTCTCCTCTTTGGTGTTAACCCTAAAACTAACCTAACCTATGAAAAAAACTCCACTTAGATTATAGCAATTTCCGTGCCATAACTGATACAAAGATCAGAAATATTTCTACGAACTTCTCTTAAAGGAATGTTAAGAGATTGATTTTTAACATTTTTTTAATCTTTTACAGCTGTAAAATCTTTAATATGGCGTTATTCTTTATGTATTGAAATCTGAAGCGACTATTTTTGTTACATCATGAAACGCTCCTGGATTGTTCTGCTGGCGATTTTCTTTTTCCTGGCCATTTCAGCCCTGGTGATCATACAGGTGAAATGGATCACCAGTGTTGTCCGTGCCGAGGACCAGGAGTTCAGGTTCGGTGTCAACGGAGCCCTGAAGGAGGTGGTTGCCGAGCTTGAGAAGGCAGATACCTACAAGCGTATTATCAGCGAGGTTAATCCGGGGTCACAGGCGCCTGAGTTTACGGGGAATGATGACCCGTCATCAGGGAAGAGCGCCGGCGAGAAGCTGCTGGAGAAATATGGCATTGATCCTGTCCTCCGGTCAGCCATCAGAAGCAGGGCCGGCTACTCATTCCTGCAAGAGGGTGACAGCCTGGGCATCGAATCTTTCTTCGGGGGCACTGAGGTCACCGAACAGACCCTCACGGCGGGGGCTTCAGGCCGTATAACAAATAAAATCATTGCGGTTGAGAATATTGTAAGCAGGATCCTGCTCGAGACCCCGCCGCTGCGCGAACGGTTCACACCTGACGAGCTGAACAGCCAGATCAGGAAATCGCTCGATGCGGTTGGCATCCACCTTGACTATGAGTGTGCCGTACGGGGCGCCTATGGCGACATAATATACCGCACACCAGCCTACAATGAGAGCAGCGGGGCAAGCAAGTATCTCCGCCAGCTATTCCCCAATGACCCGCTTCCCGGAAACAATATCCTTACAATATACTTCCCTAAGGAGGAGGATTACAAGTTCAGCAATATCGCTTTCATGGCCATATCATCAATGCTGCTGATCCTGCTGCTGATCCTGCTCGCCACCGGCACCTTTGTCGTCATAATCAGGCAGAAGAAACTCTCAGAGATACGCAGCGACTTCATCAGCAATATCACCCATGAACTCAAGACTCCCATTGCAACTATCTCCCTGGCGGCACAGATGCTTGGCGACAAGGATGTGCCGGAGAGTGTACGCAACACCCCGGGGCTGGCATCAGTAATAAGTGAAGAGAGCAACCGCCTGAGGCTGCTTGTGGAGAGAGTGCTGCAGACAGCCATCTTCGAGCGGGCCAGGCTAGGGCTTGAGAAACAGCAGACAGACCTGCACAAGCTGCTGCTGAGAGCCGTTGATGCATTCAAGCTGCAGATTCACGGGCGCGGCGGAACCATCTCAACATTCCTTGATGCATCTGACCCGATGGCAATGATCGATGAGACAAACTTCTTCAACGTAATACTCAACCTGATCGACAATGCCCTCAAATATACCATCGATACGCCAGAAATAACGGTGGCAACCTCGGAGTCGCACAAGGGCATCACCATAACCGTTTCTGACAACGGTATCGGGATAGCACGCGAGCATATGAAACACATCTTTGACAAATTTTATCGGGTACCATCCGGAAATACCCATAATATCAAAGGTTTCGGACTGGGACTCAGCTATGTGAAAAAGATAGTCGAAGAGCACTATGGTACTCTTAAGATTGAGAGTCAGCCGGGCAAGGGTACCCGGATTATCATTCACCTTCCAAAAGAACAGCCAAAGAAATGAATAAGGTTAGCATTTTACTTGCCGAAGACGATCCCAACCTGGGGCAGCTGCTGACGAACTACCTCATTGCCAGGGCGTATGATACCACGCTGGCAACCGACGGTGAACAGGCGAAGGGCCTTTTCAGGAAGGGCAAGTTCCATCTCTGCATCCTTGATGTGATGATGCCCAGACTTGACGGCTTCACACTGGCAAAGGAGATCAGACAGATAGACCAGCACATGCCTATAATATTCCTGACCGCCAGGAACCTGAAAGAGGATGTGATTGAAGGGTTCAGGTCGGGGGCTGATGATTACCTGACCAAGCCCTTCTCAATGGAAGAGCTGCTCTACCGCATTGAAGCCATCCTCAGAAGGGCTGCACCCAGACAGCCCGACGCTCCGGCCGGGTTCTACACAATAGGCAGGTTCTCTTTTGACGTGGCCAAACAATTGCTGACGATCAATGAGCAGTCGCGGAAGCTGACGACCAAGGAGTCAGAACTGCTGGAGCTGCTGTGCCGCTACCGCAATGAGGTGGTTGAACGTAACCTGGCACTCAAGACGATATGGATCGATGACACCTATTTCAATGCCAGGAGCATGGATGTATATATCACCAAACTTCGCAAGTACCTGCGCAAGGATGAGAATGTAGAGATACTGAACATACACGGCAAAGGGTACAAGCTTCTGTGCTGAAATCATGAGAGCCCGTATGGTCAGGTGAGCAGCGGCCGGGGACCATATTCAGTTACCGAAGGCCGCCCGAAAAAAGTACCCCGCATCTCTCCGTGGTGCGGGGTATTGGTTTAGGTTAGTTTCAGGGTTGTTTATACGGTGATATCTCTTCCCGTCATTACCCAACGAAGTGCTAAGATAGCATAATTTCTTTATTTGCAAGCCCCGGCCCCGTTTTTTTCGGTCAGTCGAGCTTCAGCACCGCCAGGAAGGCCTGCTGGGGTACCTCAACGTTCCCTATCTGGCGCATCCGCTTCTTGCCTCTCTTCTGCTTCTCGAGCAGCTTCCTCTTCCTGGTGATATCACCACCGTAACATTTGGCTGTCACATCCTTGCGTACCGCCTTGACCGTCTCGCGGGCAATGATCTTGGCCCCAATGGCCGCCTGAATGGCGATGTCAAACTGCTGCCTGGGTATCAGCTCACGCAGCTTCTCGCACATCCTGCGTCCGAAATTGTAGGCATGCCCCCGGTAAATCAGGGTTGACAGGGCGTCAACCATTTCACCGTTAAGCAGTATATCGAGCCTGACCAGATCGGCGCTTTTGTATTCAGTTATATGGTAGTCAAACGAAGCATAGCCCTTTGATATGCTCTTCAGCTTGTCATAGAAATCAAAGACTATCTCTGACAGAGGCATGTCAAAGGTGACCTCAACCCTGTCACTGGTCAGGTAGACCTGGTTCTTGAGAGTGCCCCGCTTATCGATACAGAGGTTGAGAATGGGTCCCAGGTATTCTGACTTGGTTATCACCTGTGCATGGATATAGGGCTCTTCAATCTCGTCTATCATGGTCACCGGAGGCAGGCCTGACGGGTTATGCACGTCCAGGGTCTCCCCTTTTTTGGTGATGACCCTGAATGATACGTTGGGTACGGTGGTGATCACATCCATATCAAACTCACGGTCGAGCCTCTCCTGGATTATCTCCATGTGCAGCAGCCCAAGGAATCCGCACCTGAACCCGAATCCCAGTGCCGCCGACGACTCCGGCACGAAGGTGAGCGAGGCATCATTGAGCTGCAGCTTCTCTATCGATGAGCGCAGATCCTCATAGTCATCGGCATCTACCGGATAGATGCCGGCAAAGACCATGGGCTTCACATCAGCGAAGCCCGAGATGGCGCTGTCACAAGGTCTCTCCACATGGGTGAGGGTGTCACCCACCTTCACCTCGGCAGAGACTTTTATCCCTGAGATGATATATCCCACATCTCCGGCACTGAGCACATCGCGCGGCTCCCTCCGCAGCTTCAGGACTCCTATCTCATCAGCATCATACTCCTTTCCGGTATTGATGAACTTCACAAGATCATGGGTTCTGACGGTGCCGTTGGCAATCTTGAAATATGCGATAATTCCGCGGAATGAGTTGTACACCGAATCGAAGACCAGCGCCTGCAGGGGAGCCTCGGGATCGCCTTTCGGGGGAGGCACCTTCCTGATGATCTCCTCCATGATGCGTTCCACACCGGCACCCGTACGGGCAATGGCCTCAATAATATCATCCCTGTCACAGCCGATGAGATCGACGATCTGATCCTTAACCTCATCAGGCATGGCACTGGGTGAATCCATCTTGTTCAGTACCGGGATGATCTCAAGACCGTGCTCTATGGCCATATAGAGGTTTGAGATGGTCTGGGCCTGTATGCCCTGTGTGGCGTCAACAACCAGCAGGGCACCCTCGCAGGCAGCGATGGAGCGGGAGACCTCATACGAGAAATCGACATGCCCGGGAGTGTCAATAAGGTTGAAGATGTAGCTCTTCCCCTCATGCTTGTATGACATCTGTATGGCGTGACTCTTGATGGTTATGCCCCTCTCGCGTTCCAGATCCATGCTGTCAAGCACCTGGTCATGGAAATCGCGGGCATCAACGGTATGGGTCATCTCAAGCAGACGATCTGCCAGGGTGCTCTTGCCGTGATCAATATGCGCTATTATGCAGAAATTGCGTATGTGATCCATCAATAACCGGGGAAGTACAATTCAGGTGCAAATATAAATAATTTGATTTTCCCCGGTGCGTGGTATCTTACAGCGGCATTATCCCTTCTGCGTCATCAGGTGAGTTGCTGCAACGAGTTCATGCAGCGTGGAGGGGATGATCCGCAACCAGATCCGTAGCCGGCAGAGAGGACTCCGGTGGCGAAACACCGGAGGGACCGGCAGCAACAGCCCGAAAGAAGCAGATACATGTGGTATTGAGCAGATAAGCGCCGGTCACGCCTTTTCAGTTGCCGGGACAGCCTGCGCCCGCCATCCGCCGTACGATATATCGCAGTTGAGCCTCCTGATCTCTCTCCTGAAGAAGATGTAGGATATGATGGCGGCGACCATGTCAGAGATCGGGGAAGCGATCCACACCCCTTCCACCCCCCAGAATCCGGGCAGGATGAGTATGAGCGGCAACAGTACAATTATCTGCCGTAACAGTGAAAGGAAGGCTGCCAGCTTTGCCTTGCCGATGGCCTGGAAATAGTTTGAGGCTATGATCTGGAACCCCACAATGGGCAATACGGCGCAATAGATGCGCAGGCCAAGTATCCCTGCCTCCCGCAGCTCGGGGCTGTCAGAGTTGAAGATGCTGACTATTGCGCCCGGCGCCAGCATACATAGCAGCCAGCCGCCGGTGGCTATCAGGGTGGCATACCTGATGGCCTTCATCACAGTCTCCTTCACACGGCAGAAGAGGCCGGCGCCGTAGTTGAAGCCTATAATGGGCTGAATGGCCATGTTGATCGAGATGATCGAGATCACCAGCATCATGGTGGCGCTGTTCACTATCCCCAGTGCACCAACCGATATATCGCCGCCATACTTTATGAACTTGGTGTTCATCACTGCTGTCACAATGCTGCCGGCAATATTCATGGCGAACGGCGCAAAGCCGATCGAGATTATATGTTTGATTATGAACAGGTCGGGCTTGAAATTGTCAAATGTCAGCCTGGTGATGCTCCGCTTGCTGCGGAAGTGCGTCAGCACCCATACTGCAAGAACGGTATGCGATATGACCGTGGCGATGGCGGCACCCTTCACCCCCATCCCCAGGCCGAAAATGAATATCGGATCGAGGATGATGTTCAGTCCTGCACTGATAAAGATGGAGTACATCGCGATGCGCGGGTTTCCTTCGGCCCTGATGACGTTGTTCAGCGAGAATCCGACCATGGCCATGGGGGTGCCGAGGAGGATAATGGTAAAATAGTCTGAGGCATACTGCAGCGTCTCGGGCCCGGCTCCGAAGATCTGCAGCACCCTGTCGCGTACCAGGAAGCCGATACCCATCAGGGTCAGGCTCAGGACCAGTGTGAGGAAAAAGGCGTTGCCCAGTATGCGGTTGGCCCTCTTGTGGTCCTTCTCGCCGAGGCTGAGGGAGACGCGGACCGCCGAGCCCATACCGACCAGCATCCCGAATGCCATGATGATGATCATCAGCGGGAAGACAACCGTCAGACCAGACAATGCCAGGGCATCAACACCCTGCCCGATATAGATGCGGTCAACAACATTGTAGAGGGCATTGGCCATCATGCTGGCAAAGGAGGGCAGGAAATACTTCCACATCAGCTTCCCGAGGGGAGCGTGCTCCAGTTCGTATACCTGCTTCTGGTCATTCATGACAACAAAGATGGCAGAAATTCATAAACCGGCTCCACAATTATTTCTGAAATAACTCCTCACGGCAGGGGACGATCACTGTTTCATTGTTCACGGCTCCGCGCCGCCTTCTTCAATTCCAAATTTTTAGCAACCCTCTCATTCTGAATTATGGCTTTTTGCTTAGGCCAAGACTGCCAAAATGTTGTAACACTAGATATCAACCTATTACACCCCTCTTTCAGTAGTCTTTTGTCAGGTTGAAATCTTAAAAAAGTCATGATAAGTGATATGCCATTTTAGGGTAATTCGGAACTTTGTATAGGTGGGCCACAAAACTGACCTGACCGTTTTCATTCAGGTAAAGAACATCCAACACAACAGTCTCATGAAAAAGTATTCGGAATCCGCCCATGGGATTGAGGGTATCCTGCTCGGGCTTGATATTGGATCGGTATCACTGAATACCGTCATTCTTGACACAGGTTATAATGTAATTGAAAATCATTATGACTACGTTCACGGGCGCCCATTCCATGTCCTGAATGAGAGGCTCAGGTCATTGCTGACCAGGTATCCCGCTGATTCATTCAGAGGAACAGCAATTACCGGAACAGGCGGGAAACTGGCCTCCGCCCTGATAGGAGCAGTTTTTGTGAATGAAATCATTGCCCAGGCAACCTCGTGCGGTACACTCTATCCGGAAGCCAGAACGGTAATTGAAATTGGTGGTGAAGATTCCAAACTGATCATACTGGAAAAAGATCCGTCAGGAGGGCCATCAAAACTGGTGGATTTTGAGATGAACAGTATCTGTGCCGCGGGAACCGGTTCATTCCTTGACCAGCAGGCCAGGAGAATAGGTGTATCCATTGAGAAGGAGTTCGGCGAGATGTCTCTCAAATCGGTCAACCCGCCAAGAATCGCCGGGCGATGCAGCGTTTTCGCAAAAAGTGACATGATTCATCACCAGCAGATAGCCACTCCCCTCCATGATATTGTTGCCGGATTATGTTTCGCACTGGCTAGGAACTTCAGAAGCAACGTCGGCAAAAGCAGGGAATTCCGGAAACCGGTTATCTTTTCAGGCGGTGTAGCGGCCAATGTGGGCATGATCAGAGCCTTCAGGGAAATCCTGAACCTGAACGGGGATGAGCTCATCATCCCGCAATACCATGCATCAATGGGAGCAATCGGAGCTGTCATGTATGCTCATTCCAACCAGTCAGGCATGAACGGCTTCCCGGAGCTGGAAGAGCTGGAACAATACCTCTCCCTGACCTCTTCATCGTTCACCAGCCTTCCCAGGCTGAAAGAATCTGATGCAGTTTACAATACAGAGTTGAATTTCCGGAAGAACGGCAGGGAAAGACTCCAGGTCTACCTCGGAATAGATGTGGGCTCTCTCAGTACCAATGTTGTGCTGATAGACAGGGAACATAATGTTGTTGCCAGGAGATATCTCCCCACAGCCGGGAAACCCCTGGAAGCAATTCAGAAGGGATTGACGGAAATATATGATGAGGTTGGTGAAGATGTTGAAGTCGTCGGTGCCGGGTCAACGGGTTCCGGTAGATACCTTACCGGCGATTTTATCGGGGCTGATACGATCCGCAACGAGATAACAGCCCAGGCAACAGCTGCCATTGATTACGATCCCACTGTCGATACCATATTTGAGATCGGTGGCCAGGACTCAAAATATATAAGTATCGAGAACGGCGTTGTGATTGATTTTGAGATGAATAAAGTGTGTGCCGCGGGTACCGGTTCCTTCCTCGAAGAACAGGCTGAAAAGCTGAAAATAAATATTGTTGAGGAGTTCGGGAATATGGCTCTGAATGCAGAGAGTCCGGTTAAACTTGGTGACCGATGCACCGTTTTCATGGAATCGGATCTCAATTCCTTCATGCAGAAAGGTGCCAGAAATGATAATCTTGTTGGCGGCCTGGCCTATTCAATAGTGTACAATTATCTCCAGAAGGTTGTCGGTGACCGGAGGGTCGGAAATAAAATCTTTTTCCAGGGCGGTGTCACCAACAACAAAGCCGTTGTAGCCGCTTTTGAAGAAGTTACCGGCAAAAAAATCACTATCCCCCCACATTTCGATGTTACCGGTGCCATAGGTGCGGCCATTCTGGCGCAACGCTCAATGGCTCCCGGGCAAAAAACAACATTCAAGGGATTCGGTATAAGGAATGCATCATATAATGTTAGCAGGTTTACCTGCCAGGGATGTACAAACCATTGCGAGATCAGGCGGGTTAAGATCGCCGGAGAAAAGAGATCCCTTTTCTATGGCGGAAGATGCGAGAAATATGAAACCGACGGCAGGAAAAAAGTTGTAAACAACATCCCCAATTTGTTCAAGATAAGGACAGAAATGCTGATGGAGGGATATAAAGAAACAGTGGAAAGAACCAGACCCACTGTCGGGATACCCAGGGCACTCATGGTATTCTATCAGCAATTCCCGTTCTGGAGAACCTTCTTTGAACAACTCGGATTCCAGGTCATTCTTTCAAAAGAGTCGGATAAAACCCTGGTAACCACCTCAATCGAGACCATTACCACCGAATTGTGTCTTCCCGTGGAACTGATGCACGGACATGTAATTGACCTGATGGAGAAAAATGTTGATTATATATTCCTCCCTTTCATAGTCAATGCAAAATTCCGGGGCTATGAAAAGACTTTCAATTGTAACTGCCCGTGGATACAATCTTATCCTTTCATGGTAAAAGCAGCTCTCAGGGAGAAAATAGATGAATCAAAGCTCATAATGCCCACACTTCATTTCAGGTTCTTTGAAAGTGCACTTGTCAAAGAGATGACAGAATATTTCAGCAGCAAATTCGGCCTGAGTAAAAAACAGATCCGTGAAGCAGTCTATTATGCCGATAACATTCAGACTCTTTTTGAAAAACAACTGATTGATTACGGCAGGAATGTATTCAATAATATTCCCGAAAACTGCAGACCCGTGATACTTCTTGGAAGGCCGTATAACAGCACTGATCCTCATCTCAACCTGGGACTGGTGGAAAAACTGATTGCCCAGAATGTCATGCCAATTCCTGTAGACATGCTGGATCTTGCTCCGTATGATATATTCAAGAACTACAGGAATATGTACTGGCCAAACGGTCAGAAGATCATTGCTGCCGCCCAGCATGTTGCAGCAACTGAGGGATTAT
>CAZAVK010000018.1:0-57798 GCA_964488645.1 uncultured Rikenella sp. | reverse complement strand
GTGAGACAGTTCGGTCCCTATCTGTTGTGGGCGCAGGAGATTTGAGAGAACCTGACACTAGTACGAGAGGACCGTGTTGGACAGACCGCTAGTGTACCTGTTGTGGCGCCAGCTGCATCGCAGGGTAGCTATGTTTGGAAGAGATAAGCACTGAAAGCATCTAAGTACGAAGCTCGTCTCAAGATGAGATCTCCCTTAAGGGTCGTTGTAGACTACGACGTTGATAGGCTGCAGGTGTAAAGGTGGCAACATCAAAGCCGAGCAGTACTAATTACCCGTGAGCTTTCTGAGAAATGTCTTATTATTCTTACAGTAACCAGCATGTCACGATATTTGAAGTCTTAAGGTGGCTATAGCGGAGGGGTTCCACCTCTTCCCATTCCGAACAGAGAAGTTAAGCCCTCCTGCGCCGATGGTACTGCAGAGCAAAATGTGGGAGAGTAGGTCGCCGCCGACTTTACATAAACGGGTTTCGCACAAAAGCGGAACCCGTTTTTTGTTTTATATCCCCGGATGACAGCCCCTGAAACAACGGGCCGGCACTGAAGGCTGCGAAGCAACACCAGTCCGGCACTTACGGCCGCGAAGCAACACCAGCCCGGTACTGAGAGCTACGAAGCAGCAGCGGCCCGGCTTGATGGGTATGGAGAGGCAATCCCGTTTTATCATCCCCGGTGCTGAGCATAGTGCATGATTATTTGTTATCTTTTCAGTGGCACACAGATATACCCCGGCATCAGCGCGGTGGCAGCATGGCAGGGCGCCGAGGCGCTGCCGGCAGCCGGTGGGCGGGGGAGCCGGAAAACCGGGTTTTCAGATGAAGACAATCCTCAGAAGTGACAGGCACGAGGTGGTGATTGACACCTGCGGGCCGGCGGTGATCATAGGCGAGTCGCTCAATGCCGCGGCCAACCGCAGGCTGTCGGCTGCCCTGCGGGAAGGAGACCTCAGCCACATGCTCCCCATCGCTGAGAGACAGATCACGGCCGGAGCCGCCATCCTTGACCTGCATGTGGCCGGTGCGGGCATAGATGAGAAACAGCTTTTGCCGGCAGCGGTGACCCTTCTGCAGCAGCATTATGACATACCGCTCTGCCTCGACTCAATGAACCCCGTAGCCCTTGAGGCGGCCCTGAAGGTGATCAGGGGGAGGTGCATAATCAATGCCGCAACAGGCGAGACCGCCTCCCTGGAGCGGCTGCTGCCCGTAGCCCGGGAGCACAGGGCGGCAATCATCGGCATAACAGTCGATGAGAAGGGGGTGAGCAGTGACCCCGCCAGGCGGCTGAAGATAGCGGAGAAGATCATTGAGAGGGCCCTGCGGGCGGGACTGAAGGCTGAAGATGTGATCATCGACCCGGTCACACGGCCAATAGCAGCAGAGAGAGGGGCAGCCGGGGTAACCCTTGAGACGGCCAGGCTGATACGTGACAGGCTGGGGGTGAACATAACCCTGGGCATCAGTGATGTCTCGGCCGGACTCTCCGGAAGGGGAGAGGTAAACATGGCGTTCATGGTGGCCGCAATAATGAGCGGAGTGACCTGCCCGATCGCCAACGCTGAGAAGGTCGCCGGCATGGCAAATGCCGCAGGCCTGATAATGGGATTGGATAACCACAAGGCTGCAGGTGATTAGCGGGCCGGGCTTGCTACGGGCGGGTGCCTCAGACAATAGCCCGGATTCTGTCAGACCACCCCGTGTGAAGAATGATGGGGAGTGAAGGTAACGGCACCTGCTTCTATGGAAAATATCCGTACATTTATCACGGAACCAGAAACCGGTTAAAGAAAGAGTTTTTATGCTGTTATTAGGTATTGACCTCGGAAGCTCATCTGTAAAAGTATCTGTAATTGATGGCGCTACGGGCAGAGTGGCCGCTTCTGCCTCTCACCCCCCGTCAGAGATGGAGATAGCTGTTCCCGAACCCGGGTATGCCGAACAGGACCCGGAGCAGTGGTGGAAGAGCTTCACCCTGGCACTGGCAGCATGCCTTGAACAGACAGGGAAGAGAGGCGATGCGATAGGGGCGGTGGGAATATCATACCAGATGCACGGGCTGGTGGCTCTTGACAGCGATAACAGGGTGGTCAGACCAGCGATAATATGGTGCGACAGCAGGGCGGTTGAACTGGGGGAGAGGGCTTTCGACAAGCTGGGGAAGGACTTCTGTTTCCATCACCTGCTGAACTCACCCGGAAACTTCACAGCCTCCAGGCTGGCCTGGGTGAAGGAGAATGAGCCGGAGGTCTACGGCCGGATAAGGAAGATCATGCTGCCGGGCGACTACCTTGCCATGCGGCTGACGGGAGAGATACGGACCACCTTCACAGGACTTTCTGAGGGTATCTTCTGGGATTATCTGAGGAACGAGCTCTCGGCTGAGTTGCTGGAACACTATGATATCTCCCCCGACCTGTTGCCCCCGCCTGTAAAATCATTCTCCCTGCAGGGGCAGCTTACCGCCGGGGTTGCCGGCGAACTTGGCCTGCGGCCCGGCATACCGGTATCATTCCGTGCAGGCGATCAGCCTGCCAATGCGTTTGCACTGAATGTGATGCAGCCGGGTGAGGTGGCTGCCACGGCTGGCACCTCTGGTGTTATCTACGGCATCACCGACAAGATGCAGTATGACTCCAGGTCGCGTGTCAATACCTTCATGCATGTTAATCACAGTGAGCGGCACCGGCGGCTGGGGGTGCTGCTTTGCATCAACGGCACGGGCATCCTTTACTCCTGGCTCAGGAGAACCATGGGTGCAGGCATTGATTACCCCGGAATGGACAGGCTGGCAGCGGCAGTTGATCCTGGAAGCGACGGGCTCATCATGCTCCCGTTCGGCAACGGCGCCGAAAGAATGCTTGGCAATCTCTTCCCGGGCGGTTCAATCCACGGGCTGAACTACAATATCCACAGGAACGGACACCTCTTCCGGGCTGCACTCGAGTCAATCGCCTTCTCTTTCCGGTTCGGCCTTGAGATAATCAAGGAGATGGGTATCAATCCTCCCGTGATCCGTGCCGGTGAGGCAGGTATCTTCCGCAGTCCGCTCTTCCGTGAGATACTGGCATCCGTCACATCAACCCCCATCCATCTCTACAATACTGACGCGGCAGCAGGAGCAGCACGCGGGGCCGGCGTGGGCACAGGCTATTACGACTCGCCTGCCGATGCCTTCAGGGGTGTGTCACTGGCCGGAGCATCCGACCCTGATACCGGACTCGCGGCTATTTATGAGATAAAATACCTCGAGTGGCTCGATCATCTCGAGAATCAGATATATGAAACCTGAAAAGCCGATGAAGCCGGCAAAACAACAGTTTGATAATTATCTCCGATAACCTGTGAGAAGGCAGATTAAGCTCCTGACTCCGAGAGAGCTGGCAAGGGCCACAAATCTCGATACCCCGGGGGTGGCGGTGATAGCCCAGGCCCTGATGCATATTTTCAGGTACAATAAACTGAACAGGGTTTATTCAGATAACTATGATAATGACCCGGTGATTTTTATAAAATCCATTATTGAGCATCTGGATATCAGGATTGACGTATCGGAAAAGGATATTGAGAATATCCCGGCAACGGGTCCATTCATAATGGTGTCAAATCATCCGTTCGGGGGAGTTGATGCCCTGATACTGCTGGATATCCTCCTCAGGAAAAGGAGTGATATCAGGGTAATGTCCAGCTTCCTGCTGCAGCAGATAGATCCGCTGAAAGAGCTGATCCTGCCCGCGGAACTTGCCGGAGCCAGTATCCGCAGATCAGCGCCGGCAGCGATTGATGAGGCAATGGCATTTGTGAAGGATGGCCATGCGCTGGCGCTCTTCCCGGCAGGGGAAGTATCAACCTATGAGACCAGTTCAGGCACGATAAACGACCGCGAGTGGCAGGAGCCCCTGCTGCGCGCCATTAAAGCCGCCGGGGTACCGGTCATACCGGTCTGCTTCCATGGAACAAATTCCAGGTGGTATCATATCCTCGACCGTATCCATCCGTTGCTGGGCGTTGCCAGGCTGGGGCAGGAGGTGGTAAATAAACGTCACAAATCTATCAGGCTGAGGATTGGCAGAGTCATTACAGTGGCTGATCAGGAAGGTTTCGGTGATATAGCCCGCTACGGGCGTTACCTGAGGGCACGCACCTACTCACTTGACTCATCGGTGGAGGTAAGGCCCTTCTTCAGAAGCGGGATCCGCCACCGGAGCCGGCGGCAGGAGGCAGTGGAGCCACCGGTTGACCGTCAGATACTGGCCGGGGAGATCAGTACCCTGAGAGAAAAATACGAGCTGTTCGCACACAAGAACTTTGTCATCCTCTTTGCACCAACCCATGCAATCCCGAATCTTATTAAAGAGATAGGCAGGCAGCGTGAGCTGACATTCAGGGCAGTGGGTGAGGGAACAAACAGGTCCACCGATATCGATGAATATGACTTTTACTATCATCACCTGGTGGTATGGGATGAGGCTGCAGGAGCCCTGGTGGGAGCCTACCGCATCGGCAAAGGCAGGGAGATAATAAGCCAGTACGGAATCAAGGGATTCTACATCAATACACTCTTCAGGATAAAAAAGCCTTTCGAATCATTCCTTGCCGACTCGCTCGAACTGGGCAGATCATTTATCGTCCGGGAGTACCAGAAAAAACCAATGCCCCTCTTTCTCCTCTGGAAGGGACTGCTTACCGTATTGCTGCAGAATGGCGGCTACAGGTATCTTATCGGCCCGGTGAGCATAAGCAATGATTTTTCATTATTCTCCAGGTCACTGATGGTGAGATATATCCAGAACAACTTCTTCGACAGTGACAAGGCCCGCTATATCAGGCCCAGAATGAAATTCAACCCTCAGATTGACAAGCGTATTGACTGCGATATCATTATCTCTGCCTCAGAGAAGGATATAAGCAAGGTGGAGAAGGTGGTAAGTGATGTTGACAATGGCTACCGTATACCCGTTTTGCTCAAGCGGTATCTTGAAATCAATGCACGTATCATCGGGTTCAATGTTGACCCTGCTTTCAATTACTCACTTGACGGCCTGATCATGCTTGATGTCTACAATATCCCGGCAGATATCATTAAGTCCCTCTCAGGCGCCGGTGCGGCAGATGAGATAATAAAGCGCCTTAAGGGGTCCCCGGAATGAAGGAAGCCGGTCATTACGGCCGGCCTCCTGTCATGAACGTGTATGATGCTCTTTTCAATAGAACTTGTACCGCATATCCTTCACCTCCTTCTTGTCACGGAGTGCCTGGTAGGCTTCATATGAGGCGCGTATCTGATAATTGAGGTTCATCCTCTCCCTGACCAGTGCCAGCTCTTCGGGCTCGGCAGCAGTGGCCTCATTGACCATGAAGAGGTAGACGCCGTTGTTCCCCTCAACAGGTCTGGAGAGCATACCCGGCGCAGTGGCCGAGGCTGCTGCAATGAGGGCAGGCTCAATACCGGCGCCCGGAACGGAGAATGACCTGAAGTTTATCCCGCTGGCATCCTGAACGGCGGTGTTGTAGTAAGCTGCAAAATCATTCAGGGTCTTGCCCTCAGCCTCCATCTTCATCATCTCGGCAGATATGATGGCTGCCTTCTTCCTGCGCGCAAGCAGGAACCCTATCTCGGTTGAAACGTCCTCGACAGGCGCGGGGCCCTCTTTCTGTATCCTGGTGCAGTAGGCAACCACGTACATGTCAGGAAGCTCAAATACTGCCTGGCTGCTGTTGTCAAGCACAATGCTCCCGGTCTTTGCAGTCTGGAAGAGAGCCATGACAAGGCTCCTCGGCTTGTTCAGCCCGGGAAGCTCCTTCTGGTCCGGGGTGACATTCACTGCCACCTTCTTGTTCAGGTTGCCCGCGGCAATGGCCTGGTTGAACTTCTCATAGGTGTTGTTGGTGCCTGCAAACTGCGATGCCTGCGAGTAGATATGCTGGGTGGTCAGCTGGCTGGGTTCCAGCCTGCGGTCAACCACGCCCATATCATACTTCCTCACCTTGCGGCTCTGGTCGATGATCTTGATGATGTGAACACCGTATGAGGTCTCGGCGGTGACAATGTCTCCCTTCCGGTTGCTGAAACAGGCATTGTTGAACGGCAGCACCATCATCCCCTCGGTGAACCATCCCAGGTCGCCTCCCACCTGGGCAGAGCCCTGATCGTCAGAGTTGGCCATGGCCAGTATTCCGAAGTCAATCCCTGCATTCACCAGCGCGATCAGGCTGTCGGCCTCCTTCCTTGCCGTGGCAAGCGTTCTCCCGCCTCCCGGGGCAAGCAGTATGTGGGCTGCCCTGACTGAGTCAGGCCGGTCGGCGATGTCAACGATACGGGCGATCTTATATGCTCCGCCTTCAAAATAGGGGCCAGCAACCGCCTTCATATCGCCTGATTCGGCCAGCGGTCGCAGTTCAGGAGAGAGAGCGGCGGCAGGCAGGTAGAACCCGGAATGGCGGGTGTCGGCAGTAAGGTTGATATAGTTGACCAGGTCAGTGGCGGCAGCCATATTCTCCTTCTCATGGGTGATCCACTCCTCGGCATCCCTTTTGTCAGACTCTGACGGGGTGATATCGAACACAACATACTCCATATCCCTGGTGGCGCTCCTCTTGTAGTTCTCCTTGTGCTTGTCATAGTAGCTCCTGACCTCATCGGAGGTGACTTTCACAAGGCTGTCGGGTACCGCCGCGTAGTTGCGGAGGACATAACTGAAATCCACCGTGTTGGCAGCCAGCTCATTCTCAAATTCCGTCTGCAGGCCGGTCACATAGATCCCCTTTGACAACAGGTTCATCAACTTGGTGTTGAGGCGGTCATTGATTATCTGGTCTTCAAAGAAGAGCCAGTATTTCTTCGTGGCCGGATCAGCTTCAGTGGCCTTCAGGAAGTTCACCAGCAGCGACTCGTTGAGCTGGCCGGTGGCCGGGTCGGCAAAGAGCTGCCGCACGATCGGGTGCGGATCATCACCGAATACCAGCATCTCAACCTCATCGGCGCTCACACCCAGGCCGGCCTTCTTGTAGGTCTGCCCCATCAGCATCTCCGAAAGCATCTGCTGCCATACCTGCTCACGCAGGCTGTGCATCATCTCCTCACTCATGTCGGAAGAGCCTGACATCTTGTAGATATCCACGAGATCCTGCACCCGCTGTTCGAAATCCTGGTATGAAATATTCTCACCGTCTATCCGGGCAAGCTGGTAATATTTCTCTGCCTTGCGGCGCTGCCCGGCATTGCTGCCGAAAAAATCACTTACAACGAAAAGAAGGAGGGAAACACCTATGACGATTGCCACCAGCGGGCCCGCCTTATCCCTCAGGTTCTGAAGTATTGCCATCTGAATTGGTGATTAAACGATAAAGTTTGTCCTTGAAAAATACAGGCGACAAATATAAGAAAAAAGAGTTAAAGAAACAGATGCCCCTTTTTGCCATTTTCCATATCTTACGGGCAATATGATAATTCTCATCTTGTGCTTTTTGGCAGGTTGGGGGTAGCTATATTAGGAAATTCAAAAACAGTTAAGTTATGTCAAGGAATCTGAGGGGCCTCTCTTTGCGGCGGGGCCTGGTTGACAGCCTCTACGGCAATATTGCGGGAGCCTCCGGCACTGACGCGGGGCAGCGTGACAGGAAGCTGATGTCAATAGCTGACGAGTTCATGACAGGGCGTGCCGCCGTGCTGAGTTCCAGCTCATTCTATGACTTCCTCAAGCCTGAGCATGCCGGCAGGAAGGTGTTTGTGTGTGACGGTACCGCATGCCTCACCTCCGGCAAGACCGATGAGGTGAAGCGCAGCCTGCTGGAGAAATACCGTGAGGATGAGATAGGCACCATGACCTGCCTGGGGCACTGTCACTCGAATAACGCCTTTATGCTCAACGGGGAGATTCAGATATGCGAGAGTGTCCTTCCGGCCGGACAGATGAGGGTCAGCTCCAATGCAGAGATGCCTGCGCTGCTTACCCCTACCGGCGATATTACGGAGTATTATTCACTCATAGAGAAGTGGCTGGGAGACCCTGAGGGGGCGCTCAGCGAGATGGAGCGCTCGGGGCTCAGGGGCCGCGGCGGCGCCGGGTTCCCTTTCCATGTCAAGGTGAGATCGGCACGCAACGCCCCGGCAGACCGCAAGTATGTAGTGTGCAACGGCGATGAGGGTGACCCCGGGGCCTTCTCAGACAAGTGGCTCTTTGAAGAGCGGCCCCATGCCGTGCTCTTCGGGATGCTGATCACAGGAATACTCATCGGGGCAGACACAGGGGTGGTCTATATACGTGGCGAGTACCCGCTGGCGGTGAAAAGGGTTGAGGAGGCGGTCAGGATGCTGGCTGAGGCCGGCATAGCCACCGGACAGGATATCAGCCCCCTGACACGGTTCCGCTTCCATGTGGTTGAAGGGTCAGGCGCATATATATGCGGTGAGGAGACCTCACTGCTCAACTCCATCGAGGGGCTGAGGGCCGAGGTGCGCACACGACCGCCATTCCCCGCAGTCTATGGCCTCTTCGGCAAACCGACGGTGCTAAGCAATGTCGAGACATTCGCCAACCTGCACTATATACTTGAGGAGGGAGGAGCAACATGGGCTGCACTCGGAACGGAGAAGTCACCCGGGACCAAACTGGTGTCGCTCGACGGTGCATTCAACAAGCCGGGGCTGATCGAGGTGAAAATGGGAACACCGCTGAGAACGGTGATAGACCAGTTGGGAGGGGGAACACGCTACCCGGTCAAGGCATTCCAGATAGGGGGGCCGCTGGGCGGACTGGTTCCCGCATCACGGGTTGATGACCTGACACTCGACTTCGAGTCATTCGCAGCAAACGGATTCCTGCTGGGGCACGCCGGGATAGTGTCAGTGCCCGAAGAGTTCCCGGTAATCAAACTGATAGAGCACCTCTTTGAGTTCACCAGGAAGGAGTCATGCGGCAAGTGCTTCCCCTGCAGGCTGGGATCGGCCCGCGGGCATGACCTGGTCAGCGGGGCGACAGCACATGGCGAAAAGATTGACCGCCAGTTGTTCGATGACCTGCTGGAGGCAATGCACCTCGGATCGCTCTGTGCACTGGGCAGCGGACTGCCACTGCCGGTACGGAATGCACTGCACTATTTCAGTGATGAGCTCAACGGTTATTTCATATCAAAGCAGGCATAATCATGGAAAAGATAGCATACATAGACAACAAGCCATATCCGGTAAAGGAGGGTGAGACAATCCTTGAGTTTGTACGCAGGCATACCGGCAGGGAGGTGATACCCACACTCTGCCAGTCAGATAACCTCGAGAATTACGGCTCATGCCGCATCTGCTCGGTGGAGGTGGCCCTGAAGCAGGACGGCCCGGCAAGGGTGATGGCATCATGCCACACACCGGTGGCACCGGGCTACTATGTCTACCCCTCAACCGACAAGATAAAAAGGCTGCGACGAAATATCCTCGAGCTGGTGCTCTCGGAGTATCCGGCTGACCGCGTAAAGCCGGAGCCGGGAATGCTGCCCACCGAGTTCCAGTCTGTCATTGCAAAGGCCGGACCGGCTGATGTGAGGTACAAGCGCACGATCACCCGGTATGAGAAGGATCAGACCCGGCCATATGTCTGGTCAGACTTCACCGAGTGCATCAAGTGCTACCGCTGTGTCAGGGCATGCGATGAGCTGCAGACGGCACGGGTGCTCTGGATACACGGCAGGGCCGACAAGAGCCGTATCATAAAGGACTTTGACCGCTCATTCATTGAGTCGGCATGCGTCTCGTGCGGTGCATGCGTACAGACCTGCCCCACCAATGCGCTCTCAGACCGTTACTCGGCCAAGACGCTGAAGGCTGACAAGATTGTACGCACCACCTGTACCTACTGCGGGGTGGGATGCAACCTCGACGTGAAGGTGATTGACGGCGTGGTCAGGGGGATAGAGGCACCGCTCGATGCAGCTACCAACAGGGGGCACACCTGTGTCAAGGGAAGGTATGCCTTCGAGTTCTACAACCATCCTGACAGGCTGCGCTCACCCATGATAAGGAAAAACGGGGAGCTGACAGAGGTCTCATGGGATGAGGCGTATGACTATACCGTACAGCGCTTCAGGGAGATAAGGGAGAAGCATGGCCCCGATGCGCTGGCAGGCATCTCATCGGCCAGGTGCACCAATGAAGAGAACTATCTGATGCAGAAATTCTTCCGTATTGTGATAGGCACCAACAACATCGACGGCTGCGCCAGGGTGTGCCACGCTCCCACCGCCATGGGCATGCAGTGGGCATATGGCACCGGTGCAGCGACCAACTCGGTCAATGACATGTATCATACCAGCTGCATACTGCTGGTGGGAGCCAACCCGTCGGCGGCACACCCGGTGACCGGGGCACGCATAAAGGCGGTGGTGGAGTCGGGCACCCCCCTGATAGTGATCGACCCGCTCAGGATCGAGCTGGCAACCGTGGCAAAGCATCACCTGCAGATCATACCCGGCACCAACGTGGCGGTGCTCAACCTCTTCGCCTACTACCTGCTCAAAGAGGGATACATTGATGAGGAGTTCATCGCATCGCGTACCGAAGGATGGGATCAGTTCAGGAAGTACCTTGAGAACCTTGATGTGGGTGAGCAGGAGCGTATCTGCGGCGTCGACCGCTGGCAGGTCAGGGCAGCCGCCATCGAGTATGGCTCGGCACCTGCAGCAATGGAGTTCCACGGCCTGGGGATGACTGAGCACTGGCAGGCCACCAAGGCGATCACGCTGATATCGAATATCGCAATGATGACCGGCAATATCGGCCGGCCGGGCACGGGAATCAACCCGCTGCGCGGACAGAACAACGTGCAGGGGGCAGCCGACATGGGCGTACAGCCACACCAGGGAGCCGGCTACCTCGACGTGACAAACCCCGAGAATATCGCGCTCTACAACGCATATTACGGTGTTGAACACCCGTCAGTGCCCGGCAAGCGTATCCCCGAGATGTTCGCGGCAGCACACAGCGGTGAGCTGAAGGCGCTCTGGATAATGGGTGAGGACGTGCTGCAGACCGACCCCAACACCTGTCACGTGAGAAGCGCACTGGGCGGACTGGAGTTCCTGGTGGTGCAGGAGATATTCATGTCAGAGACGGCACGGATAGCTGACGTCATCTTCCCGGCATCGTCATTCCTCGAGAAAGAGGGAACATTCACAAATGGCGAGCGACGGATACAGAAGGTGCAGAGGGTGGTCGAGCCGCTTGAGGGAACCAGGCCCGACGGACAGATAGTGGTGGACATGATGAACCGGATGGGATACAAGCAGGAGGGGTACTCGGCTGACGTGATCCTCAGGGAGATAGCCGGGATAGTACCCTTCTTCAAGGGAGTGAAGTGGGATGAACTCGGGAAGAACGGAAAGCAGTGGCCGGTACTGGAGGATGGCACCGACACCAAAATCATGCATGTCAACAGCTTCAAGAGGGGCAGGGGCAGGTTCCACTCATGGGACTATGATGATTCGCCTGAGCTGAAAGAGCATGGAGAGAAGTATCCCTATATACTGACTACGGGAAGGATCCTTGAACACTATAACAGCGGCACCATGACACGCCGTACCCCCAACCGCGCGCTGGTGACCGAAGACCTGCTCTTCGTCCACCCGGCTGACGCAAAGGCCAAAGGGATAGTCAGCGGTGACTATGTCCGTATCTATTCGGCACGCGGGATAACCACCATGAAGGCAGAGGTGACCGATGTGGTCAGGCCCGGGGTGATCTACACCACCTTCCATTTCCCGGAGGTGGGGATCAACTTCCTTACCAGCGCCATGGGAGATGAGTATACCCTTACTCCCGAGTATAAGGTGACGGCGGTTGACTTCGAAAAGTCGCATTACGGTATCTTCAAGAGGGCCGAGTGCCGTTCCGATATACCGTGACGGGCAGAGGCAGCCCCGCTTATCGCGGTGCAGTCCCGCATATCGCGGTGCAGCTTCACTGAAGCACCCTGTTCACGGCGCTTTCCGTGCGGCGGCCGTTGTGCCGGCCTGCACCGGTGAATCACCCGGCAGTCCCGCTTCTCACGGTACTGACCCGCCGGGCACTATTTTTGTGGCACTCTCCCTGTGACGGTACTTAATGGATTGCCGGAACGTTATGATCAATAACAATCATTACTTTTGCATAAAATCTACCGAGGCCAGAATGAAGAGAGCGTTAATTCTCACAGTCATGGTTGCAATGTTTTGTCCTGTTCCTCTTCAGGCGCAGAAGCAGAAGATGGAGCGGGCCTATGCTGCCTACGCCGCAGGAAGCTATTATGAGGCCATTGACTTTTTCAAGGATGCATATTCAAAGGCACGAGACAAGCAGGTGAAGGCTGACATGGTCTTTATGGTGTCAGAGTGCTACCGCCAGATAAATGACCCGAAGAATGCCGAGCTGTGGTACAAGCGGGCGGTCAGGTCGCCCTTCCCGAGGCCTGAGGCACAGTACTGGCTGGCTGAGAGCCTCAAGAAGCAGGGCCTCTACCCGCAGGCCATCGAGGAGTTCAGGAAATACCGGCAGCTGGTGCCGGGTGACCCCCGCACCGAGCAGCAGATACGTGCCTGTGAGCTGGCCATGCAGTGGCAGGCCTCACCCGAGTCATACAATGTTGAGGAGCTGAAGGAGACCAGCTCGCGGGGCTCCGATTTCAGCCCGGCCTATGCCCGTGATGATTACGGACTGATATGGTTCACCACCTCGCGTGACAATGCCCGGGGCAATAAGGTTCACGGTGCCACCGGTCAGAGCTTCACCGATATCTTTGAGACCAGGCTTGACAAAAAGGGCAAGTGGAGCACCCCGGTGCCGGTAGATTTCATCAACAGCGAGTTTGAAGACGGCACACCGTCATTCTCAAGTGACTTCTCCGAGGTCTGGTTCACCCGCTGCGAGGCGGGCAAACGGCAGACAAAGGGGTGTGTGATAATGTACTCAACCCGGCAGGGCACCCGCTGGAGTGACCCGGTGAAGGTTAACCTGCTGCCCGACACCCTCGTGGCAGCACATCCGGCCATCTCACCTGACGGGCAGACGCTCTATTTCGTGTCAGACATGCCGGGTGGGCTGGGAGGCAAGGATATCTACCGCACCACCCGCACCTCAGCCGGCAGCGAATGGTCAAGACCGGAGAACCTCGGCGCCGACATCAATACCAGGGGTAATGAGCTCTTCCCCTATGTACGTGATGATGGTACCCTCTACTTCGCCTCCGACGGCCACATAGGGATGGGCGGACTCGATATCTTCAAGGCTGTGCAGCTGCCCGGCGGCGGATGGATGGTCGAGAACATGAAGTCACCCATCAACAGCCCGGCCGACGACTTCGGGATAACCTTCGAGCGCGACGCCGAAAAGGGAATATTCAGCTCATCACGCAAGGGCAGGGGTACCGATGACCTTTATACCTTCGAGATGCCGCCGCTGCTCTTCAGCGTGACCGGCCTGGTAAGGGATGAGAAAACCGGCCAGCCGGTGGGCGGAGCGGTGGTGCAGCTGATAGCCAGCGACGGCGCCAACATGCAGGCAGAGACAGGCAACGGGGGCGAATTCCGGTTCAGCCTGAGGCCCGAGGTCGACTATATCTTCCTGGCCACGAAAAGAGGATACCTCAACGGCAAGGAGCGGGAGACGACACGCGGACAGGAGAAGAGCCGCGATTTCATGACCACGATACAGATGACACCCATAGACAGGCCGATAGAGCTGCCCAATATCTTCTACGACTTCGGCAAATGGGATCTCAGGCCCGAATCGATGGTCTCGCTTGACAAGCTGGTTGAGACACTCAATGACAACCCTAATGTGACCATCGAGCTGATGTCTCATACCGACTCACGTGACACGGAGGAGTTCAACCTCGATCTTTCACAGAAGAGGGCCCAATCGGTTGTCGACTACCTCATTGCCAAAGGTATAGAGGCTGACAGGCTGACGGCCAGGGGCTATGGTGAGGGCAGTCCGAAGGTGGTCGATGAGGAGATCGTGAAGGAGTCACCCTTCCTGAAGCTGGGAGCCACTCTCACCGAGCAGTATATCAACTCACTGGCCAATGATGAACAGCGTGAGATAGCTCACCAGATCAACCGCCGTACCGAGTTCAGGGTACTCAGCACTGATTATATCAGGAAGTAACCGGCAGGTATTATCCGGGATTGCTGCCGTGGCAGCCGGCAGAACCGGTCACCAGGTGAATGTGCCGAACTCTGATTTGATGATCAGCTCCCGCTGCGGGGCATCGGTGCAGTACCCCACCACCCTTGCCTCCAGGTTCATTGAGGAGGCGATCTCCATTATCCGCACAGCCGCCTTCTCGCTGGTATAGATCTCAAACCGGTGTCCCATGTTGAATACCCTGTACATCTCCTGCCACGGGGTGCCTGACTCCTCCTGTATAAGCCTGAAGAGGGGCGGCAGCGGGAACATGTTGTCCTTCACTATCCTGACGTTGCCTGTGAAGTTGAGCACCTTGGTCTGGGCCCCTCCCGAGCAGTGGATCATGGCATGTATCTCATTCCGCAGCTCGCTGATCACGGGTATTATCACAGGGGCATAGGTGCGGGTGGGCGACAGCATCAGCCGGCCTGCATCCAGTCCGGTACCGGGTACCGGGTCGGTGAGCCTGAGGCTGCCGCTGTAGACCAGCTCAGCCGGTATCATGGGGTCATAGCTCTCAGGGTATTTCTCTGCCAGGTATGAGCCGAACAGGTCATGGCGCGCGGAGGTGAGTCCGTTGCTACCCATACCTGAGTTATAGTCGCTCTCCCATGCGGTCTGCCCCGACGAGGCCAGTCCGACGATCACATCACCGGGCGCTATCCGGTCGCTGGTGATCACCTCGCTGCGCGGCATGCGGGTGGCCACGGTTGAGTCAACGATGATGGTGCGGACCAGGTCACCCACATCGGCGGTCTCACCGCCGGCTGACCAGATGCCCATACCCAGGCTGCGCAGCCCGGCAAGCACCTCCTCGGTGCCCTCGATGATGGCTGAGATAACCTCACCGGGGATGAGGTTACGGTTGCGGCCGATGGTCGATGAGAGCAGAATATTGCGCCAGGCACCCACGCAGAGCAGGTCGTCGGTGTTCATCACGATGGCATCCTGGGCTATACCCTTCCATACTGACATATCCCCGGTCTCCCTCCAGTAGAGGTAGGCCAGCGAGGCCTTGGTACCGGCACCGTCGGCATGCATGATGCTGCACCACTCCCCGTCGCCGCCTGAATAGTCGGGCATGATCTTGCAGAAGGCACCCGGGAAGAGCCCGCGGTCAACACCGGAGATAGCCTTGTGAACATCCTCCTTGGAGGCAGAGACACCGCGCCCGGAATATCGTGATCGCTCTTTCATGGGGTTGACGACAACAGGCAAAGGTAAGGAAACCTGCAGGAAATCAAAAGCCGGGCGGCGGCGTTAAAAAATGTGAAAAGCAGGTGGCAGAGGAAGAGCCGACCATATTGTGGCGTACCTTTAAATCACCTAGTTGCACTAACCTAACATCTGTCACATGAAGAAATCTGTCTCTATTCCGTTAATTATCTGCGTACTGCTCTGCACCGGTTCGCTGCTGCAGGCACAGAACTCAACACTGAAGTATCTGCTTCCCGAGCGGGTGACCGATGAGCTGATAGGACGGGCCTCGGGTGAGACCGCCCTGAACCATATCATCGAGATGGGAGGCTATATACATGACAGGCCGCTCTCCGAATACAGTGAAATAACCCTCGAATCGGCCTATGTCCTCGCCAGGATGAAGGAGTATGGTCTTGCGGGCGCAGAGGTGAAGAGATACCCCGGCGGAACCACCTGGGACGGCATCAGCGCCGAGCTGTGGGAGGTGAGTCCGGGCCGCTCAAAGATTGCCGACTTCCGGGATCTGAACGCGGTGCTGGCTTCAGGAAGCCAGAACAGTGATGTGACCGCCGAACTGGTTTGGGTGGGCGAAGGACGTGAGGCTGACTTTGACAGGGTTGATGCAGAGGGGAAGATCGTGGTCACTTCGGGCAGCATCTCAATGGTCAACAGCATTGGTACAAAAAGAGGTGCCCTCGGAATAATCTCATTCAACTCGCCCAGGCCACTGCAGGTGCCGCTGGCAATACCGATTACCGGACTGGCAGGGTGGGGCGGTCAGCTCAGCGGCACCTCCCGGTTCGGATTCTTCCTGCCGCCACGCGAGGGACACCTGCTGCGTGACAGGCTGCTGGCCGGAGAGAAGATCACCGTGCATGCAACGGTGGAGGCACAGATGGTCGAATACCGCCATGAGGTGCCCACCTGCCATATCCCGGGAACCGACCCCGGGGCTGGTGAGATAATCTTCTCGGCACACCTCTTTGAAGGACTGGTCAAGCAGGGCGCCAATGACAATATATCAGGCAGTGCAGCAATCCTGGAGATAGCCCGCATGCTGAAGGAGATGATTGACCGGGAGATAATCCCAAGGCCCAGGCGGACCATCCGGTTCCTCTGGATACCCGAATTCTCCGGCACCGGACCCTTCGTCACCGAGAACCGTGAGCTGATGAAGAAGACCCTCTGCAACATCAACCTCGATATGGTGGGTATCAACCTGGCAGCAAACCAGTCGTTCCTCTGCCTGCACCGCACCACCTACGGCAATCCGCACTATATCAATGATGTGATGGAAAACTTCTACAACTTCGTGGGGCTGGGCAACCGCGCCGGGCTGGCCATCACCGCCAGGGGCGGCTTCATGAAGCGGATCGTTGCACCCACTGGAAGTGATGATCCATTCTACTTCAGGATAGATGACCACTACGGCTCATCGGATCATGAGGTGTTCAACGACTGGGGAGTGGGTGTTCCCGGCGTGATGATGATCACATGGCCTGATCTCTATTACCACACCTCACAGGATCTGGCTGACAAGTGCGATGCCACCCAGCTCAAGCGGGTATGCTTCATCGGGGCAGCAGCCGCATATACCATTGCCAGTGCTGATGATGCCATGGCTGCGAGGATAGCCTCCGACATCACCGGCAATGCTGCCCGCCGCATAGGCCAGCAGCTTGACCGCGCCACCGACCTGCTTGACAACAGCGCGGCGGAGTCATTTGCATCGGCATACCGGCTGGGGCGCACCTATATCGAGGCGGCGGTAGTCAATGAGAAGGCTACCATACTCTCCACCCTTGAGCTGGCCACTGACAAGAGCTCATTCACCGCTTACCTGAATGAGCAGAACGCAGCCGTTGATGCCACCGGCAAGGCAGCACTCGCATCGTTTGAGAGCTATATGAAGCGTAAGGCCAGGGCACTCAGTGTGCAGCCGGTTACCCTTCCGCGCCTGACACCGCTCGAGGCACAGGCGGCAGCCATGTTCCCCAAAGAGACACCCGCGGTGAAGGAGAAAGGTTACCGGGCACACAGCCAGACACTCTTCACCCTTGACAAGAGCATCAGGGAGAAGTATCCTTTCAATATGAGGAACCTCGATACACAGGAGCTGAGCCGGCTCTGTACCGGCATGAACTCAGCCCTCGATATCAAGAAGATGCTTGACGCCCAGAGGAGCGCCGGCGAGACCGACCTGCAGGAGGTGGTCAACTATATCGGGCTGCTCAGTGAAGCCGGGCTGGTCACCGTAACCAGGAAAAGGTAAAGGACTTCAGCATGAGAGGATGGCCGGCCTGCGGCAGTGCCGCAGCCGGCACAGGTTGCCGCACGGCAGGCAACCCCCTTTGCCGGCCTGAAACGTCATACGGCTCCCGTGAGAAGAGCCTTGCCGGCGGGTTCCTGATCCTTATTATTTATGGCATCTCATTGTCAGCTGCCTGACAATAGCTATCTTTGCACCCTGAAATTTGAAAAGAGATGGCAAACAATCTGATACTTGACAGGCTGGTAGGCGTGAAGAGGCGGTTTACAGAGGTGGGTGAGCTCCTCGCCTCCGGGGATGTGATGTCAGATATGAAGCGCTACATTAAGCTTAACAAGGAGTATAAGGAGCTCAGACCGGTGGTGGAAGCCTATGAGAGGTACAAGAGTGCCATCGACAACCTGGAGAGTGCCAGGGCGCTCCTGGCCGCAGAGAAGGATGAGGAGATGCGTGAGATGGCGAAGGCAGAGATAGAGAGCCTCCAGCAGAGCATCCCCGAAATGGAGGAGGAGATAAAATACCTGCTGCTGCCCGCCGATCCTGAGGATGAGAAGAACGCCATCATCGAGATAAGGGCAGGCACCGGGGGTGACGAGGCCAGCATCTTCGCAGGAGACCTCTTCCGCATGTATTCAAAGTATATTGAGTCAATGGGGTGGAAGAGCGACCTGAACCACTGTACCGAAGGGACCGCCGGAGGCTATAAGGAGATAGTGTTCACCGTCAGCGGTGAGGGAGTCTACGGCATACTCAAGTATGAGTCGGGCGTACACCGCGTGCAGCGGGTGCCCCAGACAGAGACACAGGGCCGCATACACACCTCGGCAGCCACGGTGGCGGTACTGCCCGAAGCAGATGATGTGGATGTGGAGATACGCAATGAAGATATCCGGAAGGATACCTACTGCTCATCAGGCCCGGGAGGACAGAGTGTGAACACCACCTATTCGGCCATCAGGCTGACACACGTCCCTACCGGTATCGTTGTCACCTGCCAGGACGAGAAGTCGCAGATAAAGAACCTCGAAAGGGCGATGAAGGAGCTGCGCACCCGTCTCTACAACCTCGAGTACCAGAAGTACCTCGATGATATCTCAGGCAGGCGCAAGACCATGGTCTCCACGGGCGACCGTTCTGCCAAGATACGTACCTACAACTATCCGCAGGGCAGGGTCACCGATCACCGTATCAACCTGACACTCTATAACCTCTCCTCAGTGCTCGACGGCAACATACAGGAGCTGATAGACAAGCTTCAGATGGCCGAGAATGCCGAACGCCTCAGGGAGAGCGACATCAACTGAACAATAGCATGACTTCACAGGAGATCTTTCAGAATATACTTCGCAAGCAGTCGTTCCTCTGCATCGGCCTCGACCCTGAATTGTCGAGGCTGCCGGCATGCCTGGCAGACGAGGAGGATCCCGTCTTTGAGTTCAACAGGCGGATAATAGATGCCACCCACCGGTATGCAGTGGCCTACAAGCCCAACTTCGCCTTTTATGAGTCATACGGGGCCCGCGGAATGGCTGCCCTTGAGAAGACGGTGAGGTATATCAGCAGGCTTGACAGCACACTCTTCATCATCGCCGACGCCAAGCGCGGGGATATCGGAAATACCTCAAAGATGTATGCCAGGGCTGTCTTCGGCAAGATGCCGTTTGATGCGGTGACCGTAGCACCCTATATGGGAGAGGACTCAGTGACGCCGTTTCTTTCATACCCCGGCAAGTGGGCAGTGATCCTTGCACTTACCTCAAACAGGGGCGCTGATGACTTCCAGTATCATCCGGGCAGCGGACAGCGGCTGTTTGAGAAGGTACTGACGGTATCACAGCGGTGGGGTACCACTGACAATATCATGTATGTCGTCGGCGCCACCAGGGCTGAGATGCTGTCGGACATACGCAGGGTGGTGCCTGACCACTTCCTGCTGGTGCCCGGAGTGGGCGCACAGGGGGGGAGTCTCGCCGAGGTGGCCAGGTACGGTATGAACAGCCGCTGCGGACTGCTGGTCAACTCATCGCGGGCCATCATCTATGCTGACGGCAGCCAGGGGTTTGATGAGGTGGCCGGCGAACGGGCCCGCGAGATGCAGGAGGAGATGGCTCAGCTGCTTCTCACCACCCTTCAGTAGCCAGGCTCTCCTGAAGGCGTACCCTTCACCTCACTGGCAATCATCTGCTTGACCGGCCTCACCATGAAGGCTGCCGGCCCCAGCAGCGCGATCATGCTTCCGCAGATAATGAAGGCATTGCCTATGCCTATCCTGTCAGCCACAAACCCCGTTGCAAGCAACCCTATCATCGAGGGCAGCAGGGTGAGGCTCGAGTGGAGCGAAAAGACCCGCCCCAGGGCAGCCGGTGGAATCATGGTCTGGACCACCACCGTGAAGGCGCCGGTATATGCGGTATAGGTGATGCCGCCTATGGCGGTGACGACGGCGAAGATCACAAACCCGCCCGTAGGCAGCAGCCCCGACACCAGGAAGGTGATCCCGGTAACCAGGTGGGCCGAGACAATCAGTATTATCTTGTAATTGTTGAGCCGCCGCTGACCGATCATCACACCCCCGGCCAGCATGCCCACTCCCCAGGCTACCTCCACGATACTCATCATGAAGGTGGTACCGTTGAAATGCTCAAGCGTCATCAGCGGAAAGAGGGCCGACACCGGCATGATATAGAACATGGCCCAGAGAGCGAATATGAAGAGCCACATCAGCCCCGGCCTGCTCCATATCTCCCTCATACCCCTGATCATCTCACGCAGCAGGTCAGGCCTGCCTGTCTCATCCTTTTCCGGGTCAGGTATATGTACCGCTATCAGTGTGCCGATGGCGACAAGCGCTCCTGCCACATCCACAAGCAGCACCCACTGCAGCCTGAGGAGGGTTATCAGCAGTGCTGCCAGTGCAGGTGAGGCTATGGTGCTGACCGACTCGATCATGTTGCTTATCCCGGCGATGCGCATCAGCTTGTCGCGCGGCGCCAGCAGCGGCACCGACGCCTTGATGGCGGGCAGGTGGAAAGCCATGCCGGCCGAACGCATCACCAGCAGGATATAGATGTAATAGACCTTCGCCTCGGTCAGCCATAGCAGGGCAGCCATCGCCAGGGTGCAGAGCGCGATGAAGAGGTCTGACATGATCATGGTGAGCTTGCGGTTCCAGCGGTCGACAAAGACGCCGGTGAAGAGACCGAGAACCATCTGTGGCAGCAGGGACGCAATGGTGGCATAGGCAAGCACCTCAGCTGAGCGGGTCTCGAGGCTGAGCCAGAAGATGACGGCATAGCCTACCACCGATGAGCTTAACGTGGAGAAGAACTGCCCGGTAAAAATGATGGCAAATACCTTTTTCCAGTCTGACTTGTCTCTTCCCGGTGTGATCATAATTCATAGTTTCCATGCAGGCTGGTCGCTCTCTCCCGCTCATCCCACTCCTCCCCCGGCAGAGTTAATACAGTATGCCGCCGGGCAAAGTTGCCGGTTTTATTTTTCCTGCAGTCGCCAATCAGCTTCCCGCCGGGCAAAGTTGCCGGTTTTATTTTTCCTGCAGTCGCCAATCAGCTTCCCGCCGGGCAAAGTTGCCGAACTTTTTCGGGAAGAGACCCTCTCCATTCCTCTTTTGTTCGTAAATTTGATCAGCTGCATTTCTTAACACTCTCATTCATGAAAGAGGAGTTCCTGCACTGGGTGTGGAAGAACCGCTATTTTACCGGGGGACGGGTGCTTGATTCCGGGGCCGGCCCGGTTGAGGTGATCAGCCCGGGCGAGTACAACCGTGATTCGGGCCCTGACTTCTTCGGTACCCGGCTGCTGATCGGAGACACCGGGTGGGCCGGCAACACCGAGATCCATGTCGCCTCCTCTGACTGGTACCGGCACGGCCATCACACCGATCCGGCTTATGAGAATGTCATTCTGCACATTGTCTTCAATCATGACACGGATGTCTTCACCGCCTCGGGCAGGCGGCTGCTGACCGTCACCCTGCCGTTTGACCCTGCCCTATGGGAGAACTACCTCGGCCTGGTGAACAGCCCCTCCCCGCTGCCCTGTCATGGCATGATTGGCATGGCAGATACCCCTGAGGTCAAGAGGTGGCTTTGGTCGCTGGCGGTCGCCCGCCTTGCCGGGAAGAGTGATGAGACTGCCGGTATGCTTGCGGCTACCGGCAATGACTGGGAGGAGACACTCTACCGGATGCTTGCACGTTACTTCGGCTTCCGGGTCAACACTGACCCCTTTGAGCTGCTTGCCGGCCGCCTGCCCCTGAAGACGATAAGGAAGCACTCTGACAGCCTGCTGCAGGTAGAGGCGCTGCTGTTCGGCACTGCCGGGCTGCTTGAGGAGAGCCTCTTCAGGGAAGCGGTCACCGATGATTACTTCCTGCTGCTGGCCAGAGAGTACCGTATCCTTCAGACGAAGTACTCACTGCAGCCCGTGGGCGGGTGGCTCTGGAAATTCCACCGGCTGCGCCCCGCCAACTTCCCGACGGTGCGGCTCGCGCAGCTGGCTGCGCTGCTGAGCCACAGCCAGGGGCTCTTCTCGAGGGTGCTGGAGGGCAGCGACAGGGAGAGCCTGCGAACATTGCTGAGCGTGCAGGCGTCACCCTACTGGAGCAGCCATTACCGGTTCGGGCATGAGGTGCCTGCACTCTCAGGCCGTACCGGCAGGGAAGCAGCCGACCTGCTGATAGTGAATGCCATTGCGCCGCTGCTCTTCACCTATGGCCGGGTCAGACAGCAGCAGGAGTGGTGCGACAGGGCGGTGCAGATACTCGACTCCCTGCCGGCAGAGAGGAATGTGGTGGTGAGAGACTTCATGAAAGGAGGACTGCAGCCGGGATCGGCACTGGGGTCACAGGCGCTGATTGAACTGCGGAGCACCATGTGCAGACACCACCGCTGCCTGCAGTGCGCCATAGGATCAGCCATCATAGCAACGGCCAGGGAATTGCGAAGCTCAGACTCACTCTTCCTCGAACCGTGAGAGAAGAGGGAAAAAGTTTTCATCAGGCGCAACGTTTGGTACCAAAGTTGCGTCAGATTAATAAAGCCGTGATTATAACGTTATGATTACAGCACGATAGAGAAGCCTCAGGTCAAATGCAAAAAATTATCCGGATTGTTTGAATTATTACAAAATAGAGTTGTATCTTTGCGAACCAAAATCGGAGGTTTTTTAAATAATCTATTGGATAAGGATATGTATTTGACTACGGAGAAGAAACAGGAATTTTTCAAGACTTTCGGATCATCAGAGATGGATACAGGCAGCGCTGAGGGTCAGATTGCACTTTTCTCCTACAGGATCGCCCACCTTACTGAGCACCTTAAAAAGAACAAGAAAGACTTCAGTACGCAAAGGGCACTGATCAGGCTCGTCGGAAAAAGAAGGCGGTTGTTGGACTATCTTAAAGTCAAGGATATCAGCAGGTACCGTGAGATAATCAAGGCACTCAACCTGCGCAAATAGAGAAAAAGGCAATTTCAATATTGCCTTTTTTAATTCTGTCAGTAGTCTTTCCCCAACTTATCGTTTATCCCGTAATAACAAGTAGTTCAGATGTATAAATTGATTGAAAAGAGTATTGACCTGGGTGATGGCCGTACGATCGTAATTGAGACCGGCAAGCTCGCCAGGCAGGCTGACGGAGCAGTGGTGGTAAGGATGGGAAAGACCATGTTGCTGGCCACCGTGGTGGCAGCGAAGGATCCGAAGGAGGATGCCGATTTTATGCCACTATCCGTTGAGTATAAGGAGAAGTATGCGGCATCGGGCCGCTTCCCCGGAGGGTTCCTCAAGAGAGAGGCCAGGCCGGGTGACAATGAGATACTGGTTGCCAGGCTGGTTGACAGGGCACTGCGCCCTCTCTTCCCTGATGACTATCATGCGGAGGTGTTTGTAACCGTCAACCTGATCTCGGCAGACAAGGATATTATGCCCGACTCGCTCGCCGGGCTGGCTGCCTCGGCAGCCCTGGCGGTGTCAGATATTCCGTTCAACGGACCAATCTCAGAGGTGAGGGTGGCAAGGGTGGATGGCCGCTTCATCGTCAATCCCACCTTCCATGAGGTTGAGAACGCTGACCTTGACATTATCGTCGGTGCAACCTATGAGAATATCATGATGGTTGAGGGTGAGATGAAAGAGGTCTCCGAGGAGGTGCTTCTCGAGGCGCTCAGTGTGGCTCATGAGGCAATCAGGCCGCAGTGCCTGGTGCAGAAGGAGCTCGCCGGGCTGACCGGCAAGACGGTCAAGAGGGAGTACAGCCATGAGAAGAATGATGAGGAGCTCCGCAGGAAGGTGTGGGATGAGACCTATGACAAGTGCTACGCCCTGGCCGGCAGCGCCTCTGACAAGAAGAGCCGCACCGACGGGTTTGATGCCATCAGGGCAGAGTTCCTGGCACAGTACAGTGAGGAGGAGCCTGCTGATGAGATGCTGGTGAACCGTTACTTCCATGAGGTTGAGAAAGAGGCCGCCCGCCGCCTGGTGCTCGATGAGCAGCGGCGACTCGACGGACGCCGGCCCGATGAGATACGGCACATATGGTGTGAGACAGACCCGCTGCCGGGTGCACACGGCTCAGCCCTCTTCACACGCGGCGAGACACAGTCGCTCACCACCGTCACCCTCGGCACCAAGCTCGATGAGAAGATGATTGACGAGGTGCTCAAGCAGGGATCGGAGAAGTTCACGCTCCACTACAACTTCCCGCCCTTCGCCACCGGCGAGGCCAAGCCCGCCAGGGGCACCAGCCGTCGCGAAATAGGACACGGCAACCTGGCACACCGGGCACTCAAGAATGTGATGCCTCCCGAAGAGACCAACCCCTACGCTATACGCGTTGTATCAGATATCCTGGAGTCAAACGGCTCATCATCAATGGCAACGGTATGCGCCGGCACCATGGCACTCATGGATGCGGGCATAAAGATTGCCAAGCCGGTGTCAGGAATAGCCATGGGACTCATCTCTGACAAGGACGGAAAGAAGTATGCCATCCTCTCGGATATACTTGGCGATGAGGATCACCTGGGCGATATGGACTTCAAGGTGACCGGCACCCGCGACGGGATCACCGCCACACAGATGGATATCAAGGTTGACGGCATGCCGGTGGAGGTGCTCAGGCAGGCCCTCGAGCAGGCCAGGCGCGGAAGGCTCCATATACTCGATGTGATGGAACAGACCATATCGGAACCGAGACCCGAACTGAAGCCGCATGCACCACGCATAGAGAAGATCTATATCCCGAAGGAGATGATCGGTGCAGTGATAGGCCCGGGCGGCAAGATCATACAGGATATCCAGGCAACCACCGGCGCAACCATAGTGATCGAGGAGCTCAACGGCCAGGGAGTGGTCGATGTGTTCGGCGAAAACTACGAGGTGATCAGGGCGGCACTCGACAAGATCAATGCCATATGCGCCGTGCCTGAGGTGGGCAAGATATATACCGGGAAGATCAAGACAATAACCCAGTTCGGAGCTTTCGTGGAGATACTGCCCAACAAGGACGGACTGCTGCATATCTCCGAGATGGACTGGAGGAAGGTGGGCACCGTGGAGGAGCTCTTCAAGGAGGGCGACATGGTTGAGGTGCAGCTGATCGAGATCGATCAGAAGACCGGCAAGCTTAGACTCTCACGCAAGCCACTCATCCCCAAGCCGGAAGGATATGTCGAGCCGCAGAGACGCGAGCATGGAGAGAGGAGGGAACATGCCGGACAGCGTGACGGCAACCGGGGCCCGCGTGAGCACCGTCAGAATGACCGCCGGCGTAACCCGAACAGATAAGAGATAACCTGGAACCCCCAGGCACAGGTACAAATAGAAGGCGCGAATTTCAGCGCCTTTTTTGTCTTGGCTTTACCGGGTCAATTGCTAAATTTGATGTTGCGGGCACTGCCCGGATGTGCAATGGATCAGAGCAGCTATAACTACATTGTAATAGAGGGCAATATCGGTGCCGGAAAGACCTCCCTGGCAACAATGCTGGCAGAAGACTGCAATGCCAGGCTGATACTCGAACGGTTTGCTGACAACCCCTTCCTGCCGAAGTTCTACAGAGACCCGAAACGGTATGCATTTCCACTGGAGCTCTCATTCATGGCTGACCGCTACAGCCAGCTGAAGGAGGAGGCTCCGGGGCCGGACCTGTTCAGGGCATTCACGGTGGCTGACTACTACTTCATGAAATCACTGGTCTTCTCATCGAAAACCCTTGAACAGGATGAGTTCACACTCTACCGTCAGCTCTTCTACATCATCTACAGCTCCCTGCCGAAGCCTGACCTGTACGTCTACCTCCATGTGCCGCCCGGGAAGCTGCTCAGGAATATCGCCATGAGGGGAAGGGAGTACGAGAGGTCAATCACTGCAGAGTACCTTTCAGGCATTCAGGAGAGCTACTTCAACTTCTTCAGGCAGAACCCGGGCAACAGGTATCTGATCCTTGATATGTCGGATATTGACTTTGTTGCAAACCACAATGATTATCTCAGGGTAAAAGAGGCAATATTTGCAACACCCCTGCCGGAAGGGATCAATTTTCGGAATTTTTGACTTTTTCGGTGCAAGTGCAAGGTTATCTGATGAAAATTAACTTATATTTGCAACCAAATTGCATAATACCTATAATTGCTCTTAATTAACAGAAACTGATCGCAACTAAAAAAATTGATTATGAAAAATTTCACCAGACTTTTTGTCATTCTGCTTGCTGCTGTTCTTATGTCAGGCTGCAGCAGTCTCGAAAAGATGAGGAAAAACCACAATCTTGTCAGGTATGAGATTACACCCAAGGTTCTTGAAACCCACGGTGGTACCGTTGACGCACAGTTCAAGGTCACTTATCCGAACAAGTACTTTGACAAGAATACCACGCTGAAAGTCACCCCGGTTCTCATCTATGAAGGCGGTGAGACCCCGTTCAGGACGCTGCTTTATACCCAGGGTGAGAAAGTCCTGGCCAACAACAAACAGATCGCATGGACAGGAGGCTCGGCAAACTGGGCAGGTCAGGTGGACTATATACCAGCGATGAAGGTTTCGGAGTTCCTGCTCCGCATTGAGGCATCCAGGAAAGGCAAGACCCTCGAGTTCGACCCGATCAAGCTTGCCGACGGTGTGATTGCCACCTCGACCCTCGTTGAGGATCATCCGGTTCCGGTAGTCATCAAGGACAACTACCAGCGTATTGTTCCCGAGCAGAAGATCGCTGACATCATGTACGTCATCAACAGGTCTGATATCAGGCCCTCCGAGCTGAAGTCATCTGATATACAGGCCCTCAAGGACTATGTCAGCATGGCGGTGCAGGATGAGAGGATCGAGCTGAAAGGCCTGACTGCAAGCTCATACGCCTCACCTGACGGCCCGCTTAACCTCAACGAGAGACTCTCCGTTGACAGGGGCAAGTCAGCCGAGAAGTATGTCAAGAAAGAGTATGGCAAGGTCCTTGACCTCAACAATGTGTTCGAAACCCTCACCACCCCGGAAGACTGGGAAGGTTTCAAGACACTCGTACAGGAGTCGTCAATAGCTGACAAGGAGCTTATCCTCAGGGTGCTCTCAATGTATCAGGATCCGGTTGTCCGCGAGCGTGAGATCAAGAATATGTCAACCGCATATGAGGCCCTGGCAAAGGATATCCTCCCGAAGCTGAGAAGGTCGAAGCTGATCGTCGACGTTAACCTGATCGGCCTCAGCGACGAGGAGATCAAGGATGCCATAAAGAACAATCCCTCGATCCTGAGCCTCGAGCAGCTTCTCTATGCAGCCACCCTGACCAATGATCCCAATGAGATGCTCAAGTACTACCAGATGGCTCATGAGAAGGCACCGAAGTGCTATCGTGCCCTCAACAACATGGGCTGGGCATACCTCCACCTGGGCAAGCCCGACAAGGCAATGGAGGCCCTTGAGATGGCCAAGGCTCTCAAGAATGATGACAATGTGAAGACAAATATGGGCTATGCAGCTCTCCTGCAGGGCGACCTCAAGGCTGCTGCCGAATACTTCAACTCAATGTCAGCCGCTACCCCCGAGTCGAGGTTCGGACTGGGTACCATAGCCATACATGAGGGCAAGTATGACCAGGCAGTCAACCTGCTGGGCGACACCCCCTCAATGAACCTGGCACTGGCTCAGCTGCTCAAGGGCGACCTCAACAAGGCAGAGGCAACCATGAAGTCAGTTGAACCCTGCAAGTGCGGCGCACCCTCATACCTGAAGGCGGTAATAGCAGCACGCAAAGACAACAAGGATGGCGTGATCAGCGCACTGCGCGAAGCTATCGGCTACAACAGCGACTGGAAGAACTATGCACAGACCGACCTTGAGTTTGCAAAGTATTTCACCGACGATGCCTTCAGATCAGTAACAAGATAACCGTAAAGGTGTACGATAAAGAAAACCTGCCGCAACCCGGCAGGTTTTTTTTATGTGCGCCCGCTATTGCGTCACAACTCTTCTGTTCCTGCATTGCGGCCTGCCGCCTTCCTTGACTGCTGTCCGGCAGCGCGGCAGCTCTCTTATACTCCTGCACTGCGGCCTGCCAGTTCCCACAACACTATCCCGGCGCTTACCGCCACATTGAAGGAGTGTTTGGTGCCATACTGCGGGATCTCGATACAATGGTCCGATAGTGCGACCACCTCTTCAGAGACACCTCTTATCTCATGGCCGAAGACCAGGGCATACCGTCTGCCCGGCTCAGCCCTGAAGCGGCTGAGCGTCACCGACCCCTCGGCCTGTTCAACCGATACGATTATGTATCCCTTCCCGCGCAGTTCGCGTACGGCCGAGGCACTATCCTCAAAATAGCGCCAGGCCACCGAATCGGTGGCGCCCAGGGCCGTCTTGTGTATCTCGCGGTGTGGCGGGGTGCCGGTGATGCCGCACAGCCAGAGCGCCTCAACGAGAAAGGCATCAGCCGTACGGAAGATTGATCCCACGTTGTTGAGACTCCGCACATTGTCAAGCACAATTATGAAGGGCGCCTTCTCGGAGGCCCTGAACTGCCCGATATCCTTGCGCTTCAGTTCATCATTGGCAAGCTTCCTCATTCTTTCCCGTTTCACCAAAAATAGTCTAAAAAAAAGAGTAAATTACAACCCTGTTTTCACATGATCTTACACTACCTTATTTATAACATAGGCTTGTCATGAATATCCACGAGTACCAGGGTAAATCGATACTGCAGGCGCATGGTGTGGCGGTGCAGGAGGGTTTTGTTGCCGAGACGGCCGAACAGGCCCTGATTGCAGCTGAGGAGCTGCAGAAGAAGTTCGGCACCTCCATCTTTGTTATCAAGGCACAGATCCATGCCGGCGGTCGTGGCAAGGGCGGCGGGGTGAAGATCGCCCGCTCACCGCAGGAGGCTGCCGGGGTGGCATCACGGATGCTCGGGATGACGCTGGTAACGCCACAGACCGGCCCGGCAGGCAAGGTGGTGCACAAGGTGCTCGTAGCCCGCGATGTATACTACAAGGGAGAGTCAGATATCAGGGAATTCTACCTCTCCATCCTGCTCGACCGCAAGCGCGCATCATTCGTTGTGGTCTACTCATCCGAAGGGGGAATGGATATCGAGGAGGTGGCTGCACGCAATCCCGGAGCCCTCATGACCGAAGTGGTTGACTACACCTGCTGCCTCCATGAGTTCCAGATGCGTACCATCGCCTCGAACCTCGGACTGGAGGGGAAGGCATTCCGTGAGATGATCAGCTTCCTGAAGGGGACCTGGGAGGCTTACATCAACTCCGGCGCCTCACTCATTGAGATCAACCCCCTGCTGAAGACCAGTGATGACCGTATACTGGCGGTTGACTGCAAGGTGATCCTCGATGACAATGCCCTTTTCCGCCATACCGAGCTGGCTGCCATGCGCGACCTGAATGAGGAGGACCCGATAGAGGTGGAGGCAGGCGCCAGCAACCTCAATTATGTGAAGCTCGACGGTGACGTGGGATGCATGGTCAACGGCGCGGGGCTGGCCATGGCAACGATGGACCTGATACAGCTGGCCGGCGGCAGACCCGCCAACTTCCTCGATGTGGGAGGCGGCGCAAGTGCAAAGACGGTAGAGGCCGGCTTCCGCATCATACTGAAAGACCCCAATGTAAAGGCGATCCTGGTAAATATCTTTGGCGGCATTGTCAGGGGAGAGAGGGTGGCCGCGGGAATCATCGAGGCCTACAAGTCGATCGGCGAGATCAAGGTGCCGGTCATCGTGAGGCTCGAGGGCACCAACGCCGAAGAGGGGAAAGCACTTATTGACAGTTCGGGGCTGAAGGTGATCACCGCATCCACCTTCGCCGACGTGGCAGTGAAGGTCAGGGAGGCACTTGCCTGACCTGACGGATGCCACTGCCGGCAGGAGCGGCCGTAACATCCCCGGCCGGCAAACTTGAAATCTTCCGCCGTCTCATAAGATGAGCATGCAGTACGCTGATATTATCGTCCCGGTACCTGTGAGCGGCTGGTTCACCTATCGTGTGCCGGAGCGGCTCAGGCATGCCGTCAGGCGGGGCAGCCTGGTGACGGTACCTTTCGGACAGAGCAGCAGCACCACCGGGCTGGTGGTGACGGTGCATGACACGCCTCCTGAAGGGGTTGAACCGAAGGAGGTGACTGGCCTGCTGCCCGCCGGGCTGATACTGGATGAGCGGCTGGTCAGGTTCCTGCTCTGGATCTCCGACTACTACCTGGCTGCTCCGGGAGAGGTGCTGAAGGCTGCTGTGCCGTCGCCGGAGTATCTTGCCGGGACGGGGAGGAAGAGGAAAGAGGCAGGGAGCGGTGCGGCAGGAGAGCCGCCTGCCATGCCGGCCCGGCTGACCGCCATACAGCAGGAAGCGATCGGTGCCATCAGAACTCTTTTTGAAGAGCATGAGACGGTACTGCTTCATGGCGTCACCGCCAGCGGCAAGACCGAGATATATATACACCTGATGCGTGAACAGCTGGAGGCCGGACGGCAGGTGCTCTACATGCTGCCCGAGATAGCACTGACAACCCAGATCACAGGACGGCTGACCAGGCATTTCGGCAATGAGATAGGTGTCTATCACTCCCGTCTCACGGCGGCAGCGCGGCGTGATGTGTGGAAGAGGGTCAGTGACGGCAGCCTGCGGGCGGTGCTGGGCGTCCGCTCCTCGCTCTTCCTGCCGTTCAGCGACCTGGGGCTGATCATCGTGGATGAGGAGCATGACTCATCATACAAGCAGTATGACCCTGCCCCCAGGTACCATGCCCGCGACTCGGCAATAATGCTGTCGCATATCCATGGCGGCCGCACCCTCCTGGGCTCGGCGACCCCCTCAATGGAGAGCTTCCATAATGCACTGACGGGCAGATATGGTCTGGCTGAGCTGCCTGTCAGGCACGGCGAGGTGATGATGCCCGAAATGATAATCGCCGATACGCGCAGGACAGGCAAGAGCCGGGGAACCTGGTTCTCATCGGCACTGCTCGATGCGGTGGAGGAGGCGCTCGGCAGGGGAGAACAGGTGATCCTCTTTCAGAACCGCAGAGGCTTCTCACCGTTCCTGATCTGCCCGGCATGCGGACATGTGCCGTCATGCACCAGCTGCTCGGTCAGCCTCACCTACCACAAGGGGCTGGCGAAGCTGGCATGCCACTACTGCGGCAGGAGGGTACCGCTGCCAGCCGAATGTCCTGAGTGCGGATCGCCCGGACTGATGACCAGGGGCTTCGGCACAGAGAAGGTGGAGGAGGAGATTCGGCTGATCTTCCCTGAGGCGAGGATAGGACGCATTGACCAGGATACGGTGACCAGCAGGCAGGCGGCAGCAGAGATACTGGGAAAGTTTGCAGAGGGAGAGACAGATATACTGATAGGTACCCAGATGATCTCCAAGGGGCTCGACTTTGAGAGGCTCACCGTGGTGGGAATACTCGATGCCGACAATATGATGCATTTCCCCGACTTCAGGGCATATGAACGCAGTTTCCAGCTGATGGAGCAGGTGAGCGGAAGGGCGGGGAGGCGAAACCGGAGGGGGAAAGTGATAATACAGACCATCGATCCGGCCAACAGGATACTGAGACATGTGCTGAAGCATGATTACCACACCATGATCAGGGAACAGCTCGCAGAACGGGAGCTGTTCGGCTATCCGCCCTTCACCAGGATAATCAGGATAGTGGTCAGGCACCGCAGCCTGAATGAGCTTGATGCTGCCGCCGGCCGGCTGGCGGCAGAGCTGGGCAGACACCTGGGCGCACACCTGCTGGGGCCCGACTACCCGATGATCAGGCAGGTGCAGAAATGGTATATAAAGAATATCATGATAAAGATTGACGGCACCCTCTCTCCTTCAAAGGTCAAGGAGCTCGTACGCAGGGCAGCCGGGAGGGAGGTGAAGAGATCAGGGGGAGGACTGAGGATACATGCCGACGTTGACCCGCTGTGAAAAGGAGCTGCAGGCGCCGGGCATAGGTGCCCGCCGGCAGGCAGGAGCAACATTTGCCGAACATGGGTACTCGCCGGCAGGCAGGAGCAACATTTGCCGAACATGGGTACTCGCCGGCAGGCAGGAGCGGTAATTGCAGGACAGAGATGCCGCCGGCAGGCCTTTGCACCGGGGGGCAGATTCCTGCAACTGGTTGCCGGCAACGGGCTGATGGTTATCTTTGCAGGGAACCGGGCAGAGCGCCTCTCCGCCGGAGAGCTGATGTAAAAACGGGATGAATCAATACAAATCGAAATGAAGGAAAACAGAACGGGAAGAACCCTGACGGCGCTGGTGGCCGCCGTCATTATCTTGTCATACGGCTGCCGGCCGGCAGCCGAGAGCTGCGGGGGTGCCGCCGCGGCTGAGCCGGCTGAGCTGGTCAGCACCCTGATGGGAACCGCCTCGGAGTACCTGCTGTCACATGGCAACACCTATCCGGCCGTGGCACTGCCGTTCGGCATGAACTTCTGGACCCCGCAGACCCGCAAAAACGGCGACGGATGGGCCTATACCTGGAATGACCACATGATCATGGGTATCAAACAGACACATCAGCCCAGTCCGTGGATCAATGACTATGCCGCCTTCTCGCTGATGCCTGTCACCGGTACCGGCCGCATCACCGGGCAGCAGCGTGCGTCATGGTTCTCGCACAAGGCAGAGACGGCCCGCCCCTGGTACTACAGCGTATACCTGGCCGATTATGATATCACCGCCGAGGTGACACCCACCGAGAGGGCTGCCCTCTTCAGGTTCACATTCCCCGAGAACGACTCGTCAGCGGTGGTGATAGACAGCTACGCCGGCGGATCGATGGTACGGATCATCCCCGGAGAGAACAGGGTGGTGGGCTACTGCCGCAACAATCACGGCGGGGTGCCCGAAAATTTCCATAACTATTTTGTCATCGAGTTTGACCGTCCGTTTGAGTTCTGGTCGGCCGCCCTAGACGGTGTGAGCGAGTCCGGGGCCCTGGTGAAGGAGGGTGACCATGTCCATGCCGTGGTGGGGTTCCGTACCGGGAGGGGTGAGCAGGTGACCGCACGGGTGGCCTCGTCATTCATCTCGCCTGAGCAGGCCCTGCTCAACCTGAAGCGTGAGGCGGGCGGCAGCAGCTTCGATGCCGTCAGTGATGCTGCACGGGCACGGTGGAACAGTGAGCTGGGACGAATACGGGTTGAGGGAGGCAGCGATGACCAGTTGCGAACTTTCTACTCGACACTCTACCGGGCGCTGCTCTTCCCGCGTATCTTCCATGAGACTGACCATGACGGAAATATCGTCCATTACAGCCCATACAACGGCGAGGTGCTGCCCGGCAGGCTCTTCACCGACAACGGTTTCTGGGATACCTTCCGCGCGGCTATGCCGCTGATCACGCTGGTATGGCCTGAGATGAGCTCGCAGATCATGGAGGGGCTGGTCAATGCCTACCTTGAGAGCGGGTGGCTGCCCGAGTGGGCCAGTCCCGGCCACCGCAACTGCATGATAGGGAGCAACTCGGCCTCACTGATAGCCGATGCATGGCTCAAGGGGATCAGGGGATATGATATTGACACCCTTTGGAAGGCGCTGGTGAAGAACACCCTCGGTCACGGCCCGGTGCACTCTGTAGGCCGCTACGGGGCAGAGTACTACAACAGGCTGGGGTATGTGCCCTATGATGTCGGTATAAACGAGAACGTTGCCCGTACGCTTGAGTATGCATATGCCGACTGGTGCCTCTGGAGGCTGGCACAGGAGCTGGGCAGGCCGCAGGAGGAGATTGACCTCTACGCTGCCAGGGCACTGAACTACCGGAACGTGTTTGACAGCGAAAGCAGCCTGATGCGGGGGAGGAACCTCGATGGCACCTTCCAGTCACCGTTCAGCCCCTATAAGTGGGGCGACGCCTTCACCGAGGGCAACAGCTGGCACTACACCTGGAGCGTATTCCATGATGTGGCCGGACTGGCCGCACTGATGGGCGGCGAGGAGGCGATGGCCAGGATGCTCGACTCGGTGTTTGTGGTGCCTCCGGTATTTGACGATTCCTACTACGGCTTCCCGATACACGAGATACGGGAGATGCAGGTCGTGAACATGGGCAACTATGCCCACGGCAACCAGCCGGTACAACATATGATATACCTCTACAACTATACCGGCGAACCCTGGAAAGCGCAGATGCGGGTACGTGAGGTGATGGACAGGCTCTACAACTACACCCCTGACGGCTACTGCGGCGACGAGGACAACGGCCAGACCTCGGCATGGTATATCTTCAGCGCGCTGGGCTTCTACCCTGTCACCCCGGGCTCGGGAGAGTATGTGCTCGGATCACCCCTCTTCAGGAAGGCTACGGTGACCCTCCCTGGCAACAAAAAGCTGGTGATCACTGCGCCGGGCAACAGTCCGTCGAAAGTGTTTGTGAAAAAGGTAAGGCTCAACGGCAGGAGCCACCGGAACAACTTTGTGACGCATCAACAGCTTACTGCCGGAGGGAAGCTGGAGTTCACCATGAGCAGCGTACCTGATCTTTCACGGGGCACAGAGCCCGGGGCAAGACCCTACTCGATGAGCAGGGAGGGAGTCACTACGGAGAGATAGGAAAATATTCATATCATGACTATCCCCGACATAAGAGGTATCTTCCCTCCGCTGCCCACTGCCTTTGACCGCGAAGAGAAGCTTCTTCCCGAGATGATAAGGCACAATATCAGGGAGCTGTCGCGGTATGACCTGGCCGGTTTCCTGATACTGGGCTCCAACGGCGAACAGGTTATGCTTACCGAGAGCGAGAAGCTGCAGGCGATCAGCGCTGCCCGCGATGCCCTGCCCAAGGGGCGGCTGCTGCTGGCCGGCACCGGCTGCCAGTCGACACGCGAGACCATCACACTAACCAGGGCGGCAGCCTCCGAAGGGGCAGATGCAGTGCTGGTGATCAGTCCGTCATACTACCGGGGCAATATGAACCACGATGAGCTGGTCAGGCACTACCACGATGTTGCTGACGCCTCGCCCGTGCCGGTTCTTGTTTACAACATGCCGGCCAATACCGGCATAGATATGACTGCCCGGATGATCTTCGATATGGCCCGGCATCCCAACATCATTGGTTTGAAAGAGTCAGGCGGCAATGTGGTCAAGATGGGAGAGGTGCTGGGAGCTGTAAAACCCGGGTTCCGTCTCCTGGCCGGCGGAGCGGGGTTCCTGCTGCCGGCACTGGCTGTCGGCGCAGCCGGCGGCATACTGGCAAGTGCCAATATTGCACCCGGGCACTGTATTGAGATCTTCAGCGCCTTCATGGCAGGCAATATTATCCGCGCCAGGGAGCTGCAGCAGATGATCATCCCGCTGAACAGTGCGGTCACATCTCGCTGGGGCGTGCCCGCGCTGAAGGCTGCAATGGATTACCTGGGACTCTACGGCGGACATGTGAGAAGGCCCCTGCTGCCACTGGACGAAGAGAAACGTAGGGAGCTGAAAGAATATCTGAGTGCAGAGGGGTTATGGCTATACTCCCCCGGAAGGGTCATGACCCGTGAGGAATATCCTTAGCCTGGTCATCCTCAAGTATCATGAGAATCTGCCGGCGTTTTTTGATCAGGTCGGTGAGCTCAATCACCATGTCACCATTGACCTTCCTGGCCATTGGCAATACAAACTGTTCAGTCTGATCAAGATAGTCTGAGATCTTCTGATCTGACTGAATATCGCGATGCAGATCGGTGAGATTGCTGATGCGGTCGGCACACTTAAGCAGCAGGGCGTTCTCTGAACCCTCCTCAAGCACCCGCCTGAGATACTCCTCTTTTGACTCACCCGCTCTTTTTGTGACCTCAAGCACCAGGTCAACCACTGCCGGCCCGTCACCGTCAATCTGCCTGATCTCATCAACCTGCGTGTCAGGGAGGTCTTCAAGCAGGTCATGCAGCACCGAGGCCTTTAGCAACACGCTGTTGGTGTAGAACTTGTAGTCAAGCAGTATGCCCAGGGTGGAGAAACAGTGCCTGAACTGGTTCCCGCCCACCTGCCTCTGAACGCCGATCAGTGCCGTGGCCTTGAGAATGTATGGCGCCAGTACCAGGTTCTTCAGTGCTTCAAGGGCAGTCATGACATCATAAACAATTAATATTGTAAAGATAACACTTACGGTCAGCTAAAGGGTTATGATATCATATGACTTATAAACAGGCTCTCCACCGGTGATGCAGAGAGTCAGGTAAATGGGTGGCTGATACTGCCGGCTCAGGGGTAGAGAAGCCGTATGGTCCACCCCTCGCCGTCACTGTTCCTTATGTAGACAATGCGGTCATGCAGGCGGCGTTCTCTTCCCTGCCAGAATTCAATGTAGTCAGGCTGAATAATGTATCCGCCCCACTCCTGCGGTCGCGGGATGGGTTTATCCCTGTATCTCTCCTCTATTTCGGTTGCGGTCCGTTCGAGCAGCTCCCGGTTCTCGAGTGACCTGCTCTGCTGTGATGCCACGGCGCTTATCTGGCTCTCGCGGGGCCGGCTCCTGAAGTAGGCATCCGACTCATCGGCAGGCACCTGTATCACCCTGCCGCTCAGCCTGACCTGCCTGTACAACTGGTTCCAGAAGAAGGTCATGGCTGCATGGCTGTTCTGCCTGATCTCATCGCCCTTGCGACTCCCGTAGTTGGTATAGAAGGTGAATCCCCTCGGGCTGAAGTCGCGGAGCAGGACTATCCTTCCCGATGGTCTCCCTGCCGCATCAGCCGTGGCGAGATGCACGGCATTGGGATCCATGATCTTCGCCGAGATGGCATCCTCCATCCACCGCCCGAACTGAACAATCGGATCATGTGAAAAATCTGCGAGGTTCAGACCTTCTCCATGGTATTCACTGCGGAGCAGCGAGGTCATACTTCTGATGGAATTCATGGCAGACAGCTTAATTTTTTCTGAAAATAGAACACCTGTCTCGGGATTATGTTTATTTTGCACTGCAGGTTTCTGTTTGAGGCGATATTGTTACATTTGTAATAAAACCAGATAAAATGTCCTTAAAGCATTATTTGTCGGTAGTTGCTTTAGTTCTACTCTTCTCCGTTCCCTTATCTGTCGTGGCGCAGGTGCCTGTAGAGGTCTCTACTGAAAAAGTCATGTCGGGGGGCAGGTCTTATTATATGCATGAGGTACAGAAGAACCAGACGCTCTATTCCATCTCGAAGGCGTACCGGGTTCCCATTGCAGCCATTGAGAGGGAGAATGTCATTCCGCCCAATGGCATTCAGACGGGGCAGGTGTTGAGGGTACCGGCTTTTGACGATGCAGCTTCAACCGTTGTACCGCGTCCTGCTGCACAGCCTGATGCCGCTGTCGCGCCCCGTCCGGCTGCACGCCCCACTGAGGGGGCAGTAACCCGTACGGAAACCCGGCCGGCACCACGGAGCGATGTACCGCATATAACCATATCGAATGAGAGGATCGTCACGGGAGGCCGTACCTATTTCATGCATGAGGTGAAGCGGGGAGAGACGCTCTACTCGCTTGCCAGGGCTTACCGGGTCACCATACTGGATATTGACCGTGAGAATGTCATTCCCCCCGGGGGTATCCAGGCCGGCCAGGTACTGAAGATACCTGCCGTCGCGGCTCTTATTGCGGCTGAGGAGGAGCAGCACATTCAGGCTGCAGAGGCAGGGAGGCAGTTGCCCCGCCAGGAGGAGGTGACACGGCAGACACAGCCCCCACGCCAGGAGACACCTGCCCGGCAGGCACAGCCCCCACGCCAGGAGACACCTGTTGTGAAGGAGGAGGCGCCGGCAAAGGCAGCTGAACCGGAGAAGGCGGCCCAGCCTGAGAAGCCGAAAGAGCAGCCTGCGGTACAGCCAGCACCCGTTAAGAAGGAGGAGGCGGCCGGCGTACAGACCGGCAGGAGCGATACCGGCACCGCAAAGCCTGCACCGGTCAAGCCTGAAAGAAAAAAGATACATAAGGTACAGAAGGGAGAGAGCCTGGCTTCAATTGCAAAGAAGTACGGCATCAGCGTCCAGGATCTGAAAAAGGCCAACCGGGGGGTTATCTTCGCAATGCCCGACATGCGGCTGGTGATACCGGTTCCGGATGAGGAGGATACCAGGGATTGACACCAACCAATTTCCTCATACAATGAACATACGGCAAGAGAGAGCATTCGCATTGCTGCTGATAGTGCTGCTTTGCGGGGCAACTGACCTGTTTGCGCAGCAGAAGGGGCTGCGCGCCATTTCTGCAAAGGATCTGAAGTACAACCTCGATTTCCTCGGGGCAACCGAGTTCAGGGGAAGGGAGACTCCCTCACCCGAGCTGGAGATAGCGACCCTCTATCTCGGCAACTGGGCGGAATATGCGGGTCTGAAGCCGGTCATGGCGGATGGCTCGTTCTACCAGTCGGTACCGCTCAACGTCACCGCAGTACTGCCGCCCGGCACGCGTATCACACTGAACCGCGGCAATGTTGACAGGGTCTATTATTTCGGTAAGGACTTCAGTGGGCAGTTTGTGCGAAGCGGCTCCTATGCCGGGGGCGTGGTCTTTGCCGGATTGGGAATCAGCGAGCCGGATGAGGGGTGGGATGACCTGAAGGATCTTGACCTGAGGGGCAAGATAGTTGTGATACTCGATGCCCAGAAACCCGGGACCACCTTCCCGCTGGGCTTCACCATGACCATGAGGTTCTCGTCGCGACTGACCGCCCTGCGTAACCGCGGCGCTGCAGCCGTTCTCACCATTGTGGATATGGAACGTGAGAGACGCAGGACGGAGGGGGAAAACATATTTGACTATATCCCTGAGGGCCGGGGTGCATTCATGTACCAGACACAGCAGATCTATTTTGGCCCGATGCCAGGGTTCCCGGGAACGGGGCCTGGCGATGCACAGGCGAGGCCGCCGCTGCCCTTCGAGAGGGCTGAGATAAGCCATGACCTGGCAGCAGACATGCTTGGGATAACAAAGGATGAGATAGCAGCCATGTTTGCCACTGTTGAGCAGGGAGAGCAGCCGCAGCCCTTCATTGTTGAAGATGTGACGGCACGGCTCGATGTGGCGGTTGAGACATACCGCTCAACCTCACGGAACGTTGTGGCAATGGTCGAGGGATCTGACCCGAAACTGAAGAATGAGTATGTGGTGGTCAGTGGCCATCATGACGGCCGCGGCATAGATGACGGGGCAGTAATCGCCGGCGCTGATGACAATGTGAGCGCCTGTGTGGCGCTGATGGAGATAGGCAAGGCGCTGATGGCTGAACCGCCAAAAAGATCAGTTATACTGGCATGGTTCACCGGCGAGGAGAACGGACTGCTGGGATCACACTACTTCGTGAACAACTGCCCCGTGCCGGTTGAGAAGATCAGTGCCTGCATCAATATGGACATGATATGCCGCAATGACCCCGACAGCCTCTTCCTGATCGGCTCCGACCTGCTCAGCTCAGAGCTCGATGAATCGATCAATATGGTCAACCGGCGCTATGGCATAAACTACATCTTTGATTATAAATACTCAAACCTGACACATCCGCAGCGGGTCTACTTCAGAAGCGACCAGTTCCCGTTCGTTAGGATGGGTATCCCCTCGGTCTGGATCTTCTGCGGCTTTACGTATGACTATCACACCGAATGGGACATCCGCGAGCGGGTTGACTTCGGCAAGCTCTATAAAACCACCAGGCTGGTCTACCTGTCTGCATTTGACGTGGCCAACCGGAAGAGCCTGCTGAAGCTTGATGTCAATCCTGCCGTCACCTCGCGCGGGAAGCATAACCTGACCGAGAAGAGCCTTTACGGTGGCCGATAGGTTACAATATGAACTGTAATATGAAAAAGTATCTTGTTTTTGTTTTCCTGCTGGCGCTGGCCGCATGCAGGAATACCGGTATCGGGCCGGCTCTGGATGCCATTACCGAAGAGGGCATAAAGGGTCATATTGCCACGCTGGCTTCGGATGAGTTTCTGGGCAGGGCACCTGCCACTGTGGGTGAGGAGAAGACCATCAGCTACCTGGCTGAAGAGTATAAGAAGCTGGGTCTGCTGCCGGGTGCCGGCGACTCCTATTTCCAGAAGGTGCCGCTGGTGAAGATCACGGCAGACCACTCAATGATGCTGCGGTTCACCGGCGGGAAGAGCCCGGTGATGCTCAAATACTCCGATGACTTCATCGGCGGCTCGTCACAGCGAAAGGATCTTATCAGCCTTGACAACTCAGAGGTGATCTTCGTGGGATATGGCATCAATGCACCCGAGAACGGATGGAACGACTATGAAGGGCTTGATGTCAGGGGCAAGAGCGTGCTGATCATGGTCAATGATCCGGGCTATGCCACCGGTGACTCCTCCCTGTTTGACGGCAGGGCGATGACCTACTACGGCCGCTGGACCTACAAGTATGAGGAGGCGGCACGCCAGGGCGCAGCTGCGGCAATAATAATTCACGAGACCGGCGCTGCATCATACCCGTGGGAGGTGGTGCGCAACAGCTGGAGCGGCCCGCAGTTCTACCTTGAGGATGATATGACCGCCGCCTCGCCGCTGCAGGTGAGAGGATGGATCACGGGCGAGGCTGCCATGAAGCTGTTCGCCTCGGCAGGACTCGACTACGATAAGCTGACCGCCGCTGCATCGGAGAGGGGATTCACCCCGGTGAGGACCGGACTGAAGTTTTCGGCCAGGTTTGACAACCGGGTGGAGTATACCAGCTCCAATAACGTTGCCGCTTACTGGCCCGGCGGTGAGCGGCCCGACGAGCTGGTGATCTACACCGCTCACTGGGACCACTTCGGGGTGAACAACAGCTTCACGGGCGACACCATACTCAACGGTGCGGTGGATAATGCCACCGGTACGGCCGCACTGCTCGAGATAGCGAAGGCCTTCACCCGGCTGCCGGAGAGACAGAAACGCTCGGTGCTCTTCCTCTCGGTCACCTGTGAGGAGCAGGGACTGCTTGGCAGCGACTGGTACGCCAGGAACCCGGTCTATCCGCCTGAAAAGACTGCCGGGGTGATCAACATCGATGTGCTGAACATCTTCGGAAAGACCTGGGACATGAACATAACCGGATGGGGATACAACCAGTTGGAGGAGTATGCGGTGGCAGTGCTGGAGAGGCACGGACGCTATGCCGCACCCGATGCCACACCCGAGCGTGGAGGGTACTTCCGCTCTGACCACTTCAGCTTCGCAAAGGTGGGGGTGCCGTCACTGAGCCTCTCGAAAGGCATTGACAACGTGGAGCACGGGAAGGAGTGGGGCAGGGAGCAGAGTAACCGCTGGAACATGGAGAACTACCACAAGCCTTCAGACAACTATGAACCCGGTAAGTGGAACTTCGAAGGAATGATCGAAGATGTGAAGGTCTATTTCGAGATCGGGTATGACCTGAGCATGACCACGGCATTCCCTGAATGGAGCGCGGGTGTGCCCTTCAAGGCACTTCGCGATGAGATGATGCAGAGATAAGAGAGAGAGGGTGCCGCGGCACCCTCTCATCGTTTCTGTATGTGTGATGCGCGGTTATGCGCCGTTACTCAGTCTCTGCCTCCGTCACCTGCAGCAGTGCCTCCTCCTTTGCCTTTTCGGCCCGCTGTTCACAGCGGCTGCAGAGTCTGGTGATATTCTTGAGCTCCCTGGCCTGGGCTACGGTGCCTTCGAAGATCTCATCGGTAGCGTCGGTATTGATGTATGAGCAGTCGGGGAAGAGGTGATAGACCTTGCCTGCCTTGGTCCAGTAGACATGGTTCACGCCATCCATCAGATCCTCCACCTGCTGTGTCTGCTCGAGGTACTGCTCCTGTGACGGCGGATTGAAATCGACTCCGGCTACCCCGGCAATCAGCAGTGCTATCACCGCTATTGTACCCACCAGCCCCTTCTCCTTTCCGCTCAGATCCTTGTTGGTGAAGATCAGTATTACCAGCGGAAGGAAGGCGATGATACTGATAATGACACCCAGCTGGTTCTGTATGAAGAATCTCACCTTGTCCTTCTCTGATGCGGGATCAAACCGGTTGGCCTTCTTCCAGAGCAGCGACCCGGTGACGGCAAAGATCAGGGCGGCAATGATCAGGATGATCAGCAGCGTGGTGTTGATGGGCACGGTGCGCAGCCTGATGATGGCAAATATCTCAAAGCCGATTGCCACAGCCCATGCAAGGATGGCAATGATACGGAGGTTGCGGGCCTTGCCCTTGCTTTCGGGGGCGGGCACAAACTCTGTCGTCCTCCTGGGCTGGGATGCCGGGGCAGTGCCACTATCCTCGATCCTGGTAATCTTCTTGGGCTCTTTCTTGTTTTCCATATTGTTATGTTTAATGATTGGTTAGGCTGGCGTTTGCCGCGTCTGCCCGCTGCGCAGGGCATTGTTTGCCGGGAGACCTGTTTTGTACTCTTTCCTGTGGTGGCAGATCATGATGATATGACCGAATCACGTTCAGCACCACAAATTTAACAATAATTGGGAAAAAACAACCGGCAGGTGTAGCGTACCTGTAATACAACCTGTTCTGCAGATCAGGCATTAAGCCTGCCAACTCCGGGCGAACGGCTTGTTATCTGCACCATACTGAAAGTACGGAACTGGGCGGATCCATATAACCGGCATGCCAGCTGCACCGTGCTGAAAGCGCAAAGCGCGCCGGATCCGGGCAAACCGACTGTCATCTGCCCGGCACTGAAAGCACGGAACCGGACGGATCCGGGCAACCGATTTGCCAGCTGTCCGGCGCCCGACTTGAGAGACCGGATTAGCCCAGTGCCCCGGTGATTGCTCCAACGACAATTGCTACCAGGAATATCAGCGCATACAGTGCGAGGACGATAATGGTGAATACCCCCACGAACTTAAAGAGTGCTTTCAGGTTGGCAAATCCGCTGGTAACCGCCTGGCTGTCATCAGTAGTGAGCCCCTGTTTCATATGGGTTGAGAAGCGGTAGAGATAGTTGACTGGGATCACGTAGATAGCCGCAATTATAATGTAGATCAGGCTAAAGATTCCCAAGGGGAAGTTCAGGTCGGTCATTTTTCCGGCAACAGATAATGTCAGCGCCATGATGATGCCTGCCAACACCAGCAATCCGATCAATATGTAGCCCAGGATGGCGAGAAACTTACCCCATCTGGAGGCTTCGGTGAGGTACTCCTTTATCTGACTGTCGATGACCATCGGGCTGTCAGCCTTAACTTCAGAATTTTCCATGGTTGATTGTTTTTGGTTAGTTATTTAAAGAAAGACTCCGGTTCATTGTCAGGCATCGGCGGCACCGGTTCAGATGCCGGATGTATAGATAATGGCTTTCCATCTTGCACGACAGACTCAGACTATAAAGATATTTCTATTATTCATTGAAGTCAATAGAGTAGCTCTCATAAGTCTGATATAGAAATCGGCATACCAGATACTATAAGATTCAGCAGAATAGAGATATTTTACACTAAGTAAATGTTATTGTGGCTACTGCCACTGAAGCTATTTATAGGATCGGACTCTTTTAGAAGGAACACTGTGCTGAAAAAATGAATAGTACCTTCATTTTGTTAACCAATTTATGTGATGTAATACCGCATCAGATACTGATGTAAAGAAGGGTATTAGTCGAAAGGTTTTACTAGACTTTTTTTGATAATGCGTCTATTTATTTGTCAGGGTAATCACTCAACGAATCAGGGGTAGTTTTGAAGACCATAAAATAATTTTGAATTCTGGAAATCGTCAATCCGTTTGATTTGCCGTCATCAATGCTTTTTCAAGAAATAAATCCTCATTTTACTGTAGATTTGGCACTTAATGATTTATTCATTCAGCGGAGTTTAGTTGGCTTTAAGAGCATTACAAAATGCTGCTTTTAGAACTGATGTTTAAGGTCTTTCTTGGGGTACTTACTGATTCTCTGAGGATAATGTTTGGCCTAAGTAATACTCTAGTCTGAGGGATAGTTTTGCTCTGAATTAATGCTAAAATAAATTTCACTGCCATCAGACTAATATCTTTTACCGGCTGTTCCACACTTGACAAAGGTGTTGATAAATAATCCAGGTATGGGTGGTCATCGAATGTTATCAATGAAATATCTGTCGGTATCAGATAACCGATCTCTTTCAGAGCTTTCATGCAGCCCATTGCTATAGTGTTACTTAATGTGAATATAGCAGTTGGCGGCTCCTTTAGTTGTAGTAATAATTTTGTTTCCAGATATCCATTTTGAACCGTAAAGTCATCTCCTGTAATGATAAAATCTTGTAATTCTGCCTCATGCATAGCATCAGAGAACCCCTTGACTCTTAGCTTGTTTGGTGTTGAGTATTGTACTCCCTGTATACATGCGATTCTGGAATGACCCTGCCCGATTAAATATTTGGTTGCATTGTAAGCACCATCATAATTGTCACTGGATATAAACGGAATATTACTTTCTTCAAAATACCTGTCAATACATATTACTGGGATACCTCGATCCTGAATGTCTTTAAGATGATCCCATTGATTTCCACATGGGACTATAATCAAACCTTCAATATTTCTGGCTGCGAGTTGGTGGAGTTCAGTTTTTTCAGTTTCAAGGTTTTCATCACTATCGCTTATTATAATTATATAGTTGAATTTTCTCACTGCAGTATTAATTTCACTTGCAATTCCAGCGAAAAAAGGATTATTGAGAGAAGGAATTATTAATGCCAGGGTTCTGCTTTTTCCCGTTCTTAGATTTGAAGCAAAGTGATTGGGAATATAGTTTAGTTTGTTTGCAGCCTCCCTTACCTTTAGCTGTGATTTCTTGCCAATTCTATATTGTTCAGCTTTTCCATTCAGAACACGGGATACTGTTGTAATTGAAAGACCTGAAAGCTCTGCAATGTCTTTGATGTTAGGCTTCTGCATTAGTTGTAATTTTCAGTATAAACGTTAATGCAAAAATATGATTTCTTTGTCAACTCTCCTAGCGCAGGCAATAAGACTGGTGATGATTTTAAATAAATACGTCTATTGGAACACGCTGTTGCTCTGGTTTTTTGTCAAATTATACAATTAAAAAGCTTATCTCTTGCCTCTATTTGAAAGACTAGCAGTAAAAAATATTTTGGTACAAACGTTTGTTCTTAATTATATTTTTATATTTTTGTTGATGTTGATTGTTTGAAATGACTTTTGTTTTGGTAAATATAATAACTCAAGTAATTAACTCTCAACACTAAAGCTATGAGACAAATTCCGCACTACCTGGTAGCTTCGTTGACACTGCTATTCGCTTTGTCTGGCTGTAAGGAATACGATGCTACGTTATTGACGGGTGAGCTTCAAGCTCCTATTTTGAAGTACATTCAAATGCCCTCTGTTGACGATGTAATCCCAGGTACAGTAATAAAAATCAGAGGAACTGGTTTCTCAGAAGGAGATGTCATTTCCTGTAAATCGCTCGAAGGCGAAGCAGATTTTACTCCAACAGTAGTATCTGCAGACAATTTTGGAATCTCAATTCAGATACCTGCCAATGCAGGCGGAGAATATCAAGTGGCTGTTGCCAGGGCAGGGTTAACAACTGTATTAAATGAGCATCTTAACGTTGCTTTCGTTTTTATCATAGACAATTTGTATGCACCTGCTTCTGCTGCTCCGGGTGAAACAATCACGATTCAGGGAGAGGGTTTTGAAAACGGTGACAAGTTGAAGTTTGTTTCAGAAGCTTATCCAACTGGCTCCTTTTTCATCGTAAATACAACTACCACTACAGACGGAATTTCTGTAACAGTGCCTGAGAATAGTTATGGGCTGAACAACCTTATTGTTATTCGAGGTAAAAAGACCTGTTCAATTGGGAGCCTCAAGGTACCAGTTAATATAGGAGATCATATAGGCGGTGGAGTTGTATTTTATACTTCTGACAATGGGTTACATGGTCTGATAGCAGCTCCAGCAAATACGGGTGTACCTCAAACATTCGCCCCTAGTATTCAAGTTGAACCGTACGCCTCTGGAACTCAGGAATCAATCTATACAGGTAAAGGGAATACAAGTATCCTTGTGAAAGGTATTGCTTCGTGGCGTAGTGCGGGTAATTCCTGCCCTGCAACCCCGGCTGAGCTATGTGACCAGTACAGTGTTATAGAAAATGGCGTGGTTTACGATGACTGGTTCCTTGGATCGCTAAAGGAAATGGAAAAATTGTTCCTGTACAGATCAACATTATCAGCTCCTTATGGTCTAATTCCTGCCGAAAACTATTGGACATCCAGTGTCTTTCCTGGCTCAAGCTGGGCGTGGGCCTATTATTATGTAAATTTTTGGGAAAGTGTGAATCTGGTTACGGGTGCTGCCCCATGTGATGTTTGGGTCATAGCAACGAGACCTATTCGTCAATTTTAATTAAAAAGATGCTAATCTTATATAGTATGGTCATGAAAAGATATATTTTGACAATAGTATTGTTAGTCGGGAGCTTACTTGTCAGTTTTGCTCAAAATATTATTACTGGCACAATAACTGACTTTGACTCATTTCCTTTATCTGGTGCTACGATTGTAATTAAAGGTACTCAAATTGGTGTTGCCTCTGATCTGAATGGGCACTATTCTATACCAGCATCAAAGAACGATATCCTGGTTTTTTCATTCGTAGGAATGATTTCCAAAGAAATACAGGTAGGAGATCAGCATATAATTGATATAAAAATGGTCCCTGATAACTACGAAATGGAAGCCGTAGTCGTAGTAGGGTATGGTACAACTAAAAAAAGCGACCTGACAGGTTCAATAGCCTCCGTCAAAGCTGAAGATTTACGAAATACAAAAGTAGGCCTTGCTGGAAATGCACTTCAAGGTATGGCTGCTGGAGTACTGGTTACTCAACCTAGTGCAAAACCTGGTGCTGACGCTTCAATTCTGATAAGAGGTAGAAGTTCTGTAAATGCGGGGACATCGCCTTTAGTAATTGTAGATGGTATTCCCGCTGCACTTGGTGATATCGCAACCGGAGATATTGAATCTATTGAGATTTTAAAAGATGCCTCTGCAGCCTCAATATATGGTAACCGAGGATCAAATGGTGTTATTCTCATTACTACCCGTAGCGGTAAACAGGGGAAAACAAGAGTGTCATTAAATGCACAAGGAGGTGTATTAAATATGATGAATAAAATGGATCTGATGAATGCACAGCAATATTATGAGCTTGTTAACTTATCGGGTCAGGCTTACACATGGACTACAGCCGAATTGTTGCAATTAACCAGAGGCGAAACAACGGATTGGCAGAATGCAGTTACACAGCCTGGAAGTTTTCAAAACTACAATGCATCTTTTTCAGGAGGAGGAGAAAATTCGACCCATTTCCTTGGCATTGATTATTATGATCATCAAGGAGTGATAAAAAACTCCTGGTTCAATAGGCTGACCATGCGTTATAATAATGATACCAGGCTGAGTGACTGGATTACACTTGGGGTGAGATTCAATTTTATGGAATCCAAGATCAAAAATATTAACGAAGAGTCAGATGAATTGTATGGAACAATGTTTAGTGCCTTATCTTCTCAGCCTACAGCTCCAATTTTTGATACAAGCGGAGAATATTTTGACGGATTTCTAAATACTAAGGCAAATCCCGTTGCAATAGTGGAACTGCTTGATCGAACGACTCAGAGATCGAATTTCAATGGATCATTCTTTCTTGAGTTCGACCTTTTAAAAAATTTGAAACTCAAAACTCATAATTCTGGTCAGCTCATCAATACTTTAACAAATAATTATGAAGATCCACGCATGGGGCAACATTATTCCAAGGAAGGAGTTGCAAGCATAGCAAACAGTAAAAATATTTACTGGCAGACTGAAAATACCCTGACGTACGAAAAGAAGTTCAACGAGCATAAAATAGTCTTGATGGGGGGAGCATCAGCTTCAAAGAGTGCCTATCAATATTCATTTGTCCAGGCAAAAGGAGTAGATCCTATAACGAGGTACTACAATCTTGGCGGGGGGAGCGACTATGGTCCAAATGCATCCCATGCTACAGCCTCAACACTTGCCTCATTCTTTTCACGGCTAAATTATAATTATGGTGAACGTTATTTACTGACATTAACAATGCGAGCCGATGGTTCATCCAGATTTGCACCAGGGCATCGCTGGGGGTATTTCCCGTCATTAGCTGCGGCATGGAGAATTTCCGAAGAAGGATTTATGTCAAATAGCAGTAAAATCAGCAACCTTAAACTAAGGTTTAGTGTCGGAATGCTTGGTAATCAGGCCATTGGTGACTATTTGTACTCTCCCCTGGTTACACGCGGTGGGGAAAATAATAATTATGTGTTTAACGGTTACCTCTATACTGGCGCTACCTATACTTCAATAGGAAATCCAAATTTAACATGGGAAAAATCCAAACAACTTGATATTGCACTTGATTACGGATTCTTTGCAAACCGGATTGCTGGTACAATTGAATACTATTACAAACGCTCAAGGGATCTGCTTTGGTCGGTTACATTGCCACTGGAATCAGGGTATCAGTCTTCATTGACAAATGTTGGAATACTGGATAATAAGGGCCTGGAGTTCTCTATTAATACGGTGAATGTTAATTCGGCTAATTTTCAGTGGATCAGTTCATTTAATATAACTCATAATAGAAATAACGTTGTTGAGCTCTATGATGGGAAGACAGATATAAATAAAAGCATTTTTGTGGGCCATGCATTGGGAGAATTTTATCTCCTCAGGTCAGATGGAATATGGCAGGTAAATGAAGCTTCGGATGCAAGTAATTATAATGCCTTACCTGGCGACCGAAAAATTAAAGACTTAAATCGTGACAATCAGATTAACAGTGAAGACAGAGATTTTTGTGGTAAGAGTATGCCCTCCTATTTTGGTGGTTTAACTAATACTTTTAAATACCAGAATATCGATTTAATTCTCTTTGTCAATTTCGCCGGTGGTTATAATATCAATAATTCATTGCTCCGTTTCATGAATTCTTATAATGTTTGGGGTAATGCTAGTGTTGATTACTACAATAATTACTGGAAAGATGATAGACCTACGAATAAGTACCCTGCCCCAAGAATTGGAAGTGCATTTTCGAATGGAGACGGCACTGATGCTAATCTTGAGAATGGATCTTACCTTAGGATAAAAAATATTGAATTAGGTTATACGTTCCCGCAAAAATGGTCTACTAACCTTAAATTATCAGCTGTAAGAGGTTTTGTTTCAATTCAGAATCTCTTTACTTTAACCAGATATTCTGGTTACGATGTAGAGGCAGTTCAGCAGTCCAATGCCTATCCTGGAGTAAGGGCTTTTCTGGGAGGAATTTCAATGAATTTCTGATCTTGTTTATCAATGAGTAAAACAAATGAAAATGAAAAGACTGATTAACATATTAGTAAGCATAACCTTGATGATTTTGGTTATGTCATGTGAAGACTTTCTTCAGGAAACTGCAAAAAGTTCAATTACACCTGAAAATTCATTTAAAACGGCTGAAGACTGGGATGCTGCCCTTATAGCAACATATGCTAAATTACAGGAGGTCACTGGAGAAAAGTTCCCCATTGTATTGGGTGAGTTCGGGACTGATGAAGTCAGACCATTTGATATGAGTTGGGCGGCTTATGTCGAATTAATGTATTATACATATACAGCCTCTCACGCTTTCTTTTACAATCATTACGTGTTTTGTTATGAGGGTATAAAATGTGCCAACATAATAATTGATATGCCCGATAGTGCCCCTTTGTCTGCTGATCAACGCAAGACCATGGTTGCCCAGGCTCGATTCCTACGTGGAGTTTTCTATTTTGAATTGGCACGCATGTACGGAAGAGTTCCGTTGTGGACTTCGGCATCAGTCGACAAGAAGGAAATCTCTAAGCCTCGTAGCAAATCGGTTGATGAGGTCTATGAGCTGATTACTTCTGACATGCTTTATGCCGCAGATAACCTCCCGGAAACCTGGAATGCTTCTAGAGACAAAGGAAGGGCAACGAGTTATGCCGCTAATGCTTTATTAGGTAGAATCTATCTCCAGTGGGGTAAATCGTCTGAAGCAATAGTTTATTTGAACAAGGTAATTGGCAAGTTCCATCTATATGATAAATATGCTGATATCTTTTCCCCGGCCCATAAAAATGAAGAGTATGAAAACATATTTGAAGTTCAGTGGAGTCATTCTGGTCACTGGGGGCTCGAAGGTAGCCTGCAATCTTCATATTGGGGACCCCGTGGGGGGAGCGGGCCAACAGGAGGAGGATTCGGATGGGGAGGTTTTGGCCCTACACAATATCTTTACGATTCTTATGCAGGTCATGATAAACGCAAAACAGACTTCTTCTGGACAGAGTATAACGGGATAATACAAAGTCCACCTGCAATTAAAAAATATTATGATGCTAATTATGGTAACCAGATTGAAGATGATGACTTGAATTACATATACATACGCTATGCAGATGTATTATTAATGGCTTCAGAAGCTTTGAATAATCTCAACGACGTTACAGGGAAAAAGTATGAATATCTGAACCAAGTGAGAAACAGGGCTGGCCTTGCCGATATTACAGATTCGGATGGTCTTTCTAATACACAATTTTCAGAAGTATTGCTTAAAGAGAGGCTATTGGAGCTCTGTTGTGAACGTCATCGTCGTTTTGATTTGATTCGATTCGGGAAATTAAATGAACAGGTTCAGGCCGCCTATCCCGGGTTTGGCATTATAGTAGGTCCAAATCAATCTACAGTCTATCCTATTCCTCAGGTTGCTATTGATGCTAATGATGCGATGAAAGGAGATCAAAATAGCGGATATTGATATGAGAAAAATTCTGATACTATCATTTATTAGTCTTTTGCACATTACATTGTTAGTTACATGTACCGAGAAGAATGAAAAACCTCTGCCAGTAATTTTAGACACCGAGGTGAAGGGAGGAGTTGTCTATGTTACACCTTTTGAATATTCCAAAGCTTTCCGCAACCCCATGAAGGGGTTGCGGGAGTTTTTTGGGCCAGGTTACGACACAAAACGCGCAAGCTATCCCTTGCCATATGGCTCAATGATTAAAGAATACATGCAATGGAATATGATGGAAAATGTTGTGACCGACGACGTTGAAAAGGTCATTCAATATAGTAATCATCGTTGGCAAGGGGTTGAAGATATTAATATGAAAGTAATTCCCAGACCTTTCATCGTTTGGACGGAAGAGTATGAGGGAGGATATCCGAAAAACACCTATACTGATAATCCTGATGACTTGAATGGGTGGCATTGGCCAAGTGATTTCCCTCCTGAAGTGAGATCAAATGATAATGACACCCCTAGTACCGGAGGCTATTTTGATCCACAATTCCCGGAACGTATTAAAAAGCTTATACGGAAACTTGGAGAAGCATGGGATAATGACCCTCGTGTTGCCTATATAGAGATGGGGCTTATTGGAGAATGGGGAGAGCATCATGATCCTTGTATTTCAACATATTGGAAGCCCCACTATCAGCCTTATCATGTTGCAAATAGGACATGGATCCCAGGTATCGAAAAGATATTAGGTGATGCTTTTCAAGAGGCTTTTAAGAATAAAAAGGTGATGGTGCGTTATGCTTATGATTTCCAGGATTATCAGTTTGGTAATTATTGGGATTCATTTGCCATTGATGAAGAAATAGAACGAGGATATAACTCGATCCTTAGGTTTATGCCAGATAGATGGAAAACCCAACCCATGGGAGGAGAAATAACATGGGGATGGGGAAGCCTGTATAATGCCGGTTATCGGAGTTTTGAGGATTGTGTGGCCAATGAAGCAACACGCTCTCTGATTATAGAACAGATCAGGGCTTTGCATGTTAATCATCTTGGCGGGGTCACATGGGCAGATTTTACAAAACAGGATTTTCTCAATAATGTATCACAGATTCAAAAAATATTAGGGTATAATTTTGTGTTGAAATCATTTAACTATGAGAAGAAAATTAAGCCTCGTAATCCATTTGAAATTTCTTTTAGTGTGGTAAATACTGGTTCTTCTCCGTTTTATTACAATTGGCCAGTTGAAATTGCTCTCCTTGATTTATCTAGTCGCCAGGTGGTATGGTCTACTATTCTGGATGATGTTAATATTGCAGAATGGATGCCGGGAGATAAATGGAACAGGTCACTTAAATCTTATGATGAGAAGCCGAATATTTATACTGTCACACGGAAATTAACTATTGATAAAGATATACCCGATGGTCAGTATTTTATCTCAATTGCTATTCTTGACCCTGCGGGAATGTTGCCTTCAATTCGTTTTTCTATTAGAAACTATTTTGTAGGAGGAAGGCATCCACTCGGGTATATTGGTGTTGGACAAGAGCTTGATGAGTACAGGATTGAATCCAGGCTCTTCGATGATATCGCAAATGATGTTACCTTAAGGTATGTTATTGACAAGAAATGAAAGGCATAATTTTAAGAGCATTGCTAGTACTGTTCCTATTTTCGGAAACTTCGGTTATAGGACAATATAGCGTTTCCAGTAAACAGAAAGACGTTTATGTTACTTTCGAAGAGTATAGGAATGCTTTTCGTAATCCTATGAAGGGACTTCGAGAATTTTTTAGCCCCGGGGTTGATCAGAAGAGACAGGAATACCCTTATCCCTATGGGGCCATTATTAAAGAATATATGCAGTGGAATATGATTGAAAACTCATCCGATGATGGAGTTGATAAGATAATTGCATATAGTAATCACAGGTGGCAAGGTGTTGAAGACATTAATATGAAAGTAATTCCGAGGGTTTTTGTGGTTTGGGTTGAACCCTGGCATGGTGGGAAAGAAAAAAATCCGAAGAATCCTGATGATTTGAATGGTGTGCATTGGCCGGCAGATATGCTTCCTGAATATGAGTCGCCTTATAGACAAATTCCTGGTTCCGTTGGTGCCATGATAGCTCCGGAAGATCTGGACAAGCCTATAAAGGGAGGGTATTTCGCATCGGATTTCCCTGAAAGGGTCAAAAAGCTAGTTGCTAAAATGGGGCAAGCATGGGACAACGACCCGCGCGTGGCATATATTGAGATGGGAATAATAGGCGAATGGGGCGAGCACCATGATCCAGATATCTCTACCTATTGGCCTCCTCATGATGAACCTAATCATTTTGAAAACAGAACCTGGTTACCAGGAATCGAAAAAACTCTGGGAGATTCTTTTACTGAAGCGTTTAAAAATAAGAAGGTCATGGTTCGATATGCCTATGAATTCAATGACTATCAGTTTGGGATATACTGGGATTCCTGGGCTATTGATCAGGAGATTGAAAGAGGATATAATGCAATGCTTAGATTGAATGACAGATGGAAAATACAACCCATCGGTGGTGAGATTACATGGAATTGGGGAAGCCTGCAATCCAAAGGCTTTAAGAGCTTTGAAGACTGTGTCAAGGATGAAGTGACACGGACGCTGATTATAGAGCAAATAAGAAATTTGCATTGCAATCATTTAGGAGGTATTACATGGGCGAATTTTAAGGACAGGGATTTCATTCCATATGCTGATTTAATACAAAAATCACTAGGCTATAGATTTGTCATGACTTCTTTTGTTTACCCCAGACAGGTACAAAACGGGGAATCCCTGAGGATTGAATTCAAAGTTACCAATACGGGTTCATCACCCTTTTATTATGATTGGCCTGTTGAAATAAGCCTTCTCGACGCCTCGACACACAAAAAAGTGTGGGCCAAAGTCCTTCATACTGCAAAAATATCACAATGGATGCCAGGAGATAACTGGAGTACAGATGAAAACAGGTATAAAGAAGAGCCTCCTGTTTATACTATAAATGAAAAACTATTAATTGATCAATCAGTCAATCCAGGCACTTATATTCTGGCTGTTTCTATTCTTGACCCAGCCGGAATGCTTCCTTCTGTGAGATTTGCCAATACCAATTACTTCGAGGGAGGACTTCATCCGGTGGGATATATTGGTGTGGGTTGTAAAATAAAGTCCTATGCTCTGGATCCTTCTGATTTTATGGATATTCAGAGCGATACCTCTCTGCGTTACATAGTCAATAAATAAAAAATGGTAAACAAAACTATATTTTGGTTAATTGTTAGTTCCCTATTGCTCAGTTGCTGCAATAATATGAGAAAACCTTCTGGAGTCATCAGTGGGGCAAGAGAAGACCTTCACCCTGTAAAGATAATCTTCGACACCGACCTGGGAAATGATATTGATGATGTCCTGGCGTTGCAGATGCTATTGAATTATCATAAAAAGGGAGTAGTTGACCTCCTGGCCATTACCATCAGTAAGGCTAATCCGTTTGTAATCGAATATATTGATGGTTACTGCAGGTATAATCACATTCCTGATATTCCCCTGGGCTTTGTTTATAGTGGAGTAACACCTGAAGATGGGGGTTATGTCAGACAAACACTTGATGCTACCTATAACGGTAAAAGGATACTGGAGCCTTTACGATCATTGAAGGACGATATACCGGTTGCAAGTGATCTGATTAGAAAAATCCTTTCCGAGCAAGCTGATAGCTCAGTAGTTTTGATTGCTGTGGGACCAGAAACAAATCTAAGCAGGCTCTTGATGTCAAAACCAGATCAATATAGCTCGCTGAGTGGTGTAGCGTTAGTAAAGAAAAAGGTAAAACTCGTATCAGTAATGGGAGGAAACTATGACCGCACACCATTTCCGGAATGGAATATAATAACCGATCTTGACGCTGCGCGATATTTTTTTTCACATTGTCCCGTACCGGTTATTGCAAGCGGTTATGAAGTGGGGAACGCTTTATTGTTCCCGAGCAAAAGCATAGATATCGATTCCCCCGATAAAGAGGGGAATCCATTATATATTTCATATTCCTTCTGGGGAGAAATGCCTTATGACAGACCTTCATGGGATATGACTTCTGTACTGGTTGTGGCTGAAACAGAGCAGGATTATTTCCATTTTTCACCTTCTGGATTAATTAATATTGACACAATTGGAAATAGCATATTTACTCCCAAGAAAGAGGGATTACATCGTTTTTTAATTCTGGATGAATCGAAAAAAGATCTGGCGTTGGAACTATTAATTAAGTCTGTTATAGCTAACTAATTTAAGGATGGATGTCGAGAATTGTGTATGGGAGCACTCTTAGGAACTTATGTAGGAAGGTTTTTCCCTTGCTGGTATGAACGAATTCGTGTGTTGTGAATTCTAAAGCTATGCAAACGTGTTTATTACCAAATATTGCTGACGGTCACATTAAATGCCTGCTTGCATGTATTCGCTCTTTATGTGTGTCTGTATCTCTCCTTTTCATGGTTGAAGATCAAACAGTCTTACTTGTATATCGTGAATATTTTAGTTTGAAAAAGACTGCTATTGGGGGCTTTCGCTTTATTAATGAAAAAGAAGTATTATTTGTATGATAAATTACTTGCTATATTCTTAATACGATTGCCTTACTGAGTTCTTAAATGAAAAAATACCACAATAAACTGAAATATGTATAAGATTCTCGTTGTTGGAAGCTCTAATACTGACTTGATTACAAGGGTCGAGCGGTTCCCTGTTGCTGGTGAAACGATAGAAGGTAAGCTCTTCTTACAGACTATGGGTGGTAAAGGCGCCAACCAGGCGTTGGCTGCTCATAAACTTGGAGGCGATGTAAAATTCATTACATGCCTTGGAGATGACTTCAATGGCGAAAACTCATTGAAGTATTACAAGAAACAAGGGCTGAAGATTGACTCTTCTATTGTTGTGAAAGATACACCTTCCGGTACCGCTATGATTTGGGTAGATGATAGGGGCGAGAACTGTATAGTAATATCTCCAGGTGCTAATTATAAACTAACACCTGAATTTATCCTAACCAAGAAAACAGAAGTAGAACTGGCAGATATTGTATTAACTCAGTTGGAGATACCCTATGAATCAGTGAAAACACTATGTAAACTGGCTTCAAACGCAGGGAAAAAGGTTTTACTTAACGCAGCTCCTGCCAGGGAGTTGAGTGATGATATCTTGCAATTTGTAGATGTACTTGTAGTAAATGAGACGGAAGCAGAATTAATAGCTGGGAAAAGGATCGGAGATGTCGGAGAGAAAGAGATTGTTATTCGGTTATTAGAAATGGGGGTAAAAACCGTGGTACTAACCCTGGGGAAAAAAGGCTGTGTTATGATTAATAAGGATAACTTTTTTAATATTCCGTCGTTCGAAGTAGATGCTATAGATACTACAGCTGCTGGAGATACATTTTGCGGTGCGCTGGCAGCTCAATTGGCTGAAGGTAAAAATTGGGAGCAGGCATTGTTCTTTGCAAATGCTGCATCTGCTATTTGTGTAACGAGATTGGGTGCACAGCCTTCAATCCCTACCAGAAAAGAGGTTTATTATTTCCTTGAGACAAGATAAATAGACAAACGTACTGGATTAAGCTATTAGCAAACAAATTAAACAATTCCAAAATCGTAAGAATATGTATATAGTATCAAGTTATCCGTTCGCAATATTCCTATGTTTTATTACAATGCTCTGTTGGGGCTCATGGGGTAATACACAGAAATTAGCTGGCAAAAGCTGGAGATATGAATTATTCTATTGGGATTATGTGATAGGAGTTCTATTCTTGTCGCTTATAATGGCATTTACTCTTGGAAGTATTGGCACAGAAGGAAGAAGTTTTATTCCCGATTTGAGGCAGGCTTCCATAAGCAATATTGGGAGTGCCTTTGTTGGAGGGATTGTTTTCAATGCAGCTAATATTCTCCTATCCACAGCAATTGCAATAGCTGGAATGTCCGTAGCATTTCCGGTCGGAATAGGTCTTGCTTTAGTGCTGGGGGTTATTATTAACTATCTTGGGTCGCAAAAAGGCGATCCGTTTTTCCTGTTCTTGGGTGTCGGACTTATAACAATTGCAATAATATTTAATGCAGTAGCATATCGCAGAGCTCAAGCCGGAAATCAACGCGTAACAACAAAGGGTATAATCATTTCAATTATTGCTGGATTGTTAATGTCATTCTTCTATCGGTTTATTGCAGCGTCAATGGATCTCGATAATTTTTCATCACCAGCAGATGGAATGATGACACCATATACTGCTGTTGTTGTATTCGCAGTAGGTATTTTCATAAGTAATCTTGTTTTTAATACAGTTTTAATGAAAAAGCCACTTAGCGGTGCACCAACAAACTATAGGGCCTATTTTAGCGGGAAACTATCGATTCACCTGGTTGGAGTACTAGGTGGAATAATATGGGGTATTGGCAATTCCTTAAATCTTATTGCTGCCGGAAAGGCGGGAGCAGCTATTTCTTATGGCTTGGGACAAGGGGCTACACTGGTTGCCGCGTTGTGGGGAGTTTTTATCTGGAAGGAGTTTAAAAACTCACCTAAAGGAACAAACTTCTTACTCGGGCTCATGTTTTTATTATTTATCTTAGGAATTATGTCAATTATATACGCCGGACAGTAGTGATATTATTCCCAATCTACAGTCTCACCTCGCGAGCCAGTTGCAGGATTCAAAGAACGATTTACGTAAGTGATGAGGGATTATTCGGAATTACTTAAGTCAGGGTAACTAACTCTTCATTAATTTCAATTCCAGGTAATTTATTAAGGGAATGCTCGTCAAGGGGTAGTATCCCCTTTTGTGTGTAATGAGTTCTTTTTCCAAATTCAAAGTTATTC
>CAZAVK010000017.1:0-77240 GCA_964488645.1 uncultured Rikenella sp. | reverse complement strand
ACTGCCCGGTGTTGGAGGCGTTGATACGGAAGTAGGTCGAGAGCTCCATCGGGCACCTGACACCCTTGGGGATGTAGCAGAAGGAGCCGTCAGAGAAGACTGCCGAGTTGAGGGTGGCGAAGAAGTTGTCAGTATAGGGTACCACCGTGGCCAGGTACTTCTGCACCAGCGAGGGGTGCTCGCGGACCGCTTCCGAGAATGAGCAGAAGATGATGCCCATCTCTGCCAGCGTCTCACGGAAGGTGGTCTTCACCGATACCGAGTCCATCACCGCATCCACTGCCACTCCGGTGAGGCGCTTCTGCTCCTCGAGGGGGATGCCGAGCTTGTCGAATGTCTTCAGCAGCTCGGGGTCAACCTCGTCCAGGCTGGCAAGAGCCTTCTTCTGCTTCGGTGCGGCATAGTAGATGATATCCTGGAAGTCGATCTCCGGTATCTCAAGGTGTGCCCATGACGGCATCTTCATCGTCTGCCAGTGGCGGAAGGCCTTGAGGCGGAACTCAAGCAGCCAGTCAGGCTCCTCCTTCTTGGCGGAGATGAGCCGGATGGTCTCCTCGGTCAGCCCCCTGGGAATAAACTCGGTCTCGATGTCGGTGACAAAGCCGTACTTGTATTCGCCGGAGGTTACTTCGCCCAGCAGCTTATCCTGGTCATTTTCCATGTTTCTGTCCTTCAACGGTACAACCACTCAACAAATGGGTAAGGTTAAAGTTTGTACCCGCTTTTTTAATTGTGCAAAATTAATCAAAAATGGCGAGATGGCGAGTGAATAGTGATACCGGTATTTATCCGCCTTTAATGGCACTGCCGCTTCTTCGCCTGCTGCGACCTGACCCTTACTTCACCTCTCGCGGCCTGCTCCTTACTCCGCCGTTCACGGATCGCTCCTTTCGCCGCCTCTTGCGGCCTGCTCCTTACTTCGCCTCTCGCTTCCCGCTCCTCTCACTGCCCGCTCCCTTCGCCGCCTCTCGCTGCCCGCTCTGCCTCTCACGCTTCCACCTCTTCGATCTCGCTGATGTTGCCGGTCTGCAGACTTATCTCCTCCCTGATCAGCTCCAGCACCGGCCGTTTGATGAAGTGCTGGTGCACCAACAGCCCTATGGTGCGTGAGGGAGTGGGGGCAGTGAACCGGGTGATATGCTCCAGGTCGCCTGGAGTCATGTTTTTCACAGCCATCAGCGGCAGCAGTGTCTGCCCTCCCGAGGCCTTTACAAACCTTACCAGGCTGTCGATCGACCCCGCCTTGAACCTGACGTTGGGTGACTGGCCGGGGGTGGCATTGTTCGCACTGCATATCTCCAGCACCTGATCGCTCATGCAGTGTCCCTCCTCCAGCAGCCAGAAGTTGTCCCAGTTCATCTCCTTCACCGGTATGCTCTGCCTGCTGCGGGCGGAGGCGCCGAAGAGCACAAACGGTTCACGGTAGAGCGGGTACTCAATCAGCTCGCCGTCGGCGACAGGGGTGGAGATGATCCCTATGTCAAGCTCCCGGGCCTTCAGCAGCCTGACGATCTCGTTGGTGGTGGTCTCCTTGATCTCGAGGGTAAGTCCGGGATTCTTTTCAGAAAGACCGGGAACGATCAGCGGCAGCAGGTAGGGCGCCACCGTGGAGATGCACCCGATCCTGATGACCCCCTTGATCTCGCCGGTCAGCCGCCTGGCCAGCTCGGTCAGCTGCCTGATCTCATAGTCAATGACCTTCAGCCGCTCAATGATCTCCTTTCCCTCAACGGTGATCTCAACAGGCTTCCGCTTGCGGTTGAAGATGACTACCCCCAGCTCCTCCTCGAGCCTTGAGATCATGGTGCTTAGCGTTGACTGCGAGATGAAGCAGTTGTCAGCCGCTGTTTCAAAATGACGGTGCGCGGCTACCGCCAGCACATACCGGAACTGTTGTATATTCATCTATTTTGTAGATATTGATATTTAAAATATAGTTTTTATAGAACAATAATAGGGTTTATCTTTGAAGAAACAAAACAGGAAATCATGGCAGAGAAGAAGAAAAAACTGACATCGGTATCTGGCAGGCCGGTGGCAGACAATCAGAACGTTAAAACGGCCGGCAAGAGGGGGCCGATGTTGATTGAGGATCACTGGTTCATTGAGAAGCTGGCTCATTTTGACCGCGAGGTCATCCCTGAGCGAAGAATGCATGCCAAGGGGTCGGGTGCATTCGGGAAGTTCACCGTAACGCATGATATCACGAAATACACAAAGGCGAAGCTCTTTTCAGAGATCGGCAAGGAGACCGAGGTGTTTGTCCGGTTCTCGACCGTAGCCGGCGAGAGGGGTGCTGCTGATGCCGAGCGTGATATCCGCGGGTTCGCAATAAAGTTCTACACCGAGGAGGGTAACTGGGACCTGGCCGGTAACAATACTCCGGTCTTCTTCCTCAGGGATCCCTATCGTTTCCCCGACCTCAACAAGGCGGTTAAGCGCGACCCGAAGACCAACCTTAGGAGTGCCAATCACAACTGGGACTTCTGGACGCTGCTGCCCGAGGCGCTGCACCAGGTGACCATCACGATGAGTGACAGGGGGATACCTAAGTCGTACCGTCACATGAACGGCTACGGCAGCCACACCTTCAGCCTGATCAATGCCCAGAACGAGCGTATCTGGGTGAAGTTTCACTTCAAGACCGAGCAGGGGATAGAGTACCTGACCAATGAGGAGGCTGCCGCAATTATCGCGAAGGATCGTGAGAGCCATCAGCGCGACCTCTTCAATGCCATTGAGAAGGGCGACTTCCCGAGGTGGCGCATGAAGATACAGCTCATGACCGAAGACCAGGCAGAGAAGTGCCCGTTCAACCCGTTCGACCTCACTAAGGTTTGGCCTCATGGCGACTATCCGCTGCACGATGTGGGTGTCCTGGAGCTGAACCGTAATCCGGAGAACTACTTCGCCGATGTGGAGCAGGCTGCCTTCAATCCGGCACATGTGGTCCCGGGTATAGGCTTCTCTCCCGACAGGATGCTGCAGGCGCGCCTCTTCTCATACGGTGATGCGCAGCGTTACCGTCTGGGTGTCAACTACTACCAGATTCCGGTGAACAGGCCGAAATATCCGTTCCACAATCCGCACCGCGACGGAGCGATGAGGGTCGACGGCAATGAGGGTTCGACACTGCACTACTTCCCCAACAGCTACGGACAGTGGGAAGAGAGCAGGGAGTATGCCGAGCCGCCGCTGAAGCTCTCGGGCGATGCCGACCACTACGATTTCAGGAAGGATGACGACGATTATTATTCACAGGCCGGCAACCTGTTCCGCCTGATGACCCTTGATGAGAAGAAGCGTCTCTTCAGCAACACGGCGGCTGAGGTGGGTGGTGCCGAGAGGAAGATACAGGAGAGGCATATCGTCAACTGCTACAAGGCTGATCCCGCCTACGGGAAGGGAGTGGCGGATGCGCTCGGTATCGATATCGGGTCGCTCAACCTGGAGTGACCCCCTGAGGAAAGGACGGCTCCCGGAGAATTCCGGGCGCCGTGCCGCCTGACGGAGGGAGAAGCGGCCGGTCTGGCGCAAGGAGCAGCAGTCGGCCTGACGGAAGGCCCAGCGAACGGCCTGATCCTGCCTGCCGGGCGCAAATTGCTGTTGAAGCTGTTGAGAGCCTTGCAAGCCCTCCCGGCAGCAGGGAGGATACCTGGCGGGGGCGGGCCGGGGCCTGACTACCCTGCCGGCACCTTTCAAAATTGGGCAGCTGTTTTACCGGTATGAATATATCTGCCGTGTAAAAGGTGAGTACGTCATGAAGAAGATCAAACTGCGCGGACAGGAGCTGAAACGACTGGGGTTTACCAGCGACCAGGCCATTGCCTTCGCCATCAACCTGGTCGGCAGGAAGTTCAGGCGGTCTGACAAGGTTGAGATCCTAGAAACCCTTGAACGGATCTGCATTGATCCTCAAGGCTTTCTGAATGACCCCAACTGGGGTGAGCTGGCCGGCATGCTGGTGGAGAAACCGGCCGGGGGCGGTAAGCGCGGTAGCCGGGGCAACCGCACCGGAGTGCCGGAAGAGCAGCCTCTTAAAGGCGGAAAGAAAGGCGGTCACGCAGGCCGGCCCGGTAGGAAGGTACCGCGACCGGGGAAGGCAGGCGCCGGTTTCAAAATATATGGAGAGGAACAGATCGATCCCGAAGCGATACGGCAGATGGAGACGGCCATGAGGCTGCCGGTATCGGTAAAGGGCGCACTCATGGCCGATGCGCACGTGGGGTACGGACTCCCTATCGGGGGCGTACTGGCCACATACAATGCGGTGCTGCCCTACGCCGTGGGGATGGATATCGGCTGCAGGATGTGCCTCTCAGTCTATCCCTCCCCTCCGCAGCGTGTGAATGATGAGCGGGAAGAGATCAGGAAGATACTGCTGAGCGAGACCCGCTTCGGGCTGGGCGAGTTCCGCGAAAAAAAGGATCATGAGATTCTGGAGAGGAAGGAGTTCAGGGAGATAAAGTTCCTGAAGTCGCTTCACGGCAAGTTTGCCGATCAGCTGGGCACCTCTGGTCACGGGAACCACTTCGTGGATGTGGGATACGTCAGGATACCGGCCCCATCAAAGATTGCCGGGCTGCCGCCGGGCGAGTACTTTGCCGTGCTGAGTCATTCCGGCTCACGCAATTTTGGGGCTGAGGTGTGCAGGCACTATACCGGTATTGCCAGGGAGAAGCTGGGCCTCACGGGTGAGGCGGGGTTGCTCGCCTGGCTTGAGCTGGGTTCAGAGGAGGGAGAGGAGTACTGGGCTGCCATGAACCTGGCAGGCGACTACTCTCATGCCAACCACCGCATCATACACCGGCGCCTGGCCGGGGCGTTCGATGAGGAGCCGCTGACAATCATCGAGAACCATCACAACTTTGCATGGAAAGAGAGGCTCGACACCGGCGAGCAGGTGGTTATCCACCGCAAGGGAGCCACACCGGCCGGCATCGGTGACACCGGCATCATACCGGGCACTATGGCCTCGCCGGCATTTATTGTCATGGGGAAGGGGAACGAAGAGTCACTCAACTCCGCCTCTCACGGCGCCGGCCGGAAGCTGTCGCGCAAGGCGGCAATGAAGACATTCACCGAGAGCCAGTTGGGAGACTACCTGAAGAAGATGGGTGTGGAACTGCTCGGGGCAGCCGTAGATGAGTCGCCGTTCGCCTATAAGGATATCCACGAGGTGATGGAGTACCAGCGGGAACTGGTTGAGGTGATCGGCACCTTCCATCCGAAAATCGTCAGGATGGCGTAATCCCTATACGGGCGATGAGGTCATGCAAACATCTCGCGGTCGTTAATCTTCCTCGGGTCGCTGTAGTACTCCTCCCACCACGCCTTCTCGCCGGCTTTACGGGGAGGCCTCTTCAGGCTGAGGGTGCGCATCCCCTTCTTCGACTCCCTGACAGCCACCCTGAAATGGTAGTGGTCGAAGATGCGCAGTGCCTCGATCATGAATGAGACCGCAATCTTCCGGTCCTTTACCAGCAGCAGGTTCTCACCGTTCTTACGGTCGGCCGCGGGGGAGAAGTTGTATGAGCCGAAATAGACCCTCGCATCCGGCTTGTTGAAGTCGGCAACGATGAACTTGTGGTGCATTCGTGTTCCGGCGCCCCCGGTGGGTTCAGCCCTGAAGGGTTTCGGGAGGCTGCCTGACAGCTCCGAGGCATAGACCTGCGAGACACTGCCGCTGGGCTTCTGCAGGTCGAGACCCCCTGTTTTCTTGTCGGAGATGCCATACAGGAAAATATTGCTGTCGGCCGCCAGCCGGTCTATCAACTCTCTTATCGGTCCGGTGGTCTGAAAGATGAATGCGAGTGAGTAGAAGAGGCTCGAGCCGGTCTTCTGCAGGTCGGCGGCTATGCTCTCCAGCAGGGCATTGGAGGGAGAGTGGGGTGAGAAGGAGACCCTGGCATCGACACCGGTCAGCCGCAGGTCACTCCACCCGGCCGAGGCGGTCTTGCCGAACTCCGCTGCGGTATTATGCTGCCAGTAGTTGTCAAAGGCCTCGAGGAAGGGCTTTATCGCCCTGGCTCCCCTCACGATGACCGCATTGTTTGCCTGGACATAGAAACCTCTCCAGGTGAAGTTGGTCGATCCGCACACGGCAGCCTTCACCTTCGGTCCGTTAACCACTATCAGTTTGTTGTGCTGCAGCTGGCCCATGTGGTTTCTCCTGACATTGCCTCCGGTTGACTGCTCCAGCCGGTGTGCAGCTTCTGTCTCGGCAGAGTCATCGCCGTCATGGCCTGCACTGTCATCAATGATGATCTTCAGCCTGTTGCCCAGCGCAGCCAGCCGGTCGGCTATGGCCGGCAGGTTCAGCTCATAGGCCACCACCCGCACCTCTGCCTTCTTGTCTTTCAGCGCTTCGTCAAGCAGTCCGGTTATCTCATCGGCAGCCTCGAATCCCATCCAGTGCAGCGCCTCATCAGCCCTGGGGTGGGTGGGGGTGTAGCCCAGTCCTGTTCTGGCTTCCCGCGGCAGCAATGCAGCCACGCCTCCCTCATCCTCATATTTGTCAACGAAGGCCTGCGACGAGACGAAGCCCCGGGTAAAGGCCACATTGAGCCTGCCGGGCCAGGTATCGCGGCTGAGGGCGATATCGACCACCTGTGGCTCGCCATAGCTGAACTCATCCCTGCTGTTCATGAATACGGGCCGCACCATATACCTGAAGTTACCCTTCATGTCAGCGTTACGGGGGAAATGGACCCATCGGAACTTCTGGAACGGAGCCTGCAGCGATGAAACATTGCTCTTTCCCGGCCGGCCGTTCTCATCGGTAAAGCTGATGCGGTTCTTGAGCGAGTAGAAGCGGTTGCCGCCGGGCTCCCTGTACTCGATAGAGAAACCGACGAAGTCCCTGGGCGGCTTTCCCTTCTTCCAGTTCATCGCCAGCAGCAGCATACCCTCTCCGCGGTAGGCCTTCAGCATGAAGAGCGCCTTGCTGTTGGTGCCGCTCTTCTGGAATGTGATTTTCTCCGTATCGGACATAGGCGGGGTCCTCCTTACTTCTTGTTGATAATCAGTGCGGCGATTACCCCCGGTATCCATCCGCACAGGATGAGCAGAAAGGTGATCAGGAAAGAGCCGCATCCCTTGTCAACCACCGCCAGCGGCGGGAATATGATACAGACGAGTGCCCTCCAGATGCTCATGAATTGCCGGTCTGACGGTTTTCCCTCAGCAGGTGGTCTGCCGCCTGCAGTATCTTCAGTCTCAGGTCTGCAGGGTAGTCAGGATGGTTTTCGAGGAACCCTGACACTATCTCCCGGGCGTTCTCCGAGCGGTGACCGGCCAGTGTGGTGCCTATCCATCCCCCGGGGAAGAAGATGTCTCCGGTCATCTTCACCTCCTCAAGCATCTCGAGTGAAGGGAGTATGTAATGTTCTGCCCTCTCTGCCACCAGCGGATGGTGCAGGTACCCGAGCGCCTCCAGCACCCACGGCTCGCGTGTACGGTTTGCCGGATCGCGCAGACGTTCGAAGAGTGCATCACGCACCTCCTGATCGGGAGAGACAGCCGGTGTCACGAAGTCAAACCGCTCGAGCCGCTCCCGTGAGGTTATCCGACCTCGCTGCGCGGCAATGATCCTGTCAGCATCAGAGACTCCCCTCAAGGCGAGGGTCAGCGCCAGGGTGCAGAGCTCATCCTCACTCAGCGGCACCCCTCCCGGCAGTTTGCCGCTGCTCCAGACCGACCGCAGGTAGAGGAGCCCCTGGTGTGTGCCGGTCACATTGCGGAGCGCACCGAACCATGTGCGTCTGTCAGAGGCGCTCTCTGCGGCAGAGAGCTTGCTGCGAAACAGAGCCTCAGTCAGTGAAATAAATTCCGTGCGTTCGCCGGGACTGAGGAATCGCCACCAGGCGGATGTCAGCCTGCCGATAACATAGCTGCGCAGCTGGGGGTCGGTTATCTTCAGCAGATCCCGGAAGGCGGTACGCCAGAATCCTTCCGGGGATACCGTGCCGTTGACCAGGTTCTCATATAGGTTAATCCAGAGGATGCCTTTCAACAGTGGGTCCTGTACATCGGGCAGGTGCTCAAGCAGGTAGCCTATGGTGGCACTGTCAGCCAGGAAGGTGCCATAGGCCCTCCCTGAGATGTCCGGAATGATACATAACGGCGGCTCAGCGGTGGTGATGTGCGGGCCGGTCCGGTCGGGTGTCATCACAGCGGTGACAGTGTCAGTGGCTGTTATCACCATGGTTTCGAGGGTCTGCGGCCAGTGCCTGAGCATCCCGGCAGGATCATTCTCCAGGAACGAGATCTGCCACTCATCCGCTTCGCTGACCACAGGAGTGATAACCGGCATGCCTGCCTCCCTGATCCACATCCTGCTCCACTCGGCCAGGGGCTTCCGCGAGGTCTCCTCTAGGATAGCGATCAGGTCATCCCACCGGGCGTTGTCCCAGGCATACTTTTCCAGGTAGATCTGCAGTCCCCTCTGCAGGGTCTCCTCCCCGATCATCTGCTCGAGCTGCCGCATGACGATGGGTGCCTTGTTGTAGATGATTGCGCCATAGAGCGAGCCGGCATCCTTCAGGTTATCGAGCTGCTGTAACACCGGGTTGGTGCCGGCAGTGCGGTCGACCTCATAGGCGGCCGGGTAGCGCGACAGCAGGAACCGCAGGTCATGGTTGATGCCGGGGAAGGCGGGCCCGGCGATCTTGTCTGACATGTAGCCGGCAAAGACCTCCTTCAGCCATACGTCATCAAACCACTTCATGGTCACCAGGTCGCCGAACCAGATATGGGAGGTCTCATGGGCTATCAGTGTGGCGCGCGACAGCAACTCATTGAGGGTGGGAGAGGGCTCGAGCAGCAGCGAGGAGGCACGGTAGAAGATCGAACCGGGATGCTCCATACCGCTGTACTGGAACGGCGGAAGCAGTACGAAGCCGAACTTTTCAAAGGGATAGGGTATCCCCGTGTACTCCTCCATCCATTCAAGCGCATCATGGTGGAGGCGGAAGATCTCACCGGCATTGTTGTCTATATACCCCGGACGGGTCTCACGGTGCAGCATCTCCATCCGCCTTCCGCCGATCTCCTTCTCCACCAGCTCAAACCGTCCGGCAGCGAAGGCAAAGAGATAGGTGCTTATGGGCGGCGTCTCACTGAAGTGCAGGGTGACGCGTCCGCCGGCACTGTCGGCGGAGACCAGCGGGTTGTTCGACATGGCGCGGTACCCCCCGGGAATATCGAGTGTCAGCGTGAAGCGCCCCTTCAGGTCGGGCTGATCAAAGCAGGGGAAGAGGGTGGAGGCCCTGTCAGGCACCAGCAGGGTGTAGAGGTACTCATCATTGCGGTTGAGCGAGAGGTCGCCGGCACGGAAACCGATCTCGACGCGGTTGTATCGGCGGGTCAGCAGATCCCTGTCTATCAGGATATGTCCATTGGTAAGTCCGGTCTCCATCTCCCTGCCATTGACCACCACGCTCTTCAGGTGGTCATTGGGCATCCGGAAGTCGATTACCACCGGCTCACGGCCCGCCCCGAGCCCGAACTCGATGACGGCACTGCCGGCAATAGGCGAGCTCCTTCCGGTGTCAATGGCAAACGAGAGGTTATACCTGACATCATGTATGGTCTCATACCGGTATGCGGCCAGCAGCCGGGAGATCCCTTCGGCGATATATTCCGATCGCTCAATACGGCTGCAGGAGAAGGCCGCCCAGGCGGCTGCCATGATGATCAGCAGCACTCTGATATGATTCGCTACGGTTTTCATGATAGTTGTTGCATTCTTCAAACTTACACAAAAATGAGGGTATCCGGCTGCTGCCAGTGATAAAAGCCATCTGGCCGGGGAGGGAATGGTGTTACAAAACATCACAAGGATTAGTCATCTAATCTTTATATTTGGAGACATATCAAAACTCAATCTGATATCATGAAGAGACTTCTTAACTTACTGATTTTACTGGCGATTGCAGCTGCATCCAGGGGGCAGGCCCAGCCTGCTTTCCTTGCTGACCCGGCAATCTCGCCCGATGGCTCCAAAATAGTTTTTGTCTATGAGAGTGACCTCTGGGTTGCCGACAGGACCGGCGGCACTGCCCTCCGTCTGACAGCCATGGCCGGTGATGAGTCGCGCCCGCGCTTCTCGCCTGACGGCAAGTGGCTGGCCTTCGCATCAACCCAGAACGGCAATGCTGACGTATACATTATGCCATGGGCGGGTGGAAGCATGACGCAGATCACCTGGCATGACGGCAATGACTATCCCAGCAGTTGGTCATGGGATTCCGGAACGCTCTATTTCACCTCTGACAGGTACAATACATTTGGCTCATTCAGTGTTCCGGTAACAGGGGGCACGCCGGTCAGACTATTCTCCGACAATTACTTCGACCAGGCGCACAACATCGCCGAGGTGCCCGGCACAAACGGCCAGGCCTTCTATTTCTCGACCTCATGGGAGAGCTACACCTCACCGCAGCGCAAGCGGTACAAGGGAGACAACAATCCTGATATCGAGTACTACAACAAAAGTACCCGCGAGTACAAGCGGCTGACCAACTGGGAGGGAAAGGACCTCTGGCCGACGGTTGACCGCAACGGCAAGATATGGTTCGCTTCCGATGAGGCCAACGGTGAGTATAACCTTTACACCTTCGATAATGGCACCAAGCGTCAGGTGACCACTTTCCCGACCTCGATCAGCCGTCCGCAGGTCAGCGCTGACGGCCGCTATGTGGTGTTTGCCCGTGACTACCAGATCTGGGTCTATGACGTGGCGAAAAAGGAGAGCAGCAGGTGCGATATCAGCGTTTGGTCAAATGAGACCCTTCCCACCGAGATAGCCTATACCAGCGCCGGCAAGATCACCGACTTCGATGTGTCACGTGACGGGAAGAAGGTGGCATTTGTTTCACGCGGAAGGCTTTTTGTCTCAGACATCACCGGCAAGTTCATGAAGGAGATGCCCACCGACAGGAGCGAGCGTGTGCTGGAGGTACGGTGGCTCAAGAACAATGAGGAGCTGCTCTATACCCGCACTGTAAAGGGTTGGGCCAATCTCTTCACCATTTCGGCATCGGCTCCCGCAGGAGAGAAACAGCTTACCCGCTATGAGCGCACCATCCAGAACCTGACGCTTGATCCTGACGGCGACAAGGCAATCTTCCACAGCGGAACCAGCCATATTGACCTAATGGACCTCAAGAGCTTCAATGTAAAGAACATCATTAATGATGAGTTCTGGTTCAGGGCTTCCCAGCCCCGTTTCTCACCCGATGGCCGCTATGTGCTCTATGCCGCCTTCCGTAACTTTGAACAGGATATCTTCATCTATGACACCAAGGGAGGGGAGACCTACAACATCACCAATAACGGCGTGACAGAGTCCGATCCTTTCTGGTCACCTGACGGCAAGTATATCTATATCAGCGCTGACCGTTACAATGCCGGTTTCCCGCGTGGCGGAGGATCAAACAATATCTACCGGATACCGCTTTACCGTTTCAGTGAGACCCTTCGCACCGATGAGTATGACAAGCTCTTCCTGAAGAGGCCGCCCAAGGACAGTGCAAAGATTGACATACGTATTGAGACCGCGGGGCTCACCGAACGCTGGGAGCAGATCCGCATCGAGGGCTCCGGACAGTCATCACCGCATGTATATAATGTGAGGGGCAAGACCATTCTGCTCTGCAATAACTCCTCCGGCGGATTCAGACGTACCCTGACCAAGGTGGAGCTGTCACCCTTTGAGCCGCCCAAGACCTCTGCCATCGGCAACCTGGGATTCAGCAAGCTCATCTCTGCCGGCGACAAGTACTTCGCCCTTATGTCAGGTGATGTCCATGAGGTCAAGCCCGCCGAGGGCAGGGCTGAGAAGATCAACCTCAATGCCACATTCAGCAAGAACCTGCATGATGAGTTCGTACAGATGTTCTATGAGAACTGGGCTACCCTGTCGGAATTCTTCTACGATGGCGATCATCACGGGGTTGACTGGAAAGCCATGCGTGACCGATATGAGAAGTACCTGCCGATGGTGCGCAACAGGGATAACCTGCGTACGATCCAGAACGACATGCTTGGTGAGCTGAACTCATCACATCTCGGTTTCAGCAGCACGGGTGATGAAGCCCGTACCTACTACCGTCTGCAGACCAATGCCACCGGTATCCTCTTCAGTGATGATGACCCGTTTGTGGTTAAGGGCTGGGTTGACCGCTCGCCGGTTGATCTCTCTGACACACCCCTCAGGCCCGGTGACAGGCTGGTGGCAGTCAATGGCACACCGGTTGATGTGACGGCTGACCGCGACAAGGCCTTCACCTTCCCCCGCATCGAGAATGAGATCACAATGACTTTCGACAGGAAAGGCAGGAATTATGATATGACCGTTGTGCCGGTTACATCGGGCGCACTGAAGACCCTCCTCTATGACAAGTGGGTGGCTGATAACCGCAGTTATGTGGACAAGCATTCCGATGGCAGGGTAGGCTATGCCTTCATGAAGGATATGGGTGCTCCCAGCCTCAACCAGTTCCTGATAGACATGACCGGCGTGGCCCTCGGCAAGGAGGCGCTCATACTTGACATCCGCAACAACCGCGGCGGTAACGTGCATGATGACGTCATCAAGTTCCTGTCACAGAAGCCCTACCTCGAGTGGCAGGCACGTGACGGCAAGCGTTCGCCGCAGCCCAACTTCGCACCTTCCGGCGGACCGATCATACTGATGATCAACGAGCAGTCGCTGAGTGATGCCGAGATGACCGCTGCAGCCTTTAAGGAGCTGAAGATGGGAACGATCATCGGTACCGAGACCTACCGGTGGATCATCTTCACCTCATCAAAGGGTATGGTTGACGGCTCGTCAACACGCCTGCCGACCTGGGGCTGCTTCGACCTGGAGGGTAACGACCTTGAGAAAACCGGCGTCAAGCCTGATATCTATGTGAGGACCACCTTCGGCGACATGCAGAAGGGTGTTGACCCGCAGCTCGAGAAGGCTGTTGAGGAGGCACTGAAGGCACTGAAGAAATAGTGCAGCCTGCAGGTTTATAACCTGCGGAGAGCTGTTGATACTGTGATGCCTGACCAGACCGGCGCGCTTCGGTGCCCGGAGGGTCAGGCATACTCTTTAGAATGAACCGGCCCTGCCAGGTGCTTTTCCCATCCAGGCCGGGCTCACGTCTCTTTTTTGTAAATAGCTGATTCGTGTGGTACTTATTCCGTCCCGGCCGGCGGCTGGAGTACCTCTTCACTGGCTGGTGCTGAAATGGCGGTCAGCACTGCTCCTGGAACCTCCGCTTAAAGGTCATCGGGTTCGCAATGTCGGGGAAGGTCTCGGTGGTACCGCCGGTACCTATAATGGTGATCGACCCGTAATTGAGGATCCGTCCCATTATACTCTGGTCAACATTCACCGTCTCTATCTTGGAGAGGTTCATCTCAAACGTCCTGCGGGCAATGAATCCCTCTTTGATAACCACCCTGCGGTTGGTGATGACAAACTCTGAGAGCCATCGCTTGAGCCACGCATACAGGGTCAGGGTGAACAAAGACTTCAGCGTGAAGAAGATGATCCAGTGGTACCTGGTCTCATAGACCACCGACTCATCCCTGATGAGGTGGCCGTTGACATAGCTGCCCATACTATAGTTTTTTTAATGTTTCCCTTTTGCTTCCCCTGTCACCCTGACCGGCTTCTCTTCGCTATGCCAGAGCCCGTGCTTTGTGCATACTGCCATGGCGCTGAGGTTCATTGACACCTCGGGGGCCACCAGGTAGAAATCAATCTCCACATGGTCAGAGCGATGCCCGTTGGCGCCGGCCGAATAGCGTGCCTCGGCCAGGAGCGTCTCACGGTTCCAGAGCTGGATAAGGCTGATGTAGTGATCATCATCATCAGGATGAGGATACTTGTTGCCCATACGCACCTTGACCCGGAACCGCTCCCCCCTCTGCACGGTGTCGGCACAGATCACATGAGGCATGTGACGGTCGAGATAATCACGCATTATCTCCTTCTCTTCCTTCTCTATCTCAACGGCTTTGAATACTCGCGGCATGGTTCGGGGGTCTGGATTCGTGACTCTCTGCCTGGAAATTATGATATGTTATTCCCGGGGTTCAATACAACTCGTTGCAATATTCAACCACTTTCTTTACCTCTTCGGGGTCGCTCATCCTGATTCTCTCTGCCTTAATGAAGCGTTCGATTTCCTTTTTCCGCCCGGGCAGGAGCTTTGTGAGCTGGCTCCTGTTTATGAAGCTATGCATATTGCCATCCAGGCGAATCCAGAATACAGGCAGATATCTGATCTCATAGTCAGCCGGTATATCCAGGCTGTAGACCCCTCTGCTGGTGCCTTCCTGGACGTAGGTGTTGACTTTTGACAGCTTTGAGGTACCGTACCCTACCGGCTGACCGGGGCCGGTGAGGCGACTTTCGTGATGGACAAACAGTGGAATAGGCGCCTCAAGCAGAACCTCGTAGAAGTTCTCGCCGAACGGAACGAAACGGCGGTTATTAATTATTACAGTGTCGGCCTGAATGATCGTCGGGATTCCATAAATGAGACTGTCTTTCATGAATGCCATCTTCCCGGTGATGGTATTGTAGTTGGCTATTTCATGTGAGATAGTTCCGGCCTTTGACCTGATTGTACATTCAGAGAACTCCGGGAAAAGATACTGCTCCATGTTGACAGCAGGCCTCTTCTGAGACAGGCCCTGCACAGGGAATGTCACAAGCAGAAAAGCGAAAGCCAGGTATACTTTGAATGACCTCATTGAAATGAATAGCCTTTTAGCCGTTAATAGAAATGATGGTTCACATTTGCCCGCGAAAGTTAATCTTTTATCTGTTATGAGGAATTCGGCTGTGGATGATCGCATGAAAAGCATCTCATTTGGATATCATGTTTTGTTGTTAGGAATATTATTTGTAAGTTTGCACCACATTTGCGGGGCAGGTCCGTCCGCCAACCGGCGGATCGTTGGGCTCCCAAAAGTGAAGTAATATATTGCGGGGTGGAGCAGTGGCAGCTCGTTGGGCTCATAACCCAAAGGTCGGAGGTTCGAATCCTCCCTCCGCTACAACGAAAAATCCCTGGTGCGAAAGCACCGGGGATTTTTGTTTCCAGAGCGAGCCGTGCTTGCACGAGCGAGGACTGGAAACAAAAAGACCTCAGTCACGACGAAGGAGTGACAAGGGATTTTTCCTTGTTAAGCCTCCCTTCGAGGATCATGAAATAATCCTCCCTTCGCTTGAACATATTACAGCAACTTGTTTTCTGCTGCAGTTTTTATCAGACTGGCTGTATTCTTTACCTTGAATTTTGCAAGCAGATTCTTCCGGTGTGTCTCCACCGTAGCCACACTTATGAACAGCTTTTCTGCAATCACAGGAGTTGTAAGTCCCTCCGAGATGAGGAGAAGGATCTCCTTTTCCCGCCTGGTCAGTACCGGAGCAGCCAAAGATGCTACATGTGAGTCGCGAAGTGTCATTGAAGCTTCATAGCTCAGGTATTGCTTTCTGGAGTAAACATTTTTGATTGCCACAGATAATTCATGTTTGGATGCATTCTTGAGGAGATATCCGGAAGCACCTTTTTCAAGCATTTTTTCAATGAAACTGTGCTGGTTAAACGTGCTTAAACCAAGAATATGAACGGCAGGATGTTTCTTTTTTATTTCATTACAGAGATCGATCCCGCTCATATCCGGAAGACTGATATCGAGAAGGATTACATCCGGCTCATGATGGTCGAGGTATGAAATACATGATGCTGCCGTAGATGCATGTCCTGTAAATTCTATATCAGGATCATGGCTGAGAAGAGACTGGATACCCTCAATAACCATATAATGATCATCTACTATAAAAACCTTTATTTTATCCATTATATATGTAATTCAATATCTACTGTAGTTCCTTTTCCGAAGGATGATATAACTTCAAGCGTTCCGCCAAGGTAATCGACACGTGATTTCAGGTTGCTGAATCCAATACCCTTTGAAAATTCAAGTTTAGAAGTGTCAAATCCTTGCCCGTCATCCTCAACGGTAATATGCAGCTTTTTGTCATTATAGATAAGCTGGACAAGTGCATTCTGTGCCACTGCATGTTTCATCACATTGTTCAGTAATTCCTGTACTATTCGGTATATGATTATCTGCACCTGTTGTTCAGTTTTTAGTTCATTCAAGCCAATGGACTGAAAATTCACATTCAGGGCACCGCTGTCCGTAATATCCCTGCAGATATCCCTGACTGAAGTTTCCAGTCCGAACCTGATAAGTGATTCAGGCATCATATTGTGGGCAACACGTCGGAGCTCATTGATTGAGGAATCGAGCATGTCCATGCTTCTTTCAAAAGCCCTCTGGTTTTCTGGTGTCATTAAAATATTTTCTTTCATATTGCTGAACGAATATTTAATACCAGAGAGCATTCCTCCCAAGCCGTCGTGAAGATCTTTTGCCAGCCTTTTTCTCTCTTCTTCCTGGCCCTTCAAAACTGACTCTGAAGCGGCAAGTTGTTTTTCCTTTTCAAGCTCATTGATCCTCTGTTGCTGAATCATTTTTTCTTTTTCCAGAATGATGCGTCTTTGCCTGTTGCTCCTTGCTTTCATGTAAAGGATAACCAGTATGGTGAAACTTATCCCGGTCAGAGAGAAAAGAAGGAATAAATTTGTGCGGTAATGGAGTTTCTGAAGAGCCTTTTCACTTTCAAGATCCTCAATCTGCTTCTCTCTTATACTGGCTTTGTATCGCTGCTCCATCTCCTCTACATTTTCGCTTATTCTTTCTTCATCGATAATTGATGAAATGGAATCGATCCTGTAGCGGTACTTGTAATAACCCAGCATATTTCCCATTGCCAGATTTATGTCGGATAGTAAAAGATAATTAATTCTCTGGTGTTTTCTGAAATTCTGGGTTATTGATATCTCAAGTGACTTGCTGGCATATTCCAGTGCTGACCTGAATTGTTTTTTGTCAAGATAACAATATGCCAGGCCTCTCAGTGCTATGCATTCACCTTCAGGGTTATCGATAGAAACTGAAATTTTGAGAGATTCTTTAAAAAGCGGTATTGATTCATTGTGAAGCAGCTTTTTCAGATAGAGATCTCCAAGATTATCAAGCATTGAGGCCAGGGCGAAATCGTTTTTTAACGACCGTGCAAGGGCAATACCTTCTATCAGATATTTTTCAGCTTCAGCCTCTCTTCCTGTATTTATACAGATTTCAGATCCGTTATTCAAAAGGGTTAACAGGGAAATGTCATCGCCACTCTCCCTTGCCAGCACCAGCCCTTTGTTCAGGAATTGAAAAGCTTTGTCATAATCCTTTACAATCTTGCATATCCCTACAAGATTCCCGTAAATGACATGAAGTTTGTTCGAAAGATTAATCCTGTCAAATATCGCGATAGCCTCGATGTAGTATTTCATTGCGCTGTCATACTGCTCCTTATACTGATAAGAAGAACCCAGGTTACACAGACATGAACCCAGGCGCTCCTGATCTCCGAATTCCCTGGCTATCCTGACAGATTCACGGTTCAGTAAAACAGAAGTATCTATTTTCCCGAGGATATTGTAAACGTAGGTCACATTTGTATAATAACTGATAATACCTCTTGTATATTTAAGTCTCCTGCTCAGGTTCAGAGCCTGTTCATAAAACCAGATTGCCGAATCGGGATTATTGCTCTCATAAAGCTGACCCACTGATATGTAATTCCAGACTTTCAGCGTATCCTCCCTGGCGTCCTTAAGCACAAGAATCAGGCTGTCTCTCCTTGAAAGTGACTGACATACAGCTGAATTCGAATAAGCGATAAGTAGTGCAAGAATAAAATAAATCCGGCGAATCTTCATAAACTGCAGGTTAAGACACAAAATTATTTAAAACTTCCGCAAAGGCTTATCCCCTGAAACCTTGATTTATTTTGAGTAAAAATCCCCATTTAAAGTGATGGTTATTAGAAGCCTTTTCACGGACTTTTGTAATGTCCATTTTGATCAAAACATAATGAACAGCAGTTTACACAGGAACAGGCATGATTTTGATGCAAATCCGGCTCTCTCATTTTTAGTATTGATATTTTTTTTGATCATTTCCTTTTTTCAGGTCAGTTGTACCGGCAGACAAAAAGAGGCGGGAGAGAGTGGGGTATTCGATGTATTTCAGTTTAATACTCCAGAAGGATTCACACCTGCCTATGACGGAACTTTTCTGGCTCTCAACAGCAGTCCGGATATAAGCAATTGCTCTTTTGTATTCACCCTGACACTTCCGGGCAGTGAAGATCCCAAACGAAACTTTGAAGAGACCTGGAGCAAATTAATTGCCCCGGCACTGGCAGAAGGAAGTACAGAAAGAAAGGTTATGAAAGATAACAGGGATGGCTGGAAGGGTTATGCAGGAACAACAATAGTAACTTCCGACACTCTTAAATTACAGTTCGAACTTCGTACTTACACCAGGGATGGCTATTATGTATCGGCGATGTTTTTCTTTGAACCTGAGAAATGCGAAACTACCCATAAACAGTTTCTGGAGTCTTTTTCTCTTGCAGATGATGCTTCACAAAACGGCCCCCCGGCAGGTAATTATTATGTAACCCGGGAGCCTGAATTCCTCAGCCCGGAGCCCCTGACAGGTGTCTGGCTGTTGATGAAAAATGACAGCACAGAATATTTCAATAATACCGGGAAGGAGAATTTTATCACCTTCCTCGATAGGGGAGATGTGTTTAACGGACTTTTGCCTTACGGCAGCTTTCACGTCGGCAGGGAAAAGCAGAAACAGGATGCAGCCATTCGATTAAACTGGGGAATCTACACTCTTTCGTCCAATGAGGGTAATATAGCTTTACAAACAGGCAAAGAACCGTTATCATTCGTTCTGGAAAATGATACACTGCTGGTTCTGGGGGATAAAAAATATGTAAAGGGAAATACTGTTTCGGGATACAGGCTTGAAGGCGTCTGGACGACAAACTTCAGCAGATTCAGCAAAAGGCTCACGCTAGACTTGACAAACCGGTTCGCTGATGAGGGTATCTTTCAATCGCTTCATGACGTCAACCCCTGGCTTTTTGCGGATGAAAAGGGAGGCTGCGGCAAATACCAGATATATGATCATACAATTTATCTGCAATATGATGATGGCAGAACAAGGTCACTCTCATTTGCAAGTGCTGCACCTTATGATCTCCGCGCAACAAATTCCGTCCTGATGATTGGCGGTTCCCCTTTTGTAAAAAATACAGATGAAGAAAAAATCAACCAATAAGATTTGTCATGAACAGATTAAGAATTATTGCTGCAGCATCTATCCTCTTTCTTCTTCCCGGATTTATGCTTTTTTCACAGCCGAAAACAGAAAGCGCTACAAAGGCTGCATATAAAAGTAAGTTTGACTTCATTCCAGGAGAAAAGGTAATTTATTTCTACGATTTTATGGATGTCGCCGCGGGCGATATCCCGGAAGGCTGGCAAATCAACGGATCGGCAGAAACTGTTGATTTAGAGGGCTACCCCGGGCATTATTTAATGATTCAACAGTATTCGGCTATATTCCCCGAATCGATCGAAGATTTGCCCGAAGATCTCACTATCCAGTTTGATCTTATCTGTACCAATCCTTATACATGGGGTGGCAGCCAGATCTATTTCGTACTGGCGAAAACCGATCCGAATAAAGAAATCGATCCCAGAGGAGGAAATCTTGGCTCTTCAAACAATAGCGTATTATGGTTGTCATTCCATCCCGGCAGCCAGTCGGCAACGGCAAACAAGGGTTATGGAAGTTACGAGATGAACACAAAGTCAGGAACTAAAAAGGGGGAATTTGCCGCGGAATCATTTATTGATACCGAGGAAGGAAGACTCGCTAAAATCTCCGTCTGGAAACAAAAGAGAAGGGTGCGGTTGTACATCAATGAAAACAAAGTGCTCGACCTTCCGACGATCCTGCCAGAAGGTATGACTGTCAATACATTACTATGGAATGTATACAGTGGTTATTATAACGATGATAAATATTTCATAGGCAATATCAGGGTGGCCGAAGGATTGCCCGACACCCGTATAAACATGGTTTCCAGTGGCAAATATGTCACCACCGGAATCCTTTTCGACGTAAACAGCGATGTCATCAGGCCGGAGTCCTATGGAGTCTTAAAGGATATCGCCGCTACTATCAAAGCCATGCCGGGCACCAGGGTAACCATCATAGGCCATACCGACAGCGATGGCGATGACAAATTAAATCTGAAGCTCTCCAAACAACGTGCAGAATCGGTAAAAAATGCACTGGTTAAAGATTTCTCCATTGATGGTAGTCTGCTATCAACTGATGGTAAAGGTGAAGCTGAACCTGTCATTGACAACTCAACCCCGCAAAACAAAGCCAATAACCGAAGGGTGGAGTTTGTGTTAGATAAATAATATAAAGGTATATCCCCCAAAAAAACAGATCCAACTCACTATGCCAAAGTCATTAATAAAGTTCCTTTTTCTTTTGCTCATCCTTTTTGTTTCCGGATCGCTATCAGCTCAATCAACAAAAAAGGAGACGGAGGAGATGAGAAAGGCAATGGAAGAGTTAAAGGCTGATCCTGAAATGGTGAAAGCAATGAAGCAGTACGGAATCGATATGAATATGATAGATAAAGCCCTGAATTCTACCGGCGAAAACTTTTCCGGGAGTTATTATGAATTTGAGGAGTTTATGACACCAAAAAAAAATGTAGAACGGATAAACTCCATTCCAAAAAAAGCCCTGACAAATTCAGAATTACGAGGCTACCTTTTAAAAACTGAAAAATGTGTTGATGCGTCGTTCTCAGGCGAAGATCGCCAGATAGCAGACAAACTATTTTCCTTAGCAAAATCGGACCCGGATACGCTTGCTAACATTGCCAGCTGGCTTTGGATGATGGGCAAATATGTTCCTGCTGTATATACCATGGGCAAGGCCTGCCAGATAAGGCCAAATGTTACCAACCTGAATAATTACTCAGCATTTCTGTTAATGATGGGAGCAGAAGAACTTGCTCTTCCCATCCTTCAGAAACTGAATCGAGAGAATCCCAAAAACAGTACCATTCTGAATAATATCGGACAAGCTTGGTTTGGGCTGGGCGACCTCGATCAGGCAATCAAATACCTTGACAGCACCATAATGATTTTTGCCACACATTCACAGGCCAATATGACCAAAAGTGCCATTCAGCAGAGCAAAGGCGATAAAGCAGGTGCCGTTCAGTCAATGAAGCAATCGATAAAGGAGGCTTACAGTCCCACAAAGGAAGAGATGCTCAGGAAACTTGGTTATATAGTGGAAGGAAAGGACCTGAATAATTCGGCACTGCACCTGCCCCCCGATCCGCTGGGATTTAACAAATGGATTGAGACTATACCGCCATTTCCAAAGAATCTTGAAGAGCAAATGCAGCTTGCACAGCGGTGGCAGGATTTTTATCAGAATGTGTTGGATGAAAAAACAAAACTGGGAGAGAAAGCTGCGAGATTGAATATCGAATATGCCGATTCTCTGGTGAAAAGGCAGAAGCAACTAATTGCAAATCCATATCAAAACCAGTATAAGGAACCTTACCTGTCTGCCAGGGCAAACATTGTGCTGAAATATTATACCGATGATAAGGACGGACACAATGCAGGCAAAGAAAAAATGCTGACTGAGAAGCGGACTTTTACATTTAATAGCATGGAAGCCGCAAGAAAAAATGCTGAAACAAAGTATGAACAACTCAAACGAAAGTATTTCGATCCAATTGGTGAAGGTCAGCAGAGACCAGCCGGTAACATGTGCCAGGAAGTATTCAATACCTGGAATTTATACGTAAATACTGCAAATTCCGAACTTGAAGCATTCACTCTTGACTACCTGAAATTTAAATCTCAAAAACTGGAGGCAAACGCCTATTTCACACAATATATTACCGATTTACAACCTTTGATCGACTTCGTGGAAACCTCCAAGAAAATTGACTTCCTTGTCGATCTGGGCAATATCAGGCCTGTTCTTGGGATAGGCTTCACAGCAGGATGCGTGGAGAGCGAGGCGGATAAAGAACTCGTGGAGACCTATAAACTCGCTGACTGGAACGATTTACACTGCGATAAGGATATTTCTTTTAGTGTTCCCTATACCGGTTCATTTCATTTTACATGTAATTCCACAACGGTAAATCTCGATCCGTTGCTAATCCCTTTCAAAACTAATTTTAAACAGGACCTGAATACCGGAGAATTAGTGAATGCTTCGGCCAGCATAGGTTACGGCCCGGTGAAGACTGGTGCTGCATACGATTTTGTCAAAGAAAAGGGGTCGGTACAGGTCGAAGCCTCTCAGGGTATCATCGATGAGAAAATTGGTGAAGCAAAAGCAGAAGCCGGGGTAAGTGGCATTGTTAAAGTTGAATTCGGCAAAGACGGGGTTACTGATTTCGTCATGGAGGCTGCGGGTAAGATAAAAATCGGAAATGATAACGTAATAGTTTCCGGTGATGCAAATGTCAAATGGAGCTGGGAGGCAGGCGGTTCAGGAGAAGCAAAAGGTACTATCGACAGTAAGGTTGTTCAGAATGTCATTAAAATCAGTAATGCAATAAAATCCAATTGATATGAAGAGGTATCGAAAAATTGAAATTCTTTTACTGGCTGCATTAATATCCGGATTAAGCCGTGCTGTCGCACAGCCCTGCCCTGAAGACCCGGCTACGAAAAAAGGTCATTGGATATACAATGGAGAGGAGGGTTTCTATGCTCCTTCAACCCACCCGGTAACTCTCAGGAACAAGAAATCCGTTTCTGCTCTCCTTGATACAATAGCCCTGATCATCAGAAGATATAATCCTGAACCTGCAGGAAGTGAAGCCGTATGGTACAAGACATTCGACGATGAATCCGATTCGGTAACATGCCCCGACATCTCATTCGGGAATTATATGTACAACTCACTGTACCATCCATATGTTTGCAGCAATGGTGTGATAAAAGCCGACAGCGAGACAGCTACCTGGCTGTTTATTCATGTAAACGGATTCTGGCCCAGCGGCTGTACACTTCAGCATGAGTTCAATAAATCACTCGGGGAAAAGCTTTTTACCCTGCCTCCGCAGCGCGGCACTCTTGGGGGCTACCCTGTCTTTGAACCAACACCAAAAGGTGAAGAAGATTCGCCGTGGTTGTTATTCTATTCTGTTCTTATCCATCAACCTGGCAAACTTCCATATATACCGGTTACTAAAGGAGAATTATTTGACCTTTATGAAAAGCTTATCCAGTCAAAACAAAAAGAGTATCAGGAAGGTATTGAATTCCAAAGAAAGAATATGGGCGAAGAGTGGTATAATGAGCGAACAGAAAGCGTGAAAAAACAATTTGAAGAAATACGTAGCAACCTTACTGCTCTCAAAAAACTATATACGAAGGAATTGAATCAACCGGCTATTTTGAAGTCATGGGACTATACCCTTCGTACAATTGAAATCGCCGATCCGACACAGAAAAAATTTTTTACAACTGCCAACCGGGGATACCAGCTTGTTCGTACCAACCCCGATTACATGGATCAGAAGCAGGAAAAATGGAAACCCCAGTTCATGTGGGTGGAATGGCGGAAACCGGTGGCGATGAAAAACGCCATCGAACTCGACAGGGTAATGAAGGAGAAATTTGACTTCAAGGAACTTGGCAATCTTCTGACAAAATAAAAAGAGTGATGAAAAAAGAAATCAAACTACTATTAGTGCTATTGACCCTTTTTCAATCAACGGTTTATCCACAGAATGAGACCTACGGAATTTTTACCTACCCGGTGATACCAGGCTGGATACGCCAGGACCAGAAAGATAACATTCAGATGACCCTTCAGAAGGGAAACCTCTGGTGCATAGTTGGTCTGTATGAAAGTACCGGGACCACCGGGAATGCAGATTCTGATTTCCTGGCTGACTGGAAAGACCTGACAAGGAGTTATACAATTACCAGTGAGATAACAACCGAAAAGGATGAGTTAAACGGGTGGAAGATGATACAGGGAAATGCCAGGGCCACCGCCCAGGGGCAGAATTTGAATATAGGACTGATAACATTTTCGGGGCCGGACGGCAGAAGTACACTTCTTATCACCGATAACGATCTGTCAAATGAACTGGAAAGCGAGATTTCTTCCTTTATGGAATCAATCTCAGTGGTTGATATATCTGTTACTCAGCTGGCTGCAGCAAATCAGCCATCGGGTGTGACAACAAGGCCATCATCGTTGCCCGGCTCGGGAGATTTTCCGACACCAAACAGGCAGGAGGTAATCCGTTCTGCCGAAAACAACGGATGGAAAGTGGAGGCAACAAAAGAGTATATACAGTATTCCAATCCGGAGATCAGGGTGATCCAGTATTTTTATATTCCACCTGAAGATCCAAATTCAAACACTGATGACGAGGATCTCTACTGGAGAAAATTCCTTTCCTCATATTTTTCAATGGATAAGTATGACAAATTTCCAAACGAACCATATACTTTTTTAAACAGGGTTGAATCTGCTTCGGGATATGCCAGATCAAATGCCGACGGGCATCAGTATTTTTTAGTCTGGATAGTTTCATTGAATATGCATTGTTCATTCCTGGCAATAACCGAGAGCGAACCTGTTTATAAAAAGTATTTTTCCCATCCCAACGACCTAATAGCTTTAGATAAATACAATTATTTCCCCGCATCTGCTGAGGACATTCAGGGAAAGTGGCAAGAGTCTGGGTTTGCCGGAGCACAGATGTATTATAGTACAACAGGAGCCTACGCAGGTATGTCAGTGGCATCTACAGCAGTAGAGTGGTCATTTACCGGCAACAAAACCAGGTATTTTACTTCAGGTGCCACAGGCATAGTTGGGGCATTGAATACCTTCACAACCGAAGAGCTTGGGTCATTCAGTCTTACCGGAAATGATCTTGTGGTTCAGGTCTCCAGTCCGGCCCCGGGAAAAACACATGAATTCTGGTGCGGGTTTGTAGCAGGCAAGGGCGGTCTGCTTCTTAAGCTTCAGGATAAAAAGTATACAGCCCAGATCAATTACCTGAAGAGGAAAGAATAAATCAATATCAGAAACAGAGGTTCAAATAATTATTGATTAATTAAAATGTTGAAACAATGAAAAAGTACCTTTTAACATCAGTATCATTGCTGTATTTCATTGCAGTGATTCCATTCGCAGAAACAACTGCTCAGACATCACGGACAAGAACGATCGGCAAAAGAACCGAAATCGAACCGAAAGAGGTTACATCACCGCCGGCCAAACCTGAACCAATGCGGGTAATACCCAAGCAGGGAATGGATATAGTTGGCGTCGTCCCGGTAAGTATTATCAGTAATTCCACACCGATGCCTGATGGTACAAAACTTACCATTACCCTTGTTCCTAATCAGCGTAACCTGCCGAACAACCTTGGTGGCTCTATTAAAGAGGAGACAGTTGCTTATTCACCTGCCGCGTCTTCAACCCCAGGTTGGAAATGCCAGAATGTAACGAAAGTGTTCTCTGCCTCCAGCGACAACTTCCTGACATCAGAGTACAGCTCCACGTCAGTGTCGATATTGCCCGGGGCTATCTATTCCGCCACTGACTTTCTTACAGGAAACAGGAAACCATTTGAATATAACCGGAATCCGATTGAAATAGGTGTAGACAATGTACTCAATACCACAGGTCCCACCTACAGGGTAGTGAATCAGCCCACACAAAACGAGATCAACTCGGCTATATCAAGCATTGCCAATACTATGACAGGATCGGGTGAAGATATCAAATACCGGATATATATCTCAGAGTCAGATGCTGAGATGGCGCTTAACCTGGCTGCAGACGGGAAATTCGGCGGATTTTCCATGTCAGCTGCTTATGGCAACCGCTCACGCGAGAATGTACGCGTAATGACAATTGATGCCACGAAAACATATTTCACAACATCGGTTAACCTGCCTGCCAATGGCTATTTTTCAGATCAAAGCATTCTGCAGAACAATCCTAATCTGGTCGCCATAAAAAATGTGGTTTGGGGCTGCCGGGTACTGGCTAATGTGTATATAACTGTCAGCAACCGTAAGGATGAGGCGGACTTTCTCGCCAAGTATTCAGGAGTAACAACAGAGGCAAAAGGTGTCTTCAATTACCTTCAGACACATTCGAACTTTGAATCCACGATAAACGCCATGGTGATTGGCGGGCCTGTCGGGACCACAACATTCTCAGCATCAAAACTTGAGAGTGAGATATCAGCCCTTATGGCAAGAGCCAATTTTAGATCTGCACGACCAATTGCCTATACCCTGTCCGACATGTCCGGAAATGTGATTGGCATCCAATCGGCCACAGACAGGATAACTGTGCCTGAATGCACTCCTGAAAATGCAGTTTATAGATTAAAAAGTGTAAGGGTAGAAGTGACTACAGGCATGAACGACCCAAAAAATGACGGATCTTCTGTATTCTGCGAATTATATAACACCTCAAAACAGTTAATTGCTCAGGACAAAAGTCCAAACAATGTTGAATTTCCTATTGGCTCCACAAGATCTTTCAACCTTACTACTACAACAACAGATCCGAATATTGCTGGTTTAAATACCCTTACTACCGGGGAAGCACATATTTTCTTCACACCGGTCCAGATATTTCTCGGCTGGGATGAATGGCAGATCCGCAGCGTTGTGCTCTATCTCAATTTTGTCGATCAGGGAAATGTTCCCCGTCCGGGGGGTGAAATCAGACTGGCATATGATAATCTGAATATTTACCTTAAAAAGGATCGTCAGCGGCTTATAATACCATTCAGTTTCGATGGAGCCACATTCTATACCGGCGGGCCATACCAGCCATAAGGTACGCCTGGCAAAACTGGTCTGGGCGGTGTCATCAATTCAATGATCAAGAAATAAATGTCATACTTCATGCAACAGAGTATCTGAAAGTTCAATTACTTCGGAGATAGCATTCCGTGGGAAAAAACCACAGCAGACAGAAACAGTAATAAAAACAGATAAATCAAAATGAATATTAACCCCAAAAAAAGAGGTCAAAAATGAGACCCAAAAAATTAAAATTAAGCGCTGTACTCTTGTTAGGACTTGGACTGACAGGATTACACGCACAGACCAGCGTTACCGCCACAGGCGGCAATGCTTCGGGCAGCGGAGGCTCGGCGAGCTATACCGTTGGGCAGGTTGTGTATCAATCCCATTTTGGAGCAAGCGGTTCTGTGGCACAGGGCATACAACAACCGTATGAAATTTCGGTAGTAACAGCGATTAAAGAAGCTACAGGGATAACCCTTTCGGTTTCGGCATACCCGAATCCAACTACCGATAACCTTACATTGGAAGTAAAAGAGTTTGAAATTTCAAATTTGAGCTTTCAACTGTACGACATGAGCGGAAAACTTTTGCAAAACCAAAAAATTACATACAGCCAGACAAGCATTGTTATGAGCAATCTGGCACCTGCCACGTATTTTGTCAAAGTAATCCAAAGTAACATAGAAATAAAAACGTTTAAAATTATTAAAAACTAAAAAGGGCAAAACGATGAAAAAGGTAATTACAATTTTTGCAGCCGTTCTGTTAACGGCAGGCGTGTTTGCTCAAATACCACAAAAAATGAGTTACCAGGCGGTGGTGCGCAACAGCAGTAATACTTTAATAGCCAATACTCAAATTGGTATGAAGATCAGCATCCTGCAAGGCGCTGCAACAGGTACAGTAGTTTATACCGAAACCCAAACCCCCACCACCAACGCCAATGGTTTTGTAAGCATTGAAATAGGTGGCGGTACAGGGTTTAATTCAATAGACTGGACTGCAGGACCTTATTTTATAGAAACTAAAACCGACCCGACAGGCGGAACAAACTATACCATTACAGGTACCAGTCAATTGTTAAGTGTTCCTTATGCTTTACATGCTAAAACGGCTGAAACTATAAGCGGAGGGATAGATGCAGGCAATAAGAGAATTACCAATCTTGCCGACCCCGTAGACACCAAGGATGCTGCTACAAAAGCTTATGTGGATGCATTGAAGATAATGATCTTAGATTTACAGGCAGGACTTGGCGTAACTGACTCACGAGACGGTAATCATTACAATGCTGTACGAATCGGCAGCAAGATTTGGATGGCCGAAAACCTGAAATACTTACCCAGCGTGGTTGGTCCTGGCACAGGCTCTGGTACAACTCCGTATTACTATGTTTATGATTATAACGGTACCGATGTAAATGCGGCAAAAGCCACTGCCAATTATAGCACCTATGGTGTGCTTTACAACTGGCCTGCAGCCATGGCAGGTTCAGGAAGCAGCAGCGCTAACCCGAGCGGCGTGAAAGGCGTATGCCCCACAGGATGGCATTTACCAAGCGATGCCGAGTGGACGCAATTAACCGACTTTTTAGGTAGCACAGGCGTTGCCGGCGGCAAGTTGAAAGAAGCCGGCACATCGCATTGGACCAGCCCGAACACAGGAGCAACCAACGAAACCGGCTTTACAGCCCTTCCGGGTGGCTACCGTCACAGTAATGGGTTATTCACCACTATTGGCCTTGTCGGATTCTGGTGGAGTGCTACGGAGAGCAGTGCTTCAAACGCATGGAGCTGTAACATGAGCTACAATTTCAGCTATGCAAACAGAAGCTATAACACAAAGGAGTTGGGCTATTCTGTCCGTTGCGTAAGGGATTAGAATGCAAACACCTCCACGGGGAAGTTGTGCAGCTTTTTTTCTGTAAAATTGTCAAACCACGGTTATTATTTTCTGGGTCACAGTGTTTGGTTCAACAGCAGGTGCGCACTCCTGCTGTTGAAGCCGTTTATTCTGTTCAGATTTTCGTAATAAATTCATACTGAGGTACGTAGCGATTATTCAAAAACCTGAAAAAAGGAAGTACAAAAGAGTTAATAGAGATACAAACTTGTCAGCCTGTCGAGGTATCCTGAAGAAGCCAAGAAAAAGGCCCTGTCACAGCAAACATTCCACCCCCTGAGATGGTTATTTTCCTGTGACCGGCTCATATGGCCGGTGACCCGGAACAGATGAAACGAGACTACATGAATCCCTACCTGGCGGGGGCGCTACTGGGGCTGGTGCTGCTGGCCGCGATGGTCATCTCGGGCCGCGGACTGGGAGCCAGCGGAGGAATAAAGTACTGTGCGGTCTCGATTGTAGGGGCGGTAACACCGCAGCACATTGAGAAGAGCGATTACTATTCCGCTTACTTTGAAGGTGACAAGAGGCCGATGACCAACTGGCTCACCATCGAGATTTTCGGTATTATCGCCGGCGGATTTCTCTCGGGCGCCCTGTCTGGCAGGCTGAAGCTGAGGGTAGAGAAGTCGCCGCGTATCACAATCACACGACGCCTGATATTTGCCTTTCTGGGTGGTATGCTGTTCGTCTATGGCGGCCAGCTGGCCAGGGGCTGTACCAGCGGGGCGGCCCTCTCTGGTATGGCGGTTCTCTCACTGGCCGGCTTCGTGACCATGGTCACAATCTTCGGATCGGCATTCGCATTTGCATGGTTCTTCAGGAAAAACTGGATATAGATGGCTCCACTCTCTGCATATTACGCCTTCCCGCAATGGCTCAACCTGCTTACCGCCTTCCTGATCGGCATGGGGTTCGGGTTTGCACTTGAGCAGGGCGGTTTCTCTTCAAGCCGCAAGCTTGCCGGGATGTTCTACGGTTATGACACCACCGTGCTGAAGATCTTCTTCACTGCCGCAATCACAGCATTGATCGGTTCGCAGTTCCTGGCCTACTTCGGGCTGCTGAATCTCAACCAGGTGTATGTCAATGAGTATTACGTCAATGCATCTGTCATCGGAGGGGTGATCATGGGGGCAGGATTTGTGATGGGCGGCTTCTGCCCGGGTACGGGACTGTGTGCTCTCTCCATCGGCAAGATAGATGCTATGGTATATATCGCCGGCGGACTGGTCGGAGCATTCCTCTTTGCCGAGAGCTATCCGCTGATTGAGCGGCTGGCGATGGCCAATTACCGCGGGCCGGTAAAGATAAACGAGGCGCTGGGACTCTCACCCGGGCTCTTCATACTGATACTGGTCGCCGTTGCAGGCCTCCTCTTCTGGTTAGCCGAGCTGGCTGAGAAGAGATTCGCCAGGCCTGAAATAACAGATCACTACAACAGCTGAACCATGAAAGCGAGACAACAACTTATCCTGTTGCTGCTCCTGTCGGGGCTTACCTTGGCGCTGCTGCCTCTGACCGGCAACCGGTCGTTCAGGGGGCAGCCGGCGGAGCTGCTCAGGGAGGTGCTCGATGAGCAGACAGCCTTTACCGCCGACCAGGTTGCCGAGTTTGTGGCGAGAGAGCGGGAGGATGTGCAGCTCTTTGACCTGAGGGAGCCCGGGGAGTTCAGTAAGGGATTTATCCCGGGTGCAGTGAATGTTCCATATGCCGGCCTTATCAGCTCTGACCCGGACATGTGGCTGCGCGACAGCACCACCCGGAAGGTCTTCTACTCATCGGATGAGTCAGAGGCTGCCTGGGCGATGACCTGGGCGAGAGGACTGGGTTACAGCAATACATTTTATATGAAGGGCAGCCTGGAGGAGTGGGTAGAAGCCGTTTCTGATACCCGCTTCTCAGGTGAGAAGATCACCGCCAGGGAGAACGCCCTCCTGGAGGTACGAAAGAGGGCAGGAGAACTCTACAATGAGCTGCTCAGCCTGCCTGACAGCCTGAAGGCCGGGTATCTTGATTCGAGAAAGTTCTCGGCCCGGAAGCTCGACGGGGGATGCTGACTAAACGGAGAGGATAGTGGTTGAAGGGTCAGAGTGTTAAAAAAAGAGAGAAAATATGCAGGTGACAAGGGTTTATGCGAACAGGAGGCGATAGTGCCGAAACAGGAGGGGTATCCGCAGAAAATGAAGAGAGTGCTGAAAAGATATGGATTCGTTCTGATCATTGCGGTACTGCTGCTGGCAATGGTTCTGGTCCGTGCGTTCAGCCCTCACATTTTCCGGTATGATGCGGTGCGATGGGCCAGGCCCACAATAGACAGAAGCTGCTTTGTCACTGCCGGTGAGCTTGTGCAGCAGCCCGGTAAGATCCTCTTCCTGGTATCAGACCCGTCATTTGATCTCCCTGACATCAGCGGCGCCGGGATCCTGACAACCGATGCCGGCTCATTGCTCACGAAGGGGAATCTCTGCCGGATAAAACAAAATCAAGGCCCCGTGGTGATATGCGCAGCGGATGCATCAGTTGCGGCAAGGATATGGATGGTTCTGAGCCAGATGGGAGTCAGGAATCTTTATATACTCCGTTGATAAGCCTTGCTAGTAGTGAAGCGGCAGCCTCGCAAACAGTGCCGTAAGAGCAGCCTGGCAGCCGGCATAGGGGCAATCCATCCAAAAGAGAAGGATCAGCTCTGTATCAGAACTGATCCTTGCATGTTGCGCCCGGCTCACTGTGTGTAATTAACCCCGCTGTTGATTGCCGGTCAGGATCTGACCCGCTCTCTCATCCCAGCCGGGCAGCAACCCTGTTCTGTGTCTCTTCCTTCAATTCTTTACAACCGGGAAATCATTCGATTCATCCGGGGTGAAAGGCAGCCATGAGAGTGCACTCTTCTCATTCATCATCTTCCCGTACATGAAGCTGTTGTTCCCGTAGCGGAGTGTTCGTGCGTCATATCCCATCAGCCTGAGATAGGCGGTTGCGAAGGCTGAGTTATGCCCCGTACCGCAATAGACCACAACCGTTTTGTCATGGGGTATGGTTGCCATCACTTCCGGATAGCCAAGGGTTGCATCGGGCTTATACCTTACTGCTCCGGGGATATGTCCCGATTCATACTTGTCTTTCCTCTCATAGTTGATCACAAAGTATTTCTCCGGGGCGGCGAATACCTCATCGGCGGATATCAGTATGCTGTCGTCGCCCTGGCGGAACAGTTCCCTTATCCTGGCCTCTGCCACTGCGCTTCCCGACTTCTCTCCGGTAGCGGGGTCAGGCATTGAGGTTGCCGCCGGCTGTTCATTGGTTACCATCTCAAGTCTCCCTTCATACTCGGAAGAGATCCCGCTTAGCCATCCTTCGCGGGCGTATCTGCTGTTCCAGCCTCCCATGCCCCAGCGCATTGAATAGACATTCCCGTATCCCGCCAGCCTGAGCAGCGAGGCAGCATAGCCTGCCAGCTGACCCTCATCATCAACCAGTATTATCTTGTCATATTCGTACGGCCTGATACCGCTCTCGAAGTATTCAGGCAGTGAGCTGAACTGCCGGTTGACCGCTCCTTTTATATGGCCTGCCGCAAAGAGCTGCGGCGGACGGAGGTCTATGACCAGGTTGTTGCCGCCCAGCTCATCATGGACTATTGAAGCTTTGATCAGGCTCGGAAAATATTGGCTGTTCACATAGTCGCCATTCTCTTTCAGGTAGTTGATCAGCAGCTTTGCCTCTTCACTGATGACCGGTCCGGGTGTTGCCGCCTGCCTGGTTGCGGCAGCTCTCTTCCCCTCGCTGCTGCCGCCGCAGCCGGAGAGTATGATGAGCAGCAGCACGGCCGGCAGCAGACTGATCCTGTTGGTATATTTCATGATAATGCTGGTAATAATCAAATGGTGACGGGATTAAGATCCTTATCGAGCTTGACGGTGCCGGTGCGGTTCCCCTTGTTGTCATACTGATACCGGGTTATTGCCACACCATTGTCAGGATTATTGATGACATTCCGGTCGCTGTCCATATTCCTCGTTTCGACCAGTGCCCCGTGTTTATCATAGGTATACTGCGTCACGGGAATAAGCTTACCGCCTACATATTCGTTGTCCTGATCGTAGAGGGCGGTCTCCAGGACATAGCCGTTCTCGTCATAGCTGCTGACACGCCTTGACCATCCCCAGTAGAGGTTTGACATCTGTCCCGTCACGTTGTAGACCGAGAATCTCAGCAGGTCTCCCTGGCTGTTGGGGGTGAACTCAAAGTATGAGACTCCTATATCACCGCAGTTCTCGGCAGTGCAGTTATAGAGCAGGTCATCCATATAGTTGGCCATCTCCAGCACATGCTTCTTCTCATTGTAGGTGAACCTCAGCTCATAGAAGGGACAGAACGGATTCATCACCGTCTCCTCGCCTGCAAGGTTGTATCTCCTCTCCTGCAGTTTGCCGTCATCAAGTATCCTCCAGACGTAGTTGTGGATGTTGTTGCGATTCTCCACCGGGTTTTCCTCCCGGTCAAGGAACCTGAGGGCCACCCTGGTACCCTTGTCGTCAAGGGTATACTCATATGCGAATACGCCGCCCGATTCAATGGGCTGACCCTCCTTGTTGAAGAAATGCTTGATCTGCCGGTTGTCACGGTATGTGTAGGTGATTCTGGCTGCTCCTCCCAGACTGCCATAGTCAAGCAGTTCATTGCCACGGGTATATTCCACTGAGGCAAGCCGACCCTGATCATCATAAGAAAACCTGTAGTTATTGATATCCTTTGCCTGTGCGGGAGTCAGTTCATGCGATCCTCTCTCGGTATCCCAGGGCGTCTCACTGAAGAGAAGGGTCCGGTAATATGAGTGTCCGCTGTCGGCCTGCTGCTTGGCCGGAGCCTGGTTGCAGGCGGTGATGGCAGCCACTGCCAGGAGAGCAGCAACAGCCAGAGATAGTTTGCTCTTTGATTTCATGCTCAATTCATTTTCTGTTGTAGAATAAAAACAACAGCAGCGCTAAAAGGTTTGCCCTGAAGGTGAGAATTGAAACGCCACAGGCGCTTTTCCTTTCCTCTTTTCCGGTTTATGATGCGGTTTCCCGGGCAATTGTCTTAGCTTCACCCAAAATTTTCAGTTGAAGGTTCTCCTCTTATATAACATTGACCTTTCCTGGGATGCGGAAGAGATCAGGGAAGCGCGCCGGTCAGTCCGCCCTGGTTGAGGATTTCATTGACGGGCGCGAATTTCATGTCTCTGTCTGGAACAATGACCTGCCCGAGGTGCTTCCTCCGGCCGAGATGGACTTCTCTGCATTTACAGAGGTGCGTGACAGGCTCTGCACCTACGACTCCAAGTGCCGGCCCGGGAAACATGACCACTATGAAAATCTTAAGCTGCTCTTTCCAGGCAGGCTTGTACTTAAAATCAACCTGTGCCGCTGCTTCGTGCCTCTGCTGAAGAGACAGAATTCTCAAAACCTGTTACGATTCCAATGATTTTTGTAAGTTTAATGCCAATAATCTTTCAGTTCTTTTATTGCCAGAAATATGAAAAAGTACCTTATTCTTATTGCGTTACTGATATTCGCGATCCCGTCGAGATCACAGGATATCAATGAACAGGCTCTTCTTAGGGCGATGCATACTATCTCGAGCCATGATCTGCTCGAGTATGTAGCCATCCAGTGTGATGAGAAATACAAGGGGAGGCTCACCGGTACCCCTGAATACCAGGAGTGTGCCGAGTGGCTTGCCGGTGAGATGGCCTCATGGGGTGTAAAACCGGCAGGCGATGACGGCGGATGGTTCCAGTGGTACAAGATCCCCTACACGCTCGTCTATCCCGATTGCGGACTGACCCTCCACATCCCCGTTAAAAAGGATGTTGAGGTACTGAAGCACTACAAGTATGTCTCGGAATATATGCCCGGCTCCACCTCGGGCAACGGGGAGGTTACCGGTGAGGTTGTCTATGCAGGCTATGGCATCACCGCACCTGATCTGAACTATGATGATTACAAGGGTATTGATGTCAGGGGGAAGATCGTGCTGATCGAGCCCGAGGCTCCCGTGAGCCCCAATGCCGGTGCCGAGAAGTTCACACCATGGTATGAGTATTCGTTCCATCAGCATAAGATAGCCAACGCCGTAAAACGCGGTGCCATCGGGATGATCTATAACTACGGGCCGATAGGCAATCCGAACAATGACTACTACAAGAACTTCGTATATGTCCACATCGGCGACTCGGTTGTGAAGGATATTTTCGCAGGTACCGGTTTCAACCACAGGGACCTGGTGCGGCAGATAAACAGCTCACTCAAGCCGGCCTCCTTCAATACAAAAAAGGTGGTGACCATTAAAATGAGTACCGAGCATTTCCCTGACGGTACCGGCAGCAGTGTCATCGGGATTCTTGAGGGAAGCGACCCGAAGCTTAAGGATGAGACCATTATCATCGGTGCTCACCTTGACCATCTGGGTATGCTCTATGAGATGATCCCCGGAGCCAATGACAACGCTTCCGCCGTGGCGGTGATGATGGGGGTGGCCAAAGCGATGGCCGAGAACAAGATCCCGCTCAAGAGATCGGTGATGTTTCTTGCCTTTGGTTCTGAGGAGCAGGCGATCATGGGGGCCTACAACTACCTGCAGCGCCCATCGCGGCCGCTGGAGAAGAGCGTGCTGATCAATATGGATGGCGTGGGTATAGGCCACTCGATCAGGGCGGCCGCGGGCACTAACTACCCGGTGCTCTGGAAATTCTTTGAGGAGGCCAACAACAAGTATATACACCGCCCCCTCTCCACCGGTTACTTCTCCAACCTGGGCAGGCCGCGCCTTGATGCCGCAAGGTTCCTTACAGCAGGAATACCGTCGCTCAGCTTCTCGACCTACGGCTCGGTCAACTACTATCATGTCCCGGGTGACAACCTCGATATCATCAAGCCGGAGATCATGGAAGACCTGGCCAAGCTGCTCTTCGTGGCCATTGTCGAGATGGCCAACTCGCCCGACCCGATCAGGTAGCGGTGAAGAGATGATAAGATAATGGCTGCGGCTCCTGTACTCCGGGAGCCGCATCTGATTTTCCGGTTATTGGAATAAATCTCCGGGCACAGGAGGTTTATGGCGGTTGATCACCGGGTACGTACGTGATGAGAGGCAGTCTCTCTTTTCAGGGAGACTATTCCCCGGTGATGGATGTGGTTATCTCAAACAGCGGCGGGTCATTGATGGTCTTCTTCACCAGGCAGAGGTCTGCTGCGCTGATCACAGCGTTCCTGTACTTCTCAGGGAAGCCTGCCGGCAGTTGTATGTCAAGTCTGAAACGGGAGGGAGTTCTTTTTTCCGGATCAAACTCCATCGACTGAATGATACGGATACCGTCGGTCGCTATGCCGCGCCTGTCGCAGAATGATTTGACATAGACGCCGGCACAGGTGCCTATCGATGCCAGGAAGAGCTCGAAAGGTTCAGGGGCGCTTCCCTCGCCTCCGCGTTCGGGAGACTGATCGGTCCTGATTGATTTGCCGTTGATATGGGCGGTTATAACCTTGCCGCCGTCAAAAGTGATCACGATGTCTGCCATTGGTTTACAGGTGGGTTTATATTTTTGTGTTGTAATCTCTCCTGAGTAACGTCTGACTGTTCTGCAGATTGTCCGTCACTTCCTGCGGCAGCTCACTGCAGGCTATCCTGTGTGCCTGATCAGTCAGCAGCCACTTCCGGCTGCAGCCCGGCCTGCCATCCCATCCTGTCAACTCAACCATTATTTCTTCCGGGCAGTCATCAGGAAGACATCGAACTGCTTCCTCTCATTGGCAGACGTGATCTTATCAATGGTATAGACGGTGCTCCAGCTCACATCACCGAATCCGTGCCCCTCCAGCCTTGCTGCCAGCATGCCGGCATCGAAGCCCTTGTGCCCGTTGAACCCATGGCCGTGGAATGAGCCGTCTTCACTGTATATGTCGGCTATTGCCAGGTAACCGCCACTCTTCAGCAGCTTACTGAACCTGCCGAGAACCCGTTCGGTGTCATCAACGTGATGCAGCACCATCAGGGTATAGATCAGGTCGAATGGTCCGGTTACATGATCATCTGCCGTGAGGTCTCCCGCCACAATATGCATGTTGGTTGCACCGCTCCGGCTCACCTTCTCGCGGAGGATCCTGATCATCCCTTCGGAGTTGTCGGTCAGTGTGATACTGCCCAGCCGCTCTCGCAGGTTGAAGCTGAGCAGGCCTGTGCCAGCCCCGAACTCAAGCGCGCGCATACCGTAACTCAGTGGTATCCTCCTGATAATCTCCTCAGCCACCTTGCCGGCGCGTTCACGGTGCATCACACTCTTGTCCCACTCCCCGGCTTTTGTATCAAACTCACTCATTGCTCTCACCGTTTCTGGTTTTGTATCTCAACAGAGAACCGCCTCTTTTGTTTAATCAACATTAAGCAGGACGTCCGGTTCCGCCCCGGTCAGCGAAGGTAATACAAATCGGAATATCTTTTTTCCGCGTAAGGGTGGAAACAGGCGTAGTGGAACTGCTGCCGGATTAACATTGTTTATCACACTTTTCGCAGATGCAACCCGATAATTTCCGAAATTGCGGAATGCAAAATGGATGAACACCAGAAAAAACTCACTTCCATGAAAAGGTTTATTTTGTCATTATCTCTTCTTACTCTTTTTACGATGCTACACTCACAGTCATTCAACACGTTTCCTGTCACTACTCAGAAGCCGCCCCTGCATGGCAGGCACTGGATGGCCATTACCGGCAAGCCGTTGGCTGCCACTGCCGGCGCAATGATCTTTGACCGCGGCGGCAATGCCGTTGATGCGGCCTGTGCCATGCTGGCAGCCACCTGCACCATGTGGGATGTGCTCAGCTGGGGTGGTGAGACCCAGGCGCTTATCTACAATCCCAAAACAGGAAAGGTGATTGGCATCAACGCCCTGGGGGTCGCACCGACAGGAGCAACCGCTGAATTCTTCAAGTCAAAGGGTTACAGCTATCCGCCCGAGTATGGTCCGCTGGCGGCGGTCACCCCCGGCACTCCCGGCGGGCTGATGGTGATGCTGGCTGAGTATGGTACCATGAGCCTGAAGGAGGTGCTTGCACCGGCGATGCAGATGGCTGAGGGCTACCCCATCGAGGCACAGACCGCCAACTCGATAGAGAGGGGCAAGGCAAGGATCAAGGAGTGGCCCTACTCGGCGAAGGTGTTCCTGCCGCATGCAGGCGGGAAGCGCGAGGCGCCCGAGGCAGGAGAGATCTTCGTGCAGAAGGATCTGCTGGCTACACTCACCAGGCTGGTCGAGGCCGAGCAGCAGGCCCTGAAGAAGCGCAAGTCGCGCCGCGAGGCGATCTATGCCGCCTATGACCGATTCTACAAGGGTGACATCGCTGCCGAGTTCGTGCGGGGTTGCCAGGAGCAGGGCGGACTGATCACCGGGGAAGACCTGGCTAACTGGCAGGTGAAGATAGAGGAACCGCTGATGACTGATTACAAGGGTATTGAGGTGTACAAGCTGGAGCAGTGGACACAGGGACCGGTGATGCTGCAGACACTCAACATCCTTGAAAACTTCGACCTGAAGGAGATGGGCTATAACTCCACAAGGTACATCCATACCCTCTACCAGGCGATGAACCTTGCCTTTGCCGACCGCGACTTCTATTATGGTGACCCGGCCTTTGAGCCGGTTGCACCCATGAAGGGTCTGCTCTCGAAGGAGTATGCGCGCGACCGGAGCAGGCTGATCAACCCTGACCGCAACGACCCCGCCATCAGGCCGGGTGACCCCTATCCCTATGCCGGCGAGGTGAATCCCTTCCTCACGCTGCTCAACTCATGGAAGGCAGATGCACGCAACATCTATCCGGCAGATGACCCGGAGCTCTATGACCGGTTCCTGACAACCTTCACCTCGGGCACAACCTCCATCGAGGCGGCCGACGAGGAAGGGTGGGTGGTCTCGGTCACTCCCAGCGGCGGCTGGGTACCGGCATGCATCGCTGGCCATACCGGGATAGGAATGAGCCAGCGGATGCAGAGCTTCGTTCTTGACGAGAAGGAGAATCCCTACAATGTGGTCGAACCGGGGAAACGGCCGCGTGTGACGCTGACACCTACCCTGGCCATGAAGGATGGGAAACCGTTCCTCTCCTTTGCCAAACAGGGCGGAGATGAGCAGGATCAGCTGCTGCTGCAGTTCTTCCTCAATGTGGTTGAGTTCGGGATGACGGTACAAGAGGCATGCGAGGCACCCTCATTCAAGACACTGCAGATGTATTCAAGCTTCGGCAACCATGAGAAGGTGCCCGGCGGACTTGTACTGAACAACAGCGTCTCTCCCTGGGTGAGGAAGGAGCTGGGGGCGATGGGCTACCGCCTCTCATTCCAGGAGAGGACCTCCGGACCCGTCAATGCCATAGCCTTTGACAGGGATCACGGAACCTTCTGGGGCGGATCAAGCAACCACGGTGAGGATTACGGTATAGGCTGGTAGAGAGGGGACAGGAAAATGTTCCGTCCGGGGCATAACAGGCTCTCTGTTTTGGAAACCTATTTTGCATATGATTGCTATCTTTGTGGCTTCGGTCAGGTAACCAGATGGCAAAGGGCGAAAAACGGAAGGGAAAATGGAACGACAGGTTCCGGGTTACAATCTTCAATGACACCACGCTTGAAGAGATGTGGCATATCCGCCTTACCAGGGCGAATGCCCTGCTTGCCGCTGCGGCGCTGCTGGTGGCCACGCTGGCTGCCAACACCTCTCTGATCGCCTTCACCAACCTCAGGGAGCTGATTCCGGGTTATCCAAACATCGAGATGCGCCGGAATATCCTGATGAATGCCATCCTGCTCGATTCGCTTGAACATGAGCTCAATATAAGAGACAAGTACTTCAATGACCTGAATGATGTGATCTCCGGCCGGCAGCCAATCGGCTCAGTCACCCTTCGTGACAGTACCCGTGACTACAGCAACATCGTTTTCAGGAGGTCAGCAGAGGATTCGCTCTTCAGGGCCCGTGTTGAGCAGGAGGAGCAGTACTCTCTCTCGGCGGCTGCCATGTCTGCCAGCCAGAGTCCGGTGCATGGTACCAGCCTGGCCAATATACACTTCTTCCCCCCGGTCAAGGGGCTCATCTCCGGCAACTTCGATGCCCGCACGCGGCACTATGCAACGGATATCGTCACACAGCCCAAGGCTATTGTCTCATCAACGCTTGACGGAACGGTCATCATGACCGGCTGGACGATGGAGACCGGCTTTGTGATAATGATACAGCATGCCAACAACCTGGTATCGGTCTACAAGCACAATGCCCGGCTGCTGAAGGAGATGGGAGACAAGGTGTGGGCCGGGGAGGCCATCTCCATCGTCGGCGATTCGGGTGAGCTCTACACGTCGGGCCCTCACCTCCATTTCGAGCTGTGGCACAATGGCCAGCCGCTCGATCCGGCACAATTCATATTTTTCTGAGAGGAGGGATGCGCTCCAATGCATAAGCGACTAGCAATAATCGGTTCAACCGGCTCCATCGGCACACAGGCCCTTGAGATTGTGGCCCGCTATCCTGAGCTGTTCACCCTCTCGGTACTGACAGCAGGTAACAATGCCGGGCTGCTTATCGAGCAGGCACGGCGCTACCGCCCTTCGGCCGTGGTCATAGGCAATGAGGCCTATTATGCGGTGGTTAAGGATGGTGTTGCCGGACTGGGCATCGAGGTGAGGGCCGGCCAGCAGGCTGTTGAGGAGGCAGCTGCATCGGATGCGGCAGATACCGTTCTTGCAGCAATGGTTGGCTTTGCCGGGCTGCGTCCTACCGCAGCCGCCGTGGCTGCCGGCCGTGAGGTGGCCCTGGCCAACAAGGAGACCCTCGTTGTGGCCGGCGCGATGATCATGGCGCTCGCCGAAGAAAGGGGCAGCCGCCTGCTGCCGGTAGACTCTGAGCACTCTGCCATAATGCAGTGCCTCGTCGGAGAGCCCGACCGGTCAGTCGAGCGCATAATCCTCACCGCATCGGGGGGGCCCTTCCGCGAGACACCGGCAGAGCGGCTGTCAAAGGTGACCCCGCTGGAGGCGCTGAGGCATCCCAACTGGACCATGGGCAGCAAGATAACCATCGACTCTGCCACACTGATGAACAAGGGGCTGGAGGTGATCGAGGCACACTGGCTCTTCGGCATACCGGCCGGGCAGATAGATGTCCTGATACATCCGCAGTCGGTGATCCACTCACTGGTACAGTTCACCGACGGGTCGGTCAAGGCGCAGCTCGGCGTGCCCGACATGCGGCTGCCGATAATCTATGCGCTCACCTACCCCGAGAGGGTGAAGAGCAGCCTGCCGCGGCCTGACCTGGCCGCAACGGGGGCACTCACCTTCAGTGAGCCCGACACCGTGAGATTCCGCTGCCTGGCACTGGCACGAACGGCACTCGAAAAGGGAGGCAACATGCCATGCGCACTCAATGCCGCAAACGAGGAGGCAGTGACCGCATTCCTGCGCGAGCAGATCGGATTCAATGACATAGCCGGCACCGTGGAACACGTGCTGGAAAAGACAACATTCAACAATAAGGCTTCCATGGACGTTTATGACGTGACTGATGCCAGAAGCCGCAGTCTCGCAGGCGAATACATCAAGAGAATAACAAAAAGATGACGGTTCTTATAAAAATAGCACAACTGCTGCTCTCTCTCTCAATACTCGTGATCATACATGAGTTTGGACATTTCCTGTTTGCACGCCTCTTCAAGACCAGGGTCGAGAAGTTCTACCTCTTCTTTGACTGGCCGAGAGCAATCTATAAGCGCAAGATCGGTGAGACCGAGTACGGGGTCGGAATGATACCTCTGGGCGGCTATGTGAAGATCTCGGGCATGATAGACGAGTCGATGGACCGTGAGCAGATGAAGAAACCGCCGCAGCCACATGAGTTCAGGTCAAAGAGCTCCGGACAGCGGCTGCTGATAATGCTCGGAGGGGTCTTCTTCAACTTCATCTTTGCACTGCTGATCTACGTGGGTGTGCTGAGCATATGGGGAGAGACCTACCTGGCTGCTGAAAACGTGAAGTATGGTATACTGACCGATTCAACCGGTTATGCCATGGGGCTTCGCAACGGCGACAAGATCATCTCGGTTGATGGCGCCCCCGTTGACAACTTCTATGCCATCGTGCCTGACATACTGCTGAATGAGAGGCAGGTGATCACCGTTGACCGCGACGGAGAGAGGATTGACATTCCCATCAGGCGCGAATTTATTCCTGTACTTCTCAAGAACCCCGATATTCTTGATGCCCGTATCCCGTTCGGTCCGTTCGTGATACAGGAGGTTGCCGGCGACTCGCCCGCTGCTACTGCCGGGCTGGCTGCCGGAGATGAGATCATGGCGCTTGACGGCAACCGGTTCATGTGGTATGATGAGTTCCAGGCCTACATGGCTGAACGGAAGGCACAACCGGTGACGGTGACGGTCAGCAGGGAGGGCGAGCTGAAGGAGATAACCGTGACCACCACCGAGGCAGGCCTGCTCGGGGTATACCGCAGGGCAGAGAACATCCTTGAGCTGAGCACCAGGCACTACAGCCTGCTGCAGGCAATACCCGCCGGGATAGCCAAAGGGTGGAAGACCACCGGCGACTACCTGAAGCAGTTCAGGCTGATCTTTGCAAAGGATACAAAGGGTTATGAATCACTCGGCGGATTCATAACCATCGGGAGCATCTTCCCGGGCAAATGGAACTGGCAGTCGTTCTGGAACCTGACAGCCTTCCTCTCACTGATACTTGCGGTGATGAACCTGCTGCCCATCCCCGCGCTCGACGGCGGTCATGTGATGTTCCTGCTCTTCGAGGTAGTTACCGGGAGGAAGCCCAGTGACAAGTTCCTCGAGTATGCCCAGATAACCGGGATGGTCATCCTGTTTGCGCTTCTGATCTTTGCCAACGGGAATGACCTTGTCAAGCTTATCAGGAAATGGTTCTGATGGTCAGCGTATCAGCAGATGTAAAAGAATTTGTACATTTGTGTGAATAAAAACAGACATAGAAATGGGAAAGATCGGAGCTACTGAGATTATTCTGATACTTATTGTAGTGGTTCTTCTGTTTGGCGGACGCAAGATACCCGAGCTTATGAAAGGAATAGGCCAGGGTATGAAGGAGTTCAAGAAGGCGAAGGACGGCAGCGAAGAGGGTTCCGACAAGGGTGCTCCGAAGGATGAGTAGCCGGCCGGAACCGGATTACTGTCCGGTTATGAGAGCATTAGCGTTCCTGTTATCTGTTTTTCCCCTTCTCCTCTGCTCATGTGGTGATTCGTCACTTACACGCACACTGCCCAACGTTACCGGCATGGCCGGTGAGGTGCTGGTTGTCATGGAGAAGCCGCTGTGGGACGGCAGCCCGGGCAGTGCAGTGAGAGATTATGTTGCTCCGCTGCTGGTCGGCCTGCCTCAGCCTGAACCTGCCTTTTCCCTTCTTCCCATCAATCCTGACGGATTCCGCGGAATCTACATGGTTCACCGCAATGTGATACAGGTGATGGCAGGGCCCGGCTACCCTGAGCCGCAGGTGAACTATTCCCGCAATACATGGGCCGAGACGCAGCTGGTCATTACCGTCACCGCTCCCGATACCGCCTCGCTGTCTGCCTGCATCAGGGAGAACGGTGCTGCCATCAGGCGCAGCCTTAATGACACCGAGCGTGACCGGCTCACCACATTGCTGGCCAACTCGGCCCGGCGTGACCGGGTACGTCTCGAGGCTGACGGAGCTGCGTGGGAGCTGTTGCAGCCGGCCGGATGGAAGCCCGATTTCAACCGGGGGGGGATCATGATGATCTCGGCAGAGACACCATCCACAACACAGTCGGTAATGGTGTCGGTCAGTGACAACACCATCGCACGGATCGGCTGCATCGAGCTGGCTGACCTGACCCAGAGGCGTATGTCAGACGAGGTGAAGGGGCCCGACGGAGGGTCATTCATGGTGATAGAACAAAAGATACCGGTCAGCTGCCGCTCATTCAGGCGGAATGGCACCGACTATATTGAGATGAGGGGGTTATGGACCCTGGAGGGAGGGTTCATGGGAGGCCCCTTCATCTCATCCGCATTCATTGATACGCTCACTCACCGGGCTGTGGTGACAACCGGGTTCGTCTACGCACCCCGCGAAGAGAAGCGTGAACTGCTCCGCCAGGTGGAGGCACTGATGTACTCGCTGAGAAGGGCTGAGAGTCAGGGCGACAACTAGACGACGGCATCCGCCCGCTGCCGGCATGCCGGGCCGTTCAGATGATTAGTCTGCCGGCACCCGCTGCCGTCATGCCGGACCATTCAGATGATTACTCTGCCGTCACTCGCCGGCGTCATGCCGGAACGTTCGGATGGTCACTCCACCGGCACATAGCGCTGGTCACGCCGTACAGGTGTGAATCCTGCCTCCCTGATTATCTGCTGCATCCCGGCCGGGTCAACGCGGAAAGGATCTCCCGCGGCGCTGACCACATTCTCCTCCATCATTACCGAGCCCAGGTCATTGGCGCCGCTGTGCAGTGAGATCATTGCGGTCTCTTTCCCGACAGTCAGGATTGAGGCCTGGATATTCCGGATATTGTCAAGCATCAGCCTGCTGATGGCTATCAGCCTGATATATTCGGCTGAGGTCACCCGGCTTCGTATTCCGTCTTTCTCTGCCAGTCGTGTATCGCGGTCCATGAATGGCCACGGTATGAATGTGATAAACCCGTCATGCCCCTCCGGTTTCACATCCTGCAGCCGGCGAAGGTGATCAAGGTGCTCGAGCCGCTCCCTGATGGTCTCGGCATGGCCGAACATCATGGTTGCCGAGGTGGGCATGTTGAGCCGGTGTGCCTCTCTCATCACCCCGAGCCATTCGGCCACGCTCGCCTTTGCCGGCGAGACCAGCTTCCGCACCCTGTCTGAGAGTATCTCTGCACCGGCTCCCGGCAGCGAGTCCATCCCTGCGTCACGCAGTTCGGTCAGCACATCGCGGAAGCTCATCCTGGCGTCGCGTGCCAGCCAGGCCACCTCGGGCGGGCCGAGGGCGTGCAGCTTCACCTGCGGCCAGCGGTTCTTCAGCCTGCGGAAGAGCCCGGTATAAAAGTCGAGCCGCAGTGCAGGGTTCATACCCCCCTGCAGCAGCAACTGGTCGCCGCCGAGGGCCACCATCTCCTCTATCTTGCGGTCATACTCATCATCACCGGTCACATAGGCCTCCTCGCTGCGGGCCGAGCAGCAGAAGTTGCAGAAACGGCAGTGTGAGAAACAGATATTTGTGATATTGACATTACGGTCGATGATCCATCCGACACGGTTGCCGGGATGGAGCCGCTGCCTGATCAGGTCGGCAACAAGGATAAGCTCCTCCAGCGGAGCCTCTTCCCACAGGGTGAGCGCCTCATCAACCGACAGACGCCCGCCTCCGGTCACCCTCTCATACAAACGTTCCCTGTTCCTCATCCTGTCGCCTCCTGTGCATTGTGGCCACGGCCTGTAAAGGTATTACATAATCGGCACCCCATTCAATTATTTATTTAACTTTACCACCCTGAACGGCTTATTTGCTGCTCATGAGATAAAATCAACAATGGAAAACAAGACAATAATTGCCGGGATAACTCATGGAGATATAAACAGTATCAGCTATGAAGTTATTATCAAGGCATTTTCAGAATCTGATATTTTCAATCTCTGTATCCCTGTCGTCTATGGTTCCCCCAAAGTGGCGGCATATCACCGTAAGGTCATCAATGCCGCCGGCTTCAGTTTCAATAACGTCAGAAATGTGTCAGAGGTTCATCCCGGGAAGGTAAACCTGATCAACTGCCTGGGAGATGATGTGCGTGTCGAGCTTGGCAAATCGACTCCCGAAGGGGGTCAGGCCTCGCTTGCCTCACTTGAGGCTGCCGTTGCCGATCTCTCGGCGGGCAAGACCGATGTCCTTGTGACGGCTCCCGTTGAGAAGCATAACATGCAGTCAGCCGCGTCGGGCTTTACCGGTCATACCGGTTATCTCAGGGAGCGGTTTGGTGCAGGCGATGCACTGATGCTGATGATCTCAGACAGCCTGAGGATGGGATTTGTTACCGAGCACCTGGCGCTGCGTGATGTGCCTGCCGCGCTGACAGCCGACCTGGTACTCTCCAAGCTGAGGATACTGAACCGTTCGCTGCTGCAGGATTTTGCCATCCGCGGCCCGCGCATCGGGGTGCTGAGCCTCAATCCGCATGCCGGCGACAGGGGGTTGCTGGGCAGCGAAGAGGAGGAGGTGATCATACCGGCCATCACCCGCGCCAATGAGGAGGGGATCCTCGCCTTCGGTCCCTATCCGGCTGACGGGTTGTTCGGTACCGGTGCCTTCAGCCGGTTTGACGCTATCCTGGCGATGTACCATGACCAGGGCATGACACCGTTCAAGGCTATCACCTTTGATACCGGCGTCAACTATACTGCCGGGCTGCCGGTGGTACGCACCTCGCCGGTGCACGGAACCGCCTTCGACATAGCCGGTAAGAACGAGGCATCAGGCAACTCGATGAGACATGCCATCTATGCTGCTGTTGATATCTACCGTAACCGGATGATGTACCAGGAGATGACGCGTAACCCGTTGCAGCCGCAGAGGATGGAGCTCCACCCTGATCATACCGATGAGCTGCCGCCTGAGTCAGACAACTATTATCCGGGGATATGATAGACTATATCAAAGGCAGGGTGGCCGAGCTCAATCCCGCCTATGTGGTGATCGAGTGCAACGGCATAGGATACAGTGTCAACATTTCGCTCACCACCTTCAGTGCCATTGAGAAGGCGACCGAGTGCAGGATGCTGATTCATGAGGCTATCCGCGAAGACGCTTACCTGCTCTACGGGTTTGCCACGGCTGAGGAGCGTGACCTCTTCAGACACCTGATCACCGTCAGCGGGGTGGGAGCAGGCACCGCCAGGATGATGCTCTCATCACTCACCCCGGCAACCCTGAGAGAGGCAATAATCAGTGGCGACGTAGGTACGCTCAAGTCTGTCAAGGGGATAGGGCTGAAGACGGCGCAGCGCATTGTGGTTGACCTGAAAGACAAGATAGGAAAGCAGGCTGCTGCCGCTGAAATTCTTCCTTTTGCTGACAATACCGCACGTGATGAAGCGTTATCTGCTTTAGTGATGCTTGGCTTTGCCAGGAGCAGCGCCACGAAGGTTATTGAAAACATCCTCAGGGAAGACAGGAAACTCCATGTGGAAGAGATAGTCAGGAGGGCGCTGAAGCTGTTATAAACAGGGTGCCGGATTGCAGTTTTCTTCACATATTAGTGGTCTGATGATCAGGGTGGGGTTATTGATTATCCTCTCTCTTCCTGCATTCCGGCTCCACGCCCAGACCACCCCCGGCGACACGCTTATAAGACTGAGGCCTGACCCGGCACGGCCATGGGAGCAGACGAAGTCGTCACCCCTCTTCCTCCGGAACCCTTCGAACATCACCACCAGGGTCGAGTATGACGGCCGTAATAACCAGTATATCATCTATCAGAAGGCAGGCAGCCTCGATTACCGCAAGCCGGTTACGATGAGCGCCGACGAGTACCGGCGGTGGGAGTTCAACCAGGCGATGCGCGAGTACTGGGATGCCAGCCTGCGCGGCGATGCTGTCGGCTTCAGGTCATCACTCATACCGCAGATAGAGGTGGGAGGCGAGACCTTCGACCGCATCTTCGGGAGCAACATCATCAACATCGTCCCGCAGGGATCGGCCGAGCTGATCTTCGGCATGAATATCTCGCATACCGAGAACCCGTCACTCTCTGAGCGGCTGCGCACCATCCCCACCTTCGACTTCCAGGAGAAGATACAGATGAACGTCACCGGCACCATAGGCGACAAGATGCAGCTGGGTATCAACTACAACACCGATGCCCTGTTTGAGTTCGAGAACCGTACCAAGCTGGAGTATTCCGGCAAGGAGGATGAGATAATCAAAAAGATTGAGGCTGGAGATGTCACCCTGCCGCTGAACGGCACCCTTATCACCGGCAGCCACAGCCTCTTCGGCCTGAAGACCGAGCTGCAGTTCGGCAAGCTGACTATGACCACCGTCTTTTCACAGCAGAAGGGTGAGTCGTCGGTGGTTGAAGTTAAGGGAGGTGCCCAGTTGAATGACTTCCGCATCACTGCCGACAATTACGAGGCCAACCGTCACTTCTTCCTGGCTCACTATTTCAGGGAGAGCTATGATGAGGCCCTCTCCACCCTGCCGATAGTAAGCACCGGCATCAACATCGAAAAGATAGAGGTCTGGATCACCAACAAGACCAGCCGGTTTGAGGATGTCAACAACCGCAATATCGTGGCCTTCCTTGACCTGGCAGAGAACCAGGCGAACATCTTCAACCCTGTCCCCGGGTTCCAGGCGGCTCCCGGCGCCCCGCCTCTCCCTTCGAACATGGCCAACGGCCTCTATGAGCAGTTGCTCACCACCTACGGCAGCATCCGCAACGTTGACCAGGTCACCAACGCTTTTGCGGGGCTCTATCCTGACTTCCAGATAGGGCGTGACTTCGAGAAGATTGAGAATGCCCGCAAGCTGACTGAGCGTGAGTATACGGTCAACCGCCAGCTGGGGTATATCTCGCTCAACGTGGCACTCAACAATGATGAGGTGCTGGCGGTGGCATATGAGTACACCTACAACGGGCAGGTCTTCAAGGTGGGCGAGTTCTCTACTGACGGCGTCACGGCACCCGACGCCCTCATCCTGAAGCTCATCAAGGGGACCACCCTCACCCCGCAGATACCCAACTGGAGGCTGATGATGAAGAACATCTACAGCATCGGGTATGGCCGTATTGAGCCCAGGAACTTCGTGGTCAACATCCTTTACCAGGATGACCGTACCGGCAATGCCCTCAACTACCTGCCGGGCACGCCCCTTGACGGCAAGGTACTGCTGCAGGCGCTGGGTCTCGACCAGCTCAACTCACAGCTTGACAGGCAGCCTGACGGCCTGTTTGACTTCGTTGACGGCATCACGGTTATGGCTGACAAGGGTCGGATCATATTCCCGGTGGTAGAGCCCTTCGGCCGTCACCTGCTCAGGTATATCACCGACCCGGAGCAGATACGCAGGTATGTCTTCACCGAGCTCTATGACTCCACCCAGACGGTGGCCAAGCAGATGGCAGAGAAAAACAAGTACCTGCTGAGCGGCCAGTTCACCTCTGCCACGGGATCAGAGATACGGCTCAATGTGGTCAATATGCCCGAGGGCTCAGTCAAGGTTACCGCCGGCGGCGTCAGGCTGACCGAGAATGTCGACTACACGGTCGACTACAATATGGGAACGGTCAAGATCATCAACTCGGCGATACTGGAGTCGCAGACCCCCGTGCAGGTGTCGCTTGAGAGCAATCAGTTCTTCGGGCTGCAGACAAAGACGCTGGTGGGCACCCACCTCAACTACCGGTTCTCCGAGAAGTTCAACCTGGGAGGAACGGTTCTCAGGCTCAATGAGAAGCCCTACACCCAGAAGGTCACATACGGCGAGGATCCCATATCAAACACGATCTTCGGCTTTGATGCATCATACCGTACCGAGTCACAGTTGCTGACCAATGCCATTGACTGGCTGCCCTTCATCAAGACCAATGCCCCCTCTTCAATTAACTTCTTCGGCGAGTTTGCCCACCTGGTGCCCGGGCACAGCAGGGCGATCACCTCTGAGGGTGCAGTCTATATTGATGATTTTGAGGCGAGTGAGATCTCGCTTGACCTGAGGGCCTTCAATGCATGGTCACTGGCCAGCGTGCCGCAGGGCCAGGACCACTTCTTCCCCGAGGCGAGGCTGAACAATGACCTCCGTTACGGCATGAACCGTGCCCTGACGGCATGGTATGTCATTGACCCGCTCTTCCTACGCAACGGCTCAACCACGCCGGCACACATACGCGCCAACCCCGACCTGCAGTCGAGCCACTTCGTCAGGGAGATATATGAGACCGAGATCTTTCCCTTCAAGGAGTCGCCCAGCGGCATACCCACCAATATCTCGGTATTGAACGTCGCCTTCTATCCGTCGGAGCGCGGACCGTACAACTATGATGCTGCCCCGGGAGCCTACTCTGCCGGGCTCACTCCCGACGGACTGCTCAATGCACCCCGCAGCCGCTGGGGAGGGATGATGCGCGAGCTGCTCACGAATGACTTCGAGTCGGCCAATATCCAGTATATCAAGTTCTGGCTGATGGATCCGTTCGTTGAGAACCCTGATCACGAGGGCGGTGATCTCTACTTCAACCTGGGCAATATTTCAGAGGATATACTGCGCGACTCACGCAAGAGCTTCGAGAACGGGCTGCCCAACTCACCGCTGGTGGTGAATGTTGACACCACCGTCTGGGGCCGGGTGCCTACCATACAGGCTGTGGTTCATGCCTTTGACAACGATATCGACTCGCGCCGCTACCAGGATGTGGGGCTCGACGGGCTGGGCAACGAGGATGAGCTCACGTTCTTTGACACCTACCTGCAGCAGGTGGGTGCGGTGGTCAGCCCGGAGGTGCTGCGTGAGATAATGAGAGACCCCTCGAATGATGACTTCCACTACTTCAGGGGGTCTGACTACGACCAGCAGCAGCTCGGTATCCTTGACCGCTACAAGCGGTTCAACGGCAACGAGGGCAACTCGCCCACCAGCGAGATGTCAACCGAGTCATACCCCACCACCGGATCGATCCTTCCCGACTCGGAGGATATCAACCGTGACAACACGCTGAACGAGACCGAGAGCTATTATCAGTACCATGTGAGCCTCAGGCCTGAGGACATGGCCGTCGGAAAGAACTTCATCGTCGATGAGCTCGAATACACCGCCACCTTCGCCAACGGCGTGAAGTCGCCGGTCAAATGGTATCAGTTCAAGATACCCATCACCGACTATGAGCGGATCGTCGGCCCGATGCGCGACTTCAAATCGATCAGGTTCATGCGTATGTTCATGCGTAACTTTGATGAGGAGGTGATCATGCGGTTTGCCCGGCTCGAGCTGGTCAGGTCAGAGTGGCGCAAGTACAACCTCACCTTCTTTGAGGGTGGTGAACGCATCACCATCCCCGATGAGGATGACGGCACCTTTGAGATCAGCTCGGTGAGCATCGAGGAGAACTCCGGCAAGGAGCCGGTGAACTATGTGCTGCCGCCCGGGTTCACCCGTGTCATCGACCCGGCCAACCCGCAGCTGAGGCAGCTCAATGAGCAGTCAATGGTGCTGCGCGTACGTGACCTGGCTGACGGTGATGCGCGTGCCACCTACAAGAACGTCAGCCTTGACATGCGTCAGTACCGCCGCCTGAAGATGGAGGTGCATGCCGAGGCGCTGATAGGAGAACCGCTGCAGGATGATGAGGTAACAGTATTTGTCAGGCTGGGGACAGACTACAAGAACAACTTCTATGAATATGAGCTTCCGCTGAGGCTGACACCTCCCGGCAGGTACAGCAATGACTCCGAGGAGCAGCGCGCCATCGTCTGGCCCGCCGACAACAAGATCGACATCGAACTGTCGCGGCTGCTTGATGCCAAGCTGGCGCGCGATGAGGCTATGCGTCAGCCAGGCTCATCAATCAGTGAGGGAGATATCTTTTCTGTCCATTCAGACAGGGCACGCATCTCAGTCAGCGGCCACCCCAACCTGAGCAATGTGAGGGTGGTGATGGTGGGTGTGCGGAACCCTATCAGGACGCGTCGTCCGCAGACTGACAACGGGGCGCCCCTCTCTGCCGAGGTATGGGTCAATGAGCTGCGGCTGAGCGACTTCCGTGAGGAGGGCGGATGGGCTGCCAATGCCATGATGCAGGCCAGGCTGGCCGACCTGGGTACGGTGAACCTGGTGGGGCAGACCAGCACACCCGGATGGGGCAGCATCAACCAGAACGTCAGCCAGCGTAGCATGGAGCAGGTGATACAGTATGATGTGTCGTCGAACCTTGAGCTGGGCAAGTTCTTCCCCGAGAAGGCCGCTATAACCATCCCGGTATACATGGGTTACTCGGAGAACCGCATCAGGCCGCAGTATGACCCGCTCGACCCCGACATACTGCTTACCGACGCGCTGGGAAACACCACCACGAAGGCTGAGCGCGACAGCCTGCTCAACCTCTCCGAGGAGTATTCGCGGCGCCGTACCCTGACGGTAAGCAATGCCGGCACCCGGTACAGGGGAGAGAAGCCCCATGCCTGGGATCCCGCCAACATCTCGGTCAGCTACGCCTTCAATGAGGTCTACAAGACCGATCCGCGCACCGAGGTTGATGTTGAGAGGACCTACCGTGGCGGGATAGCCTACGACTTTGATGCACGTCCGAAAAACTATACTCCCTTCCAGAAGTCGCGCTTCCTGGGGTCGCCTGCCTTCAGGCTGATCAAGGATTTCAATATCTATCTCTTCCCCAGGCATATCACCCTCCGCAGTGATCTCTACCGTTACTACAACGAGACCAAGACCCGCAATATCAGCAATCCCAACCTGCTGATAGAGCCCACCTTCACCAAGGATTTCCAGTGGACCCATTTCTACGATATCAAGTATGATATCACCAAGCAGCTCAAGGTTGACTTCACCGCCAGCAGCATAGCCCGTATCGATGAGCCTGCCGGCGGGGCTGACCGCCGGCGTTACCCTGCCCTGTGGGATACCTGGCGTGATTCCATCATGACCAATCTGACCAATTTCGGCCGCACCACCAACTACTACCATCTGCTCAACCTCAACTACAACATCCCTGTCAACAAGCTGCCGCTGCTCTCGTGGGTGAGCTCCAATGTGCGCTACGGTGCCAGGTATGACTGGCTGGCGGGTACCATCTTCCCCGACTCGGTGCACATCAATCCGGGCAACACCATCAAGAACTCCGGCAACGGGCAGTTCACCGTTCAGGCCAACCTCACCAATCTCTACAACAAGGTTAAGTTCCTCAAGGAGATCGAGACCACCACCCAGCCCGGCGGCATACGGCGCATGAGTCTCGGCTATGAGGAGGTGACCCACAGCCGGCGCGGTCTCAGCCTCAAGGCAGGCAAGGCGCGTATCATCAACCACAACCTCAGGACGAAGGATGTGGTTGTCACCGTCACCGGCCCTGACGGCGCGCCGGTGAGCGGCAAGCATGAGGTGGTATCGGATATGCGTATTGACTTCACCGCTGATGCTGATGTCACCAATGCCAGTGTGGATATCCGCGGCAGGGTTGAGAAGAAGCCCGGCATGGCCAGCGTTGCCGGCCGCTACCTGGTCAGGGGGCTCATGGCGCTGCGTAATGTGTCAGCCACATATATTGTTGAACAGGGACACATCCTGCCCGGCTATCTGCCCGGCACATCGTTCCTGGGTCAGCAGAGCTATGGCGGCCGTACGTCGCCCGGCTGGCGTTTCCTTGCCGGACTGACCGATGAGCGCTTCTTTGATGAGGCGATCATCAACGGCTGGATAACCACCGACACGCTGCTCAACATAGCAGCCAGCTACAGCAAGCGCGACCAGCTGAACATGCGTGCCAATGTGGAGCCTTTCCCGGGCCTGCGTATGGATATCACCGCTGACCGGCGCTACTCGGAGACCATCGCGTCATACCTGAGGGCTGACCGCAACGGCCACTTCCCTGACAGCACCAGGAATACCCGCATCACCGGCAACTTCACCATCTCGGTGGTCTCATGGGGTACCGCCTTCGAGAAGATACCCGGTTCGGGTGAGTACCGGTCTGAGACTTTCGAGCGGTTCAAGAGCAATACGGTGGTCATCTCGCGGCGCCGGGCGCGGGAGCGTCAGCTGACCGACCCGCTCTATGACCCTTCATGGAACCCGGTCACCGGCGAGCCGGTCACCGGACCCTATGCCAGCGGTTACGGCCTCTCGTCGGCCGAAGTGCTGGTGCCGGCCTTCATCGCTGCCTACACCCGCAGGGACCCCGAGAAGGTCTCCCTCTCACCCTTCCCCGGCGCACTGCATATGATGCCCAACTGGCGCATCAACTTCGAGGGGCTGACGAAGTTCGAGGCGGTGAGGAGGGTGTTCAACTCGGTGAGCCTGTCACACCAGTACCGATCAACATACACCATCGGCTCATTCAATACCAGCCTCTACTTTGATCCCGATGAGTCAGGAATCAGCCGGATACGTGACATGCAGTCGAACTTCATCCCGCAGTTCGAGATCAATACCGTAACCATCAATGAGCAGTTCAGCCCGCTGCTGAACGTCGACCTCGGCTGGAAGAACTCGCTCACCACCCGTATCGAGTACCGCAAGTCACGCACCGTCACCCTCAACCTGTCGAGCAACCAGGTGGCAGATATCAGGAATGATGAGATCACCTTCGGTGCCGGCTACCGTTTTGACGACGTTGCCATCAACCTCACCTCGCGCACCGGGCAGCGCACCCTGCGGAGTGATCTCAACGTGAAGCTCAACCTCTCGATACGGAATAACAAGACCCTGGCCCGCAAGCTGATAGAGAATGTCAACCAGCCGGTGGCGGGACAGACGGTCTTCAATGTCAGCGCCACGGCAGACTATGTGCTGAGTGACCGTTTCAACCTTCAGCTCTATGCAGACCATACGCTCAACAACCCGTTCGTGGCCAATACCTTCGTGACCTCCAACACCAACTTCGGCTTCAGCCTCAGGTTCACCCTGGTACAGTGATGTGGCTGCACCGGCCGGCTCCCCCGGCTCTCTCAGCCTTGCAGGGCTGCCGTGACGCAATGACCGGGATAAACCGCCGGGTGCAGTCGCCGGCTGTCCCGACAGGCCGGGCTGACCACCCGGCGCAGGCGCCGGCTGCCGTACCCCGCCACTTCAGGGTGATTTTTTGGGAATATCAGGGATTGGATATTAAAAAAAGAGTATTTTTGACAACCTGAGACCCTGAACCATAAGTCCAACATAAAAATATCTAGAAATGAATCTTCCAACCAATCTGAAGTACACCAAAGATCACGAGTGGGTTCTTGTCAATGGCAAAGAGGCAACAATAGGCATCACCGATTTTGCTCAGGGTGAGCTTGGCGATATCGTTTTTGTTGAGATCGAGACTGTTGGTGAGAAGCTTGACATCGGGGAGGTGTTTGGAACCATTGAGGCTGTTAAAACCGTTTCAGACCTCTTCATGCCGCTGACCGGAACTGTCAAGGAGAAGAATGAGGAGCTTGATTCGGCAGCTGAGCTTGTAAACAGCGATCCCTATGGCAAGGGCTGGATGATTAAGATTGAGATCTCTGATCCGTCAGAGCTCGACGGTCTGCTCAGCGCCGAGGATTACAGGAAACTGGTAGGAGGCTGATCAGCCAGGCCCGGGCCGCCAGCCTGCATACCCGACCTCCCTGTCAGTTGCTGGCAGGCCGGTCAGTGAAACAGCAGGGGCTCCTGCTCAGGAAAAAAGAGGCCGTCTCGACACCTGGTTGAGACGGCCTCGCTGTTTTTGTTACCTGTCAGACCATTCATCCGGGCCGGATGCATTACAGTGTCTTCTTGACCTGTACGGTCTGGTATCCTTCGATCACGTCACCCACCTTCACATCGTTGAAGTTCTCGATGTTGAGGCCGCACTCATATCCTGAGGCAACCTCCCTGACGTCATCCTTGAACCGTTTCAGTGAACCCAGCTCTCCGGTGTAGATCACTATGCCATCGCGGATCACCCTCACACGGGTGTTGCGGGTTATCTTTCCGTCACGCACGAAGCAGCCCGCAACCGTTCCCACCTTACCTATCTTGAATATCTCGCGTATCTCCACGGTGGCCACTATCTCCTCCTTGATCTCGGGTGAGAGCATCCCCTCCATGGCTGCCTTGATCTCTTCGATGGCATCATAGATTATTGAGTAGAGTCGGATATCAATACCCTCCTTCTCGGCCAGCTTCCTTGCACTGAGTGACGGTCTTACCTGGAATCCCACTATCACGGCGTTTGATGCGGCTGCCAGCAGGATGTCAGAGTCAGATATCTGTCCGACGGCCTTGTGTATGATGTTGACCTGTATCTCTTCGGTGGAGAGCTTGATTAGCGAGTCACCCAGCGCCTCGACCGATCCGTCGACGTCGCCCTTGACAATTATGTTGAGCTCCTGGAAGTTGCCGATAGCTATACGCCTTCCGATCTCATCGAGGGTGATATGCTTCTGTGTACGCAGATCCTGCTCACGCTGCAGCTGCGCCCTCTTGGTGGCAATCTCCTTGGCCTCCTTGTCAGATTCCATCACGTTGAACCTGTCTCCTGCCTGTGGTGCACCGTTGAGGCCCAGTATCAGGACCGGCATTGATGGTCCGGCCTTGCTGATCTTCTGGTTTCTCTCATTATGCATTGCCTTGACATTGCCGTAGTAGCTGCCTGCAATCACCACGTCGCCCACTGTCAGGGTACCCGCCTTTATCAGCACGGTGGCCACGAATCCGCGTCCCTTGTCAAGTGATGACTCGATCACCGTTCCTATGGCGTTCTTGTCAGGGTTGGCCTTCAGATCGAGCAGCTCAGCCTGCAGCAGCACCTTCTCAAGCAGCAGGTCAATATTGATACCGTTCTTGGCCGAGATCTCCTGTGACTGGTACTTGCCGCCCCACTCCTCAACCAGGAAGTTCATTGCGGCCAGCTCCTCACGTATCTTGTCGGGGTTGGCCGTAGGCTTGTCGATCTTGTTGATGGCAAAGATTATCGGTACGCCTGCAGCATGGGCATGATTGATTGCCTCACGTGTCTGGGGCATCACGCCGTCATCGGCTGCCACAACTATAATGGCTATGTCGGTTATCTGTGCTCCTCGTGCACGCATGGCGGTGAATGCCTCGTGGCCCGGGGTATCAAGGAATGTTATGACCTTATTGTTCTCGAGAGTGACGCTGTATGCGCCGATATGCTGGGTTATGCCGCCCGCCTCTCCGGCCACCACGTTGGTGTTGCGTATATAGTCGAGCAGCTTGGTCTTTCCATGGTCAACATGGCCCATCACGGTGACGATGGGCGGTCTTGGCAGCAGGGTCTCCTCATCATCCTCCTCTTCCCTGACAGCCTCGACCAGCTCAGCGCTGACAAACTCCACGGTGAAGCCGAACTCCTCGGCCACCAGCGCCATGGTCTCGGCATCAAGCCGCTGGTTGATGGAGACGATCAGCCCGAGGCTCATACAGGTTGAAATGATACTTACAACCGGCACATTCATCATGGTGGCCATCTCATTGACCGAAATGAATTCGGTTACCTTGAGAACGCTCTTCTCCATCTCGCGGCGTTCGGTCTCCTCCTGCATCCGCTGGCTGATGGCATCACGCTTGTCACGGCGGTATTTGGCCACCTTTGACTTGCCTTTGCTCATCATCAGGTTGACATCCCTGATGTTCTTCTCAACATCTTCCCTGTCCACCTCGGGTCTCAGTGCGCGGTGTGACCTCTTTCTGTCGCCACGCTGATCTTTTACACCCTTCTTCTCCTTCTTGCTCTCGGTGGTATCTGCAGGAGCCGGATCAAGGACCACCTTTTCACGTGACTTCGGCTTGATACGTTCGCGCTTCTTTTCCTTCTTCTTTCCTTCGCCGGCCTGTTCACGGCTCTTCCTGACCTCAGGCTGAAGCTGGATTTTGTCAATGATCTTTGGTCCAGTCAGCTTTTCTACGCCGGGTCTGAATATCTCTGTCTCAGCCGGCTGGGCAACCGGTGGAGCGACTGTCTCCTGTGCCGGTTCAGCTGTCGGTTTCTCCTGCCCGGCTACGGGTGCCTTTTCCTCTTTCAGCTTCTTCTCTTCAGCGGCCTTGCCTGCAGTTTTCCCGGAGGAGCTCTTTTTTGCCGGCCGGGTTGGCCTGGTAAGCGTCTCAAGATCGACCTTGCCAACCACCTTTGGTTGCCTGGTCCCCGTTACGGGAGCTGTCGGCTCGGTGGCGGCAGTGTCTTCAGAGGCCACAGCGGCTGGTGCTTCGATGTCGGGTGTCTTCCCGGCGGCCGGCACCACAGCCGGCTCCTGCGGGGTGACGACAGGCGCTGCGGGCTCGCTCTTCTCAGCCACCAGCGCATCACCCTTGCGGGTCTCGGGACGGGTGGTGACATGAGGCTTGTGCCCGGAGAAGTCGGTGATGATAAAATCATCATCAGGCTCGCCCGAGTCAGCCGCCCGGCCGGTGTCAATATCATCTATCGAGATTGACTTCCGGGTGGTGGTCTTATCCTTGAGAGCCACTTTCTCGGCATCCTTCTTGGCGCTGAGGTCGCTGCTGTATTCTTTGACAATCAGCGCGTAAGCCTCATGCGGAATCTTCCCGTTGGGATCATTGGCAATGTCAAATCCCTTCTTGTTAAGGAAATCGACAATGGTCTGGATCCCAACATTGAATTCGCGGGCTGCCTTGCTTAACCGTATGGCCTTTTTATCTTCAGTCATATATAGCTTAATGATAACCTCTTTTCTCTCTGCTCTCCTGTTTTGCCTGTCTGTTTCAGATTACTCCTTTTCAAATTCTGATTTCAGGACCTCCAGCACCTCCCTGATTGTCTCCTCCTCGAGATCTGTCCTCTTGACCAGGTCATGTACGGTGAGCCTGAGGACGCTGCGTGCAGTATCACACCCGATGGCTTTCAGCTCGTCAATGATCCATCCTTCGATCTCATCGGCAAACTCATCGAGGTTGACATCCTCCTCATCCTCATTGTCAGGCTCGCGGTAGACCTCAATCTCATATCCGGTCAGCTGTCCTGCCAGCTTGATATTCAGCCCGCCCTTCCCGATTGCCAGCGAGACCTCACTCGGCTTGAGGAAAATCTCTGCCTTCTTCTCTGATTCAATGAGCTTGATGAACGATATCTTGGCCGGGTTGAGTGCCCTGGTGATGAAGAGCTGGATGTTTGATGTGTAGTTGATCACATCAATGTTCTCATTGCGCAGCTCACGGACTATGCCGTGTATACGTGATCCTTTCATGCCAACGCATGCTCCTACCGGGTCAATGCGCTCATCATACGACTCGACGGCCACCTTGGCTCTTTCGCCCGGCACCCTGACGATCTTGCGTATGGTGATCAGGCCGTCAAATATCTCGGGCACCTCGAGTTCAAACAGCCTTTCGAGGAAGACGGGTGAGGTGCGGCTCAGTATGATGCTGGGGGTATTGTTCTTCATCTCAACCCTGATGACCACCGCCCGGATGGTATCACCCTTGCGGAAGTGGTCTGACGGGATCTGCTCGCCCTTGGGCAGGATCAGCTCATTGCCGTCATCATCAAGGACAAGTGTCTCACGCTTCCATACCTGGTACACCTCACCGGTAACGATATCGCCTATACGGTCTTTATACTTCAGGTAGATATTGTTCTTTTCAAGGTCGAGAATGCGTGCCACGAGGTTCTGTCTCAGTGCAAGTATCGCCCTGCGGCCGAAGTCGAGAAACTTCACCTCATCAGAGACCTCCTCACCGGCCTCATAGTCCTCATCGATCTTGTGGGCCTCGGAGAGGGGTATCTGGGTATTGGGATCGGTGAAATCCTCATCCTCAACCACCTCGCGGTTGCGCCAGATCTCAAAGTCACCCTTGTCGATGTTCACAATGATGTCAAAATTGTCGGCTGAGCCATATTTTTTTGCCAGCATGCCCCTGAAGACATCCTCGAGCACACTCATCATTGTGGGCCTGTCAATATTCTTCAGCTCCTTGAACTCTGAAAAAGTATCTATCAGATTTACATTTTCCATTGCTGTGAACTATGCTTTTACTTGAACGATATTATTACTTTAACTGTTTTCAGCTCCTCAAAATTGAATGAGCGTATGGTTGTTATGCTCTCTCTCTTCTCTTTTTTTGTGATTTCCAGGTCAAATCCCCCCCTTGTCACATTCCTCATCACCCCTTTCAGCTGCTCCCCTTCCAGGGTGGTTACGCTGACCATCCTTCCCTCATTTTTGGTGTACTGTCCGGGTACCAGCAGCGGCATGTCGAGGCCGGGCGATGATACATTGAGCTCATAATTGCCGATCTCATCCTGCAACTCGCTGCTTATCTGCCTGCTGAGCATGGCACAGTCATCAATGGTAACCCCTTCAGGCCTGTCGATCAGCACGGTTATCCTCCCCGTGCTGCTCAGCCTGACATCTACCATGAAGATGCCGGTGCCGCTTAAGTGCTTCTCCGCAACCTCTCTTACCTGCTCTTTCGTAAGCATCTCCTTTTTTTTTGATAACAAAATAGGGGACTTTTGTCCCCTAGGCCATTCGTACCCTTCTGTTCGGGTGCAAAGATAATAGGTTTTTTCGGAAATCAATGCAATAATTGCCTTAAAAATCAACGTATCACCTCTGAATGAAGCAATTCTTGTCATTTTTCAGAAACTATTGAATAAATTTGCGGCACTAAAACCAGTGGTATTTGACAAACAGGAGAAAGATCATCAATGACCCGGTATACGGATTCATCAGTATACCCAATGATCTCATCTTTGATCTGGTTTCCCATCCGTGGTTTCAGAGGCTTCGTCACATAAGCCAGCTGGGTCTTACCAATCTTGTTTATCCCGGGGCGGTCCACAGCCGTTTTCAGCACAGCCTGGGTGCCATGTATCTCACCGGTCAGGCGGTTCAGACCCTGCGCAACAAGGGTACTGTGATAACCGCAGCCGAGGAGGAGGCTGTCCTGGCGGCTATACTGCTGCATGACATCGGGCACGGCCCTTTCTCTCATGCACTGGAGTATTCCCTGATTGAGGGTATGCCGCATGAGAAGATGTCGCTGCTGATCATGCAGGAGCTCAACAGGGGGATGGGCGGCAGGCTTTCTGACGCCATTGCCATCTTCAGGGGCGAATACCCCAGGCGCTTCTTCCATGACCTGGTCACCGGCCAGCTGGATATGGACCGGATGGACTATCTCAGGCGCGACAGCTTCTTTACCGGGGTGATAGAGGGGTCAGTGGGTTCAGACCGCATCATCAGGATGCTGAATGTCTCGGGTGACCGGCTGGTAGTTGATGAGAAGGGGATCTACTCGGTTGAGAAGTTCCTGATAGCCAGGCGGATGATGTACTGGCAGGTGTACAACCACCGTACGGTGGTGGCTGCCGAGAAGCTGCTCACCAGCCTGCTTGGCAGGGCACGCCATATATCCTCTGAGGGAGCCGGGCTATTTGCCTCACCGGCACTGAGTTACTTCCTTTCGCACAGGGAGGGCTCATTTGAGGGTGAGGGGAGAGCTGAACTGGTGGGTCATTTCACCGCACTGGATGAGAGTGATATTATCTCGGCGATAAAGGTGTGGGCCGGGAGCAGTGACAGGGTGCTGGCTGATCTGTGCCGGCGGTTCAGAGGCCGTATCCTTCCCGCCATTGAACTGCAGCGGGTGCCTTTCAGCGCACTGAGGGTGAGCGAAGCGATCCGTCTCACCAGGGAACGGCTGGGTCTTACCGATGAAGAGGCAGGCTACTATGTCAACAGCGGCGAGCTCTACAACCAGGCTTATGCACCGGGGACACCCGAGGTCCGCATACTGCTCAAGAACGGCTCAACGCCCGACATCACCACCGTCTCTGACCTGTTCGGGAAAGATGCACTCTCAGAGAAAGTGACAAAGTATTATCTCTGCTTCCCGAAAGAGATTAACAATTGAAAAAGAGAGAACAGAAATGGAACTGACTGCTGCTGCAATAGCACAACTACTTAACGGAACAGTTGAAGGTGATCCCGAAACAAGGCTCAATACCGTTGCCAGGATAGAGGAGGGGCAACCGGGCGCTCTTACCTTCCTGTCGAATCCCAGATATGAGTCACATATCTATACCACCCGGGCGTCGGCAGTGCTTGTCAGGCATGACTTCATCCCTGCACATGAGGTGGCTGCCACCCTGATCAGGGTTGATGATCCCTACCAGGCCCTGGCGCGGTTGCTGGCATGGTATGAGCAGGCCAGGCCGGTGAAGAAAGGAGTGCATCCCACGGCAGTAATCGATGAAACAGCGCGCATAGGAAGTGACAGTTACATCGGCGCATATGTTGTCATATCAGAAAAGACGGTGGTGGGAGAGGGAGCCGCCATCCACCCGCAGGTTTTTATAGGAGAGAATGTCACCATCGGAAGAAATTGTATCCTGCACCCCGGAGTGAAGATCTGCCGTGACACCGTGATAGGAGACAACTGCACCATCCATTCGGGGGCGGTGATAGGAGGCGACGGATTCGGATTTGCTCCGGTTACAGATGCAGATTACATGAAGATACCGCAGATAGGGAATGTGATCATTGAAGACAACGTGGAGATAGGCTCAAATACCTGTATTGACAGGGCCACCATGGGATCGACCATCATCCGCAGGGGTGTGAAGCTTGACAACCTGATACAGGTGGGGCACAACTGTGAGATAGGAGAAAATACCGTTATTGCGGCGCAGACAGGACTGGCAGGATCGACCAGGATCGGAAGGAACTGCATGTTTGGCGGCCAGGTGGGGCTGGCGGGTCATCTGACCATTGCTGACGGATGCAAGATTGGTGCCCAGTCGGGGGTCATGAGCAGCATTACCGAAGAGAATGCGGTTATCCTTGGCTATCCAGCAACCGATAGCAGACAGTTCCTGCGAAGCTTTGCCCATCTTAAGCGGCTCCCCGACCTCAGCAGCCGGCTCGACTCGCTGGAAAAAGAGGTTGAGTCTTTAAAAAACAAGTAGTTCCGCATTTCGGTCTAAAGGAAATGATTTGAACATCACACAGATGTGGCGACTTTCATTATGCCGTTCGGAAAATTTTATTTTTCTTTACGGGATTAAAAACTGACCTGTAATGAGCGAAAAGCAAAGGACTCTGGCTAATGAGGTGAGCCTCAGCGGTAAGGGACTCCATTCCGGAGTTGATGTAAAAGTAACCTTTAAGCCCGCCCCCGCAAATCACGGATACAAGTTCAGCAGGGTTGATCTTCCCGGATCGCCGGTGATTGATGCACTGGCAGACAATGTGACTGAAACCTCAAGGGGCACCACCCTGGTCCAGGGAGAGGCCTCGGTGGCAACTATTGAACATATCCTTGCGGCATTTGCCGGGATGCGTGTTGACAACGTGCTCATTGAGATAGATGGCCCCGAAGCCCCGATAATGGGCGGCAGCTCGCGGATGTTCGTGGAGTCGATCAAAAAGGCGGGGATCGTTGAACAGCAGGAGGAGCGCAACTACTATGCCATCAAGGAGAAGATCACCTTCTCTGACGAAGAGCACGGCGTTGACCTGATAATCTATCCTGATGATCATTTCAGTGCACATGTGCTGATCGACTATAACTCAAAGATTCTTGGCAACCAGTACGCGATACTTGACCAGCTTGATGAATTTGAGAAGGAGATTGCCGGCAGCCGCACCTTCGTCTTCTTCCATGAGCTGGAGCCGCTCTATCGCATGGGGCTGATCAAGGGCGGCGACCTTGACAATGCGGTTGTCATTTTTGAGCGCGAGGTCAGCCAGGAGGAGATTGCCCGCATTGCCCGCCTTTTCAACAAACCGGGTATTACCGAGCACAATGCCGGGATACTCAACAACACCAGGCTCAGGTACCCCAATGAGCCGGCACGCCACAAGCTGCTTGACCTTATAGGTGATCTTGCCCTGGTGGGACAGCCTATCAAGGGGAAGGTGGTAGCCACCCGTCCGGGACATTTTGCCAACACCCGCCTGGCACGGCTTATCAGGCAGCAGATCCAGCGGGAGGCCACAAAGAAGGAGATACCGCTGCTCGACACCACCAAGCCGGCCCTGATGGATATACAGCAGATCAAGAAGCTGCTGCCTCACCGCTATCCCTTCCTGATGGTCGACCGCATCCTGGAGCTCTCTCCAACGCACGTTATCGGGATGAAGAATACCACCTACAACGAGACCTTCTTCCAGGGCCATTTTGAGCAGGAGCATGTTTTCCCGGGGGTCCTGCTGGTTGAGACCATGGCCCAGGTTGGCGGGATCCTGGTGCTGGGAGGGGTTGATGAGCCGGAGCGCTATTCAACCTACTTCCTCAAGATAGAGCGTATGAAATTCAAGCAGAAGGTGACTCCGGGAGATACCATTATTGTGAGAGCCGACCTGACCGAACCCATAAGGAGGAACATAGTGATGATGTACTGTCAGGCCTTTGTGGGCGGGAAGCTGGTTGCCGAGGGAGAGATGACTGCACAGGTAATCAAGAATAAATAGTCAGATATGATCTCTTCGCTGGCACATATTGATCCGCACGCCCGTATAGGAGAGGGCGTGACTGTTGAGCCCTTTGCCGTTGTCTATGGCGATGTGGTTATTGGTGACGGTACATGGATAGGAGCCGGTGCAGTTATCTATGACGGCGCCAGGATAGGCCGGAACTGCCGTATTTTCAACGGGGCGTCGATCTCTGCCATACCGCAGGACCTCAAGTTCGGCGGAGAGGAGACCATCCTGGAGATCGGAGACAACACCACGGTCAGGGAGTTTGCCACCCTTAACAGGGGTACCAGGGCAAAGGGCCGTACCATTATCGGGAAGAACTGCCTGTTGATGGCCTATGTACATGTGGCACACGACTGTATCCTGGGTGACAATGTGATTATGGTGGCCTCGTCGGGTATTGCCGGGGAGGTGGAGCTGGGTGACTGGAGCACGCTGGGAGGAGGATGCATTGTGCATCAGTTCGTACGTATAGGGAAGCATGCGTTCCTCGGGGGCGGATCGAAGGTGCGGATGGATGTGCCGCCATACATCAAGGCTGACAGGGAGCCGCTGGCATACATGGGCATAAACAGTGTGGGACTGGAGCGCAGGGGCTTCAGCCAGGAGAAGATGCGCGAGCTGCATGAGATCTACCGGGCATACTACAATATGGGTATGAACAGCAGTACTGCACTCGATTATATTGAGAACAATTTTCCTTCAACACCCGAACGCGATCATATCCTCGAGTTTATAAGGAACTCTGACCGCGGAGTGATCAAGGGGCGGTAGGCTCTGCAGACGTGCTGCACCTCTTCTGACCTGCCTGATGGGCAGGTTTTTTTGTCTTCAGCGGGCCGGAGTTGCAGGGGAGGAGCGGATAGTCATAAAGGGAAGCGGGGTGCCACAAAGGGCAGTGGTGGAAGTTCTGCGCCCCGCGGATGGGGAACCGCGCCGGTTTTGCACTACAGCCGGGGGGAGTCTGCAGAAGAGGAGAGGGAGGTATATAAAACAAGAATGGGAACCATACTGTACGTAATAGTTCCCATTCCGGCGATTGACAGCCATGACTGTCAAGGCCGCCATGCTACTGTTATTTCAGCCGGTTCATCTCTCTTGCTCCTCCCTTTCCCCGGCCTGCTGCTGCCTGCCTTTCGGCCTGCTGCTGCTGCCCTGGTTCCGGTGTCTCTCCTGTTGCCTGGTCTGCCTTGCGGCTTTCCCTGCTTCATTTGAGGCTCGGAGCCATGAACCCTTGAAGCATGGCACTCCCCCGGGGGGGGACAGCTGCTGCCATGCCCGGATCATCTCCATCCTATCCTCGCCGGTTCGGTTGTCAGATGACCCTCTCCCTGACCGGCCACATCTGCTGCCTTATTAGCTTTCGGCGATTGCATCTGTGTTGCTCTTCCCTCCCGGCTTTTACACCGTTTGGTCATCGCACCGTCAGACCGCCAGGATGGGAAGGCCTCTCAGCCTGCACCCGTGACGGACGCTTCCGGACCGTGGCCCTTCAGCGTGAGACTCTGAAGTCTGATGTTAATTCAGAGTGATAATTAAATCAATTGAAAGAACCTTCATGCTTCAGAGCGACTCTTTATCGCTCACATGGTAGAACAAATATAAGCTATTTTACCTCACCCGCCAACTTTTTTTCACTCTTTATGCCATTAAGAAAACAACATCTGTTCAACAGGTTTATCAACAATTGCAATGAACAGGTTGTCAGTGCGATAAATCGGATTAAGCATGGTTATCAACACCTGTTGAAAACCACTCCTTTCTGATTGCTCTCCTTCCGGGCTATTCGAGTATCACTTTCTGGTTTTTCGGGTACCTGACACTGTAGGTGAATGTCAGCTCCCGGGTGGCTGATGGGGCTATCTCAAGGTCCCACGTCACCTCACCGGTGGCGCTGTCATGCCTGCCGCCGCTCAGCTCGACCGGGTCAACCGTCATATTTCCCTGCCTCGAGACCGGCAACTGGTCGCGCAGCCTGACACTGACGGCACTACCCTTGTTGTTGCGTACCGAGATCAGGAATGAGCGCGTCTCCACCTGGTTTGATCCTATCATCCTGCGGGTGGTGAGGTCGGTACGGCGCTCCCGCTTCACCGTGATGCTGTTGTCGGCTCCCAGTGAGACCGGCAGGGTGTCGGTGAGGGTGGAGGTATCGATATAACCCTTGCCGGTGAAGGTATTGCCGAAATAGATGTTTGCCTCACCCGGCAGCAGGTTGTACTTCTCCCACCCCGTGATATAGCCCATGAGGTATGCCGTGGGGGTCAGCTTGGGGGTTGCCGCATAGCTGTAGGTGGCCGGTACGGTCAGCCTCTGCAGCTCGACCGTCTCCTGCCTGCCGCCAGTGGCAATGGTCTTGGGCACGTTGATGTCAAAGCTGAAGCTGATATTTGATTCGTTGACCGATACCGACATCGAAGCATATGCGTAAAGCTCCTCGTCTACAGCCTCCATTTCGGCAATCACCGGTTCGTCCAATGCACGCTTGTTTATCCCGGAAACTTTCCCGGAAAGCAAACTGCTTTTCACGACAGGAAGAAGTTGAAAATCGATATACCAGGGGTAGAGCTTCGGTAGTGAGCCGGCAGTCATCGGGGAGGCATTGGATAGGCTCACCCTGACATCCTTCCAGTCAACACCGCTGTTCTGCCAGATACCGGCCCTGTAGATTATGGTGGCCGGATCGGTTATATCACTCACTCTTATATCATATGACGGGACCCATCCGGCGTTCATCACCATGTATGAGAGCATAAGCCGTCCGGCGGCAGCCTTGTCGCTGCTGAGGGTGACCACTACTTCTCCAGACGGCATCCTTGAGCGGGCGACGCTTGACGAGAGCTGCTTCTCCAGCTTCTCCATCTCCTCCCGGTAGCCTTTGATGGTGCGGTTCTTCTTCAGGATGGCCCCCTTGACGCTCTCGGTGCTGGTTCCGTAGATCTCGATCAGTGCCCTGAGCTGCTCTGCCGTGATGGCTGACTTTGCAGAGACTACATCATAGTTGGCCTTCAGAAAGGCCTCCCGCTCACGCAGCACCTCAAGGGCGGTCTCCTCATCCTCGATCTGCAGGCGGAGCCGCTCTATCCTGTCACGCAGGGTTGCGACCGCCTCTGACTCCGACAGGTTCTCAAGGAAGTTGTTGCGGTGAGTGACCCCCATTATGGTGAAGGCACCCTCACCCTTAACCTGTATGGTGTTGGCATCAATGTGAGGAGAGAGCCCGCCGATGACATAGTCGTGGGTCCCCGCCAGCAGGGTTACCGATGCAGTTCCTGACAGCTGTGCACCGCGACTGAACACCGTGACATGGCTGACCGGACACTCAATATACTGTGTCTCTCCCGAGAGCGAAACAGTTGAGAAAACCATGGCAAAAAGCATGGCAGCCAGGTAGTTTTTCATATTGAACGATTTTAGATTAAAGGTATCAATAAAAAGTGTAACAGGAGGGGAGAGGCAAAAATCCTGCCGAAAAAAAAGCTGCCGGGAACCTTCGCCCCCGGCAGCAGACATTACCATTACCAAAACCTAACCATTGTAATCTTTAAGAACAGCCATCAGTTTCTGGCGGGCAAAGAATATGCGGCTCTTCACCGTGCCAAGCTTGAGATGCAGCTTCTCGGCAATCTCCTCATACTTGTAACCGTCAAGGTGCATCCGGAAGGGAAGGCGGTAATCATCAGGCAACGCATCAATCGCTTTCTCAATCTCATTTCCGGCATAGGTCGACTCGGGTGAGATACTGCCCTTGTCAGACGATACATTGAGGAAGTAGAGCTCCTGGGTATCGTTAACCATCGTATTCTCCCTCATCTTGCGGCGGTAGTTGTTGATGAAGGTGTTCTTCATTATGGTGAAGACCCACGCCTTGAGATTGGTGGAGTCAACAAACTTGTCCTGGTTCTGAATTGCCTTCAGAAATGTGTCCTGAACCAGATCGAACGCATTGTCACGGTCAAGGGTCAGGCTGAGAGCATATTTCTGAAGATTGGATTTCAGGTCAATTATACTGGATGTAAATTCGTGCGCGGTCATCTCTCTGTTTATGATTGTTGATACAAAGTTAAACATATAAATCGGATAAACAAGTCCGAATATCTTAAATTATTCTTAAAAATACAATGCCTGTTGTGATTCTAAATTGTAACAGCCGGATAAACAGCAAAATGCAAAGGTAGTGTATAAATTGCTCCAGATGCTTTCCCGGCTGATCGCTTCCCCGGTTCGGGTAGACCCGTTTCTCCGGCAGCCTCCTTCGCCGGCTTCTTCGGTTCCGCTTTTCCTGTCCGTCGCCTTTCTGCTTCCTCCTGATCCGTTTCACCGGCATCGGCACTTTAACTATCTTTACCAAAAAGTGGTTATGGAGTTAAGAGAGTTTCCCTCAGGAACAACGGCCTTTTACCGCTATCCATCGCAGGGAGCGGAGCGGGCAATGATAATTCTTGTACACGGTCTGGGTGAGCATGCCGGCAGGTATGCCGGGTGGGCCGGACGGTTCAATGCCCATGGTGTTACCATTCATGCCTTTGATCTTCCGGGGCATGGTATGACTCCCGGCAGGCGGGGGGTGGTTCCCTCGCCTGAGAGGCTCTATGATACCATTGATCAGATCATTGTTGAGAGTGCTGCCACACATCCCGGTGTGCCTCTCTTCATCTACGGGCACAGCCTGGGCGGGGGGCTGACGCTCCATTACCTGGTACGCCGCCGGCCATCGCTCACCGGTGCGATCGTCACCTCGCCATGGGTGACCCTGACGAATGCACCGCCGCCCTTCAAGGTGATGCTGGCCAGGGCAGCGGGCAGGCTGTTCCCCGGCCTGACTCAGCCGGCCGGACTGCGCACCAATGATCTGTCGCGTGACCCGGAGGTGGTCGATGCCTACCGCAATGACCCGCTGGTTCACGGAAAGATCTCTGCCGGGCTCTACCTCTGGATGACTGCTGCTGCCGGAGAGACCCTGGCCGGTGCCGGGGAGCTGACCCTGCCGCTGTTGCTGCTGCATGGCCGCAATGACCTGATCACATCGCCCTCAGGATCGGTACTGGTTGCCGGCGCCGCACCCAATGCCACCATCAAGCTGTGGGATGATGGCTACCATGAGTTGCACAATGACCCGCTGAAGGATGAGCACTTCGCCTTCATCATCGAATGGATGGATACATTAATATAATGGTACCGGGCCGGCTGACCATGCCGGCAGTTTGGCCTGTTATGTCAGTGAGAGCCGCCGCAACGGCCGGAGAGATAAAAACCAATAACAGTCTGTCATGGAACTTTTAACCGGGGTTCAGCTTCCTGCCTCCTCATCACAGATCACCTTTGATACGCCGGTGATGTTCCTCGGCTCATGCTTTGCCAATGAGATCGGCTACCGGATGGCTTCCGGCAAGCTGCCTGTGATGACCAATCCGCACGGAACCCTGTTCAATCCTTTTTCGGTGGCTGCCGCCCTCGACCGGTTCGTGGCTGGGTACGGTTACAGCGAGGCTGATCTCTACCTGCACCAGAAGAGGTATATGAGTCTGAATCACCATACCGCCTTCTCATCCTATGAGCCGGAGGTGCTGGTTGAGCGGCTCAATGATGTCAGCCGTTCGGCTTCCGCCTTTATCAGGAGGGCTTCGCTCCTTTTTATCACCTTCGGTACCTCTTATATATATACTCTCAACAGTGACGGTACCATTGTCGCCAACTGCCACAAGCTGCCGGCTTCACTCTTCAGTCGCAGGCAGGCATCATGGGAGGAGATTGTCTCACGGTGGAGCGGGACGCTTGACCGGCTTGCCGCGCTGAATCCGTCGCTGCGCATATGGCTCACGGTCAGTCCGGTAAGGCACCTGAGCGACGGCGCCCATGCCAATCAGCTGAGCAAGGCCCACCTGCTGCTGGCTGCCGAGGAGCTGCTTGCCCATCCGGCCGTTGAGGGATACTTCCCGGCCTATGAGATCTTCATGGATGAGCTGCGCGACTACAGGTACTATGCATCTGATATGGTCCATCCTTCTGAGACGGCGATCGACTATATATGGGAAAGGTTCTGCAGCATCTTCATTCCGGCTCATACCCTCAGGTTATGGAATGAGGCTGCCCGTATCAGCAGGGCGATGGCTCACCGCATCTGTGGCGGTAGCAGGGAGAGTGTGCTGTTTGCCGCAGCGATGCTTGATAAGATCAGTGAGCTGAAAAACCGTGCGCCCTTCCTCGCTTTTGAGGAGGAGGAGAGATATTTTAAGGCGATGCAGGCGGGAAGATGACGACTGTTCAGAGTGCCTGTGCCCATTCTGCCAGTTCGGCCGGCGAGGATACGGCGCTGGTGCGGCCATTGCTCCATGTGCTGCTGCTGTCATACCTGCCGGTTACAAGCACCTTCCTGAGGTTGAGCTCCCTGGTCAGACCGCTGCAGAGCTGCCTGACCTCAGATTCAGGCTCAGAAGCCGGCAGGTTGAGGGCAAGCACACTGAAGGGCCTGACCGAATGAATTCCCCTTATATCTTCGATTGAGAGAGTACCCTCGGTATAGACTACATCATACCCCTTCTGCCTCAGGAGATACTTGAGGAAGACGAGGTCATTCTCACTCTCCGGATCTGCGAGGTTGACTATCGCAGCGCTCTGGTCACCTGAAGCGGCTGATGAGGTGACACCTTCGGAGATGAGTATTGTTCTGATGACATGCCTTATGAACTGCTCCTGCGGCTTGGAGATGCAGTCTGTCAGCCAGAGTGCCCTCGCCTTCTGCATCAGCGGATAGAAGACCTGAAGGTAGGCATCAGTCAGCCCTTTCTCACTGATGAACTGGTTGAGCTTCTCCCTGAACTCCTCTTCACTGAAGCGCATGGCTGACATTATCAGGTCACCGGGTTTGAAGGCCTCCTCACTGGTCTCGTCGGCTGCACCCGTTCTGAGTACCTCACGCAGCAACTCACTGTCAGAGAGGCGGGCTATCTTCGAAATCTTCATTCCCCGGCGATTCAGTATTGAGATCGTAATGAGCTTTTTCAGCTCCTCCTCCGTATAATGCCGTATATTGGAATCACTCCTCTGCGGTGTCAGGATAGCGTACCTCTTCTCCCACATCCTGATGGTATGCGCCTTTATACCACAAAGGTTTTCAAGCTCCTTTATGGAATATGTCCTGCTTCCTGCATTCATCTCACCCAAAATTGCTTACTCTCTGTTAATAACAAAAAGTTGCAGCAAATGTTTATGGGTTTTGAGACCATCAGTCAACAGCCTCTCCGGGGATGTGTTGCATATCTGCCCGCAGCAGGCCTTGTGGTGCTCTTTGCAGCTGTCCAATTTACTGAGCTGCAGCTTTAACATAATGCAAAAAAGTCGTAAATTCGCAGTTCATTGGATTCTGATGAGAGATTTACAGAGCGTAAAGCAGCGGTTTGGGATTATAGGCAATCATGAGGGGCTTAACAGGGCCCTGGATATTGCCGTGCAGGTGGCTCCCACCGATCTTTCTGTCCTGGTTACCGGTGAGAGCGGTACCGGCAAGGAGGTCTTTCCGCAGGTGATACACTCGTACAGCCTGCGCAAGCATGGTACATACATAGCTGTCAACTGTGGCGCAATACCCGAAGGCACAATCGACTCCGAGCTTTTCGGGCATGAGAAGGGCGCCTTCACCGGGGCCACCGACAGCCGGAAAGGATATTTTGAGGTTGCCGACGGAGGGACCATCTTCCTCGATGAGGTGGCCGAGCTGCCCCTTTCCACGCAGGTCAGGCTGCTGCGGGTGCTTGAGACGGGCGAGTTCATCAGGGTCGGCTCTTCAAAGGTGCAGAAGACCGATGTGAGGGTCATTGCCGCCACAAACATCGATATAGTCAGCGCAGTGGGCGCCGGCAAGTTCCGTGAAGACCTCTTCTACCGGCTTAACACCGTACCGGTCAGGGTGCCTGCCCTGCGGGAGAGAGGAGATGATATCATACTGCTCTTCCGGAAGTTCGCGGTGGATTTTGCCGAACGTTACCGCATGCCGGCAGTCAGACCCGACCTCCATGCCAGGGAGATGCTGCTCAGTTACTACTGGCCCGGAAATGTGCGCCAGCTGAAGAACATCACTGAACAGATCTCGGTGATCGAACAGGAGAGAGATATCACGGCCGAGATACTGGCCCGGTATCTTCCAGATGCCCATAGCGGCCGCCTGCCGGTACCGGTCAGGTCACAGGCCGATGAGAGAGGTTTCAGCAATGAGAGGGAGATACTCTATAAGGTTCTGTTTGACATGAAGAGCGATATGCATGATCTGAAGAACCTGGTCTATGACCTGCTCAGCAGCGGCGATCACGGCAACCTTACCGAAAGCGGTGCCAGGGCAATACGCAACCTGTTTGATCATGACCCGGTGCATGGCGAGTCATATGAGGTGACACCTCAGCCGGTCAAGGTTGCAGTCACCCCGGCCAGGGAGCACCGGATGATTGAGGATACGGAAGAGGTGCTGGAGGAGTCACTCTCGCTGGCTGATCGTGAGAAGGAGCTTATAATCAAGGCTCTCAGGAAGAACAGCGGCAAGCGGAAGCTGGCTGCCGCCGAACTGGGGATATCGGAGAGAACACTTTACAGGAAAATCAAGGAGTACGGGATAGATGCTTAGAGCAGGAAGGATATTGACGTTCCTGGCACTGGCGGCTCTTGTGGCCGGCTGTGGCATTAAGATAAAGTATTCATTCTCCGGAGCCTCGATCCCGCCGCAGGCGCGAACCATAAGCGTGGCGACATTCCAGAACAGGGCCGGACATGTGGTTCCCGGGCTGGCACAGACGCTGACTGACGCGCTTATCGATATGTGCCGCGCACAGACCAACCTCGAGATGGTCACCTCGGGCAGTGACCTCAGCTTCGAGGGTGAGATAACCGACTACAAGGATCAGCCGCTCACCGTAAGCGGTGATCAGCGGGCCGCCTCGAACAGGTTCTCCATCTCAGTCAAGGTGAAATATGTGAACAGCTTTGACAATGAACTGAGCTATGAACAGACCTTCACCAGATATCAGGACTACAGCAGTTCCCTCGATCTGAGCAGTGTGGAGGCAGCACTGACCGAGGAGATAGTGAAAATGCTGGTGGAGGATATTTTTAACAGGGCTTTTGTCAACTGGTAACTACGGTATGAACAGGAACGAGTTCAACAGGTTCATAGCAGGAATAGATTCACCCTCCGGAGCCGACCTGGAGAGACTGAGGGAGCTTGTGGCCCTCTATCCCTGGTTTCACTCCGCCCACCTGCTGCTGCTCAGGGTCCTGAGTGAGAATGCCGATATCCGGTTCGATTCCCAGCTGAAGGCCTCCGCACTCTCAGTCAATGACCGTGAGGTTCTGTACCATAAACTCTTCCTTTCTCCTCCGTTGCTTGCCGGGAGCGAAGAGGCTCCGGCAGACAGGGAACCGGCAGGGGCGGTGGCGACAGGGATTTCGGCGGCCGATGATGCCGGGGTAGGGATTACGGCTGCCGATGTTGCGGCGACCGATGTTGCCGCAGTAGGGATTACAGCGGAAGATGTTGCCGTGGAGGGGATTACGGTGGAAGATAATGCCGGGTTAGGGATTACGGCGGCTGATGTTGCTGCGCCCGAAGTTGTAGTTGCAGAGGTTGCGGCGACCGATGTTGCCGCGGCAGAGATTACAGCGGAGGATGTGGCAGCGGCAGAGATTGAGACTGCGGTTACTCCGACGGATGATGAAGTCCATGTTACTCCCGCAGATACCGAAGCCCCGGTTACGCCGGTGGATGTCGAAGCCCCGGTTACTCCGGTGTATGACGAAACCCCGGTTACTCCGGTTGACGAGGAAGTTGGAGTTACGCCGACGGATGAGGAGGCTGTTGAAACTGCTCCCTCTGATACCCTGCAGGTCACATCACCCGCGGGTGCTGAACCAATGCCGGAGCATGCGCCTGAAGCTGCAGCGGCAGACGTCGGCGTGAGAGATGACGGTGTTGAGGTACGCTCCAGGGAGGAGCTGATAGCTGAGATCGAAACCCGGCTCAGGGAACTGGAACAGTTACACATGAGCACAATACAGGCTGCAGGTGCAATGGCAGAGCCTGCTTCATCTGAAGCGCCCGATCAGCCTGGCGCAGAAGCGGCGGCAGAAGAGGTGACGCCTGAACCGGCAGCGCCCGGTGACCGGTCTGCTTCCTCCGGGGAAGTTGCCGGCGAGGTTGAAGATATCCCCGGCGCGGAACAGGTTGAGGTCCGGGTTGCCGGCGAGGTTGAAGAGAGTGCTGATTCTGAGGCAGACCTGCTTGAGTTCATTGATGAAGAGCCGGTGGCTGCCGGGCCGCCGGAGAGTGAGATGTCGCCCTCTGACCTGATAGACCGGTTCATACAGATCAGTCCGACCATTGAGAGGCTCTCCCCCGGCGATGAACGGCCATTGAGGGATTTGTCAGAGGTGAGCAGCCAGGATCAGGGGAGCCTGATAACCGAGACGCTTGCAAAAATATACCTTAACCAGGGCTATTATACCCGTGCGATAAATATTTATGAACGGCTCGCGTTGCAATATCCGGAAAAAAGCAGTTACTTTGCAAGCCGGATTGAAATGATCAATAACCTGATAAAATAAAGCATAATGGGCGTTTATATTTTCATCTCGATACTGGTTATCATCGCCTGTATTCTTGCAATACTGGTTGTACTGGTTCAGAACTCAAAGGGTGGCGGCCTGGCAGCCAATTTCACTTCAGCAGGCCAGACGATGGGTGTTCGCAAGACGGCTGATTTCCTGGAGAAGGCAACATGGACTCTCGGAGCAGCCATTCTGGTGCTCAGCCTTGCAGCGACGGCCTCTATTCCGAGGGGTCAGGTGGAGAAGGAGTCAGTCATCAAGTCATCAATCGAGAGAGCTCAGGATCCCAATGCCATTCCGGTACTGCCGACACAGATACCGACAGACAAGCAGCCTGACGGCGGAAATGAATAAAAGGTGACATTGTGGAAACAATATTAATGTCAGTTTGTCATGAACTGACATTTTTTTTTGCCTTTTGACATTTGGCACAGATTGTGACAGGGCAGTAGCAGAAAAAAATGTTTAACTATAAAACTAATGTTATGGCACAATTAAAAGGAAAGGTGCTGGCCGGAAAAGTTCTTGTTCAGCCTCATGAGGCAGAGGAGAAGACAGCCAGCGGCATCATCATCCCCGATTCGGCAAAGGAGAAGCCCCGCATGGGCACCGTTGTTCTTGTAGGCGCCGCAAAGAAAGATGAAGAGATGGAACTGAAAAAGGGAGATGTGGTACTCTATGGGAAATACTCCGGTCAGGAGCTGACAATAGATGGTACTGCTTATCTGCTTATATCACAGACAGATGTACTTTATGTAACAAAATAAACAAAACTCTATAACAATGTCAAAGGAAATCAAATTCGATATCGAAGCTCGTTCTCTTTTGAAGGAGGGTGTTGATCAGCTTGCTGACACGGTTAAGGTGACTCTTGGTCCCAAGGGGCGCCATGTTGTTCTTGAGAAGAAGTTCGGTGCACCCCAGGTGACAAAAGACGGTGTTGCCGTTGCCAGGGAGATTGAGCTCTCAGATCCCTACCGTAATATGGGAGCCCAGATGGTCAAGGAGGTGGCATCAAAAACCGCCGACAATGCCGGTGACGGCACAACCACCGCCACCGTGCTTGCACAGAGCATTATCAGCGTAGGGCTGAAAAACGTTACCGCAGGTGCCAACCCGATGGACCTCAAGAGGGGTATTGACAAGGCAGTTGCAAAGGTTATTGAGAGTATCAAGGCCCAGTCACAGGCAGTAGGCGATGATTTGAAAAAGATTGAGCAGGTGGCCCGTATCTCTGCAAACAATGATGAAGAGATCGGCAAGCTCATTGCCGACGCTATGGATAAGGTTAAGAAAGAGGGAGTAATCACCGTTGAGGAGGCCAAGGGAACCGAGACCAAGGTTGAGGTTGTTGAGGGAATGCAGTTCGACCGTGGTTACATCTCCGCCTATTTTGTCACCAATCCCGACAAGATGGAGGCAGAGATGGAGAATCCCTACATTCTGATCCATGACAAGAAGATCTCATCAATGAAGGATCTTCTTCCCATTCTTGAGGAGACAGCCCGTACCGGCCGTGGCCTGATGATTATTGCCGAAGATGTTGAGGGTGAGGCACTTGCTACATTGGTTGTAAACCGTCTCAGGGGATCACTGAAGGTTTGTGCCGTCAAGGCACCCGGATTTGGCGACCGCAGGAAAGAGATGCTTGAGGATATTGCCATCCTGACAGGCGGCACCGTCATCTCCGAGGAGAGGGGCATGAAGCTTGAGAATGCCACCATGGCCGATCTTGGCCTTGCTGACAAAGTGACCGTCAACAAGGAGAACACCACCATCGTCAACGGTGCAGGTGACAAGGATATGATCCAGGCCCGTATCAACCAGATCAAGCAGCAGATCACCACTACCACTTCAGACTATGACAGGGAGAAGCTTCAGGAGAGGCTTGCCAAGCTGGCAGGCGGAGTGGCAGTACTATATATCGGCGCTGCCTCCGAGGTGGAGATGAAGGAGAAGAAAGACCGTGTTGACGATGCCCTGCACGCCACCCGTGCTGCCATTGAAGAGGGTATTATTCCGGGCGGCGGCGTAGGTTACCTCCGGTCAATCCCATTGCTTGAGACACTCAAGGGCGAGAATGACGACCAGAATACCGGTATCGAAATAGTGAAGAGGGCAATTGAAGAGCCTCTCCGCCAGATAGTGATAAATGCCGGCAAAGAGGGCGCAGTGGTTGTACAGAAGGTACGCGAAGGCAAGGATGACTTCGGTTATAATGCTCAGACTGATAAGTATGAGAGACTCTTCAAGGCCGGTGTCATCGATCCTGCAAAAGTGGCAAGGATAGCACTTGAGAATGCAGCTTCAATAGCAGGCATGTTCCTTACCACCGAGGCAGTCGTCGTTGAAGAGAAGGAGGAGAATCCGATGCCTAACCCGGCAATGGGCGGCGGCGGAATGCCAGGTATGATGTAAGAGGATAAAGGCCCCCGGGCCTGAAGGCACAGAGGGCTGTCCCGGAGAAGGGGCAGCCCTCTCTTATTTCAGGCTGGTATTCTGGCCCGGAATTACGGCGTTGCGGTTGCAGGAGAGGTGACTATGCGACAGTCGCTTTTCCGGCAGCAGCTGACGCGGCATACTCCTTTACCTGGAAAACGAAAGCCTGCAGCATCGTGTCAAGTGACACGGTATCCTGTCCGTCATAGGCAATGTTGATAAAGGGTATGTTGTTGTGAT
>CAZAVK010000016.1:0-86252 GCA_964488645.1 uncultured Rikenella sp. | reverse complement strand
AATGAATGGAAATACAATCAATACATCAACACGCAATCAATTTGCCGTTGCCCGACATGCTGAAAAAGCCAAACCATTCACGGTTCAAATCTGCCCTATGTTGTGCACCTGAGCAATGTGGCGATGAGGTTTTTATGACCTATCAAAACAAGCCTGATTTCAATTAAGAGCTAGCTATAAAATTGGCGCGGTTGCACAACTTACAGACGTAAGACTAAAGCTATATATAGAAGCAGAAACAAACGGCTAGCTTTCGCTGAAGTTGGTGGTGGGCCATTTTGCTTGACAATTTTTCTCGACGCGGAAAACGCAGGGAATGTTTTCTTCTAAATCCACAACCATATTTTAATATTATAAAGCCTGTTGCCAAGACGTATAAAGATCTCCTAAACAAAATTGCAAAAGGCCTTGCAGCTTTTTTAAATTGAAAAGAGCTCAAGTAATATTAGTCGGCAAAGACAAACTAAACTATGGGTATGTCCCGCTTGAATACGTTAACAACGAGAAAAGTACGACCGCATAACATCGAGCTTGCTTCCATGCCGGCAGACGGATAAAACCTCAGCATTTGTAATTCTGTTGAACATATGTTCCGGTTGAAAGTATACCAATCAACATTTGTAATTAATTTCGGCTTTGGGGTCGCTATAGGGCAGACGTTCGAGCTGAACCGCTTCGAATTCCGGTACGAAAAGCAAGCCCAGAGCCGTTGTGGGTAATTTTCTAAAGAAACATTTAGTCAGACGATAAATATGACAATAGATATGATTAATAAAGTAAAAAACATACTACTAAGAGTAAAGCCAATTAAGTACTACGCTAAAGGGAAGAAATTTTTAAATAACCCCCATTACCAAGAGGTACAAAGAAAAGACCTTCAAGAAATTTCTAAAAGACCATCACGGACTGAAATTATTAATTTTTTATTATCGCTAAAGCAAAATGACACATGCTATTTAGAGATTGGCGTTAGAAATCCCGAACATAATTTTAAACACATTAAAGCAGATAAAAAATACAGTGTTGACCCAGGTTTAGAGTTTAAGGAAAATCCTGTTGATTTTAAATTAACAAGTGATGAGTTTTTTCTAAAACTTTCCAGAAATGAAGTTTTGTCGAATAGTATTAAGTTTGATGTTATCTTCATTGATGGCTTACATCTGGCAGAACAAGTTGACAGAGATATTGAAAATGCTCTTTTGTATATTAAAGATGACGGCTTTATTGTTCTTCATGACTGTAATCCGCCTACCGAATGGCACGCAAGAGAAGCTTATTACTATTCTGATACTCCAGCATATTATTCTTGGAATGGAACAACATGGAAGGCATTTCTTAAATGGCGTTTTAGTCCTGCTGTAAACTCTTGTTGCATTGATGCAGATTGGGGGGTTGGAATATTATCAAAAAAATATCAGATCGGGAAAAACATAGATTGTACCAACCCTTTTTTTGAGTTTAATATCTTAGACAGAAATAGAAATAAATATTTAAACCTAATTGATTTCGAGACCTTAAAAAGTAGGATAAAGAAATAAAAACTACCCACAACACGGGCTTTGGGGCAGGCGGGTTTACGTATAAACTTGGCGCTTTGTGCTTCTAACAAAATTTAGGAGTTAATTGAAACTATGTGCTCCGAAATCCGCCCGAACGCAAAGCCCGTAAACGTTATGGCTCCGGTCGTTGCCGGGGGTCGCCGGTCTGAAGGGCTTCCGGGAGGGCTGTTACAAATCCATGATGACCAGGTCACAGAGGCCGGCCTGAAGTATTATCATAAAGAGTTATCTCACATTCCTGACGATACGGTCATAGAGGTCTGCCGGCTTGAACGGCTTCAGCACGTAGTCATTGATTGCAAGGTCTTCGATCTTGTCATGTGCTTCAGACATGACTGCTGCCGTCAGTGCAACGATCGGCATCTGCCTGATCCTCTCATCGGATGAGCCGCGGATAACCCTGGTAGCCTCCAGGCCATCCATCACCGGCATGTGCAGGTCCATGAGGATGAGATCAAACTCCTTGTGCTTGAGCATCTCAACTGCCTGTGCCCCGTTCTCCACATGGGTCACCTCCACTCCCCAGCTCTCCAGGAACTTGTTTGCCACAAAGAAGTTGATCTTGTTGTCTTCGGCAACAAGTATCCGTTTACCCACCAGCTTGTTCATGCTGGCATCAGATGCTCTTCTCTCAGTTACCCTGACCGGTGCCTGTGGCAGCCCGTACTCAATCGAGACGGTAAAGGTCGATCCCCTGCCCAGTATGCTCTCCACGCTGATGCTCCCTCCCTGCAGGTCTACCAGTCGCTTGCAGATGGCCAGCCCCAGTCCGGTACCGCCATACTTGCGGGTGGTATCGGTTGAGGCCTGCGCATAGCTCTCGAAGATCTGCTCCTGCTTGTCAGGGGCGATGCCTATCCCGGTATCGGTGACTGAGAATTCGATCAGCACCTTGTTATCCTGTTTCTCCAGGACGACAGCCCTAAGGGTTACTCCACCTATCTCGGTGAATTTCATTGCATTCGACATCAGGTTCGAGAGTACCTGGTTTAGTCTTATGGGGTCGCCGATAATTGTTGAAGGAAGGTCAGGGTCTTTCTCAAGGATAAAGCTGATACCCTTCTCCTCGGCACGGCGGCTGTTTGACCTGTTGACCTCGTCAAGCAGCTCGGTAAGGTTGAACTCGGTCTTCTCAAAGATGATCTTGCCCGCCTCCATCTTGTTGTAGTCGAGGATGTCATTGACCAGAGAGAGGAGGTGATTTGCCGAGAATCGGAGTGTATTGATAAAGTCGGCCTGGTCTTCACGCGGGCCGGTCTGCTCGAGCAGGTTTATCACCCCGATCACCTCATTGAGAGGGGTACGTATCTCATGACTCATGGTTGACATGAAGTGCTGCTTCGAGAATGCAGCCTCCTCAGCCTTCTTTCGGGCACTGATCAGGTTGTCAAGTATCATGCGCCTCTGCAACGTCATTACAATCTGGTTGGCAATAAATTCAAACACCTGCAGGTCATCCTGGCTGAAGGCATCCACCCGCCGGTAGTCCTGGAGGCAGATGGCCCCGATCACCTCATCTTCCATCCTGAGCGGCACGCCCATCCAGATCTTGCATGGTGAGCCGATAAGGCTTATCTGGCCGGTCTTCTCAATCCTGAAGATATCCTCCTCATCAAGCAGTACCGATTTGTTATTCTTGATGACCCATCCGGTCAGGGTGTTCCTGGCCGAGGTCTCCTGGAAATGGTCACGTTCATCGGCAAAGAAGGGGAATGTGAGGGTGTCCTTTTCACGGTTGTAGAGTGCGATGAAGAAGTTGTTGACGTTCCATAGCTTGCCGATCTCCTTCACTATGGTGGGGTAGATGTCGAAAATATCGGTATCCTGCATGGCCACCGTTGAGATATTGTACTGTATCTCCTGCATCAGCCTGGCCTTCACCTCTGCAGAAATGTCGCGGTAGATTCCCAGGAAGGCGATCGCCTCATTGTCTGATACCACATAAGATGCGATCAGTGATACATGTATCCGGTTTCCGCTCTTGTCTCTCCTGATCGTCTCCAGGTAACCGGTCCGGTTGGCCATCGTCTGTTCATCTATTCTGATTGCCTCATCCCGCAGCTCTTCGGGTACCACCAGGTCGTCAATCATATGATTGACAGCCTCATTCGGCTCATAGCCGAACAGTTTTGTGAATCCCCGGTTAATCCGCAGTATGCGTCCGTCAAGGTCGGTCAGCACAATCGCCTCGGGTGCGGCATCAACCAGGTGTTCGAGCAGCACCTTCTCATTCGACAGCTTCTGCTCATACTCCTTATGGCGGGTCACATCGGTCAGCACGCACCTGTACCCGGTCACCCTGTTGCGTACGATAATAGGTCCGGCATGGAACAGTACCGACACTTTCCTGTTCCTGCGGTTTACCAGTGTCAGTTCGTTGTAGGCTATATCTCCCGGCCTGGTCAGCCCTCTGAGCTGGTTCATCAGCTTCTCCAGGCCGTCATGTCCGAACAGGTCGGTCATGGTGACACCGTTTGCCAGGTCATTGTTGTCAAATCCGAGGGTGATCATGCCCTGCGTGTTCATGAATGTCACATGCCCGGCCCTGTCGGTCTCGAAGATCATCTCCGGCAGCAGTTCGGCGAAGGTCTCGAAGACGATCCCCTGCCTCAGTATCTCGCTCTCCCTCTCTTTCTGGGCTTTACCGGCCTCCCATGTAACAAAAATGTCTCCGGTTGACATCAGCAGCCCTATATAGTGTCCGGCCTCATCTGTTCCGTCGGCTGAGACGGCTCTTTTTGCAGGCCGGCGGCTGGTCTCGACCGTTTCAATGAGCGACAGGAAGTTCTCATTGCCGGCGAACGGGGTCTCGCCGATCTCCTTGCCCAGGACCTCCTCGCGGTCGATCTGCTCCACATCCTCTGCCCGGTAGTTGAAGTCAATGAAGAAGTACCTGTTGTTGCGGTCTCGTCTCAGGATGATGGCATAGCTGCTCATCGAGTCGAAAATCTCCCTCAGCAGCTTCTCCGACTCTGCTCTGGCGAGCCCGTCATTGAGTGCGCTGATGTCATTGTAATAGGTTATGAGGTAGACCTGGTCTTCATGGAAGATTGTCCGTGCGCTGAACAGGAATGACCTCTCCTCGCCCGACCGCATCCTGAGCTTCACCTCCAGGTCGCTGACACGCTTCATCCGGGTGAGCAGCCTCTTGTACTTCCGGCTCTGGATCAGATCGACATAGAGCTGGATATCGTCTGAGGTCTTGCCGATAACCTCCTCCCTGCGGTAGCCGGTAGCCTCGAGAAACGCCTGGTTGACCTCGATATACTTCTCGGTCTCGAGGTTGCTGAGGGTAATCAGCTGATTGGTGCTGTTGAACGCCAGTTCGGGTATGTCTGACAGATGAGCAAGGGAGGTCAGATGAGACTGTGACGCTCCTGACTTGCTGCCGGTTGACTTGTTCTTATCCATCAGGATCTCTTCTGTATACATCGTGACGGTATGCCTTGCCGCTTTTGACAAATGTAACCACTCTGTATAATGAATAACGTTCTATTGTACCAACTTATTTCCCCTGGTGTGATGCATACCATTCGCACCACTGCCGCAGCCCGCAGATGCTGCACCTGGGCTTCCTTGCCACGCATATGTAGCGTCCGTGGAGCAGCAGCCAGTGATGGGCCTGCGCCCTCAGTCCGGCGGGTATCCCGCTGGTAAGCATACGCTCGACCTGGAGGTGTGTCTTTGCACCGGAGGTGAGCCCCAGCCGGCGGGCCACCCTGAAGACATGGGTGTCTACCGCAATCACCGGACTGTTCCAGACCACCGAGGTGATGACATTGGCAGTTTTCCTGCCCACACCCGGCAGACGGATCAGCTCATCATGCGTGGATGGCACCCTGCCATTGAACTCATCGGTGATCATTGCAGCCATACCCTTGAGGTATTTTGCCTTGCTGTTGGGATATGAACAGCTGCCTATCAGCTCAAAGAGCTCTTCATGGGTGGCGCGGGCCATGGAGGCAGCATCGGGAAAGCGGTCGAAGAGAGCCGGCGTGATCATATTGACACGCTTGTCGGTACACTGGGCCGAGAGGATCACCGCCACCACCAGCTGGAACGGGTCAGAATAGAGGAGCTCGGTTTCGGGTGCAGGCATATTCTCTCTGAACCAGGTAAGTACGCCATTGTATCTCTCCTTTGGCTTCACGTCAGGGGCATTGCTTTTTCCACCATGAATTTAGCAATTATTATTTTTTTTTGAAAAAGATGAAGTATATGTGATAAGTCATGGTGATTCATAGTATCGTTTCCTATTTTTCGGCCTGATGCACCGGCTGAAAATATACAGCAGGGAGGGGAAGTCTCTTTTACTGCTGGGAGGAGATATGGCTGATATCACCGGTCTGCTCCCTCAGCGTGGGTTGTTTATTGTCACCGACTCCAATGTCAGCAGGATTTACGGCAGCCTCTTCCCGCCGGGAGAGGTTCTGGTCATCGAGCCCGGTGAGGGCAGCAAGCGTCTGGAGGTGATTGGTGACCTCTGCCGCCGTATGCTTGAGGCGGGCGCTGACCGCTCCTCTTTCGTGCTGGGCTTTGGCGGCGGCGTGGTATGTGATGTGGCAGGGCTGGTGGCATCACTCTACATGCGGGGAGTAAGGCATGCATTTGTATCTACCACCCTGTTGTCGCAGATCGACGCCAGCATCGGAGGCAAGACGGGCGTCAACCTGGGGGAGTACAAGAATATGATCGGCACTTTCAGGCAGCCCGAGTTTGTGCTGTGTGATCATGAGATGCTCCGCACCCTGCCTGATGATGAGTACCGCTCGGGAATGGCTGAACTGGTCAAGCACGCAGTCATCCGTGACCGCAACCTCTTCTTCGATATCTCCGCCTCTGCCGGTGAGCTTCAGGGCGGTAACACCCGCCTGCTGGGAGACCTGATTCTGCGTGCGGTAAAGATCAAGGCGGCTATAGTGAGGCGTGACCCCCTTGAGAGGGGAGAGAGGCGGCTGCTTAACTTCGGCCATACCTTCGGGCATGTGATCGAGAGCCATTATCGCATCGCGCACGGCCTGGCGGTGGCTCAGGGTATGCTGATAGCGGCTGAGCTGTCAGTCTGGAAGGGAGAGATGCCCCATTCAGAGTACCGGCTGATGCAGATGGTCCTTGACAAGATCGGCCTGTCAGGAGGCTATCCGCTGCCCCCGGGGGTGGTCTCACTGGTATCAAAGGACAAGAAGAGCGAAGCGGGAGCGATCAACTTCGCACTGCTGAGATCAATAGGCAAGGCTGTGGTCAGACGGCTCACCCTGACCGAGCTGAAGGCATTTGTAAATTACTGGATGGAGAAAGAGAACGAGAGTCAATAAAAGCAGCAGATCAATGAACAGTGTTGGAACCATATTCAGGGTGTCTATATTCGGCGAGTCACACGGCCCTGCCGTGGGAGTTATGATTGACGGTTGTCCTGCCGGCTTGCCTTACTGGCGTGAGGAGCTGATGGCTGACCTCTCCAGGAGGAAGGGGCTGCTGCCGGGTACCACTCCCCGCCGGGAGACTGATGAGCCGGAGGTGATCAGTGGTATTTACAATGATCACACCACCGGCGGGCCGCTGGTGCTGTGCACCCGCAACAGCGATTTCAGGCCGGGTGACTATGAACAGTTCAGCACACTCTTCAGGCCCGGGCATGCTGATTTCACGTCGCAGTACAAGTACAGGGGCTTCAATGATATGCGCGGTGGCGGACACTTCTCAGGCCGCCTTACCTGGGGCATGGTGGCTGCCGGGTACTTTGCCCGCAAGATCATCTCGCCGGCTATAATCACTGCAACCCTGATTGAGGCGGGCGGCGATCAGGATATTTCCGCTGCGGTTGCCAGAGCCGTTGAGGCCAGGGATACCGTCGGAGGTATTGTTGAGTGCGTGGCAAAGAATGTTCCGCCCGGATTGGGTGAGCCTGCATACCGTTCGGTTGAGTCGGTACTGGCGATGATAGCTTTCGGCATACCTGCCGTCAACGGGGTTGAGTTTGGTGCAGGGTTTGCCTCAGCCCGCAGCCATGGTTCGGTGCATAATGACCCTTTTATTGATGGCAGGGGAAGAACCCTTACCAACAATGCCGGCGGCATAAATGGAGGTATAACCAATGGCAATGACCTGGTCATGAGGGTCTCAGTCAAGCCTGCCGCCAGCACCGGTGTACCGCAGACCACCTTTAATGCCTCAACCGGTGAGATGACCGAGCTGGAGGTGAAGGGCCGGCATGATGCCTGCATAGCCAGGCGTATACCTGTGATCCTTGAGTCGGCAGTGGCGATCGGACTTGCCGACCTGCTTATGATTGACCGGGCCATCAACGGTACCAGGGAGAGGTGAATGGTGCTCTCTCTCAGCGCCCCTTCAATGTCAGCCTTGGCGCTCCTTCAATGTCAGCCTCGGTGCCCCTTCATTGTCAGTCTCGGCGCTCCTTCAATGTCAGTCTCGGCGCTCCTTCAATGTCAGCCTTGGCGCTCCTTCAATGTCAATTTCAGTACCCTGGTGGTGGCAGACATGATCCTGAACCGCTCATCTATCCTGTAACCCATCACCCACGCCACCTCTCCGCCTGAGACGAGCAGTGTCACCCGTTCCTTGACCGCCAGCGGCACCTTCATGTCAGTCAGGAAGTCGCTGATTTTTTTCATCTGCCGCATTCCCAGGGGCATGAAACGCTCGCCTTTCCGCCATCGTCTTACCGTTACCGGGAATGTTATGCGATCGAGGTCAAGCGAGGCGCTCATCCTGCTATCATCCCGATGCTCCTCCTGCCTGCCGGTGACGGTGACCTCACTGAAGAGGGGGGAGGCGCGCATCTCGTCAACCGAGCCGAACAGCTGTTCAGGCTGCTCCTCCGGCATGAAGGGAGTTATGATCAGCCGCCCGCGGTCATTCAGCAGCCGGTGGGTAGCGGTGTAGAGTGACCTGCCGGTGGAAGAGTGCAACAGCGCAATTAGCCCGGGCAATTGCCGCGATGAAAGGCCCCAGGGGCGAAACAGCTCAAAGAGATAAGCTTCGGCAGGAGCCAGGGCCAGCAGCCCCGAAAGTGGTACCGTCACCGTCTCTCCGTCAACGGTGAATAGAGTATCGCGCAACTCTTCCATACACTTCTCTAGCAGCAGCGCCGATTTTGAGAGATGCTCAATGGTTCCTGAGATGGCTGTCAGGGCATCTCCGGAGACTTTCTCCATCTCGGGTATGACCTTGTGTCTGATTCTGTTGCGTGCATACTTCAGCTGGGCATTGGAGCTGTCTTCCCGGTAAGCCAGGGAGTTCTGCAGGGCATATGCTGCAATCTCCCGGCGTGATGCAAAGAGCAGGGGTCTTATGATGTTGCCGGTACGTGGTCTCATGCCGGTAAGGCCGCTGAGCCCGGTGCCGCGCAGCAGGTTCACCAGGAAGGTTTCGGCATTGTCATCACGGTTATGTGCCACTGCCACTGCTTCATACCCCTCACTGGCGAGAAGCCTGCCGAACCAGTCATAGCGCAGCTCACGCGCAGCCATCTGCAGGGAGAGCCCCCTGTCACGGGCATAGGCTGCAGTGTCGAACCGTATGGAATGGAAGGGTATCCCGATTTTTGCAGCCCATTGTGCCACGAACTGCTCATCGCCGTCTGACTCAGCACCCCGGAGCAGGAAGTTGCAGTGAGCAATGGCATGACTGATACCGGCCACGGCAAGCAGGTGTGCCATCACCATGGAGTCGACGCCGCCGCTGACCGCTGCCAGGATGATGCCCCTGCCGGTGAAGAGCCCCTCCCTTTGAGAATATCCGAGGAATTTTGCAAGCACTGCCCCTTGTTTTCATACAAAGGTAAGAATCATTCTGCCGGACAGCCTTCCCTACTGAGGCTTCGAACTGTCATCCAGCACGTCATCAGAGTTGAACTGGAACCCCACCCGTTTGCCGGTTATCAGCTTCGAGTGCTGTATCTTCGATTCTGTCTGTCCCACCGAGGTAATCTTGACAGCATCATATGGCGGCACCAGCAGATCAAATGCCAGTGAGTAGTTGATTGAGGTATATATAATCTTCTTGAGTGACTCCTGGCTGAAGGCCTCGTTGCCATAATTGGTGAAGAGCATGCCCATCTGCCGCTTGCCCTCTACGAAGTACTGGTTCTCATGGTTGATGAAGATTCGTGCAATGAGGTAGCCCAGGTCATCCAGCCTGGAGAATTTGAATGAGTCTGCAAGGAAGTTATAGATGTTTATGATGCCGCTGTAGGCATTGTCCCTGTTCTTCTGGATATAGGCTGTCTTCCATGCAGGGTGCTCGCGGTCAAACTGGAAGATGTTCGAGTGCATGCTGAATATAAGCAGGTCACCGGCTACCTTGAGCTGTGCGTCAAAGCTGCTCCGGTCGGTATACTCCATGCGGGTACGGGGATCGATACCCGCAAGGCTGCAGTTGACCTCACGCGCCAGGTTCTTGAGTATATCCTTGATCATCAGGAAGGCGGCGGCAGTATTGTCTGCCACTCTCTGCTTGAGGACCGACTTGGTTTTCAGCACTTCAATGATCTGGTCTTTCTTCTGTAGGATCTCTTCGGTCATGGCTCTGGTATTAGTCAGAGCCTAAAAGTAAGGATTAATTCCGTACAATTCCGGCCGATTCTGTTAAAAGATCTTTGAGGCAGCCGGGGATGACAGGTGGCCGGCGGTTGCAGGCCTGCCCCGGCGTGTACCCACAGGTTGAATGGCAGTCAGTCTCTGAGAGGTATATGGTCAGTAAGCCCTTGCGAAAAGCACCCGTCGTTCGGAGGGCTTTCCGGTGAGAATGCAGTTGCCTTTCTCTGCGGGGCCGTCGAGCGGTATTGCCCTGATGGTGGCCTTTGTAAGCTCCTTGATCCGCTCCTCGGTCTCTGCGGTGCCGTCCCAGTGTGCCATTATGAAACCGCCTTCGTTCTCAATGATTTCCGTAAATTCATTCCATGTATCGGCATACCGGGTATTTTCGTCCCTGAAGCGGGCTGCCTTTATGAAGATATTCTTCTGTATCTCTTCCATCAGATGTGACACGTACTCCACGATGTTTTCGCGGCTGACGGTCTCCTTGGTGAGGGTATCCCGCCGGGCCACCTCCACGGTACCCTCTGTGGCATCGCGCGGGCCTATGGCCAGTCTCACAGGCACTCCCTTGAGCTCATACTCCGCAAACTTGAATCCCGGCTTATGGGTGTCGCGGTCATCATACTTCACACTGAATCCTGCCTTCTCCAGCCGCGATTTCATCTCTGCGGCTATGCGTGAGATGTTGCCGAGCTCATCGCCTCCCTTGTAAATTGGCACAATCACCACCTGTATGGGTGCCAGCCTGGGCGGCAGTACCAGCCCGTTGTTGTCGGCATGTGCCATTATGAGAGCGCCGATAAGCCTGGTGGTCACTCCCCATGAGGTTGCCCATACATAGTCGAGTCTGCCTTCGCGGTTTGTGAACTGCACATCGAATGCCTTGGCAAAATTCTGCCCCAGGAAGTGGCTTGTCCCTCCCTGCAGTGCCTTCCCGTCCTGCATCAGCATCTCTATGGTGTAGGTGTCTATGGCGCCGGCGAACTTCTCGCTGTCGGTCTTCACGCCCCTGACCACCGGCACTCCCATCCAGTTCTCGACGAAGTCAGAGTAGAGATTCAGAATCCTTACCGCTTCCTCCCTGGCCTCCTCTTCGGTGGCATGAGCGGTATGACCCTCCTGCCACAGGAATTCGGTGGTACGCAGGAAGAGCCTCGTGCGCATCTCCCACCTGACCACGTTGGCCCACTGGTTGATCAGCAGTGGCAGGTCACGATACGACTGTATCCAGTCCTTGTAGGTGTTCCATATGATCGTTTCAGAGGTTGGCCTCACAATGAGCTCCTCCTCCAGGCGGGCCTCGGGATCGACCATGATGCCGCCACCGTCAGGTGCATTCTTCAGCCGGTAGTGGGTAACAACGGCACACTCCTTGGCAAACCCCTCAACATGCGCTGCCTCGCGGCTGAAGAAAGATTTCGGGATAAAGAGCGGGAAGTAGGCGTTGACATGACCTGTGGCCTTGAACATACGGTCAAGCTCAGACTGGATCTTCTCCCAGATAGCATAGCCGTAAGGCTTGATGACCATGCAGCCCCGCACGGCAGAGTTCTCTGCCATGTCTGCCTTTATCACCAGGTCATTGTACCACTGTGCATAGTTCTCATCCCTGTCTGTAAGAAATTTCGCCATTGCTTCTCGTATAATTTTTGTATAATTGTCTATGGGTAAAAAAGATTGCCCAAAAATAGATAAATCTTGCGAACAAGAAAGCGGGAGAAGGCAGGAGCGATGAATTTAAAAACATGGAAGTGATAGCCGGAGAGTCTGAAGCAGGAATTAAGACGTGCAATCAGTAGCCTGAAAGGGGAGGAGAGGGAGATATTAACCAGGAAAAAAAGAGCCGGGAAGGGCGGAAAAGTTAAAAAGTTGGAAAAAAGGGCGTTTTTGGCTGTTGCTGATGACAAATGGTGAGCATTCCGGGCATTTATGGTATGGAATTTGTATATCTTTGAACAAACAACCTGGAGGAGATTGAAATGAAAAGGTTAGTCTACCTGATTCCGGCAATAGTTCTGATGACAAGCGGCTGCTCGTCCATCAGATTCACGGCTGCCACCAATGATGACCTCTACTACAGGCCCTCAGAGGAGGTGGTTGTCGCCTATGATGCAGACAAGTACCTTGCAGATCAGACATATTATGACAATATCTATGCTGCAGATACGCTCATTGCCGACGCCTACAGCGGCTATGTGGAAGGCCAGGGGCTTAACGGCACTCAGCCAGGGGTCATCAACAACTACTATTACGGCAGTCCCTACGGCAGGGAGTATCTCTTTGACGATCTCTTCTATCCCTACTGGCGGGATCCCTACTATTATTCTCCGTTCAGCTTCTACGCAGGCAGCTATATAGGCCTCGGCTATTCACGATGGGGATATCCCTACTACAGCCCGTACTACTATGATCTCTACTACAGGCCCTACTTCGGTTATCCCTACTATGGCTACAACCCTTACGGGTTCTATGATCCCTATTACTCTTATGGCGGTTACTACCCCGGCTTTTATGGCAGTTACATAGGCGGGTATTATCCCAACTACATTGAGGTTACCAAAACCACCATTGCCCGTCGTGGCGGTTACAGCACCCTCTCGCGCAGCGCCTATACCGCTTCCGGCACCCGCAGCATCTCTGATGCCGGTGCTGCTCCTCTTGCAGGGAGCAGGAGACAGGCTGCCGCCACCACTGACGTTTCCGGCGGTGCTGCCGGGCGTCGTCAGGCTGCCGGCGTCACCGGGGCCCAGACCCGTACTGCTGCCACTGCCACGGCTGCCCGCCGGCCCGTGCAGGAGACAAACAGCAGTGCCGCAGCAGCAACCAGGCCTGAATATGTGCGCCGCGAGGCTGCCGGCACCACGGTACAGACACAGACACGCACCCAGTCGCAGCTGAGGCCTGAGACATCAGCACGCACCGCCGTACAGACCCAGCAGGGCGGAAGGACACAGGCTGCAACCGTCAACAGGCCTGAGTACCAGCCCTCAGAGAGAAGCTACACTCCCAGCTATAACAACCCGAGGGTGAGCTCAAGGCCGGCATACAATACCACCCGCAGCACCGCCACCGCACCCACAGGAAATAATGTGATCACCAGGAGCAACTCATCACCGGCCTACAATAGCGGCACCCCGGCGGGCGCCAGGCCGGCAGGCACCCCATCCAGAGTCTCCACAAGCACTGCAACGGCGCCGGTACACTACTCAACCCCGTCGACCTCATCACGCAGCAGCGGCGGATCCTTCTCTGCACCCTCCTCCGGCGGGCGCAGCAGCGGATCGACCTACTCCGGTGCAGGCAGCTCATCCGTCTCATCAGGAAGCCGTAGCAGCATCTCTTCCGGCAGCAGCTTCTCATCAGGCAGCTCAAGCACTGTCTCTACCTCTTCCTCAGGAAGCCGTAGCAGCACCGGGACTACCCGGCGATAAATCATATTGGTGATAATCAGTGAGTTAATGTTCACAGACCACTGGAGCATCAGGAGTTCGTACACCAAAAACCCAAGGAGATGAAAAAGATAACGCTAATATCCCTCATACTGATTCTGGCACTGCCTTACACAGGCACTGCACAGAATATGGATGACGCACTACGCTATTCACGTCTCTTTAACCAGGGAACAGCCAGATTCAATGCCATGGCCGGCGCATTTACCGCGCTTGGCGGCGATATCTCTGCGATAGCCATCAACCCGGCAGCAGCCGGACTCTTCCGTTCCACAGAGGTCTCTGTCACACCCGTCGTCTCCTTCCGTGACATGAATACCAACTGGAACGGCTTCTCAACCAATGACAGCTACTCGGGCCTTTCCCTCAGCAATGCCGGGTTTGCCTCAACCATGAGCCCGGGTGGCAGCAGCGCCATCAAGGGGCTCACCTTTGCCTACAGCTTCAACCGCACCAATAACTTCTACAGGCATTCGGTAATAGACGGTATAAGTAATGACGGCTCAATGACCGACTTCTGGGCCATGCAGGCCTCGGGGTTGCGGACCAAGGAGCTGGAGGGCCCGGTATGGATGGCCTATGATGCCTGGCTGATCGATACAGTCTCCAATTACCTCGATGAGTATGGGTCAATCTTCGAAAACTACGGGGCGAGCGTACCTCTCTACGGGCAGCGGATCAAGAGGGAGATTGACAACTCGGGATACACCAGCGAGCACAACATCGCATTCGGCATAAACCTGGGAGACAAACTTTATGCAGGCGCCGGCCTTGGCATGGCCTCACTCTCATATATCAGCCACTATGTGCACCGTGAGATCGATGAGGCTCAGAAGACTCCTGATTTCCACAACTTCAGCTTTACCGACCACTTCCATGCCACCGGCTCTGGCTGGAATTTCAGGTTCGGCGTGATCGCCAGGCCGGTGGAGTCACTACGGCTTGGTATCTCATTCGTCACACCGACCACCTACTCCATAAAAGAGAATTACTACTACAATCTCACGGCCAAGCTCGATAATGATACTCCCGCTATACCGTCAGATGATCTCACACCGGAGGTCAGCCTCAATAATATGAGTTACAGCTACCGGCTTACCACCCCCTGGCATCTCAATGCCGGGATCGCCTTCCAGCTAGGCAACCTGGGGCTGGTCAGTGCTGACTATGAGCTTATCGACTATACCAACGCACGTCTGAGCAGAGGGGCCGACGGTTATGACTTCACCGACGAGAACCGTGACATTTCCGATGAGTTCAGGATGACCGGCAACCTGAAGCTTGGCGCCGAGGTTCGCCTTGGCCCCCTCTACCTGCGTGGCGGCTACAGCTATTACAGCGCAGCATTTGCTCCGGGCACACTGAATGAAAATTCGACATCAAACGGTTACCATGCCGGCATCGGGTACAGGCAGGCAGGCTTCTATCTTGACCTGTCAATGGTATGGCTCAACGGACGGGAGGCCTACATGATGTACCCGGGTGATTACCGTGACACACCCCTGTATAACAGCCATGCTGCAGACATCACTTCAAATGACAGGTATCTTTCAGCAACGTTGGGATGGAAATTCTGACGGTTGGGTTTACAGTTGTCTTATTCCAGGGACCCCCGCAGCAGCGGCAGGGTCCCTGGTCCGTTATTGAGGAGTATGTCAATGATACTCAGTCCGGGCACAAAGCCATGCTTTTCTGCAAACACCTGCCTGTAGGGTCTCTCGCGGTACCCGGGCACTCGTGCGACGCTCTTGGCAGTTATTGAATAGCGGTAATCATTTTCGCCTGCACCCTCTGTTTCATACCTTTCGGTGAAACCGATTGCGGTGGTTACCCCTATGGTCCTGCATATCATCTCCGTGGCCTCGCTGTTCAGGTCTATCAGGTATCTGAACGGTTTCATGATCACCTCCCGTATCGGATCAACATAGTACTCAAAATAGGGAGCTGCGGCATATGCTGAGATGATACCCTTGATGTGCAGATCACGCCAGCGGCGGCTATTGTCTATCTGAAGCTCCCTGATCGCGGTCTTGTGAAATGATCCTCTCAGCACCGGTATCACCAGCGGCAGGGGACCGTTTGCGCCCAGAATGATACACCTGTTGCGGTATGTCTGCTTGTGATAGTTCTCCTCGCGCTCAATCAGCACCCGTCTGCTTTGTGCTATCAGGCTGAAGTAGGGGGCAGGAGGAAAGTATGCCGTTGTCAGGAGGGTCAGCTCTCTCATTGCTCACACAACCTGTTGATGCGGCTTGCAGCAAATCCGGCACCAAACCCGTTGTCAATGTTCACCACGGTAACACCTGCCGCGCAGCTTGTCATCATTGCCAGCAGGGCCGATATACCGCCGAACGAGGCACCGTAACCCACGCTGGTGGGCACCGCTATTACCGGCATGTTGACCAGTCCGCCCACCACGCTGGCCAGTGCTCCCTCCATTCCTGCTATCACCACTGCCACCCTGCACTCACGTATCTCAGGCAGCTTGTCAACCAGCCTGTGTATTCCCGCTACACCGGCATCATAGATCCTTATGACGTTGTTGCCGAGGAGAGTCGCCGTTACAGCTGCCTCTTCGGCCACCGCCTGGTCAGAGGTACCGGCGGTGATAACCGCAATACTTGTCGGAGGGGGAGCGATTTCCCTCTTTGTAATGCTGATAATGCGGGCCTCCTCATGGTAAACCGCCCCGGGGAACCGGCCGCTCAGCGTCTCATACAGCTCAGGGCTAGCACGGGTGCCGATGATATTGTTGCCATACTGATCCATGGCGTTGAAAATGGCGGCTACCTGCTCATGGCTCTTGCCTGCGCAGTAGACGATCTCCGGGTAGCCGGTACGCAGCTCACGATGATGATCGATGCGGGCAAACCCCAGATCGGTATAGGGAAACTCACGGAGCCTCTCCATGGCCTCCTCCGCTGTTAGCTTGCCGACACTGACCTCAGTAAGTATCCTCCTTAATTCCTCTGTATTCATAGTCAATCCATGCTGCCGCTTCGGTATCCTTCGGCATCAATAGCCACATACCTGTAGCCCAGTTCCTTCAGCTTCGAGGCTATCTCTCTCCGTTTATTTTCTTCTGCCATCAGACTGAACTGGCTGCCGTGCAGTTCTATCCGCACCAATTCGCCGTGCACTCTCACCCTTGCCCCTCTGAACCCCGCTCCGGCAACGATCTCCTCGGCCCGCTCCACGCGGCGCAGCTCGCGATCACTGACCGGGGTGCCGGTCGGGAACCGTGTAAGCAGGCAGCTGTTTGAAGGTTTTCCTCCGCTCTCCAGTCCCGCTTCCAGTGAGAGGGTCCTTATCTGCTCCCTGGTCAGACCCGCCTCTGCAAGCGGACTGCGTACCCCGGCTTCCTTCAGCGCCTTAAGGCCTGGGCGGTGATCATTCATGTCATCGGCATTGGTTCCGTCAAAAACCGTTCTGATGCCTTCATCGTGTGCCAAGGCAGTAACTGCCTCCATGATAGCCTTCTTACAGATATAACACCGGTTGTCGGGATTTGTCATCACCACGGGAGGCGGCTCTGCCCTCACCTGACGGTGGGTTATGCCCGTCAGCCGGCAGAAGCGGGCAGCCTCATCACTTTCGGACATGATGGAGTAGGGGGTGATGACCGTCACAGCGATAACCCGCAACTGTGGCAAACCGGAGGCAACGAAGGCAAGAAAGGTGCTGTCGGCACCTCCCGAGAGGGCTATCACCGCTGACCGCGTCCCGGAGAGGAGGGCCTTCAGCCTCTCCAGACCGGCGGCAGCATTCAAGTGAGCCCCGTTATCTATCTTATTGTCACTTCCCACTCCGGGCATGGGCTAAAGCCGTTATCTGCTGTATCACCTGTTTCATTGGTATTCCCGTTGCTGCAGCTATCTCTGCGCAGCGGCCTGCCTCGGGCTTCAGTGAGACCAGCTTTCCTTTATGGAAGGAGCTTTTCACTGTCACCTTGCCGTAAGGTGTCTCGATCTCATCAAACCTGCGCTCCAGCGCCTCTTTGGTGAAAGAGCTTACTCTCAGGCCAATGGTTGTTGTCTCGGTGAATAGTATGGTGCGCACCGCCTCCAGGTGCTCCTCATCACAAATGACACCCAGCGTGAAGGCCGGCCTGCCCCGTTTCATGATAACCGGTGTGAACCATACATCATGCACTCCTGCATCAAAGAGCTTGCCGGAGATATAGTCAGAGAGTTCCGGGTTCATGTCATCTATGTTACACTCCACCAGCCGGGCACTGCTGCCCGGCATCACCTCATCGGCAGGCTCTGCAAGCCATACCCTCAGTATGTTGGGCCGGGAGGGATTCTCCCTGTGCCCGATTCCGTAGCCACAACGCGTTACCGTGAAATTCATCTCCGGCGGAAGGGGCTCGGCCACTGCGGCGAGTATGGCAGCGCCGGTAGGGGTTGTGGCCTCGAAGTCAACACCACCGGTATGTACCGGCAAGCCACTGATGATCCTGAGGGTGGCCGGCGCCGGAACAGGCAACAGCCCGTGCTGACACCTCACCAGCCCGCTGCCGAGCTCAATCACGGAGACGTAGATCCTGTCAACAGCCAGCTCATGGAGACAGATGGCTGCACCAACAATATCAATGATCGAATCGAGGGCACCCACCTCATGGAAGTGGACCCGGTCAACAGGCATGTCATGTACTGCCGATTCTGCCTCGGCAATATTCCTGAAGATCTTCATGGCCAGCTCCCTGACCTCCACGGGAAGGGTACTGCCGTTGACTATCCGGCTGATATCATCCAGATTGCGGTGGTGGTGGTGCTGCTGCTGCTGATGATGATGATCGTGATGATCATGATCGTGATCGTGATGATCATGATGGTGATGATGATGATCGTGATAATCATGATCATGATGGTGATGATGGCCATCCCCGTGGGTGTGTCCGTCGTCGTGACTCAGGTCATCAGCCGGCCTTTCTCCACCGGTCTCATCGGTTATCACCGTAACCTTTGTCCCAGTGATGCCATGCCTCTGGTCACGGGTTATCTCGAGTCTCCAGCCGCCGGTGCCAAGCTTTTCCAATCCGTTAACCAGCGTCTCGCTGCTTACACCCAGGTCGAGCAGCGCACCCAGGTTCATGTCACCGCTGATCCCTGAAAAACAGTCGTAGTAGAGTATCTTCATGGTATCACTTTTATCATGGTCAGGCAGTACCGCAGTTGCTTTTCTCCCCACCGGAAGGCTGCCATCCGTATCTATTTCCGGCCGGGCTGCATGATGTGCCGCCGCTGACCGGTCAACGCTCCTGCCGGCCGGGCTGCATTATGTGCCGCCGATGACCGGTCAACGCTCCTGCCGGCCGGGCTGCATTATGTGCCGCCGATGACCGGTCAACGCTCCTGCCGGCCGGGCTGCATGATGTGCCGCCGCTGACCGGTCAACGCTCCTGCCGGCTTGCTAAGATAACAATAGACATCTGATATATTAAAAAAAAATGCTTACTTTACCACCTCCCGCTATTGGGGAAGAATCATGATCCGGGGTTATGGACAGACGTAAATTCCTGCGCAATTCGCTGGGCGCCTCACTGGCAGCCGGTGCCTTTGCCGCTCTTGGCAGACAGGCAAAGGCTTTTGCCGGCCCTGCATTTCCGTCAGGGGCCAACTATGACCTGGTTGCGGTGATGGGGGGTGAGCCGGCCGCAATGTTTGACATGGGTATTCAGGCACTTGGCGGAATGGGAGCCTTCGTATCCAAGGGACAGAAGGTGCTGGTCAAGCCCAATATAGGGTGGGATGTGCCACCGGAGAGAGCAGGAAATACCAATCCGGGGCTGATAAAAAGGATAATCGAGCACTGTTACCGGGCAGGAGCAAAGGAGGTATTTGTATTTGACAACTCCTGTGACAACTGGGTGAAGTGCTACAAGAATTCCGGCATTGAGGATGCCGTCAGGGATGCCGGCGGAAAGATGGTACCATCAAACTCCGAAAGCTATTATCATGAGGTTGCCATTCCCAATGGCAAGCGGCTGACCCGGGCCAAGGTACACGAGCTGGTTCTGGAGAGTGATGTCTTTATCAATGTTCCGGTGCTGAAGCATCACAGCTCGGCCATGATGACCGGTGCCCTGAAGAATATGATGGGGGTTGTGTGGGATCGTGGTTACTGGCACCGCAACAACCTCAACCAGTGTATTGCCGACTATGCGCTCTTTTCGAAGAAACCCGACCTCCATGTGATGGATGCCTACAATGTTATGATGCGCAACGGGCCGCGCGGTGTCTCGGTGGCTGACCTCTCCAACATGAAGTCGCTGATGATCTCAACCGACTGGGTGGCGATTGATGCAGCCGGCGCGAAGATGATGGGCAGGGAGCCGGCATCTGTTGAGCATGTGGCATTGGCGGCCGGCATGGGAGTGGGAAAGATTGACCTGGCAGCAATGAACATCCACAGGATGAAAATGTAGCCTCTGTTCATGAAGTCGTCTGCATTGAAACATATCCGTACCATCTTCGCCGTGATGGTGCTGATTCTGTTTGTCTTCATCTTCACCGACTTCCGCGGGATAATGAGCCAGAAGCTGTTCGGCCCTGTACTTTACCTGCAGTTTGTGCCCTCCTTTGTCAAATTTGCCATTGCCGGTGTGACTGCTGCAACAGGTTTCATCGTTATCATCGTGCTCACGCTGCTGACCGGCCGCAGCTACTGCTCCTTCCTTTGTCCGCTGGGTATCTTTCAGGATCTGGTGAGCCGCATAGGCGGTCTTGTCAAGCGCCGTTTCCGCAGATATGGCTACAAGAAGCCCTATTCAATAGTAAGGTATGGCATACTGGTGATCACCGCCGGGCTGGTGGCTCTCGGAGGTATTTATGTGCTTACCATCCTCGATCCATACAGTATCTTCGGCCGTCTGATGACATGTTTCGGCCAGCCCGTGGTGCTTGTGGCCAATAACCTGCTGGCGTCGCTGCTGGGGAAATTTGATGTATATACGCTATATAAAGTTGATATTAAGCCTTTTGAGCTGGCTGTCTATTTTATTCCCGCAGCCTTTTTGCTGCTTATCGGCCTGCTCTCATTCAGTTACGGACGGCTTTACTGCAACACTGTCTGTCCAGTAGGCACCTTCCTGGGACTCCTGGGTAAGCTCTCACTCTTCCGTATCAGGTTCGACAAGGGAAATTGCACCCGTTGTGGCCGCTGTGCGGTGGTCTGCAAATCGTCCTGCATCGATTTCCTTAACAAGCATGTTGACCTTAGCCGCTGTGTCAACTGTTTCAACTGCATAGATGCGTGCAAGGAGGATGCCATGTCATACGGCCTGGTTCGTCTGGCAGCCTCCTCGCATGGCGGCGGTGACACAGACGGTTCACGCCGCGGTTTTATTGCCGGCTCGCTGCTGCTGCTGGGTGGCGGGATGCAGTTGCTTCGTGCCCAGGGCACCACCCCGGTACCAGAGAATGAGTCCACCGTGGAGGAGGACCGCCTCTACCCGGTCTCACCGCCCGGCTCGGTCAGCCTGGCCAGCTTCACCTCGCGCTGCACCGCCTGCTCCCTCTGTGTCACTGCCTGCCCCACCAATGTGCTCCAGCCATCGGTGGGCGAGTATGGCCTGGCCGGAATCATGCAGCCGAGAATGGATTACCACAGCGGCTTCTGCAACTATGACTGTACCCGCTGCACCGATGTATGCCCCACCGGAGCCATCATGCCGCTGGCAGTGGAGGCAAAGAGGCTGACACAGATAGGGAAGGCGGTGTTCATAAAGGATAACTGCATAGTGCATACCGAGAAGACCGCCTGCGGTGCCTGCTCAGAGCACTGCCCCACGAAAGCGTGCCGGATGGTGCCCTATGAAGGCACACTCCTGATTCCCGAAGTGCAAGATGATATTTGCATCGGCTGCGGCGCCTGTGAATATGCCTGTCCGACCTCACCCTATAAAGCAATATTTGTTGACGGTAACCCGGTGCATGAGGTAGCACGCAAGCCCGATGAAGAGGAGACTGAGGAGGCTCTGACAGAATTCCCGTTCTGAAAATATGATTTTTATCTTGTGGAAGCGGGTTAAATAAAGTTAACTTGCAAACAGCATTAAACCTCAATAACTTAATGATTGTTTTATGAAACCTTCACATATTGAGCATATTGGGATTGCAGTCAATTCCATTGCCGATGCCCTGCCCTTTTATGAAAAGGTGCTTGGATTAAAATGTTACAACATTGAAGAGGTGGCAGACCAGAAGGTCAGGACTGCCTTTTTCATGGTTGGTCAGACCAAGATCGAGCTGCTCGAGTCTACTGATCCGGAGGGGCCGGTGGGCAAGTTTATAGAGAAGAGGGGGGAGGGCATTCATCACATTGCTTTCGCGGTAGAGAACCTCGAAGAGCGGCTTCAGGAGGCTGAGGCCGCCGGTATACGGCTTATAGACAGCAAGCCCAGGGTAGGTGCAGAGGGGCTGAGCATAGCATTCCTGCATCCCAAATCGACATTCGGGGTACTCACCGAACTGTGTGAGGACAAGAAGAGCGAAAACATTAAATAACAGGGTTCAATGAACAGTCAGGACAGAATTAAGCAACTCCTTGAATACAGGGAGAAGGCCAGGAAGGGTGGCGGTCAGAAACGGATAGATGATCAGTATTCGAAAGGCAAGCTGATGGCCCGTGAACGCATCACCCTGCTGCTTGATGAGGGCAGCTTTGAGGAGTATGATATGTTTGTCACCCACCGTACCGTAGACTTCGGGCTGGCTGACAAGAAGTATCTCTCTGACGGTGTCATCACCGGTCACGGTACCATCGAAGGGCGGGTGGTATACGTTTTTGCACAGGACTTTACCGTCTTCGGCGGCTCACTGTCGGAGACCTTTGCGCAGAAGATCTGCAAGATCATGGATCAGGCGATGCGTGCCGGTGCGCCGGTGATAGGCATCAATGACTCCGGCGGGGCACGCATCCAGGAGGGGGTCAGGAGCCTTGCAGGCTATGCTGAGATTTTTGAGCGCAATATCCTTGCTTCAGGGGTTATCCCGCAGATCTCGGCAATTTTCGGTCCCTGCGCCGGCGGCGCTGTCTACTCTCCTGCACTGACTGATTTCATCATCATGAGCCGCAAGAGCAGTTACATGTTTGTCACCGGTCCCAAGGTAGCCAAGGCGGTCACAGGTGAGGATATCACCATCGATCAGCTTGGCGGGGCAGGCGTACACACCACCAAGTCAGGGGTTGCCCACTTTGCCGTTGATGAGGAGATAGAGGGTCTTCAGCTGATCAGGAAGCTGATCAGCTTTATGCCTCAGAATAACTTAGAGGAGCCTCCCCAGTTCGACTGTGATGACCCGATCGACCGGCTCGAGGATGAGCTTAACGAGATTATCCCCGAGAACCCCAGCCAGCCATATGATGTGAAGGATGTGATCACCCGCGTGGTTGACTACCATGACTTCCTTGAGGTGCAGGAGGCATATGCCCGCAACATTGTTGTGGGTTTTGCCAGGTTTGACGGCATGCCGGTTGGTATAGTCGCCAACCAGCCCTCATATCTTGCGGGTGTGCTTGACATAGAGGCCTCGCGTAAGGCTGCCCGGTTCATACGTTTCTGTGATGCGTTCAATATCCCGATAGTTACCTTCGTTGATGTGCCGGGCTTCCTTCCCGGATCAACCCAGGAGTATGGCGGTATCATCATCCATGGCGCCAAGCTGATGTACGCCTACGGCGAGGCCAGTGTACCCAAGGTGACGGTCACCCTGCGCAAATCATATGGCGGAGCCCACTGCGTGATGTCGTCAAAGCAGCTGCGCGGTGACATTAACTATGCATGGCCCACGGCAGAGATAGCGGTAATGGGGCCTGCAGGTGCCATCGAGGTGCTTGAGGGGAAGGCCATCAATGAGATAGCAGACGCCGAAGAGCGTAAGGCCTATATTGCCAAAAAGGAGCAGGAGTACCGCGATAAGTTTGCCAACCCGTATGAGGCAGCCCGTTACGGCTACCTCGATGATGTGATTGAACCCCGCAATACCAGGTTCAGGGTTATAAGGGCCCTCAGGACACTCGCTACAAAGAAGGATCCCGGGCCGATGAAGAAGCATGGTAATATTCCACTTTGACAACCGATAAATCATGTACGGAATCATTCTTACAGGAGGTGCTGCCGCCCTCGATACGCTCAGCTGGACCGTCGTCGGGGTGGGCATAGGCATTGTCTTCCTCTCACTGATAATTGTCTACTGGTTTTTCAGGTATGTTCTGACCTTTATCCTCAACTTCAGGCTTCAGAACTTTGCCCGCAAGATGGGCCTCGATCCCGAGAAGACGCAGACAGCCAAGACCATACAGTCAGGTGAGGTCAATGCGGCCATAGCCATGGCGCTCTACCACTACTACAATGAGCTTCATGACATTGAGAGCGGGGTGGTAACCATTCGGCGGGTTTCAAGGCACTATTCGCCATGGAGCTCAAAGCTTTACAATATGAGAAAGTTATAAGGAAATACAAATTATTGGGAGATGAAAAGCTTTAAGTTCACGATAAACGGCAACCAGTATGAGGTTGAGGTTCTCGAGATCGACGGCAACATGGCCAGGATCGAGGTGAACGGTACAATGTATGATGTTGAGCTGCACCGTGAGGTGCCTCAGGCCAGGGTGCCTGTCGCTGCACCGCCGCCGGCCCAGGTAAAGAGTTTCCATGACTCACCGCGGCCTGCGCCTGCAGCACCCAGGGGCCCTGCCAAAGCCTCTGAGGTGAGGGCACCGCTGCCGGGGGTGATCGTGCAGGTGATGGTGAGACCGGGTGATGAGGTAAAAACCGGTCAGACGGTTTGCACCCTGGAGACAATGAAGATGGAGAATGCCATCAAGAGCGAGACGGCAGGCAAGGTTACAGCTGTGAATATTACCCCCGGCCAGACAGTGCTGCAGGATGAGGTACTAATCGTAATAGGGTAGCAATGGCACAGAGAAAGATGTGGACTATGCTCGCCCTGCTGGTGATCACCTCACTGGCATGGATGGCCTTTGTCAAGCCTGAGCATGACAGGAGCAAGGCGCTGGCAGAGTCGGGCGCTGCCGGTTCAGCCTATGCATGGCAATACCAGCCCGGCGATTCACAAGACTCGGAGTTCGAGGGAGGACTGAAAAAGTTCTGGGACTATACCGGTTTCCGGAATGTCACCTCCGGCAACCTGCTGATGATACTGGTCGGCCTCTTCTTTATCTGGCTGGCCATTAAGTATGAATATGAGCCGTTGCTGCTGGTGCCCATCGGTACGGGTATACTGATCGGCAACATACCATTCTTTGCCGACGGCGGGGTCAACCTGCAGGTGGGTGTCTACCAGGAGGGAAGTGTTCTCAATTACCTCTATTTCGGGGTTATCAAGGGGGTCTACCCGCCACTGATCTTTCTGGGTATAGGAGCCATGACCGACTTCTCGTCGCTCATCTCCAACCCCAGGCTGCTGCTGCTGGGTGCCGCCGCCCAGATAGGTATCTTCACCACCTTCATCGGTGCGCTGCTGCTGGGCTTTGCCAAGCCTGAGGCAGCCGCCATAGGCATCATCGGGGGGGCTGACGGCCCTACGGCAATCTTTATCTCATCAAGGCTGGCCAACGGGATACTTCAACTGCCCGATGGCACAACCGTCAAGAACCTTATCGGGCCCATTGCCATCGCTGCCTACTCATATATGGCACTGGTACCTGTCATACAGCCTCCCATCATGAGGCTGCTGACGACGAAGAAGGAGAGGCTGATACGCATGAAGCCGCCACGTGCCATCACCAAGACCGAGAAGATACTCTTTCCGATCTTCGGGCTGCTGCTCACATGCTTCATCGCACCCACGGCACTGCCCCTGCTGGGAATGCTCTTCTTCGGCAACATACTGAAGGAGTCGGGTGTGACCAAGCGGCTGGCAGAGACGGCACGCACCTCGCTGATAGACATTGTGACCATAATGATCGGGCTCACCGTGGGCGCCTCCACCCAGGCCAATATTTTCCTTACAAAAGAGTCGGTGCTGATCTTCGGTCTTGGGGCTGCTGCCTTTGCCGCTGCCACCTTCTCGGGGGTGCTCTTTGCCAAGATCATGAACCTGTGGCTCCCCGCAGATGACAAGATCAATCCCCTTATCGGCAATGCAGGTGTCTCTGCCGTGCCTGACAGCGCCAGAGTCTCTGAGATGGAGGGGGTCAGGGTTGACCCGACCAACCACCTGCTCATGCATGCCATGGGCCCCAACGTAGCCGGGGTGATCGGTTCAGCCATAGCTGCAGGTATACTTCTTGCCTATCTGGGATAATGTTTTAAGTTTGTATCTGATCATATAAGCGTATAGAGCATGAATCTGGTAAAGACCGGCAATGCCGGACCACGGGTGAGGTCTGACATTGAGGTGACGCTTGAGCTGACCACCTCGGGCGGCATAGAGCTGGACATCAAGTCGAAAGTTAAGAGCATGTATGGCCGCGCCATAGATGAGCAGTGCCGTTCGCTTCTGAAGTGGTTCGGCATCAGCAATGCCCGTCTCTCGGCTATTGACTCCGGGGCATTACCCTATGTTATTGCCGCACGCGTGGAGGCTGCCGCCAGGGCTCTCACCGGAACCGACAGGAGATTCATCCCCGAAATGAACCCTGCCAACCTCTACCGGTCGTCACGTGACCGCTACCGCTTCTCACGGCTCTATCTCCCGGGCAACAACCCGGGCATGTTCATCAATGCCGGCCTCCACTCGCCTGACGGGGTTATCCTTGACCTCGAGGACTCGGTGGCGCCGGAACGGAAGGATGAGGCAAGGATCCTGGTCAGGAACGCGCTGCGGGCAGTTGATTTCTACGGTGCCGAGCGGATGATACGCATCAACCAGGGAGAGCGCGGGCTGGACGACCTTGAGGAGCTGATCCCACACAACGTTCACCTGGTGCTTGTACCCAAGTGCGAGAGTGCCGGCTCACTGCGCCTGGTTGATGAGAAGATCAGGGAGATAAAGAGGGGAGCAGGGCAGGATGAGCCGGTCTTCCTCATGCCCATCATTGAGAGCGCAGCCGGTATTGAACATGTCAGTGAGATTGTAAGGGCCACTGACACGGTGGTTGCCGTAGCCATCGGGCTTGAAGACTATACTGCCGACCTTGGGGTACAGCGCACCACCGGCGGTGAGGAGTCGCTCTTTGCCCGCAATCGCCTGGTCGTGGCGGCCAAGGCAGCAGGAGTACAGCCCATCGATTCTGTCTTCTCCGATGTGGGTGACATGGCAGGCCTGCTGCAGACCGTACTGGCAGCGAAAGCGATGGGCTTTGAGGGGATGGGCTGCATCCACCCGAGGCAGATAGCGGTGATCAGGGAGGGTTTCTCACCCAATGCCGATGAACTGGAGCGCGCAAAGAAGATTGTGATTGCCTACCGGGAAGCACTGGCCAGTGGACTGGGTGTGGTGGCACTGGGGACAAAGATGATCGATCCGCCGGTGGTGGCAAGGGCTGAGAAGACCATCAATCTGGCCGTCAGGATGGGCCTGCTGGCAGAGAACTGGTTTGAGGAGGCAAAGGCAAACATGTAATTCATAACCCCGATATGAAACTGGTAGAAAATGCTGCCGGCCGCCTTGTGCCGGATGAGATAAACGGAAAGGAGTCAATACCGTTCAAGGGTGTCGGCAAGCACCGTCCTGAAGGCAGGAAGTATGCTCCGCCAATCCCCTCCTGTATTGATTACCCGGCCGACAACAACAAGGTGGTCGGCTCACTGAGGGAGGCGCTTATGAAGTGTGGTCTCAGGGATGGCATGACCATCTCCACCCATCACCACCTGCGTGACGGTGACCTGGTGAGCAACCAGGTGTTCGGCATAGCCTCCGGTCTTGGGGTGAAGGATCTGGTGTGGCTCCCCTCGGCATCTTTCCCATGCAACGCACCGGTTATTGAATATCTTGAGAATGGCACCATCAACCGTATCGAAGGCAGCATGAACGGCCCCCTCGGCATGTTTGTCTCAGAAGGAAGGATGAAGGGAATGGCGGTGCTGCGTTCACACGGAGGCAGGGTACAGGCCATCCAGGATGGTGATGTGACCATAGACATAGCCGTGCTGGCGGCACCTGCAGCTGACTCATTCGGCAATGCCAGGGGTACCGGCGGCCCCTCGGCCACCGGCGTACTGGGATATGCCAAGCCTGACTACCTCTATGCCGACAAGGTGATAATAGTTACAGACAACCTGGTTGACCTGCCCTGCTTCCCGATGGAGATAGAGGGCAACTATGTTGACTATGTGGTTGTGGTTGACAAGATCGGTCTGCCTGAGAAGATCGTTTCGGGCACCACGCAGATAACCAAGAGCCCTGACCGGCTGCTTATTGCCGAGCTGACGGCCTCATTCCTGGAGAAGTCGGGGCTGCTGCGTGACGGTGTCACAATGCAGGCAGGCGCCGGCGGCACCAGCCTGGCCATTGCGGTCTTCGTACATGAGATGCTGCGCAAGAGAGGCTGGAAGCTGAGCTTCGGTTTCGGCGGCAGCACGAAGTATATGGTAGACATGCTGGAGGAGGGACAGATGGGATATATCCTCGATGCCCAGGCATTCGACCTGGATGCGGTGAGGTCGGTAGAGAGCAATCCGCATCACATTCCCTACCCGGTGTTCAATGCCTATAATTTCCACTCGAAAGGCAACCTGACCACAATGATGGATATCATGATACTGGGTGCCACCGAGATAGACACCGGCTACAACGGTAATGTGGTGACTCACTCTGACGGGCTGCTGCTGCACGGCATAGGTGGCTGGCAGAACTGTCTCCATGCCCGCAACGTCATCATCCCGGTGCCGCTCTTCCGCGACCGTATTCCGGTTATTGTTGACCGCGTCACCACCCTGTGCGGGCCGGGCGAACTGATAGACGTCATAATAACCGAGAGGGGGATTGCCATCAACCCGCGCCGTCAGGATCTGATTGATGCGGTGCGCGGCAAGGGTCTCCCGCTGGTGACCATCGAGGAACTGAAGGAGATAGCTGAGAAGATCTGCGGCAAGCCCGAGAAGGCCGCCTTCGATGAGAGAGTGGTGGCTGCAATCAAGTGGGTTGATGGCACCATCATTGATGCGGTACGGAAGGTAAAAATGTAGATATCACTATACCAACCTTAAACTGAAGGAGATGAAAAGTTACAGATGTATTCTTTGCGGTTATATCTATGACCCGGCCGAGGGCGATCCTGACAATGGCGTAGCCCCGGGAACAGCATTCGAAGATCTTCCCGAGGAGTGGGTCTGCCCGCTATGCGGTGCCGGTGTTGAGGATTTTGAGGAGTATACCTAGTCTCTGCCGGGGCAGGCTACTCCTTCTCGGGGATATGCTTCAGCACGTCGACGAGCAGATCCCAGAACATCTGCACCGTCTCTATCTCTATTCGTTCTTCGGGGGTGTGTGCTCCCCTGATGGTCGGGCCGAATGAGATCATATCTATCCCTTTGTACTTCTCGAGTATCAGTCCGCACTCGAGTCCTGCATGTATAGCCTTCACCTCAGGATCCCTGCCGAAGAGCCTGCGGTACGACCCGCTCATCAGCCGCAGTATTTCCGAATTCATGTTCGGCTTCCATCCGGGGTATCCGTCAGAGTGGGTCACGCTGGCACCTGCCAGGGAAAAGGCTGCCTCGGCCATCATGCCTGCATAGAGCTTCTCCTCCTCTGACGCGCTTCTCTGGGTGGTGACGATGTGTATCACATTGTTCTCAGTGAATCTTATGGTTGCCAGGTTCGATGAGGTCTCCACCAGGTCAGGTATATCCTTTGACCATGCGATGACGCCATGGGGCACCACTGTCAGAGCCTTCAGCAGACGCTGCTGAGAAGCGGCGTCCATAACCAATGCCGGCCGTCCGGCAGGGGTAGCGGCAATCTTCAGGTCGGGCTCCAACTCGCCGAACAGTTCCCTGGCATAGGTGTGGAACGCGGCGGTGTCAGAGAGTATATTCTCCTCATGCAGAGGATTGAAGAGAATTGTAACGAATGCCTCACGCGGGATCGCGTTGCGCAGGTTGCCCCCGGTGAAGGAGCTGATCCTTATCTCATACTTCTGCTCCAGCTCATGCAGCAACCTTGAGATTATCTTTATTGAGTTGCCGAATCCCTTATGTATCTCATCACCTGAATGGCCTCCCCTCAGGCCGGTGACCGAGATATTCATTGCCTTGTGCCCGGGAGCAGCCTTCTCGGCTGTATACTCAAGGTAGGCCTGTGTATCGAGCCCGCCGGCACAACCGATATAGAGTATTCCCTCATCTTCGGAGTCGAGATTAAGCAGTATCCCCCCGGTAAAGAAACCGGGCTTCAGGTTGATGGCTCCGGTCATCCCCGACTCCTCATCAACGGTGAAAAGGCACTCGATGCGCCCCAGATTCAGTGAGCTGTCAGTAAGTATAGCCATCTGTGCAGCAATACCGATTCCGTCATCAGCACCCAGGGTGGTGCCGCTGGCGGTGACCCAGCCGCCGTCAATAACAGGTATGATGGGGTCTTCATCCCAGTTGTGGGGATGAGAGGCGTTCTTCTCACCTACCATGTCAAGGTGGCTCTGCAGAACTACGGTCTTCACCCGTTCCATGCCGGGTGATGCCTCACGGATTATCAGGATGTTGCCGACACTGTCTTCGCGGGCCTCCAGATTATGCTGCTTCGCGAAAGCAAGCAGCCACGCCCTGATCTTTCCTTCATTCTTTGACAGGCGTGGTATCCGGCAAATCTCCTCAAAATAGTCCCATATTTTTTCAGGTTTCAGCTCCCCCAGTTTTCCCATAGTGATCTGATCTTGTTTACTCGTTACTTAATTGCGCGCAAAGATAGTTTTAATGTTTCAAAGTCCATTATTTTGCAGATAGTTGCTCTTTTTTTTACTCAATAAAAACTATATTTTTGAGAGCATTGAAAAACACTAAAACTACATGACTATGGCGAAACGGACTATCGTGGCACTTCCCGGGGACGGTATTGGTGCAACTGTTTTGAGAGAGGCTCTGCGTGTACTTGACGCGGCAGGATTTGATGCAGAATATGTTCATGGAGACATTGGCTGGGATTTCTGGTGCAGTGAGGGCAATCCTCTTCCACAGCGTACCATCGATCTTATTGCCAAACATAAGATTGCGCTTTTTGGTGCCATCACTTCCAAGCCCAAGGATGAGGCTGTTGCCGAGCTGTCACCTGCCCTGCAGGGGAAAGGATACACCTACAGCAGTCCCATTGTCGGGCTGAGGCAGCACTTCGGTCTTGACATCTGCCTCCGTCCGTGCCGCAGCTACAAGGGTAATCCGCTCAATTTCATCCGTCGCGGCCGTGACGGCAACCCCGAGGAGCCTATGGTTGACGTAGCTATCTTTAGGCAGAACACTGAAGGACTCTATGGGGGGGTTGAGTGGAGCGACCCTCCGCAGCAGGTCTATGATGCACTGATGACACATCCCAAGTTCAAAAGCAATTTCGGCTGGTGCCCCAAGAATGAGCTGGCCGTCTCAACCCGCATATTCACAAAGAAATATACCGAACGCATTATCAGGGCAGCCTTCCAGCATGCCGCGAAATACAACTACCGGTCGGTGACGGTCTGCGAGAAGCCCAATGTCATTCGCGAGACCTCGGGCATGATGTGGAAGCTGGCCAGGGAGATACAGAAGAACGAGTTCCCGGCCATAGAGGTGTGGAACACCAACATAGATGCACAGATGATGTGGCTCACCAAGAACCCTGAAGATTACGGGGTGATCGTTGCCGGCAACATGTTCGGTGATATTGTCTCCGATGCCTTTGCGGGTCTTATCGGCGGGCTGGGCTTCGCCTGCAGTGCACAGTTCTCCGAGGATGGGGTAGGGGTATTCGAACCGACCCACGGCTCTGCTCCCAAGTATGCCGGCTATGAGACCCCTATCATCAACCCGATAGCCATGATCGAGTCGGCATGCATGATGCTTGACTATATTGACGAGGGTGCTGTTGCTGCCCGTATCCGCAATGCCATTGCACGTGTCATCGAGGAGGGCAGGGTGCGTACCTATGACATGATGAAGATGACCGGCCGCCCGGATGTGGTCACCAAAGGGGCAGCCTCAACCACCCAGATGACTGACGCCATTATTGCATACCTATGAACCGACTGCCATGACTGACGAAATTAGAAAACTATGGCCTGAGCTCGAGTGGATCAGTGATCCCGACCTCAGGGAGAAGACTGCCCGCACCTGGGAGATAGCCCTTGAGCGTAGTGTGCTTACCGCCGATGACCTGAACCGTATTCCATTCACCCTACTCTGTGGCCCTGACCTGAAGGTCACCTTCATGGATCACAAGCGGTGTGTGGTGCATGTGGCACGTGATGCGGGGATAAAGATGAATGAGTTCTTCCGTGATGAGCTGCCGGTGAACATGGATGTGCTGATTGCCGGCGCTATCCTGGCCGATGTGGGTAAGCTGCTCGAATATGAGCTTGACAGCAAAGGCAACTCCGTACAGGGCAGCTATGGCAAGTACCTGCGCCATCCCTTCTCGGGGGTGAGCCTGGCAGAGGAGTGCGGGGTGCCGGCTGAGGTTTGCCATATCATTGCGGCACATGCCCATGAGGGCGACCTGGTTAAGCGCACCACCGAGGCCTACATTGTACATCATGCCGATTTCATGACATTCCTGCCCTTCAAGAGCAGGCTGATTGTCTAGAGAATGGCAGCAGAGCAGGCAGGCACCCCTGATGTCGGGGCTGCCTGCCTTATTCTTTGCCGGTCATCGCCTTTCGGACGTTACCGTATCCCATCTTGTCAACCTTACGGTCATATGTCATCAGGCCGTTGGTCTCTGTCTCAACATCGGTTGTCTGCGTATAGACCGATGCGCTTAGCCCCCGTTTCTCAACCATCTCCCTGACCTTCTCATAGAAGCTGCCATATTTACCGAGCAGGTCGCCGGTATCACCCATCTTTTCGTATCCCCAGTTCTTCTCTTCCCAGGTGTGCCCCTCCACCGGCAACCCCAGTCCGCCGAACTCACCCAGCACGATGGCCCTCTCCCTCTCCGGCCGGGGCGAAACCGGCTCGGGGTAGTGGTGCACGTCGAGCACGTCACCTGTCCCGCGGTCGGTCCATCCCGAGGCGCTGTTGATCAGCCTTGTAGTATCTAACGCTGCTGCCCATGCGGTGACTGCCGGGGTGGCATACTGTCCCCAGCCCTCATTGTAGATCACCCACATGATGATGGAGGGGTTATTGAATTTTGTGGAGATCATCTGTTTCAGCTCGGTCATGAAGATGGCCGAGTCGGCAGCACTCTTGGTGATATCGGGCTTGTCTCCCCAGATGTACTCATCACCGCTGGGCATATCCTGCCACACCAGCAGCCCCATACGGTCGGTATGGTAGTAGAATCTTCTGTTCTCAACCTTGACATGCTTGCGCAGCATATTGAACCCCATCTTCTTCAGCATCTCCAGGTCATAGCACATCGCCTCATCGGAGGGCGGTGTATATAGTCCGTCTGGCCAGTACCCCTGGTCGAGCGGGCCGTTCTGCCATACGAACTCATTGTTGAGCATGATACGGGTAAAACCATCACTGTCGCATCCGAGAGAGATCTTCCTCATCCCGGCGTATGACTTCACCTCGTCACACACCGTCCCGCCGGTGAGCAGCCGCACTCTCAGGTCATAGAGGAAGGGGTCGTCAGGGCTCCAGAGCCTGGGCTCAGGTACCGGCAGTATGACCGGTGTCCCGGTCAGGCCGGTGACAGTGGCCACCTCCTCATCCCCGGTCAGCAGCGTCACCTCCGTCAGTGAGGGAGCCATATCCACCGGGGGGCAGTCTGCAGTGCCGCGGCAACGCTCCTCCATAACCGTCACCAGCAGGCGTCGGCCGTCAATGTCGGGCACTATGCGCAGGTCATCTATCCAGTTCTTTCCCACCGGCTCGAGCCATACGCTCTGCCAGATACCACTGACCGGCGTATACCATATCCCTCCCGGTCGCAGCACCTGCTTGCCGCGTGGCTGCCGCCCCCGGTCGGTGGGATCGGTCACCCTGACCAGCAGGGTATGCCTGCGGGCAGGGGAGAGAAGTCCGGTGATATTGCATGAGAAGGGGTCATAGCCGCCACGATGGGTGAGGGCATGAGTGCCGTCAATCCACACGTCAGTCTCCCAGTCGGAGGCTTCGAAGTTGAGTATCAGCTGCTGACCCCGCCAGCTCTTTGGTATGGTGAAGGTGCGTGAGTACCAGATGGCCAGTGAATCGGTCACCCGGCCCTTCACGCCAGAGAGGGCAGACTCGGCGGGGAAGGGTACCAGTATCTTTCCCTGCATGGGGGGAGGGCTCTCCATCTCGGGTGAGATGGCGTAGTCCCACAACCCGTTGAGACTCATCCATTCGCTTCGTTCGAGCCCCGGACGGGGGTACTCGCTCCATACCGACGCGGGGTTGAGGCTCTCGCCCCAGACGGTGAAGAGAGGGCTGGGAGCCGGACTCCACTCAGGGCCACGCTCCCGATGACATGAAGCCAGCAGGCCGGCACTGACCAGCAGCGCGGTGACAATCAGATGTTTCATGGCAGAATGGTTTTATCGGGTCAGCCGAGCTTCATCTTCTCGACCTCCTCCATGTTTCGCTCATTGTGGATGATCTTGCCCATGGGCGTGTAGAGCCAGTCGATGAGATCCTGGTAGCGCTCAGTGATGCGTCCCCTGACGATCTTCATGGTCGAGTTCATCATGCCGTTCTCTTCATTGAAGCTCTCGTTGAGTACACCCAGTGCCACCGGCAGCCAGCGGTGCGGGAACATGTGTCCGTACTTGCCATGTATGCGGTACTCATTGACCTCGTTCTCAATAAGGTTGAGCACCGCCCTCTTGCCCTCCTCGGTGGTTGCAGAGAGGTTGCGGCTCTCGAGGTAGAGCTTCATGGCATGCTGGTTCGGCACTATCAGTGCGATGGTGTATGGCTTCTGGTTATTATAGAGCATGCACTGATCAATATACTTCGACTGTTCACTGATTGCCTCCTCTATCCCCTCCGGGCTGAACTTCTCACCGTCATCAGCTATGAGCAGGCTCTTGAACCGGCCCAGCACATAGAGGAACCCGTCAGCATCCATATATCCCATGTCACCCGTGTAGAGCCAGCCGTCACGTATGGTCTCGCTGGTGGCACTCTCATTCTTCCAGTATCCGTGCATCACGTTTCCGCCGCGTATCACTATCTCGCCCTTCTCACCCAGCGGGAGTTCATTGCCGTCATCATCACATATCTTCAGGTCCATGTTGTTCACCAGGTAGCCTGATGAGCCCAGCTTATGCCTTGCTGCCGAGTTTGATGAGATAATTGGAGAAGCTTCTGAGAGGCCATAACCCTGGAACATGGGTACCCCTATGGCGTAGAAGAAGCGCTGCAGCTCGATATCGAGCAGTGCTCCGCCGCCGATGAAAAACTCCAGCTCGCCGCCGAATGCCTCTCTCACCTTGCTGAAGAGCACCTTGTCGAAGAGTCTGAGCAGCGGCTGCTTGATCTTCTGCAGGCCGCGCCCCTTGTTGTATCCCTCCTTGTTGTATGAGTAGGCCGTTCTGAGGGCGAAGTTGAAGAGCGCCTCCGTCAGCCTGCCCTTCTCCTTGATACCCTTTTCGATATTCTTGCGGAAGTTCTTGGCCAGTGCCGGCACACTCATCAGCAGGTTGGGCTTGATCTCCTTCATGCAGATGGGTATGTTGCGGAGGGTCTCCATGGGAGTCTTCCCCACCTTGACCGATGCGATGCTGGCGCCTTTGCCCATAAAGGCATAGATGCCGGCAGTGTGCGCGAAGGAGTGATCCCATGGCAGTATCAGCAGTGTCTTGAAGTACTGCGGGATATCCATCAGGCTGTATGACTGATATACGTTTGAGACGTAGTTGCCGTGAGTGAGTACGATACCCTTGGGGTCAGCGGTGGTGCCTGAGGTATAGCAGATGTTGGCAAAGTCAGAAGGAGTGATGGAGCTGTAAAACTCCTCAAAGCTCTTCCTGTTGGCGGGTGTCTCAAGCCATTCGCGCCCGATCTTCCTGACCTCATTGAAGTGTATCTGTCCCTCGGCATACTCCTCCCTGGGATCCATGAATATGATCTTCTCGAGATCGGCACATTTGTCGGCCACCTCCAGCACCTTGGGTGCCTGTGTGCTGGATGTGATCACCATCTTTGAGCCTGAGTGAGTCACCCTGAAGCGTATCTCCTCGGGATTGAGCTTGATGGATAGCGGCACATTGACTGCACCGGCATAGAGTATCCCCAGTTCACCTATCACCCAGGAATTGCGGCCATCGGCCAGCAGGCTGACACGGTCGCCCTTTTTTATGCCCAGCTGCATCAGCCCCGCACCGAACTCATGAGCCTGACGGCGCGCCTCCATGTAGGTGGTGCCTTCATACTTCTCCTGGGGCTTCTCCCACAGGTAGACATTTGAGGCATACTTCTCCACATTTTCCTCAAAGAAACGGATTAGCGACTTCATCTTGATTGAGTTTTGAGCGTTTAAATTGCGATCTAATATAGAAAAGAATTGTCTGTCAGAGGCCTCTTTACGGAATATTCGTTGTATTTTTGTCAGGATGTTGGTTTAACAGGATGTCAAAATAATGAAAAGCTGCTATTTATGAAGAGGATTACCATGGTTTTTCTGGCTGCTCTGCTGCTTCTCACCCCCTCATGTGACTTCATGCAAAGCATCAACCCCTTTGGCAAAAAGAAGAGGGAGGCTGAGGCTTTGAGGCAGCAGCGCGAGGCATACCGTATTGCTGATTCTATCCGTGTTGTCAATGAGATGAAGGCTGAGGCCGAGCGTGCCCGTCAGGCTGAGCTGGCCAGGGAGGCCGAGGAGCAGGCGAGGCTGCGGCAGGGGTTTCATGTGATCGTCGGCAGTTTTCTTACTCCTGAGTATGCCAATGCCTGGCTTGATCATATCAAAGGCTTTGGCTATGAGGCTCAGATTGTCAGCATGGGTGGCGGCAGGTGGCATCTTGTCTCTGCCGGTGCCTTCCCGCAGCAGCGTCAGGCATACAAGGCCCTTGACGCCATTATGGACCGTATTGACGGTGAGGCCTGGGTCTACCGGCAGGAATGAATATCAGCGTACAATCGTCTCAGCCCTGTCAGGGCCCACCGAGACTATTGTGACCGGTACGCCGGTCTCTTTTTCAATGAACAGGATGAACTCTTTCAGTTCAGCGGGCAGCTCTGCCCAGTTGCGGCATTGAGATATCTCTCCCTGCCACCCCCTGAAGCTCCTGTAATTCAGGCTCTCAACATCTGCCAGGCAGTAGGGCAGGGCTGTCTGTTCCTTGCCGTCTATGTTGTATGAGATGCATGCCTTTACCTCACTGAATCCTGAGAGCACATCGGCCTTCATCATGAAGAGTTGTGTCACACCGTTGATCATAACAGCATATTTGAGTGCCGGCAGGTCCAGCCACCCGCACCTCCTGGCCCTGCCGGTGGTGGCGCCGTACTCCTTTCCGCGGTCACGCATCAGCCGGCCGTTCTCATCATCCAGCTCGGTAGGGAAGGGGCCGCTGCCCACCCTGGTGGTATATGCCTTGAATATTCCGAACACCTCGCCGGTACGGCCGGGAGCCACCCCCAGCCCTGTAAATGCACCGGCGGCGACGGTATTTGATGAGGTGACATATGGGTATGTCCCGAAGTCGATATCGAGCATGGTTCCCTGTGCCCCCTCGGCCAGTACACGCCTGCCTTCCCTGAGCGCCCTGTCAATATGGTAGCCTGAGTCAACCGTAGTGAACTGCCTGATGTAGCTGATGGCATCGAACCATTCATCCTCCAGCTCCTTAAGGTCGCTGCCGCAGCCAAGTTCGCCCAGCACCCTGCTGTGTACTCCGGCCCTCTCACGGTAGACCTTCCGGAAATCGCTCCTGAAAATATCCCCCATCCTCAGCCCGTTGCGTGATGCCTTGTCAGTGTATGCCGGTGCAATGCCCCGCAGTGTGGAGCCTATCTTTGCATTGCCCAGTGCAGCTTCACGGGCGGCATCGAGCAGCTTGTGGGTTGGCATGATCAGGTGAGCCTTCTGTGATATAAGCAGCCTCTCACGTACCATGGCTATCTCCATCCCCAGACTGCCCACCTCCTGTCTGAAGACAACCGGGTCAATCACCACCCCGTTGCCTATGATATTGATTTTGTTCTCATGAAATATACCCGAGGGTATAAGGTGCAGCACATGCTTCACCCCGTTGAATTCAAGTGTGTGACCGGCATTGGGCCCGCCCTGGAAGCGTGCAATAATATCATACCCGGGCGTCAGGACATCGACCACCTTGCCTTTCCCCTCATCGCCCCACTGCAGACCCAGTAAAATATCAATATGCATTGCCTGAAAAGCGCCCGATTAGACGGAGCGGGTCCGAAGTTACAAAATAAATCGTATCGTCAGCCATTCACTCACCCGGCTTTTGCTGCTCGCCGTAGACATAGAGGGTATAATGATGCGGCACGAATGAGTGCTGTTCGCAGGCACTGCGGATGATATCATTAATACGCGGGTCACTGAACTCGATCACCCTGCCGGTACGGGTGTCAATAAGGTGGTCATGGTGCCCTGCACGGTAGGTTCTCTCGTAATGAGTCTGACGCTGCCCATATTTGTGACGGGTGACCAGCCTGCACTCGGTCAGCAGATCGATGGTGTTGTAGAGGGTGGCCCGTGAGACACGGTAGTTCTTCTCGTTCATGAAGGTGTAGAGTGCCCTGATATCAAAGTGCCCCTCCCTTGAGTAGATCTCGTCGAGTATTGCAAACCTTTCGGGGGTCTTTCTGAGCGAACGCTGTTCAAGGAACTCGGTAAACACCTGTCTGGCCACCTTCATGGCACCCTCCCTGCTGTCGGGCTGCTGCTTCATCTTCCGGCTGCTTATACTACTCCTCGTCATCGCCTGCCTCAAACTCCTCGACCCGCTTGACGCTCGAGATACCCCTTATGTTCGAGAGCTGCATTATCAGGTTGTTCAGGTCGCTGGTATGATGCACGTAGACTTCGATTGTCCCTTCAAAGATGCCGTCATATACTGAGACGTTAATGTTCCTCATATTGACGTTCAGCTCTTTTGAGATTATGGTGGTTACCTCGTTCACCAGTCCGATACGGTCAATTCCGACGATATTGATCCTTGCCAGGAATGAGGCCAGCCGGTGGATGGTCCATCTTACGGGAATGATCCTGTTCCCCTCGCTTGACATCAGCCTGATTGCGGTGCTGCACTGCGGCTTGTGCACGATTATCCTGCCCTTCGGATCCATATATCCCACCACCTCATCACCGGGTATTGGCTGGCAGCAGGTGGCGATGATGTATGAGTATCCGCTATTGTCAACATCCTCACGCAGCAGGTATGGCTGGCTCTTGTCTATCTTGTCCCTGGGCATCGGCTGTTCCCTGGCCGTGCTGTTCTTACGTGTCCCGCCTCCGGTTGCCAGCCGCCAGTACTTGTGCAGCCCGCTCTCGGGTGACTTCTTCAGTATCCTGCGAAGGTCATCGAGGTCTATCACCCCCAGTCCGATACGCGAATAGAGCTCATCCTTGTTGAGCAGGTCATAGTGATCAAGCAGTTTTTTCAGTATCTCGGAGTTTGGAGCTATCCCAATCTCTCCCAGCTTCTGTTCAAGGGTCTCCATGCCCTTGTGTATCCGGTCTTTGGTTTCGTCACGAAGGGCATCCTTGATAGCATTTCTTGCCTTTGCCGTGCGGACGTAGTCAAGCCATTCCTTTCCTGGCCTGGCGATGTTTGAGGTTATGATCTCCACCTGGTCGCCGCTCTGCAGGATGGTTGAGATGGGCGAGAGCTTGTAGTTGACTTTTGCGCCGATGGCCTTGTTGCCTATGTCGGTATGTATCTCGTAGGCAAAATCGAGAGCTGAGGCTCCTTTCGGCAGGTTTATCAGAAGTCCTTTCGGGGTGAACACCATTATCTCTGCCGAGAAGAGGCTCATCTTGAATTCGTCGAGGAATGTCAGCGGATCAGACATAGGGTTTGCCAGCATCTCCCTGATATGCTTGAGCCACCTGTCGAGTTCACCGTCAGTCATCGCCTCCTCACCCTTGTACCTCCAGTGGGCGGCGATACCCCTTTCAGCGATGTCATCCATGCGCTGGCTACGTATCTGCACCTCCACCCATCTCCCTTCCGGTCCCATCACCGTCAGGTGCAGCGCCTCATAGCCATTCTGCTTGGGCCGGCTGATCCAGTCGCGTATCCTGTCAGGCTTAGGGGTATAGATGTCGGTTATGAGTGAGTAGATCTGCCAGCATTGTGCCCTCTCACTCAGTTCGGGCGAAGGCTCGAAGACAATCCTCACGGCAAGCAGGTCAAACACCTCCTCGAACGGAACGTTCTTTGCCTGCATCTTTTTCCAGATGGAGTAGATTGACTTGAAGCGGCCGGAGATATCGAAGATGATCATGCTGTGGTTGAGCGCCTCGATTATGGGGAGGCTGAAGCGGTTTATCAGGGCCAGGTTCTTCTTCTCGTCCATCTTCACCTTACGGGCTATCTCATCATAGATGCGCGGATGGTGGAACTTGAAGCTGAGATCCTCCAGCTCGGTCTTGATGGCGAACAGGCCCAGCCGGTTTGCCAGTGGGGCATAGAGGTAGATGGTCTCACCGGCTATCTTCATCTTCTTGTGCTCGGGCATTGAGTCGAGCGTGCGCATATTGTGGAGCCGGTCAGCTATCTTGATGAGTATGACCCTGAAGTCATCAGAGAGGGTCAGCAGCATCTTGCGGAAGTTTTCGGCCTGAAGTGAGTTGGTCTCCTTGTTGTAGGTGCCAGATATCTTTGTCAGACCGTCTATCAGTGATGCAATTTTAGGTCCGAACTCCTTTTCTATCTCTTCCAGGGTGATCTCGGTATCCTCCACCACGTCATGCAGCAGCGCCGCAGCCACCGACTTGGCTCCCAGCCCAATCTCCTGGTTGACAATGCGTGCAACGATGATGGGATGGATGATATAAGGCTCTCCGGAATTGCGGTACATCTCCCGGTGAGCCTCATTGGCAAACCTGAAAGCCTTGTCAATCAGCTCCCTGTCTCCGGGCTTATTGCATCTGTAGAGGTTGTCTGTGAGCAGTTTGTACTCCTTCTCTATCAGACTGACATCTTCAGCAGAAAACAATCTTGATTTTGTCTTGACCATTCGCGGCGCGGTGATGAAAAACAGACAAATATACTAAAAAGGGCGCATACATACTTCTCCTTTCATGGCAGTATGGTTACTGTTCCGCTCCTCTTCACCATCTGCCCCGAGGGTGTGGTCATTCTAAGGGTCCAGAGGTATACCCCCGGCGGCATCAGCCGTCCCCTGTCTCTTCCGTCCCATCCCCCGGCCGGATCGTCGGTGCGGAACAGCAACGCGCCGTTCCTGCCGTAGATCCTGAGCTCATACTCAGCCGGCATGAATGAGAGGGCAGGCCTGAATATTGCGTTTATATCACTGCCTGAGGGCGTGAAGGCATTTGGCACAATCAGGTTCTCCATCACCGGCAGCAGTACGGCCGATGAGGTGTGTTCGCCTCCGTTGCCGCCGCTCCTGCGGGCCCGCACCCGGTAGGCCACCGCCGGGGCTGTTATCTCATTCGCAAAGTGAGCATACTCCTCTGACCACACTGTGTCGCTCACTGTCTGCCCCACCTCATGCCATCCGCTGCCATGGTCACGCCACACCGTGAATGACCATCCGCCGGCCTGGTCGGGGCTGTTCCATCGCAGGTGTATACGGGTGGCATCAGACGACAGTTCAGGCACCATGTTCCGCATTGTGCCTGACCAGGCTGCAGGAAGCCCGCAGCTGTTGAGGGCCGCTGCCCTGAAAAGGTGTATAACGGTGGTGTCAGCCCCGCTGACGGTAACCGTGGCGGTGCCTGTCGTGCCGGTTGCCGATGCTGCCACCCTCCACTCATCCGCACCAGGCTGATAGCGGTAGACGGCGAACCGCTCCATGGTGGTGGAGGGATCATATGAGACCAGCAGGGTGATACCGTGACTGCCGGCGGTGACGGCATGGATGGCGGTCCACTGAGGAGGAGCCTCACTGCCGGTGGTGACACACACCCTGTTCGAGGAGGAGAGCGGTGTGCCGTCATCGTTGGCGGTTAGGGTGAGACAGTATTCGGTATCAGGCTCGTAGCCGGTGAGAACATACTGAGCAGCGGTAACAGGCAGTGTCACCGTTGCCGGCGTCGCCTCGCCGCCGATCAGCAGGCGGTAGCTGAGAGCGGGATGGCGGGCATTGTCATAGGGTGTCCATGAGACTGTTATGGTACCGGCACATGGGTCATATTCAGCCGAAAGCCATATGGTGCTGAGGCTGTTGCTGAGCGGACTGATGTTAGCCGAGGAGTCGATGGCGGCAACCACATAGGCCACACTCCTGTATCTTGCTGCAGAGGCGGTATGGGTATACTGCAGCGTGCCTGTACCGTGAATGGTGTCAATAGCGGTGGCTACGCCTCCCGAGAAGGTATAGACCACATATCCGGCAATGGCGGGTGACGGCGACGGGAGCCAGCTCAGATGTGCAAACCCGGTCGCAGGGTCAACCGTGACCATATCGAGCCTCGGGGAGACAGGTACCGGCACCTCCTGTGCACAGAGGGGAACAGCCAGGCAGACAGCCAGCAGCAGGCTGCCCGCACATACAACCATATCTCTCAGGACGCTCATTGTGCCCCCGCGATTATCACCCATGCATTGTCAGGATCAAAGTAGAGAGTGAAGAGCTCCCTGATCCTTGACGGGGTGATGGTTCTGACGGTCTCTGCAAAGCTGGAATAGTAATCCGTTCCGGTATCATAATCGGTAATGGTTCTGATGGTATCGGCCATCACGAACGGACCATCAAAGAGACGGGCAGTCTCTCCGAGGAGGTGGTTTCTGACAAGGGTCATCTCCTCGTCTCCCAGCTCCTGACGGCACAGCTTTCTTATCTCGCTCCTGATCTCATTGACCGTCTCATCCCGGTATTCGTTTGCCACATCGGTTGTGACGGCTATATAACCGATATGAGAGAATGCGCCTGCCATGGCGTGTATGCCGTAGGTATATCCCTTCTCCTCCCGTATACGTCTCATCAGCCGTGAGCCGAAATAGCCTCCCAGTATTGTTGCCGCCACCGTCACTCCGTGATAATCGGGGTGGCCATGAGTTATTCCTCTCCATCCCATTCTCACCGTACTCTGTACCGATCCGGGCACCTCTCCGGTAATCATCCCCGGTGGTGCAGGGTTGAACTGCATCATGCCGGGGCGCTCTCGGCGCCACGGGCCGGCATCGCCGAAGAACTCCTCCAGCACCGGCATTGCCCTGCCGGGCTCTTTGCCAGCCACGGTGATGTACATGGTCTCAGCCAGGTAACGTGCATGGTGAAACAGCTTCAGGTCTGCAGTGGTGAGAGCGCTGAAGTCTCCGAGGGCAGAGATGCGCCCGTATGGGTTGGCGTCGCCGCAGAGCGCCTGCCAGAAAAGTTCCCTGGCGATGATGGAGGTGCGCTGCCTGCTTGTGAGAAATGCCTGTATTCTCTTCTCCGTAAGCATCCTGAACTCCTTTTCGGGGAAGGATGGCCTGAAGAGCAGCTCATATGTAAGAGCCATCACCTCCTCAAGATTCCGGGTGAGAGTTACCGCCACTGCCCCCGAGGTCTCCCGGCCAGCGGTAGTGGTGATGACGGCACCGGTGCTGTCAATCAGGTTGTTCAGTGTCTCGGCATCATGATCGAGAGTGCCCTCGGTCAGCATGGCACTGGTGGTGGTGGCCGAGAGGTGGACATCTTCCATGATCTGCCCTGCGGGAAGCACGAACTCAATCCTGAGGAGGTCAACCGTGCCGTTGGGCAGCAGCCATACAGGGATCCCGTTCTCAAGCCTCGACGGGCCGGGGAAGGCGGTATCGCCGGCAGAGGGTGTTATTATCTCAGGTACCCTTATCATCTCAGTTGCTCCTTTTCCCGGCAGGCAGGTAATGTATCACACTGCCGTTTTCAGGCCGGAAGGTTCCGGCAGCCGTCGCAGTAATCTCATCGGCGGTCACGCTCATATATCTCTCGTTTTCACGGTTTATGTCATCAGCATCGCCCAGCAACTCATGATAGGCGAGGCTGAACGCCATCCCCGGGAGGTTCACGTATGACATCAGCCGGTGTGACTCATACCGGTTCCTCGCCTTATCCAGCTCGGCAGGGGTGACCGGCTCATCCGCCATCCTCTGCAGCTCATGCCAGACATACTTCTCCGCCTCTGCTGTCTCCACCCCGTTCTTCAGTCTGCCGCTGAAGATCACCAGTCCGGGATCGGTTTCGCCAGACAGGTAGATATCGGCCTCGGTGAAGAGCTCCTTCTGCCGTACCAGTACTGACGGGAAGCGTGCCGAGTTGCAGCCTGCCAGGATATCGGTCATCAGATCGAGGACATAGAAATCGCGGCTGGTACGGTTGCCCATATGAAATGCAATGAGCAGGTGGGCTGCCGGCACCGGCCGGTAAACGGTCATCTCACGCCTCTCTTCCTGCACCGGTTCAGCGGGAAGATTTCTGAGAGGGGGCTCTCCGGCCGGCAGATGGCCGAACCATTTCTCTGCCAGCGCGAAAGCCTTGCCGGGGTCTATGTTGCCTGCGATGGAGAGTACGGCGTTGGAGGGCTTGTAATGGCGATCATAGAACTGTTTCGCCCTCTCCCGGCTGGCCCGTTCAATATGGCTGATCTCCATTCCGATCGTAGGCCAGCGGTAAGGGTGGATACGGTAGGCCAGCGGCCTGAGCAGCAGCAGCAGGTCGCCGTAAGGCTGGTTGAGATACCTCTGCCTGAATTCTTCCGTCACAACACTCTTCTGATTCTCAAGCCTCTCTTCCGACAGATCCAGTCCCCTCATCCTGTCAGCCTCGAGCCAGAGTGCCGTTTCGATGTTATTGGCAGGCAGGGTGATGTAGTAGTTTGTCAGATCATTGTTGGTGAAGGCATTATTCTCCCCGCCCGCCATCATCACAGGCTGGTCGAAGAGGGGGACGTCAGCGGTACCCCCGAACATGAGATGCTCGAAGAGATGCGCAAAACCCGTCGCATCAGGGGCCTCATCCCTGGCACCCACATCGTAGAGCAGGTTGGTGGTAACCATGGGAGTCCCCTCATCACGGTGAGCGATCACCCTCAGCCCGTTGGCCAGTGTATGACGTTCAAACCTGATCATAGGTGAAAATATCCCAAACTTACCAAAATTTAATTCTGCTGCTCTATTTATTCTATATTTGTATCTTCATGGCTGACTTCATTTCCTGAGCTACCTTGAAGAATCTGGTTCACAGAGTTATAAAGTATTTTAAAACCTTTCTCACCGAGCAGCGGACCCTGGTCTACCTGCTCAGCTTTGTTACGGGGCTTGCCTGTTCGCTGGCGGCCGTGGTGATGAAGAACACCATTCATTACACTCATGTTCTCTTTATCCAGGGCGTCATGCGTGGCGCTGCCGGGGCTCTCTCGCTGGCCTATCCGCTTTTCGGAATATTCCTCACCGTTCTTGCGGTGAAGTATCTTGTGCGTGACAACATCTCCCATGGTATCAGCAGGGTTCTCTACGCCATCTCGCGTCGGCAGAGCTATCTCAAGCCCCACAACAACTGGTCATCTATCCTCACCAGCTCGCTCACCATCGGGTTTGGCGGATCGGTAGGCGCCGAGGCGCCCATTGTGCTCACCGGTGCCTCAATCGGTTCAACCATCGGTCAGTACTTCAAGCTGAGCTACAAGTATGTCACCCTTCTGCTCGGGTGTGGCGCCGCCGGTGCCATAGCAGGCATCTTCAAGGCACCCATTGGAGGTATCCTCTTCACCCTTGAAGTACTCATGCTTGACCTGACGATGTCATCGATAGTGCCGTTGCTGATCTCGGCGGTCACAGCGGCCACCACGGCCTACTTCCTCATGGGTGACAATGTGATGTTCTCGTTCCATGTGGTACAGGGGTTCCAGGTCTCAGAGGTACCCTATTATCTCATCCTCGGTGTATTCTGCGGCCTGGTGGGGATCTATTTCACCAGGGGAACGGTTTACATCGAGAGGCTCTATTCAAAGATCGGCAACATATGGGTCAGGATGCTTGCCGGCGGGCTGGTGCTGGGCATACTGATCTACTTCTATCCAGCCCTCTATGGTGAGGGTTATGATACCGTCAAGGTGCTGCTCAATGCCGAGCCGGGGTATGCTCCCGGCCCCGAGGTGTTCGGATACCTGACCACCGGCTTCCTGTCGTTTGCGCTGCTTATGGGCGGCCTCCTTGTATTCAAGGTGGTTGCCTCAGCCTCAACCAACGGCGCCGGCGGAGTGGGAGGGATAGTTGCTCCGGTACTCTTTTCGGGCGGGGTGGCCGGATACTTTATGTCAAGCCTCTTCAACCACCTCTTCGGCCTCACACTGGTCGAGAGCAGCTTCACACTCACAGCCATGGCCGGGGTCTTCTCGGCAGTGCTCCATGCACCCCTCACGGGAATATTCCTCATTGCTGAGATAACCGAAGGGTACGGCCTGCTCATGCCGCTGATCATCACCTCCACCGTGGCCTTCATCACCTCCAGGGCATTCGACAAGCACTCAATATACAACAAACAACTGGCGGCCAGCGGTGAACTGATAACCCATGACAAGGACCAGGCGATCATGGTACTGCTCGAGTGGACCGACGAGGTGGAGACCGACCTGCTGACGGTGAGCCCTGATGACAACCTGGGAGGACTGGTCAGACAGATTTCGCTCTCAAACCGCAATATCTTCCCGGTGGTTGACGAATTCAATATCCTGGAGGGAGTGGTGATGCTCGATGATGTGCGTGACAAGATGTTCCGGCCGGAGCTCTATGACAAGCTGCTTGTCAGGGACCTGATGACCATCCCGCTATCATATGTTGACATACGCGACAGGGGCGACACCGTGCTGGAGACCTTTGAACGTACCGGCGCCTGGAACCTGCCGGTGCTTGACAAGGGACGGTATATGGGCTTCGTCTCCAAGTCGAGGATTTTTTCAGCATACCGCGAGCTGCTCAGGCAGTTTTCAGATGAGTAGTGCCCGGTTCCCTTTCACTATCAGGACTCCTTTAGATAATTCCTGTCACTCTAAGATTTGTTTTAATAATGTATATTTGCCACTGCACAACCCGGCCTGCGCAGATGAGGCAGGCGGGAGATTATCAACCGAATTAAGATTTTGTACTATGGAAAGAGACAATGTTCTGTTTGACCTGATCGGCCTCGAGCGCAAACGACAGACTGATGGCCTTGAACTTATTGCATCAGAGAATTTTGTCAGCCCCCAGGTGCTTGAAGCAATGGGGTCGGTGCTGACCAACAAATATGCCGAGGGCTATCCCGGTGCCCGCTACTATGGCGGGTGTGAGGTGGTTGACCAGGTTGAGCAGCTTGCCATAGACAGGCTGAAGCAGCTCTACAATGCCGAATATGCCAACGTACAGCCCCACTCGGGGGCTCAGGCCAACATGGCTGTCTTCCTCACGGTGCTCAAGCCGGGAGACACCTTCATGGGGCTTGACCTGTCACACGGAGGGCACCTGTCACACGGTTCGCCGGTCAACTCATCAGGCATTCTCTACCGTCCGGTGGCCTATGGTGTCAGGGAGGATACCGGGCGTGTTGACTATGACATGATGGAGGAGGTTGCCCTTCGCGAGAAGCCGAAACTCATTGTAGGAGGTGCATCGGCCTACTCGAGGGAGTGGGACTATGCACGGATGCGTGCCATAGCTGACAGGGTGGGAGCCCTGCTGATGATTGACATGGCCCATCCGGCCGGACTGATTGCCGCGGGACTGCTCGACAACCCGCTTAAACATGCCCATTTTGTCACCTCCACAACCCATAAGACCCTCAGGGGACCGCGCGGCGGTATCATACTGATGGGTAAGGACTTCCCCAACCCGTGGGGAGTGAAGACACCCAAGGGGGAGATCAGGATGATGTCATCAATGCTCAATTCAGCCGTCTTCCCGGGCATACAGGGCGGGCCGCTCGAGCATGTCATTGCAGCCAAGGCGGTAGCTTTCGGCGAGGCTCTGACCCCCGGCTTCCGCGAGTACCAGAAGCAGGTGAAGAAGAATGCCGCAGTGATGGCCGACGCTTTCATGGCACTGGGCTACAAGGTGATATCAGGCGGAACAGATAACCACTCCATGCTTATTGACCTCAGAACACGCTTCCCGGAGATCTCTGGAAAGAAGGTGGAGAATACACTGGTCAAAGCACATATCACCGTAAACAAAAATATGGTGCCGTTCGATTCGCGGTCGCCGTTCCTTACCTCAGGGCTGAGGGTGGGAACACCGGCGGTAACCACCCGCGGACTGAAGGAGGCAGATATGAAGACCATTGTGGAGCTGATTGACGAGGTGCTGGTCAACATTGACAATGAGACAGTAATCGCCTCGGTAGGAGAGAGAGTGGTCAGAATGATGAAAGATTATCCGCTTTTTACCGTTTAGGAAAAAGAACTCCTTAGCTAATCTTCTCTCTTATGGAAAGAGTCAGCCGACAGAACGACAAGACGATCTTTTTAGTTGATGATGACCCTGTTATCACCGGTGTAGTCACTGTCAGGCTTGAGGCGGCCGGGTTCCGCGTAATACCGTTCGCCTATGCCGAGGAGTGCATCGAAGCCATCGATCAGGACCCTGATCTGATTATCCTTGACTACTACTTCATCAAGGATGGAGAGACACCGATGAACGGTATGGAAGCCTATGATGAGATCGTCAGGCTGGCACCCCATCTGCCCGTCATCATGCTCTCTGCACAGGAGAGGGGCGAGGTGGTTCTCGAGTTTGCACGTAAGGGGATAGCTGATTATGTGATCAAGGACAGTGATCTGACTGACAACCTGCTCATGTCTGTGAAGTCGATACTCGACAGGTAGCCCTCCCGGCCGATGGAATGGTATATGTATCTGGCAGTCATTGCTGCCGGCCTTTTTGCAGGCTTTGTCAATACCCTTGCCGGAAGCGGGTCACTGATAACGCTGCCCCTGCTCATGTTCCTGGGCCTGCCGGCCAATATTGCCAACGGCACCAACCGTATAGGGGTCTTTGTGCAGGGAGTGGTCAGCAGCATCAGCTTCCGCCGGCAGAAGCTATATACCGTCAGGGAGAGCCTCTGGCTCACCCTCCCCTCTGTGGGCGGGGCACTGCTGGGAGCGCTGGTGGCGGTACGTATCAATGAGCGACTGATGGAGCTGCTGATAGGCGGGCTGCTTGTCTTCATGTTCTTCGTCATACTCTACAAACCCGAGAAGTGGGTGCGCGATCATGCCCACGCTGCCGTGATGCAGCGCCGCTGGTGGGTGCCGGTTCTCTTCTTCGTAATAGGTATCTATGGCGGATTCATACAGGCCGGGGTGGGATTCTTCCTGCTGGCAGCACTGGTGTTCGGGGCAGGACTGGGGCTGACACGCGCCAATGCTCACAAGGTGCTGATTGTGGCAGCCATGACAGCAATATCACTGGTGGTCTTTGTCATCAGCAACCAGATCTATTACCTCTATGGCATTATCCTGGCGGCCGGACAGGGGGTGGGAGCATGGCTCGGATCAAAGGTGGCGGTGAGCTGGGGCCCGCGCGTGGTACGCATCATACTGCTGGTGGCGGTGATGGCATCGGCAGTGAAGCTGACCGGGCTGCTGGACCTGGTGATAAGCCTCTTCTGATATGATCTGTCAACAAGTCTCTTCTGAGAAGAGAGACCCTGCAGCAACAGGTCCGCAGAGACCGGCCGGCCCCACTCCTGTTTCAATGTTTTCAGTGAATTGCCGGATGAGTGTCCGGCACACCTTCTCAATTGAGCTTGAAGATGTAGGTGATGGTGCCCTTCTGAATCACCGGCGCATCGTTCTTCTGGTCAAACCTGGTCTTGAGTGCAGCCTCCTTGGCCAGTTTCAGCAGCTCGGCATCGAGTGTTGTGGATCCCTTCATTCCCGGTGTGGCTTCAGTGACCCTTCCGGTGCGGTCGACGGTCACCGCCACCACCACAATCCCATCCTGCTGTATGTTGTAGGGAGGTTTGGCGATTGACTGTACTCTCCTTCCTTCCAGGTCATAGGAGAATCCCTGATTTCCTGTTCCGCTGCCCGGACCATAGGTTGGCACATCTGGTGCTCCGGTCTTGACTCCCTGGTTTCCGGGGCCGCCTGCAATCCCTTCGCTCTCGCCCGTCTTGCCGATATTGCCCACATTTCCAAAGGCGTTCTTTGCCCTTTTGTTGGCTTCGTCAATGCGTCGCTGCTCCTCCTCGCGCTTGCGTCTCTCCGCCTCCTCCTGCTCACGCTTTATCCTCTCCGCCTCTGCCTCCTGCTGCCGGCGTATCTCTGCCGCACGCGCCTCGGCCTGTCGCTTCAGCTCCTCGGGGTCGGGCTTCTTCTTCTCCACCTCCACCGCCTCCTCGAAATCCTGTGTCAGCAGCGCCTCTTCGCCTCCCTTGTCGGCTGTGGCCGGTGGCGGCGGCGGGGGAGGAGCAACAGGCTGCGGTGCCGGCTCGAACAGCCCTGACCCGCTCTGGTCAAAGCCGAAGTTGACGAGCAGACCTTCCTCTGCCGGCTCGGGAACCTTTATACGGAAGGTGACCAGGAATACCAGAACGGCAAGGATAATATGAATCACTGCACTGAGTATGAGACCCAGCTTGCGCTCCCTGGTCATGGGTTCACGGGCGTTATTTCGGAGTGGTGGCAAGGATAAGCTTGTACTGGTTCTTTGCGGCAATATTCATGACATTCACAACATACTCGACCGGAACGCTCCGGTCAGCATGTACGGATATGTATATCTCAGGTGAGTCTTCAACCCTCGACTGCAGCGCAGCCTCGAGGTATTCGAGCTCGATGGGCTGGTCTTCAATATAGTACTGAAGGTCAGAGGTGATCGATACAGTGGTCATCGGCCGGGCCGAGGTCTGCGTGGTGCCCTTGGGCAGCAGCAGCTTGAGGGCGGTGGGATGAACCAGCGTGGAGGTCAGCATAAAGAAGAGCAGCAGCAGGAAGACGATGTCTGACATCCCTGCATTGCTGAACTGTACACTGACTTTATTCTTGTTGCTGATAGCCATCACTGCCTATTTTACGGGTTCGTTGAGTATGTCGAGGAACTCTGTGGAGGTGGTCTCGAGCTGGAACACCACGTTCTCCACCCTCACCACCAGAAGGTTGTATCCGAAGTAGGCCAGTATGCCGAGTATCAGACCGCCCACGGTGGTTATGAGTGCGGTATAGATACCTCCGCTGAGGGTGCTGATGTCCAGGCTGTTGCCTGCCAGTGACATCTCGTAGAAGGCCTGTACCATTCCGATAACCGTTCCGAAGAAGCCCATCAGCGGTGCTGCGCCGGCGATGGTAGCCAGTGTCGGGAACCTCTTCTCGAGCTTGTGTATCTCAAGCCGGCCCACATTCTCAACCGCAGCCGTCACATCGGCAAGGGGCCTGCCCAGGCGGGCAATACCCTTCTCAACCATGCGTGCCTGGGGTGAGGAGGTCTTCCGGCAGAGCTGAAGGGCGGCATCAACCTTCCCCTCATACATGTAGTCCTTGATACGGTTCATGAAATTGGCATCATTCTTTGATGCCTTATTGATTACCAGGTACCGCTCAATGAAGATGTACAATGCAACAAATGAGAGCAGAGTGATCAGGTACATGACCCATCCGCCGGCCAGGTAAAGATCTGCCAGTGACATTGTTGACTCTTCAGCAACCTCGGTGGCCAGGGTACCCTGCAATAGAATAGCAGCTGATATCATTTTCTGTGGATTAAGATGTTAACAGTTTGACTTACTTTGGTGTATCATCGCGCGAATATAGTAATAAACGGTTTATCTGCTTCTCAAGTATACCATTGTTGATAAAACGGGGCGATTGTTCAAAAGCTCATTTGCCGCTATTTTCATCGCCTCGTTCCCGGTCTTTTTTCTTCTTCTCCTCACTTGCGGTAAAGAGGTCAGGCAGCCGGTTGAAATCGCGCCTGAAGAAGAGTCCCACTCCCTGGGTGTATGGGTGCATCTGGTAGTACAGGTTGTAGTTTGACCGGTTGAACACCTTGAATCTCAGTCTGTCGGTCAGTCTCACCTCTACCGTGAATTCACCGCTGATATTGCTTGCCTGGGTGTTTGACTGGTTTCCCCTCAGGTCAACGTTGCCATTGAGTACAACCTTGTCATTAAGCAGCTGTGTTGAGAGTGCCACCTCCATCTCCTGGTCGGTGAGCTCATTGCCGGGCCGGTAGCTGAACCCGATATCAAAGTCGTTGCTTATCTGTGAGAGCCAGTTGCTCAGCTGGTTTGAGAGCATCTCGGTGGTGGTTGTCACCCCGACGCCGGGAGTGAGTGGCAGTCCGGTACGTCCCATCTGTGCTCCGGCGGTTGCGCCCGAGTTGTAGAGTGCCGGATCAGGATAGAAGCTGTTCATCACCAGCAGGTAGAGGAACTGCCGGCTCATCTTCTCCTCATTGTCTACCGCGGCACGCAGCAGCTCACGGCTGGTCTCGTCGGCGGTGGGAAGGGCAATGTCAAAGCTGACGGCCGGGTTGAAGAGCTTGTCTGAGAGGCTGAGTATGCATTCAACGGGTATCTTGGCCTTAAGGTCGGTAAACTCATGATCGCCGAATATCTCCGAGAGGGAGGCCTTGGTCTTGTAAAGCGCCTTGATATTGAGGGTCGCATCCTCGATGGCGCCGTTCCATGATACTGTCCCGCCCGACTCGATGGCGAATCTCTTGTTGAGTATGTTCCCCAGTGTGAAGAGGTAATCACCCTCTCTGATTACATAGTTGCCCGCCAGCCTTACGTCGCCGCGTGGGCTGAGGGAGATGTTGAGCTTGCCTTCACCCTTTCCCCTGATCACATCACCTGCCACCTCATCAAGCAGCAGTTGCACCTCGGCCTCGGGTGTCACCTCCAGGTCCAGATTTACCTCAATGGCGCTCTCCTCCGGCCTGACCGGCCTGACAACCATATCCAGCTCCTTATCCCGCTCAGGGTCAGCTCCTCCGGGAGCCGTGAAGACAATATAGGGGTAGTCGCTCACACTGGCTGATGTGTTGAGCGGAATGTAAAACTCGGTATTGGGAGCTGTCCTGGCCGAGATATTGAATGAGAGCTTCTCCTCGTTGCCTCTGATGCCTGCATAGCCGGATGCATAGGCCGTTCCGTAGAATATGTCACTGTCCTTGGCCCGCGTGTTCAGAACCATCATACGGTCTATATTGATATCCAGGCTGACCCCGATATCCTTGAAAGATTTGTGGGTGATCATACCGTTGATGGTCCCGAAGTTCCTCTTCTCGTCATAGATGCGTATGTTCCTGAAGCTGATACCTGCCGGTGTGAACCGTATACTGTCGGTGAAGCTGTACCGGGTCTGCAGGAAGTCGATCTTCAGGGAGGCATCGCGTGCCATCACGGCGCCTGTCAGCTGTATCTGCCCGTGGGCAACTCTCAGCCTTATGGTCCCCGTTCCCAGCCCGCGCACGTCTGAGGCGAAGGATCTGACGATGGGGTTGATCACGTCAAGCGGCAGGCTGCTGGCGGTAGCGGTCAGCTCCGTCAGCCGTTCGTGCGGCGAGTAGATGCCCTGAACACTGATGGACCGGGTGCCGTGGAAGTCATTGCCGGCAGAGAGCATTATCACCCGCCTGCGGGGATCCCATTCGCTGCTGATGGTCATCAGGCCGTAGTCATTGTTGTTGAGCCGGAATTCTTCAATATTGATCAGACTCTCAAAGAGGAGGTTCCGGTAGATGTCTGAAAGGGTTATCCTGCCACCCGCTCTTCCCTCAAATACCATCGGGGTGGCGTCGGCTGCCATATTCTCCTGCTTCAGCACCCTGTTGAGGTAAGCGAGGTTGAGTCCGCTGAAACCCAGATCGAACTTGTCATCAGGCACCTCCGAGATCCTCCCGCCGAGGCTGACATAGTCATCTCCGTGGCTGATGATGACATTCTCGAAGAGGGCAGAGGTTGAGTCAATCACTATGCGTGCCGGACTGATGCTCCATGGCATGTTGTTCACGGTCATCTCTCCGGGCAGGAGTGCCAGTGTCAGTGTCGCTTTTCCCGGCCTGCTCCTGCTGAACAGTCCGTTTATGCCGGCCTCTCCCCGGTTTCTTCCTTCGTCGCCGTTATCCCAGCCGGCTGTGAGCCTGATGGTGTCGCTCCATCCGGTGCCTGTCAGCGAGAACCCTCCCAGCCTCGACTGGTCAGGCAGCCTGAGGGTGTCGGCCTGCACCCTGAGATTCATCCTTCCTCCGCTCATGCCGCTGCTCATGTGCAGGTTCTTCAGCCTCAGTCCGGCCGCGGTCACCAGGTCAGCCGTCATCTCAGCCGTCATCTCAGGCGTGTCTGACCGCAGGGTGCCGGTGGCGCGTGAGCCGGGAGAGATGGTCACCCCTGTACGGAAAAACTCATTCAGCCGGTCAACCCTCTTGGCAGTCAGCTCGAAGGTGATGTCTGCCGCGGGCTGCCCGGCAGCCTGACGGGCAGTGGTGCCGCTGAACCGTGAGGGGATAAGGGCAGCCAGCATCGATGATACCCCCTCCCTGAGAGCATCAATCGTGTAGCGGCCCCTGATGGCAGCATCGGCGAAGTCAGACCTGACGGTGAGCAGGGGCACATCCCTGACGATGTCTGAGCTGATCAGCAGATCATAGATATTAAGGATGCCGCCGGAGTTTTCAAAGGTGGAGTTGATCAGCCTCAGTGTCCCCTCGATATTGTCTATCCTGTTCCCGCTGAAGTTGGCTGTCACCAGTGCCGATGCCCTGAAGACCGAGTCACGCTCCGGCCTGCTCCTGAAGAGAGCGGCTATTCCCCTAGCTGATGCGGTATCCCCGGTTCCGGCATCGTGCCTGACCAGATTAAGGGCCATCAGGTCGGCGCCGGCAAGGTTCATCGTGAAGTCGAACTCAGGCCTCTCCCGCTCCAGGTCAAACCGCCCCAGCAGGCTCATGTCTATGTTGGGCTCCCTGATCTCCACGCTGCCGTCCCAGATCTTCTCCGAATAGGTCCCCGCCAGATCGATATTGCGGTAGAGATAGCGGTTTATCTCAACACTGTCGATCACGCCGTTGATATTTGCATTGAGCCGGGTGAACTTCCTGGTCACCCTGTCAATGACGGTCGAACCGTCTATCTCGGCATGCCCCCACAATCCGCCGAACATCTCCTCATTCCTGGCCAGGTGCCCCAGGTCAACATCACTGGTCTGAAGCGCACCCTTGAAGCTGAAGGTGTTCCGCCCAGCCGGCCGGAGTGATATGTCGGTGTCAATGGTGCCCCTCTCGGTGGTGAATTTTCCGAAGGAGACGAAGTCGGTGGTGAAGCCGGTGAAGCTGCCCCGGAAGGTGATCACCCCCAGGTCGTGAACCACTTCCGGGATGATGAAGGCCTTTACCCCCGGCAGCGAGAAATGCTCTATGTCGGCAGCATGCGTTCTCATCTCGGTGAATCCGATATATATGAAACTCTCGTCTATAGCCGGCAGGCCCGAGATATCAAAGTCGAACCTCAGTCTTGTTGATGACCCGTAGTCGAGCCTCATGTTACGTCCCTTCATCTCGGCCACGGTGCCGCTGATCCGTCCTGACATGTCAATCATCTCATGCATTCCCTGCACCGGCTGCACGAAATAGGAGAGATCACTGCTGCTTATGGTTGAAGGGTTGAAGTGGAAGTCGAGCCTCACCTCATTGATGAAGTCCTGCCAGCCTTCGGGGCCGTTCGGCATGAAGATGAGCTTTTCGGCTGACACCCTTGTAGATGCGGTTGACACCTCCACCTCCCGGAAAGAGAGGTTGTTCCCGGTGACGGCAAGGTTCATACCCACCTCCTCCGCAGTGAACCCACCCTGCTCCCTGAAGGAGAGCTCCCTGATGACCATGCTCACCGAATCGGGTATTATCCTGAGGTCACGTACACGCGCATTGATACTGTCAATGTGCATGTTCCTGAAATTGACCGTTCCTGCAGTGACCCCGGCCGTGTCAAGCATATCTGCCAGGGTGTAGGATCCGTCTGTAAGAGTGATTGATGCGAAGCGTATATCGGTCCTCTTCAGGGTATCCCTCTCCCCGCCGCCTTCGAGTGAGTTTATGAACCAGTTCAGGTTAAGCAGGCCGGCACTGTCGGTCACCATCCTGAAGTCGGGCTCATACAGGGCTATCCTTCCAAAGCGGAAGCGGCCATGCTTCGGCCTTATTTCGCGTATCCGCAGTTCGGTGCGTGCTGCAGCCAGGAGTGTGTCGCGGTGCTGATCCCTGACGAGCAGCCGTTCGAGAATTATATCATGCCGCAGTGAGTAGGAGACCCGCCCTACAGTTATCTCCGCCCCGCTCTTCTCGGTAAGCAGCCGTGAGACCCTGTTCACTGCGTAGGTCTGAATGGCCGGTATCTGCAGCAGGAGGAAAATGGTCAGCGAGAGCAGCAGCAAGGCTGCTGCTGCAAGGAAAATGATCCTGACAATTTTTTTAATAATTTTGGCCATTCCTGAGTGCGATTCCGCACAGGCGAAGTTATAAAAAAGTGTGATACAAAAATGAAGCCGGGAATTACGATCCTTGCGATAGAATCATCATGTGACGACACCTCTGCGGCTGTTGTCCACGATGGTTTTGTCGTCTCTAACCTGATTGCCGGCCAGCAGGTTCACCGTGCCTATGGCGGTGTTGTTCCCGAGCTGGCCTCCCGGGCTCATCAGGCCAATATTGTGCCGGTGGTTGACCAGGCTCTTGCCCTGGCGGCAAAGAGACCTGCCGATGTCAGTGCCGTGGCCTATACCGGCGGACCCGGCCTGCTCGGCTCGCTGCTGGTGGGGGCATCGTTTGCCAAGGGATTCGCACTGGCACGCAACGTGCCGCTGATAGCCGTCAACCACCTGCATGCACATGTGATGTCTCACTTCATCAGGGAACATGGCCGTGAGAACCGGGTGCCCAACCTGCCATTCCTGTGCCTGCTGGTATCGGGCGGCCATACCCAGCTGATAGTGATGGATGACCATCTCTCCTTGAAGATCATCGGGAACACCATAGATGATGCTGCCGGCGAGGCGTTTGACAAGTGTGCCAAGGTGATGGGGCTGCCTTATCCAGGCGGGCCGGTCATCGACAGGCTGGCAGCAGATGGCGACCCGGCTGCCTTCAGCTTCGCCAGGCCAAGGGTAAAAGGACTGGACTTCAGCTTTTCAGGACTGAAGACCAGCTTCCTCTACTTCCTCCGTGACAGGGTGGTGGAAGAGCCTGATTTTGCCAGCAGGCATCTGAATGACCTTGCCGCCTCGCTGCAGGCCAGGATAGTGGAGATACTGGTCGGCAAGCTGGTCAGGGCTTCAAAGGAGACCGGCATCAGGGAGATAGGCATTGCCGGCGGTGTCTCTGCCAACAGCGGGCTGCGCAGGGCGGTGACACGTGAGGCGGAGAGGAGAGGGTGGCAGCTCTATCTGCCGGAGCTGAGGTACACCACCGACAATGCAGCCATGATAGGGATAACCGGTTACTATAAGTATCTGAGGTCTGAGTTCACCCCACACAGTGAGGTACCGGCAGCGCGCCACGACGCTGTTTGATTGCCGGTTGAAGACTGCAGGCCCGCGGAGTGTGTGATTGCCTGTTACAGGCAACAGGTCAAAGTACTTTTTGATTGCCGGGTGACGGCTGCCTTTCGGATACCCGGGCTGTCAGCGGCGATTCACACCTGCTGATCTTCAACGAATGCCTCCCTGCCGGGGTAGTAGTAGCGTGCCCGCGCCACATGCTCGGGATAGATGTAGTAGTCGAGGTCGGCCTCGGCACACACATTTCCTTCGCTGTCACGCAGCAGTGCCGATATGAGCGCCTGTCTCTCATGCTTTTCCGTGATTGCGGCCTCAACGGTCACCTCTCCCTTGCCGAGACGTACAGGTTTCAGGTACCTCACCGTCATTGAAGAGGTGACTCCCGCGGTTCCTCCCTTGACATAGACGCACCATGCGCCTGCCTCATCCAGCAGGGTGGCGATAATGCCCCCGTGGAGCACGTTGATGTATCCCTGAAAACGGGGCTCCGGATCCCATGTGACATAGAGCCTTTCATCATCCTCCTCGAACCGCAGGTGCAACCCGGAAAGGTTCGCCGGCCCGCATCCGAAACACATATTCTGCTCCGCATCAAACGGATTCCTGATCTTTCTGCGTGAACTCATTTCTCTTCCTTATACCTTTTTTCTGCGCAATCCAGGCGCTAAGATACAAAACTGAGATCACCAGGTAGGCACATCCGATAATGAATGTGACCGCCGCCAGCGCGAATGAGGGCTCCTCCATCGGGGTGGTGGCCATCTTCATACGGTAATTGTATCCGTAGATGGTCATCACTATCACCGAGACTGCCAGCACCAGTCCCAGTATCACCATTGTACCGTCGATCACGGTAGTGCTCTTGTAAAGCCGGCTCTTCCTGAACTCTGCATAGGAGGCCCTGGCATAGGCAGCTGCGCGGCGGCGCGCCTCGGCCTGACGGTACTCGACCCATGCCTGGTAGTTGCGGTTCAGCTCCTCCTCGGAGATGTTGCGCCCCCGGGGGCGGCTGATAAGATATTCATAGGCCTCTGTGACCATGATGAATCGCTCATGTGCCTCAGCAGAGGGATTGCGGTCAGGATGAAGCTCCATCGCCTTCCTCCGGTAAGCCTTCCTCACCTCATCATCAGAGGCGTTGTGCCTCACGCCGAGGATCCTATAACATTCTGTCAGGGTCATCGCAGATAACTCAGTCTAATTAAGCTATTTTTTTGCCACACAGGCTGCTCCGCAGGCTCTTTTTCATTTAATTGTTCTATTTTTGCAATTTAAATTGAGTCTAAATAATTTTCTATGGACAGCTCCCGGCTTCTGTTTGCTTTCGGTCTTACACTTCTTGCAGGTCTTGCCACCGGTATAGGCGGACTGATCGCCTTCTTTGCAAAACGTACCAAGACCACCTTCCTTGCCTTCTCGCTGGGTTTTTCTGCCGGGGTGATGATATTTATCTCCTTTACCGAGCTGCTTTCTGAAGCAAGGGAGATGATGCTGCAGAATTATCTTCCATCGACGGCTGCATGGCTCACTTTTATCTCATTCATCGTGGGCATCGCACTCTCTGCGGCCATTGACAAGATACTTCCTGCCGAGGGTAACCCTCATGAGTTCAAGCGGGTTGAGCAGATGCACCCTGAGGTGCGCCGGCAGGGGTTTCGCGGCATGATGCGCGGCAGACGGTTTAACCTGCGTGCCGGGCATGCGGTGAAAGACCGCAAGCTGATGCGGGTGGGACTCTTTACTGCCATCGCCATTGCTGTCCACAACTTCCCGGAAGGGATCGCCACCTTCATGTCGGCAATGTCGGACGTAACCGTTGGGATCAGCATAGCGATTGCGGTTGGGATACACAACATACCCGAGGGTATAGCGGTATCGGTGCCGGTCTACTATGCAACCGGATCACGCAAGAAGGCGCTGCTGTGGTCGGTGCTCTCGGGGTTTGCCGAGCCCCTGGGCGCCATGGTGGGCTACTTCCTGATACAGCTCTTCAATCCGGAGCTGAGCCTCGGATACGTCTTTGCCATTGTGGCCGGTATCATGGTTTATATCGCCTTTGATGAACTGCTTCCGGCAGCACACAAGTATGGCAAGCATCATGTTGCGATTTACGGACTGATGAGTGGCATGGTACTGATCGGCATCAGTATTATACTGCTCGGCTGAGTCAGCATGACGCCTTGCCGGGTCATGGCTCTGATACCCTTCTTTCCGTTTGGGATCGGTCCGGCCTGACCTGTTCCGCCTGGCAGGTGAAGGCTTGCAAGCAATGGTTAAGCAGGGGAGGAACCGGCGGTTATTTTCCCGTCACGCCGTCACACCGGCAGTCTCTTCCGGAACATGCTTGTGCCTGAAGAGGATGGCGAAGAGTATCGTCACCACAAGTGCATATGCAGCAAAGGCGAACCAGACCGACTTCCACCGGATCACGTCAATCGACTGGTCAAGCATTCCGTTCTCAAGTACCTTGATCCCCCTTTCGCTGATGGCGCTCTGTATCCATCCGGCATCAGGCTGGGTGTGGAAATAATTTGCCAGTCCCTGCAGGTCGGTATATTTTACGGTGTAGTACTTGTCGATCATTATCCCGCTTATACGGCTTCCCAGCACTGCCCCGAATCCGTTGGTCATCATCATGAAAAGGCCCTGTGCCGATGCCCTGATATTGGGTGCACTCTGTGTCTCCACGAAGAGTGAGCCGGAGATGTTGAAGAAGTCGAAGGCCATGCCGTAAATGATGCATGAGAGTATGATCAGCCACAGCCCGCTTCCCGGATTACCTATCCCGAAGAGGCCAAACCTGAGCACCCAGGCCACCATGCTCATCAGCATCACCTTCTTTATACCGAATCGCTTCAGGAAGAAGGGGATGGTTAGTATAAAGAGGGTCTCCGAGATCTGCGAGACTGACATGATTATAGCCGGGTATTTTACGGCAATGAGGCCGCTGTATTCGGGGTATTTTGCAAAGTCATGCAGGAAGGTGTCTCCATAGGCGTTTGTGAGCTGCAGTGCGGCCCCGAGCAGCATGGCGAAGACAAAGAAGAGAGCCATCTTGGTCTCGCGGAAGAGACTGAATGCATTGAGTCCCAGTTCCTCGACAAGCCTCTTCTTGTGTCCGCGGCCCAGCGGCGGGCACTTGGGCAGGGAAAAGGCATAGAGCCCGAGGATCAGCGAGGCGGCTGCCGAGACGTAGAACTGCATCGGCGAGGTCTCAAACCCGAGCAGGCTGACGAGCCAGAGGGCGACGATGAAGCCGATGGTACCCCATACGCGCACAGGCGGGTACTCCTTGATGATATCCATGCCGCTGTTCTTCATCGAGCTGTAGGCCACGGTGATAGCCAGGGCTATGGTTGGCATGTAGAACATCATGGTAAGCAGCAGCACCCAGAAGAAAGTATCCGGAGTGTTTATTGCCGGCAGGATTGAGAGGAGTACTGCACCGGCGATGTGGAAACTGCCGTAGAGCCGCTCGGCATTGACCCACCGGTCGGCGATGATGCCGGCAATGGCGGGCATGAAGAGCGAGGCAACACCCATGGTGGAAAAGATGGCGCCGAAGTCGGTTCCCGACCAGTTCCTGTTCTGGAACCAGTATGCGCCGATGGTAAGCAGCCACGACCCCCAGATAAAGAACTGGAGGAAGTTCATTATGATCAGCCTGATCTTGAGGTTCATTCCGGATAAGGTTTTAAAAGGTGATCTGCGAAGATAAGAAGCTTATCGTTTTATCACAGCCGTGCGGGAAATATTATTCGGTGCCGAAAAGCCTGTCGCCCGCATCACCCAGTCCGGGAACAATGTAGCCTCTTTCATCCAGATGGCTGTCAAGTGCTGCAAGGTATATATCAACGTCGGGGTGTTCGTTGGTTATGCGGGTCACTCCTTCGGGAGTGCCCACGATGCATACCAGCCGGATGGTTTTTGCACCACGTTTCTTCACTGCAGTGATCGCCGAGCTGGCGCTGCCGCCGGTGGCCAGCATCGGGTCGAGCACCATCACTATTGCATCGGCGATGCCAGACGGGAACTTGGCGTAGTACTCTTTGGCCTCGAGTGTCTCATGGTCGCGTACAAGACCGATGTGTCCCACCCGGGCAGTGGTTATCAGCCGGGTGATACCGTCGATCATGCCCAGCCCGGCACGTATCACCGGCACCAGGATGATATCACGCGACAGCTCTTCTGCCTGACACGCTATCAGCGGGGTGGTGATGGCGACATGCCTAACCGGAAGATCACGGGTGATCTCATAGGCCATCAGACCTGCTATCTCACTGACATTCTGCCGGAAATCCTTTGTCCCTGTTTCCTTCCTCCGTATGATCGAGAGCTTGTGGGCTATCAGCGGATGGTTGATCAGCTTCAGCATGGCAGCAGCTATTCGGCAGGATAACCGACGGGGTTGTTCATCATGATATGCTGCTTGGCTGTGAGCGAGAGCAGCTTACGCAGCCCGTCGCTGTCCATCGAGACCCGCGGCCGTGTGACCAGGCCCGCAGCATCATACCTCCATGCCCCCGACGCCATCAGGACATATATGTCTATGTCCTGTGCATTGACTGAGGAGGGGGCGGTACGTTTGCCGCTCTCCGGCCTGTTGACGCCGTTGGCAGCCCAGAGCAGGTCTGAGAGATCCTGCAGCGACAGCTCAGCCGGACTGAACGAGGTGGTTGAGGCCCTCTTTCCCAGAGCCTTCATGATGGTCAGCCCCCGGTCCATGTCAGGAGCATTCAGCCTGATGTCATTCACTGCCTGACCGGGCAGCGCCTGATATAGGGTCATCATTACAAGTGTGAGTATTATTGTGGTAGCTCTCATACTATACCTGAGCCTGTGGTTGTCTACTTGATGAACTTGTATGTCAGCCCTACGCCGATCACCTCCTTGAACTGGGTACGCTTGCCCATCCTGGGATTGCCTCCGGAATCTTCGCCGACCTTGATGAGGATATCATCATCATAGAGCAGCAGGGTATTGACGGTGGCAGATATGAACTCATTGACCTTCAGTACCAGAAGCGCCTCCCAGCTGATATCGATATTCTGAGGCTTGTGCAGGTAGTTGGTGAAGAGGTCGAGCTTGGTAAGGAAGTTGACATTCTTGAAGATCTCATCCTTCTTCCATGCCAGGTTGGCGTATGCTCCCAGCTCAGCCCTGAAGTGCTTGCCCGGATCAACCCCGAATGCTCCCGCTGCCGAGAGATCATCGTCCATCACGATGGTGTTCTTCGACGTGAGGGGTGAGAGGAACATCGAGAACTGTGGGTTGGGCTTGTAGTCCATACCCAGGGAGAAGAGCAGGTAGGCAGGGGCCAGCAGGTCGGAGATCTTATGATCGGTATCGGGATAATTGAAACCCTTGTCCATCTGTGTCTTGAAGCTTGCCAGCCCGGTATAGAACCACTTCTCGGAGGCTTTGTAACCATATTTCGACTGGAAGTCAATGCGGTCATCGGTCTTGACCCAGCCAAGGTTATTGCCTTTCTGGATCATCTTTCCGTATCCTATGGTCAGGGCATTGTCCCATGCCGACATATCCTTCTTGTAATTTGCAGCCAGGTTGATGAGTCCGTTGAGCGCCACCGAATTCTGTCCTCCGGCCGCCCAGTTTGTGAATGATGACTGAGACATGTTGAGCGAGAAGACCCCGCTCTTGTCCCAGTACCTGACAGTGTCGTTGGCCTGCCCGGATAACCTGGTTCCGGCAAACATCAATGTAATAGTTAGAAGTGTGGCAATAAAGATTCGTTTCATTTTGAATTTGTTTTTTGCAAGTATAACAAAAGTTCTTTCCCGGTTGTTTAGTGCCGGTCAGAAGGCATCCCTTTCAATGTCATTGCCTGTCGAGTGTTCCGAACACTTTTTTCAGCAGTGGTGTGACCCTTGCCGATACCTCTTTCCGTATCTTCAGTTCTTCGCCCTCCATCTTCAGGAATAGTCCGTCGAGCGCCTTTCCCGTCAGGAAGTCGTCTAGCTCAGTTGTCACCGCACGGAATCCGGCTATACGCCCTGCAGCACTGTTTGCCAGCGTATTCCACTTCTCCGTCAGCACATCCCATGACTCCTGTGCCGACACTCCGGCCACCAGCGGTCTGTTGGTGGAGATGGCTATTTTCGGCCGGTACAGGTCATAGAGCTCGCTGCGTGTGGTACGCCGCAGGTAGTCGGTAGCAGCATTATCTGCACCATGCAGTATGTTGTATCCGTCATTTATTGTCATCTGTGATACCGCGCCGAGGAATATGGGGGCCACCTCCCTTGCAGCGTCCTCGGCTGCGCGGTTGATACTGAGCAGCAGGTTGTCAAGCAACTGTTGCCCGCCGGGTATGCGGGTGATATTCTCAGCTATTACCCTGGCCTCTTCGGGCAGCGGAATCCTTACTGTCAGATCGCCCCAGTAGCCGTCGGTTGCAGAGAGCCTGCCGGCAGCATTCCGTGCACCTACCGAGAGTGCCTCCTTCAGCCCGCCGGTAATGTCAGCCTCGGTTACCGCACCCGATTCAGCCACCGTTTTCATGGTGTTCAGCAACTCAGCACATCCTGTCAGCAGCAGGAGCAGGGGGAGCGCCGTCAGCGCTCTTCCAAGAGTTGATATACTCTTTTTTCTCATCGTTCAGGTCAGATATTATACAAAAAGGAACAGGAAGCAAAGGGCCTCCTGCTCCCGGATGAATATGCTTCTTTCTGTCTCTCTCATATTGTCTCAAAGGGAACAGGTATCTGGTGCTCCTCCTCGCGATCTCTGATGGCAAGTATTTCTATCACAATATACCTGCTCATTCCCCGCCACGGCAGGGGTGCGATATACTCCTTGTACCGCAGTTCAACGAATTTCCCGCTGGCCCTCTCCAGTACCCTGGCCAGGCTGTCACTGGTGATGCTGAACTCAAACTCATTGCTCTGTATCGACCCTGGCACGGGAGTCCTGAAACCGGTCTGTATCAGCCTCCCTTCCCATGTCTTGAAGATGTATCCTTTCCTCACCAGGAAGTTGAGATCGCCGGCCTTCACTCCCTCGCCGAAGACGAAGTAGTGCCGCCACCAGAAGATCACTGCTCCGGCAGTAATGAGTATCACCAGGGTAATGGTGGCTATCTTTTTCAGCGGTTTCATCAGTAGAGTCTTACCGTGCGCAGTTTGTCATTGAAACGCTGAACCACTGACTGCTGTTCATCTATCTTGAGCTTCATGATGTTTTGCTCCTGTTCATTGCGCGGGATGGCCCTGTCAGCCTGCTGGATGGCCGAGCGGGACTTGCTGATGCGGTTCTCGCTCTTGCTGATCTCCTTCTGCAGCTTCTTGCGGCGCTTCTCAAGATCCTTTATCTGTGCCGACATCTCCTCCCTGCCGGCGCCCACGGGCGTGGACATCATCTCATTGTTCCTGAAGATGATCTCATTTGAAAGCACACTGAGCTCGTTATTCTTGACCAGCAGCTTCTCCTGCTCATCATTGATGGCGTTGCGCTGGTTGCGTGCCTTCTTCTGCGTGCGTGCCTTGCTGCTCTGCAGGCTGCCGAGCTCCTTATTCAGGTCGCGTAGTTTCTTCTCCTCAGCAGCGATCTCCCCCTTGATATGATCAATGTACTGGTCCTTGGCAAACTCCTTCAGGAAATTCTTTGCTGCGGTGAGCTGTATATCACCCGTTGAGGCATCCAGGTACTGATCCTTCTTCAGCTCAAACGCCACCATCAGCCTGGTGAGGGTGTCCTCATTCATCATCTGGCTGTAGATATTGACCGGAGCAGCGGAGATCCCCTTGATTATTGCCCCGAAGATCGTCATTTCGCCACCCTCGGTCTGTACCTTTGACTTGGTACCTGTCTCCTGTTTCCTGACCCAGCTTTTGAGAGCCTTGTCAAACGAGGCCTCCGGAATGGTGACATTGAATCCGGGATAGAGGTTGTTGCCATGCCTGATGCTGTCTTCAAGCACTTTTATCGGTTTCTGCCCGAACAGGCCCGGAGCGGCGATCAGCAACGCCAAGCAGAGGATGAGATAGTTTCGTTTCATCTGGAAAATAGTTTAGATCAGGTCACAAAGATAGAATCTTTTCCTGAATTTTACGTTTTTTAACTTCGGGAAGGGATGGGGATCCGGCTCTGCGGCAGGCAGGTCCGGTTCGCCATACCACACCGGTTTTGTCGCGCCCGGCAGGCCGGGTACTCTGCGCCGCGCTGCGCCGGGCTATGCCAGGCTGTCATCCGACATTATTCCCGGAGGTGCCTGCTGCCAGCTCGTCAGCCATTGATGAGAGGAGGTGCAGGTTCTCAGGGGCAGTTCCAGGCGTAACCTCACACCCAGCAGAGAGTATTGCCCTTCCTCTCGCCTCATTGAAGAAGGCGCTGGCGCTGTTGCGTATCGTTTCTCGTGTGCCCTCCTCCACCACCGATACCGGGTCGCTCTTGCCGGCGAAGAGCTGCCCGTCACGCAGCAGCGGCAGGCATGCTGTCACCGGGCCGGTGCGGTGGTCGATGTCAACGATGTCGGCGCCGGTGCTGATCACGTCAGGCAGTATAGCCGAGATATCACCGCAGATATGGATCTTTGCCAGTGCTCCAAGTGAATGGATATGTTCAACCAGCTGTCTCTCCCTGCCGAGGCAGAACTCGCGGTAGACGGCGGGTGAGACGAGTGAGCATACCGAGTCGCCTATCCCGATGCAGTGTGCCCCTGCCTTCACCTGCAGGGTGATGAACGCCATGGCACTTTCGGTGATGATATCAAGCGCCCTGTGCACCCTCTCCGGCTCATCATAGAGGTCGGTCAGCGCCAGGTTGATATCCCTTATGTCACACCACTCAGCCAGCGGTCCCTCCACCCATCCACAGACAAAGAAGCGCCCCGCCGCCATGGTGCCGTAGAGCTCCAGCTCCCTGATGCGGTGACGCATACGCTTGTGATCAGGCGGACTGAGCACCTTCATACGGTCAATGTCGGCGATATCAGCTATAGCCCATTGCTCCACCCTGGGGAGGTCATCCGCGGGGTAGGAGAGACGGGTGCCGAACGCTTCGGCCTCAGCCCACGGGTCTGACATGGTGTTGACCCAGTCTGAGCGGAACTCCTCTGCGCACCTGATATTGGCTATGCACTTCTGCTCCGGATCGAGACAGAAGTCGCGGTAGGCTACCCCGGCGTAGCGTGCGGCAAAACGCATCAGGATAGGGTGGAAGGGGATACGGTCAACCGGCCTCCCCTCAATGAAACGGATCGTTCTCTCCAGCGGCTTCATGGCAGTGAGGCATCAGACACCGGCGATGCGCCGCTTGTACTCGGCCAGCGCCTCATCCAGCCGCTCACGTGCGGTGGTGTCACCCGGCACGTTGTGGCTGGGATGGATATAGAGCTTCACACCCCGGTCAGCCAGAATCTCGGCCACGGTGGTGACGGTCATCCAGACGGCGGTGACAAAGGCGATGGTAGAGACCGGACCGATCTTGTCATGGTGGTTTTTGAGCGGCACCGAGGCATCCTCAATGGGTACGGTGGTGTCTACGATGATATCGGCAAGCTCAAAGATGGTCTTCCCCGACGAGTGCCTGGTCTTCTTGCCCTTAGCTTCGGCGGCCGAGCCGAAGACCACCACCTTCATGCCGCGCTTCCGTGCCTCAAGGGCGATGTCGATATTGACGTTGTTGATGCCAGAGTGTGAGAAGAGCCACATGGTGTCACGGCTGTCGAAGTGGTACCCCTTCATGATCTCCACGCCGTACCCCTCGACCCTCTCGAGGAAGACGAACTGGTGGACACCCATCTCGCCGGTGATACGGGTGAAGAAGGTGAGCGGCAGTTCGATCATGGGATGGAACCCCACGAATCCGCCGATGCGCGGATACATCTCCTCCACCGGCAGGGTGGCATGACCGCAGCCGAAGGTGTGCACCCACCTGCCGCACTCAATCGTATCAGCCATCACCTCTGCAGCCTTCCGTATATTCCCGAGCTGCGTCTTTTCGATACGCTCCATCACATCCCGGGCGTTCTTAAGCCATTCAAGTGCTAACATTGTCTGTTTTATTTAATTGGTTATCTGTTCTGCCTGAGCCTTCCGAATAGCACTGCCGCTATGATGGCCATCAGGATGGCTCCCGCGAAGGTGAAGGTCAGAAGGTGTCCTATTCCATGGTTTTCTGCCACCACTCCCATCGAGTAGTTGATTATTGTGTTTCCGGTAAGCGCTATCACCATCACGAAGCTGAAGGCTGTGGCTGAGAGGGTTGGATAGCGGCCTCCCACTATCCCCAGCATCACCGGGAACCCCGCCGCCAGTCCCGCCCCGGTCAGGAATAGCGCAATGGCCGACAGGAGTGCTGAGTGGCTGGCGGCGAGCAGTGCCAGTGCAATTGCCAGTATCGTCAGTGAGATCACCATCAGGCGTGCTGAGGTCATCCTCCGCATAACGCTTCCTATCAGCAGCCGCATCACCGTCATCCCTGCCACCGATGCCGAGAGTGCCAGCAGGGCCTTCTCAGCCGGCAGGGCCACCCGGGTGGTGAGGTAGGTGGTTGACCAGTTGTTGATCAGCCCCTCTAAGGCGCTCTGAAAGAAGAGGAAGAGTGCTATTATCAGCAGGGTGATGTCGCTGAAGAAGGCTCCTATCTGCCTCAGCGGCAGTCCCCCGGCCTGCTTGGGTGCCGGGAACCGTACGGCTGCGAAGAGCAGTGCGGTGAGCAGTGCCAGCCCGGCTGCGCCGGCCACCACGGTCTGGTAGCCGGTCACCTGCCGCAGCAGGCTCAGCAGCAGCGGCATGCCCAGTGCGCCTATCCCGAAGAAGACCCCCAGCAGGCTGAGACTGGCTCCCTTGCCCTCATTGCTGATGTCAGCCACCACAGCGTTGGTGGCACCGTTGATGGCGCCGCCGCCCAGCCCGAAGTGGAAGACCGAGAAGCTCAGCCAGGGAATCCGCGCGGCAAAGGCCAGTCCGCCGAACCCTGCCGCCATCAGCAGCGCCGAGAGGGTAAGCAGGATACGGTAGCCGTAGCGGTCGCCTGCCGGCCCGAAGAGGAGCGACCCGACAAGTATGCCTGCCGGGAGGAATGAGATGAGTGTACCGGCCCTGACCGCATCCAGCGAGTGGGCGGCGGTGAGGTCGGGCAGCACCGACCCGAGGGTGATCAGCCCGATACCGAAGAGCAGCATGCCGAGACACGCTGCCCGGAAGACCTTTTTCCTGTTGTAACCACTGGTCATGATGTTTTCTTTATAACTATTCCTGCCACCCTGTAGTCTTGTCACCAGTCTATCCCGGACCTCAGCAGTTCATTGATTATTATTTATAACAATTCCCAGACAATCAGCTCTCCTGCTCCCTTTGCCCTTCAGATGCTCACCCGTTATTCTATTTTGCGATATATCTCATTGCCAGGTATCCGGCTCCATAGACGCCGGCATCTCCTCCCAGTGCAGAGGGCTCCAGGCTCACCTTCTTCATGCTGATGGGCTGTGCCCACTTCTCCGCCTCGCTCCTGATGGCGGGTATGAGAGCTGTGGCAGGACCGAACACCCCTCCGCCGAAGATTACCTTCTCCGGATTGAAGAGGCTTACCAGGTTGGCCGTTGCCATGCCCCAGTACTCCACTGCCAGCCCTATGATTGATGTTGCTGCCACATCGCCGTTCTCCCACGCCGCGAAGACGTCACGTGTGGTGGCCTTTTCGCCGGCGGGCCTGCGCAGTGCGCCCTGGTAACGGCTGTGCATCTTCACATACTCGGCAGCCTGTCGTGCTATCCCCTCGCCTGATGCGAAGTACTCGAAGTTGCCGCAGTAGGTGTATTTGCTTTTGTAGGGTCTTGACAGCGCCATCCATCCGATGGCCCCGGCAATGTCATCTGTACCGCGCAGCAGCTCGCCGTTGACGACTATTCCCGCACCTATGCCTGTTCCCACTGCCAGGTAGATGGCATCGCGGCATCCGGCGGCATTGCCCCTCCATATCTCTCCGGAGATGTAGCATGAGCGGTCGCTTTCTATCAGTACCGGTACCCCTTCCGACACAGCCGTGATCTCATCCCTGAGCGGGTAGTCATCCCAGCCGGGTATGTTCGGAGCCCAGACCGTGCCGTCAGCATGCCTGGCTATACCCGGCACGGAGATGCCGATAGCTTCCACAATGTCATTGAGTGCGGCTGCCGCAGCCATCTTCAGTGCGACATTGACTCCTATCAGTTTGCCCACTTCACTCCCCCTGCGGCCGTCGAGCGTCACCGTCTCCCGTTCCCGCATGTTGCCCTCGCGGTCAAAGAGCGCAAAGGCCACCTTGGTGCCTCCGAGATCAATTCCCAGCAGTGCCATTGTTTCCTCCCGGTGGTATCACCTTCCCGCTGAATACCACCTCTTTAAGGTTAAGTTCTTCGTCCACCATTACCATGTCTGCCCTTGCCCCGGGGGCGATCACCCCTCTGCCGGCGGCTCCGATCAGACGTGCAGGGTAGAGGGTTGCCATCCTGATTGCCTCATACCTGTCAATGCCTGCATGGTCAGCACATTTCTTTACATCCTCGAGCAGCGTGAGCCTGGCCCCTGAGAGGGTACCGTCAGGCAGCGTGAAACGGTCGCCCTGCTTCACGTGCTGGTAGGCACCGCTGCTGTTCTCCTCAACCGCATCGGATACGAGGAAGAGCCGCTCCTTCATGATCTCCTTGGCAACAGCCACCGCAGCGAAATCGGTATGTATGCCGTCGGCGATGATGCTTGCACAAGCCCTCTCCGAGAGGAAGGCTGCGCCGGGCAGCCCGGGATCGCGGTGATGGAACGGCGACATGGCATTGAAGAGATGGGTGGTGGTTGCTATACCTGCCTCATAGCCCTCCATCGCCTGGCTGCAGGTGGCGTTGCTGTGTCCGGCAGCCAGGGTAATGCCGGCCGCGGTAAGCAGTCTGATCACCTCGCGGCTGCACTGCTCGGGGGCGACGGTCATCATGGTGATGGTACCCTGCGCCTCGGCGAGCAGTTCATTCACAATTGCCGGTGTGGGTCTGATGATCAGCTCAGGCACATGTGCCCCCCGCTTCTCGTAGCTGATGAAGGGCCCCTCGAGGTGAAGCCCCAGCAGGGCAGGGTGAGTGAACGCCCCGGCCGCCCTGAAAGCGCTGCGGTAGACATCGCGGGTGTTGGTGGGCAGGGCCATGAGGAAGCCGGTGGTGCCGGTGGCGACAATCGCTGCAGTGATCTTCCCCAACGCACCGCTGGTGGTGTTGGAAGAGAAGAGAAAGCCTCCTCCGCCCGCTATCTGCAGGTCGATCAGCCCCGCAATGACCAGCCTGCCCTGACAATCGATCCGGACAGCTCCGGCAGGAACGGCACCGCGATCAACAAACCCCTCAATCCGGTCATCACTCGTTATAAGAACCCGGTCATCGATCAGTTCATGACCGGTGAAAAATCGTCCGTTGAAAAAAGCGCGCTGCATCTCCACTATTGTATTACCGTTTCTTTTTAAGATAAAGGTCATGGAAGTCGTAGCTGAAGTCGGTCAGCGGCGAGATCGCCTCCATGGTGAATGACTCTGCCCGTCCCTCACGGTCAAGTGAGAAGAGGGCGAAGGCGTCGGCATCCATGGCGCGGTCATCCCACCTCACCACAAAGGTGTTGGCGGTATAGTGTATCATCTCGCCGGTGAGTGCAGGAGATCTGTCAGCCCTGAACCGTATCTTCCCGTTCTCGCTGGTGATGAACACCTCCCCGAACCAGTCGTCACGGTAGGTGCCGGTGAAGCTGGCGGTATCGATTGCCGTGGCAGCCTTTGCGGCGGCCTCATTCAGCGTTGCCCACACCCTCCCGGTTATCTCCCTCGCCTCTGCCTGTTCACGCAGCACCTTCTGCTTCAGGGCGGCCACCCTGTCGATACCCTTTATCCCGAGGTAGCCGTCGATGATGGTACGAGTGACAGCCTCATGTGCGGCGGTCTCCTGCTGGTTGGTCAGCACGATTATTGCCAGGTTCATCTCGGGCAGGAGGGTCACCCGCGTCACTATGCCCGAGTGGCTGCCGGTATGGTGCACCTGCAGCCATCCGTTCAGGTCGGAGAGGTGCCATCCGAGGCCGTAGAAGGCGAAATTGGTGTGGTAGGGTGCTCCCGGAGAGACGCGTATGATGGTCTGCGGCTTCCACATCTCGCTGTGCACCTCCTCGGAGAAGAGCCGTTTCTCGCCTGCCTCGCCGTAGCTGCCGCGGTTCAGCATCAGTGTGGCCCACCTGGCCATATCGCTCACGCTGCTGTAGATGCCTCCCACCGAGTTGTGTATCTTGGCCTCCTGCCTGGGGACCACCTGCAGCACGCCCTCCACCGGCACATGCGCATCGATGATGTTGCCGGGATTCTTCAGCCGCCTGAATGATGCCGATGACTCGTTCATGCCGAGCGGCTCCATTATACGCGACTCCACGAACTCCTCCCAGCTCATGCCGGAGACCCGTGCCACCACCTCACCGGCCACGGCATAGAGCAGGTTGTCATAGTCGTACTTCGTCCTGAAGGGTGACACCTGCTTCAGGTAGCGGAGGTTGTGGATGATCTCCCCGATGGTGAAGGAGGCTCCGTCTGGCCACGACATCAGGTCGCCGGCGCCCTCACCCATTCCGCTGCGATGGGTGAGCATATCCCTGATGGTAAACTCCTCTGTGACATAGGCGTTGTAGAGCCTGAACTCCGGGATGATATCGATCACCCGGGTGTCCCAGCTGATGGCACCCTCATCGATCAGTATGCCCAGTGTGGCCACGGTGAAGGCCTTGGTGTTGGATGCGATGGCGAAGAGGGTATGCTCGTCGGTCTTCTCGCCAGTGGCTATCGAGCGGACGCCGTACCCCTTCAGGCAGACCTGCCGGTTGTCCTTGATCACTGCTATGGCCATGCCCGGGACGTTGAACTCGCGCATGACCCGTTCAGCCAGCCGGTTGATCTTCTTCCGTGAGAGGGGCTGTCCTACGGCAACGGTTACAACCGCCAGCAGCAGGAGGATCAGTAACGGTCTCCTCATTTTTCTGCTTTTCTGACGAAGCTCAGGTCATGGAAGTCATAGCTGAAGTCTGTCAGCGGCGAGACCGCCTCCATGGTGAATGCTGCCGCTTTGCCTTCACGGTCGAGCGAGAAGAGCATCCATGCGTCGGCATCCATATAGCGGTCATCCCACTTCACAATGAAGGTGTTGCCGGTGTAGTAGTACATGTCGCCGCGCAGCCTGGGCGATCTCACCGACCGGAACCGCAGCCTGCCGTTCTCCTCGGTTATGGTAACGTCACCCAGCCAGTTGTCCCTGTAGGTGCCGGTATATGCCGACTGGTCGACTGCGGCGGCGCTGCTGCGCTGTGCCTCCACCTTCGCCCACACCTCATCGGTGATCTTTCTGGCCCTCTCCCTGCTGCGGTCGATATTCTCACGCAGCGTGGTGACCCAGTCATTACCCTTCACACCCAGGTAGCCATCCTTGATAGAGTTGGTGATCGACGTGAATGCCGAGCCCTCCTGCTGGTTGGTGAAGACAATTATCCCCAGCTTCAGTTCGGGTATCATGGTCACCTGTGTTACAATTCCGTTCAGTCCGCCGGTATGTGACACCTGCAGGTAGCCTCCCACGTCGGTCAGGTTCCAGCCCAGCCCGTACCCGGCAAAGTGACTGCGGTAAGGCCCGGGGTTACGCACCGGGATGATGGTCTGCGGGGTCCATGTCTCACTGTGCACTGCGGCCGAGAGGAGACGGCTGCCGTTGTTGGCGCCGTAGGTGCCCCTGTTGAGCTGCATCATCACCCATCTGGTCATGTCGGCCACACTGCTGATGATGCCTCCGGCCGGATTGAGCAGGTCACTCTCATACATGGGCACCACCTGCAGCTTTCCGTCAACAGCCACATGGGCATCGATAAGGTTCGATTTGTCCTTGAGGCGGCTGAGCGAGGCTGCCGAGCGGGTCATGCCGAGTGGCTTCATGATACGCTCCTCGATGAACTGCTCCCAGCTGATGCCCGAGACCCGCGCGACGACCTCGCCGGCAACCAGGTAGAGCAGGTTGTCATAGTCGTACTTGGTGCGGAATGATGATACCTGCCTGAGGTAGCGCAGGTTGTGTATCACCTCCTCCTTGGTGAAGGTGGAGGAGTCGGGCCACAGCATCAGGTCGCCGGCACCCAGCCCCATGCCGCTGCGGTGGGTGAGCAGGTCCTTGATGTTGAACTCCTCGGTGACGTAGGCGTTGTAGAGCCTGAACTCGGGGATGATGTCGATCACCCGGGTCTCCCAGGTGAGCTTCTTCTCATCGACCAGCATGCCCAGCGCGAAGCCGGTGAAGGCTTTCGAGTTGGATGCAATAGCAAACAGGGTGTTCTCATCGGTCTTGCTGCCGTTGTTGATCGATATGACTCCGTACCCCTTCATGTGGACCACCTTGTCATCCTTGACCACCGCCACGGCTATGCCCGGCACGTCGAAGGTCTCCAGTGCCCGTTCGGCTATTCGGTCAATCTCCTTTGAGGTAAGCGGCTGCGACCATGTGAGGGTGCAGAGAAGCAGCAGCAACGATACGGTAACAACTCTTTTCATTTTTCAGTTTTCTTTATCTGTAATCACTGTTTTTCTACAAGTTTTTCATTGAGGTAGGTGTACATCAGCGCCCACATCTCAGCCTGCTGTTCGAGGGTTGAAGCGGCACCGTGTCCGCCCTCGATGGTCTCATGGTAGTAGACCGGGTGTCCCATCCCGATCATCCTGGCGGCCATCTTGCGGGCGTGCCCCGGGTGTACCCGGTCGTCACGGGTGGAGGTGATGAATAGCGGCTGCGGGTAGTCTGCATCCTCTTTTACATTCTGGTAGGGTGAATATTTGCTTATGAACTCCCAGTCGCCAGCCACGTCGGGGTTGCCATACTCATCCATCCAGCTTGCTCCGGCCAGCAGCTTCGAGTAGCGCTTCATATCGAGCAGCGGGGCGCCAATCACCACCGCGTTCCAGAGGTCGGGCCGCTGTGTGAGTGCCACGCCTGCAAGCAGTCCGCCGTTGCTCCAGCCGTATGCCCCGAGGTGCTTCGGTGAGGTGATCTTCCTGTTTATCAGGTCTTCCGCCACTGCGAAGAAGTCGTCATAGGCTCTCTGGCGGTTCTCCCTGAGTGCCGACTGGTGCCACTCCGGTCCAAATTCGCCGCCGCCGCGTATGTTGGCGATGACATAGACGCCGCCACGCTCTATCCACCCTATGCCGGTCACCGAGCTGTATCCCGGGCGGGAGGCGCTGTTGAAGCCGCCATAGCCGTAGAGCAGGGTGGGATTGGAGCCGTCATACTTCATCGAGGCGGGGTAGACGATGAAGTAGGGGATAACGGTACCATCCTTCGAGCGGACCTCGTGCTGGTCGACCCTGACCCCTTTGGTGTTGAAGTACTCCTTCTGCTTCCGCAGCGGCCTGATCTGCCTGCCGTCGGAGTAGAAGAGGGTGGTGGGAGTGACGGGATTGCTGAAACTGAAGAAATAGTCATTCGAGCGGTCATCGGCCCATGTGAGGCCGATTGTTCCGAACTCGGGCGCCGGCACCGGGGTGGCTCTCCACTCTCCGCCGGTCAGCCGTAGGGTCTTCAGCTTGCCCTGTACATTCTCGAGGGTTGCCACCACAATGAAATCCTTCGCAGTCATGGCCCCGGCTATACTCTCCCTCTCGCCGGGCACATAGACGGGCTTCACCTGCAGTTCACCCTTAAAGTATGCGGGCAGGTTCATGCTTGCCAGGGTGCCGGTGGTGAGGGTCTCCCCGCCGACGTCCCAGTCTGACTGCAGTGAGAGCAGCAGCTCGTCGTGGAAGATGCCTCCCGGCTCGATATCCGGCGGCAGGTCGAGCAGCTTCAGCCCGTCAGGGGTATAGAGCCAGTACTTCGCCTCGTAGAAGCCTATCCGTTCGCTGATCATTACCCAGAGGGTGCCGTTCACCTCTTCGCCCGACACGAAGAGCCCCATATTTTCTGTATCAGTCTGTACCAGCGGCTCGGTGCCGGCCGGATCCACTCCTTTGGTCCATAGCCTGGCCACCGCCGGGTAGCCTGATGAGGTCATCGTCCCCTCGCCATAGTTGGTGGCCACGATTATATGATCGCGGTCGACCCAAGCGGCGCTGCACTTGCTCTCGGCGACGCTGAAGCCGCCTTCGACGAACTTTTTCTCCACGGCATCGAACTCGCGGATCACCTTCTCATCCTTCCCGCCGTCGGATAGTGCCAGGAGGCAGTAACGGTATCCGGGCTCGAGCCACCCGGCACCTGCGAAGACCCACTTGCGCCCCTCTTCCGCCGAGAGGCGGTCGAGGTCGAGGACCGGCTCCCAGTTCTCTTTTCCGGCAAGGTAGTCAGCCTTGCTCATCCTCCGCCAGAGACCCCGCTGGTTGTTCTCATCCTGCCAGAGGTTATAGGTCATCTCCCCGGCGAAGTTGGGATAGATGATCCGTTCCTTGTCGTTCATCGCCTCGAAGAACCTGTCGCGCAGTTCGGTGAAGAGCGGACGGGTGGTGAGTGCCGCGGCGGTGATGCTGTTCTGTTCACGTGCCCAGTCAAGGGCCTTCTCACTCTCCACCTCCTCAAGCCAGAGGTAGGGGTCATCACTGCCGGCACTCTTTTTTCCGGCCTGGTTGCAGCCGGCAAGAAGGGTTAATAGCATAATCAATGCGGTAAGGTTAAACAGTTTTTTCATCTCTTGAATATTTACGGCTTCTGATAAGTATATTGATCGTTGCGGCGATGATGAGCAGTTCTCCTATAATGAAGAGGTGCCACCTGTATTTTTCGGGGATATAGGTTGTGATCATCTCAGCCAGTCGTTGTGACTGTTCGCTGTCTCCTCCGCCCTTCAGTATGCCGCTCCGGATGATTATCCCGGTGTAGTCGGCCAGGTAGGTGCAGAGTATCGCTGCTGCTCCGCCGGTCATCAGTACCCAGTCAGATGCGCCTGCGCGGATGTAGTGTCCGCTCTCTTCCCTTCCGATCAGCAGCAACGCCATGATAATCATGGTGAGCGAGTTGATCATCGGTGCCAGCACCGGGCCGAGCCACGACACCGGTATCAGGAAGAGCAGATCCCAGGTGAGCAGGGTGGGGGGCCAGCCAATGAGGAGGCTGAGGGATGCGTAGTAGGTTATGTCCCAGATGCCGAATGCGAAGAGGGCGTAGAAGAGCCGCTGGAGGGTGTTGCGGCCGGTGAGTATCCCCACGGCTGCCAGCATCACCAGGGTGGTGCCCTCCCTGATCCATTCGGTACGGACCAGTGCAGCCGGTATCAAGTGCAGTGGGAAGGTGAACCCTTCGGGGTAGATCAGCTCCCTGAGGTAGATTACCACGATTCCCTCGAGGAACCCCATTGCTATTGCAAAGAGCGCCAGCCACACAAAGCGGTTATACCATCTGAGAGAGCTACCGGTCATGCTGTCACTGTCTGCCGGCAACGGCCCCATCAGCCCCCGGCAACACCATACGGTAAAAGTAACACTTATTTTTACTTGGGGTGAGGGGAGAGGGGCTCAATCGGGAAAGACTATTTCTTAAGCTTTCTCTTCTATTCAATTTGAAAAAATCAATCTAACCTTGATCAGACAGCAGCTTATGGTGTAATAATCTTGTTACATTCCGGATTCCGTTATATCTCTAAATTTACATAGAATTCTTTTATTACCCGGTACTCGATGATAGCCACGGATGAAAATAGTAAATTGCGTAGTTGTTATTGACGTGTAGACTTTCTTTAACATGAAAAGCAATATCAATCAAACTCCGGAGCAGATTGCGAGAGACAGAATCGACAAGATGTTGACGGAGGCAGATTGGACAGTACAATTTAAAAATAAAGTTGACCTGTCGGCATCTCAGGGAGTCGCAGTAAGAGAATATCATACAGATGTTGGCCCTGCCGATTATGTCTTGTTTGTTGACCGGAAACCTGTAGGGATAATTGAAGCCAAGCGTGAAGATGAAGGATATCGGTTAACTACAGCAGAGAATCAGTCTAAGAGTTATGCGGAGGCAACACTGAAATATCTGAAAAATGATCCGCTACCATTTGTTTATGAGAGTACAGGGATTATAACCCGTTTCACCGATTTCAGAGATCCGAAACCCAGGGGCAGGAGTGTTTTCAGTTTTCACAAGCCTGCCACTATGGCCGGTTGGTTGAAGCATGAAAAGAGTTTGCGCGGATGTTTGCAGGATCTGCCGGTGCTTGATCCAACAGGGCTCCGCCCTGCACAGATAAAAGCCATTGAGAACCTTGAGATATCTTTCAAGAACAACAGACCCAAGGCTTTAATCCAGATGGCCACCGGAGCAGGCAAAACATATACTGCAGCCACTTTCATATATCGTTTGCTTAAATTCTCCAACGCCAAACGGATTTTGTTCCTGGTTGATACCAAAAATCTTGGTGAGCAGGCTGAACAGGAATTTATGTCGTATAAGCCCACGGATGATAATCGCAAATTCACCGAGCTTTACAATGTTCAGCGCCTGTCTTCAAGCTATATTGCCAGCGACAGTCAGGTCTGTATTTCCACCATTCAACGATTATACTCCATCCTTAAAGGGGTGGAGCTCGACGAAAGCGCTGAGCTCGTCAATCCCAATGAGAGTAGCTGGATGCAGCGTCAGCTGAGAAAAAAGCAGCCTGTGCCTGTTGAATATTCGTCCAGGGTACCTGTTGAACTGTTCGACTTCATTGTAATTGACGAATGCCACCGTTCCATTTATAATCTCTGGAAACAGGTGCTGGACTATTTTGATGCCTTTTTAATCGGATTGACCGCCACACCCGACAAACGGACCTTTGGGTTCTTTAACGAGAACGTCGTTAGCCAGTACTCCTATGAAGAATCGGTAACCGATGGTGTAAACGTACCCTATGATGTTTACACCATAGAAACAGAAATTTCAAAAAAGGGTGATGTGGTTAAGGCAGGATGGTTCGTGGACCGCCGTGATAAGCTGACACGTCAGAATCGTTGGCAGCAGGAAGATGAGGATACCGAATACTCGCCGAACGATCTTGACAGGAAGGTGGTAAACCCCAGTCAGATCCGTAATATCATCAGGGAGTTTCGCAGGGCATTGCAGACAGATATTTTTCCCGACCGCAGGGGTGAAAACGGTGATTATGAGGTCCCGAAGTCCCTGATATTTGCCAAGACCGACAGTCATGCCGATGATATTATAAAAATTGTCCGTGAGGAGTTTGATGAGGGGAATGAATTCTGTAAAAAGGTGACGTACAAAATCGACGATGACCCGAAATCGGTATTGAATCGTTTCCGGAATTCATATTATCCCAGGATTGCGGTCACGGTTGATATGATAGCCACGGGAACAGATGTCAAGCCTCTGGAGATTCTGCTGTTTATGCGTGACGTGAAAAGCGTCAACTATTTTGAACAGATGAAAGGGCGTGGCACACGTACCATCGACAGTGACAAGCTGATGCAGGTGAGCAAAACTGCCAGGCATAAAACCCACTTTGTAATTGTGGATGCGGTTGGCGCAACAAAATCAAAGAAGACTGACAGCCGCCCCCTGGAGCGCAAACCGGGTGTTCCACTTAAAGAGTTGCTGGGTGCAATTGCAATGGGCGTTGAAGATGAAGATCTTTTTCTTTCACTGGCAAACCGCTTAGTCCGTCTGGAAAAGCAAATTACTGACAAGGAAAAGGAAAAGCTACTGGAATATTCCGGAGGGAAAACTCTGAAACAGATTACCAGGGAGTTAATTAATGCTTATGACCCTGATGAAATTGAAAAGAGGGTAGAGGTGATTATTGAATCAACGCCCCTGCAGCAGAGAACGACTGAAAAATTGAAAGAATCAAAAAAAGAGGCACAACAGGAGTTGATATGGCAGGTGACAGGCACCTTTAACGGTGAGTTGAATGAATATCTTGAAAATGTGCGAAAAGAACATGAGCAGATCATTGACCATATTAATATAGATGTGGTTACCGAATCAGCATGGGACAGCTTTACAGCCGAAAAAGCAAATGAAACCATCAGAGATTTTACCGAATACCTTGAAAAGAATAAAGATGAAATAAAGGCGCTGAGTATTTTTTATGATCAGCCATACAATCGCCGTTACATTACCTTCAAAATGCTTAAGGAGGTGCTGGAGAAAATTAAGCTGGAAAGGCCTTTGCTTGCTCCCGATTACGTCTGGAATGCATATGCCACCATTGAGCGTTTAAAAACAGGGCATGCACCTCATAAGCCCAGACTAGAGCTGACAGCACTGGTTTCGTTGATCCGGCTGGTATGTGGCATTGATACTAAACTGAAGCCTTACGACAAGACTGTAAACGAAAATTTCCAAAACTGGATTTTCAAACAAAATGCCGGCCAGCATAATCGTTTTTCACCCGAACAGATGGACTGGCTGCGTATGATTAAAAACCACGTGGCAAGCAGTTATCATATTGAAATCGAAGATCTGGATTATACCCCATTTGATGCCCGGGGTGGACGAGGGCGTATGTATCAGCTGTTTGGTAACGAAATGAATAGTCTGATTGAAGAGCTGAATGAAGTGTTGGCTGCATAATTACATTATATCTCATATTGAAATATACACTTTAACATTTTATTTCTATATTTGTAAAACATTTCGTATAGTTGGATGTTTATCTGGACGATAAGGAACTTGAAAGACTTTATGTAACCGGGAAATCAAGAAAGTTGAAATTGCGTCCGGAAATCATAGATAAGTTCTTTGCCGCCATACAAAAGATTGAAGCGGCATCTGACATCTATGATTTATGGAATGATCCGTCACTCAATTTCAAAAAGTACAAGGATCACTACTCCATGAGGTTAAGTGGCAAATATCGTCTTTTGATGAATATTAAATGGATGAACAGGGAAAGGACAACAGGCGAGTTCCACATTTTTGAAATTTCGAACCATTACGGAGATTAAAAACCACTCGGCCATGACTTCAACCAAAAACCTGAAAGCAGCTATAAAGTTTGGCCCCGGTTATTTCATCAAAGAACAGATGGAAATACGGGGATGGGTGCAGGAGGAGCTTGCTGAAATATTGGGGCTCTCTCAAAAACACGTCAACAGCATCCTGCTCGATAAGCAGCCTCTTACCATTGAAAATGCCAGAAAGCTTGCCGGTGCATTCAATACATCGCCTCAGTACTGGCTGAACCTTGACTATGATTACCGTTTATGGCTCGGGAATGATGAAAGCAAAGCAATAGCTGATGTTGAGACCAGGGCTATTATTTACAGCAGGATGCCCATTCGTGATATGATGAAAAAAGGATGGCTGCCGGCTACACGTGACATAAAGAAACTTACTTCTGAAGTGAAGAATTTCTGGGGCATGGATGAGCTGAACTTCGATTTTCTGGAGGAGACCATTCTGCCATATTGCAAGAAGTCAACAGCCTTCAATCAGTTCAATGCATCGTATGCAGTCACCTGGTTCCGGATGGCAAAACTTTTCAGCAAGAGTTTTGAAGTTCCTCCCTACAATAAAACTCCATTGGAAAATCTGTATAAGAACATTGCCGGTTACACAGGCACTGATAATGGAATTGAGTTGTTTTTAGAGGAGTTGAATGCCTGCGGCGTAAAATTTTTCGTTTTGCCACATCTTGAAAAGACTTACCTTGACGGCGCTGCATTTTTGCTCGACAACCAGCCGGTAATTGTGTACACGGCACGTTACAAGCGTATTGACAATTTCTGGTTTACGGTAGCGCATGAAATTGCTCATGTCCTCAGACATCTTGACGAAGAGACCTCCTTTATACTTGATAATTTGCATGAACAAACCACCTGTAAACAGGAAGAGGAAGCCAACAGGCTGGCGGCAAAACAGCTGAAACATGCAGAGATACTCAATTACCTCGAACCGTGCAAACACTATCTTTCTGTTAATAAAATAGAAGAATGCAGTGCTGAATACAATGTTCATCCCGCCATCATTATAGGTGCACTTGCCTTTAACAAGATGATTTCGTTCCGTAACCAGAACCTTTATAGGGAAAATGTTCTTGAATATATCCCTGAGCACTATATTCACCGGTCTTTATTAGTAGCATCATGAAAGAGGATTGGGTAGAGGTTATATTGGGTGAGGTATCTGAGATAATCAGTGGGAAAAATCAAAAAGATGTCATATCCATGGATGGAGAATTTCCAATTTACGGTACTGGAGGTATTTTGGGAAGAGCAACTTCATTTTTATGTGAAGCTGGGACTACCATCATTGGAAGGAAAGGAACAATTAACAGTCCAATTTTCGTTAGCGAAAAATTTTGGAACATAGACACTGCATTTGGTATTTCTCCCTTTCCTTTAATTCATAAGAAATTTGTTTATTATTTTTGTTTAGGCTTTAATTTTTCACGGCTGGATAGAAGTACAACAATTCCTAGTCTAGCCAAAACAGATATTGTAAAAATCCATTTCCCTCTCGCCCCACTTCCCATTCAACGCGCTATTGTCTGCAAAATCGAAACCCTTTTTGCTTCGCTTGACAAAGGCATTGCAGATCTTAAAACTGCCCGGGAACAATTGAAGATATACCGGCAGGCAGTGCTGAAAAAGGCGTTTGAGGGCGGGTTTATTCAAAAGAACTTAAAAAGGGGTGAATTACCCAAAGGCTGGAAAAAAATTACTCTCGGAGAATTATTATCAATAAGTAGTGGCACTGGTCTACCAAAAAATAAACGAAACGATCAAGGTGAATATTCAGTTTACGGTGGGAACGGTATAGCAGGTAGGCATAATGAATATATTTATGATAAGGAAAAACTGATTATTGGGCGTGTTGGAGTTTTTTGCGGTAATGTCCACATTACAAAACCAAGAAGTTGGATTACAGATAATGCGTTTGTCGTATCATTTGATGAAACCAAGTTTAATATCCATTTTTTACATTATTTATTAAGAAATAGTAATTTAAATAGATATGCTAGTTCGACTGCCCAATCTGTAATCTCTCAGTCAAAAGTTTATCCAATTGTGGTATTAATACCCAACTCAATCCAAGAACAAATCCATATCGTCCGTGAAATCGAATCCCGCCTTTCGGTCTGCGACAAGCTAGAACAAAGCATCAGTGAAGCCCTTGAGAAGGCCGAAGCCCTGCGCCAGAGCATTCTGAAAAAGGCATTTGGTGTCAAGCTGCTATCTGAGGCTGAAATAGCCGCATGCAGGCTGGAACCCGATTATGAGCCGGCAAGTGTGCTGTTGGAACGAATAAAAAAGAAAAGCAAAAATGAAACGACCTCCTGAACTACAAATAAACCAGTTTCAACTGGATCTTTTGCTTAACAATGAGCAAAAGAAGTTTTTTGAAATGGTTGTTGCAGAAAATGTGTTTTGCAGCCAATGCGGTGGTGTAGCTAAGGATGGTGTTTCTATCAATGAAATGTTCCTTACCGACTTAAACGATATCCTGGTGAAAGGCACATGCAACACCTGCAACGGAAAGGTTGCCCGAATGATGGAATTTGGTGAGGATGAAGAATTTTACAGCAAAGCAATGAATTTCAGAAATTCAATAGAAGACTAACATGACTGACTCGGCAATTATATCCAAGATCTGGAACCTTGCAAACGTGCTTCGTGACGATGGTGTCAGCTATGGTGATTACCTGGAGCAGATAACCTACCTGCTCTTTCTCAAAATGGCTGATGAACTGAATAAACCTCCATATAATAAGGGACTTCACTTGCCTCGTATTAAAGATGTGGACGGAACGGAGATCCCCGATGGTGAGTTTTGTAATTGGGAAACACTTTCGGGTAGGCGAGGTGCTGAATTGGAGTCATTCTACTCACAACTGCTCCGCAGTCTGAGCACTGAAAAAGGAATGCTGGGACATATTTTCACAAAGAGCCAGAACAAAATCCAGGATCCGGCAAAATTATCGAGGGTGATCAGCATGATTGACCAGGAACAGTGGTCGTTGATGGGGGCAGATGTGAAAGGAAAAATATACGAGGGGTTACTCGAAAAGAATGCTGAAGATACAAAATCCGGCGCCGGGCAATATTTCACACCCCGCTCCTTAATTAAAACAATGGTTGCGTGCGTTCAACCAAAACCCTTGAAAACCATTGCCGATCCTGCCTGCGGAACAGGCGGATTCTTCTTGGCTGCCTACGACTGGATAGTGGAACATAATCAGCTTGACCGTGACGAGAAGGAGTTTCTGAAAAACAAAACCTTCCATGGCAACGAGATTGTGGCAAACACACGCCGTTTATGCCTGATGAATATGTACCTGCACAACATCGGTGATATTGTAGGTGAGAGTTTCATTTCGTCGGGCGATGCCCTGGTAGCCGATACCGGCGAGCGTTTTGATTATGTGCTGGCTAATCCGCCTTTTGGCAAAAAGAGCAGCTACACTATAACAAACGAAGAAGGTGAAGCCCAGAAGGAAGATTTAAGTTATAACCGCCAGGATTTCTGGGAAACCACTTCCAACAAACAGCTTAATTTCTTGCAGCATATTAAAACCATGCTGAAGGTAACCGGCCAGGCAGCCGTTGTCATGCCTGACAATGTGTTGTTTGAGGGCGGGGCAGGCGAGGAGGTTCGCAAACAATTGATGCTTACAACCGACCTGCACACTATTCTAAGACTACCGACAGGTTTATTTTATGCGCAAGGCGTTAAGGCAAATGTGTTGTTTTTTGACAATCGTGCTGCAAGCAAGGAGGCCCAGACAAAGGAAATCTGGTTTTATGATTACAGAACCAACGTCCACCATACTCTTAAGAAAAAGCCAATGACTACTGCTGATCTGGCTGAATTCGTAAAACTCTATAATCCTGAGAATCGGCACAAGCGCACTGAAACATGGAGTGAGCTAATTCCGGAAGGCCGATGGAGGAGATTTACCTACGAAGAAATATTGGCGAGAGATAAAACCAACCTGGATATTTTCTGGTTGAAAGACAAAAGCCTCACCGATCTGGATAATTTGCCCGACCCGGATATTCTGGCAAACGAGATTATCGAAAATATTGAATCGGGCTTAAACAGTTTCAGGGAAATCATGGAAACCCTTAACGGGAATAGAGAATGAGATAAATATGCAATACGCATTAGTTGATAGTCAACGTGTGCAAGCTCAGCCCGGACTACGCGGATTTTGTCCTATTTGCTCTCAATCAGTTATTGCAAAATGTGGCATCCAAAGAGTATGGCATTGGGCTCATCGTAATAAAACATCTTGTGATAACTGGTGGGAGCCGGAAAATGAGTGGCATCGCAATTGGAACACTATCCTTTCCAGACCCGATTACTAATTGTTATACAGCATGGGGAGGCAAATAATAATCCAGGCAAAATCTGGTTTTTTATACCAGTTGAAATAAGATAGACAATGGCAAAATTTTTAAACACTTCCGGAGTCTCATACCATTTAGAAGAACTCATTAAAAACACAAAAGATAGGCTTGTTCTTATCAGTCCATACCTTCAACTTGCAGAAAGAATCCAAGAGCATTTGAGCAATTTGAATATTGAAAAACGTGACATTCGCATTATTTATCGTGAGAATAAATTACATGTGGATGAGAATAATTGGTTAGAATCTCAAATTGGTATTCGTACGAGTATTTGCAAGAACTTGCATGCCAAATGTTATTTAAATGAAAAGGAGGCGATCATTACATCTATGAACTTGTATGAGTTTTCCCAGATAAACAATAATGAAATGGGAATTCATGTAACAAAAGATCAGGATCCTGAGTTATATAGCTCCATTTCAGAAGAGGTTGATCGACTGTTGAAGATTAGCGAAGAAATAAGAGTAACCGTGAAAAAAGTGTCTGCCAAAGCTCCGTCTAATACCGATAATAAACCTGCTGAAATGAAGGCGGAAAAACTTACTGATAAAAGAATCGGTTATTGTATTAGAACTGGGGTTGAAATTCCATTTAATATTGAAAAGCCAATGACATATGATGCTTACAAAGCTTGGAGCAAATATGGAGATGCTGATTATCCTGAAAACTTTTGCCACTTTTCCGGCGAACCATCACACGGCGAGACCAGTGTGAGCAAACCAATCCTTAAAAAAAATTGGAAGAAAGCAAAGGATATTCATGGAATATAACTAGAGCCATGGCTGGCTAACTAGTTATACTTCTAAAACTCATTGTCTGCTCGTCGCCAGGCCTGAGTAGAAAATTAAACGGATTTTTGCTCACTGTTTGCAAATAATTGTATGGCAAACAACAATATGCTGCCTGTCAAGTTATAAAAAAGGCAGAAGGGAAAAAGGCACATGGCCGTTCCTAATAGCAATATATCAGAACGGAAAGGAGAAAACTAAAACATACCGAGTGACCACAGACAAAATCTTAAAGACGTATGAATATTTTACAAATCAAAAACGGGAAAATAGAGATTCGCAAAGAGACTGGTTTCTTGATCAGAACAATCGGAAACGGGGATGCAATAACAGCTGATTTCAATGCAGATCAGTCTATGGTAGTAATTACAACTGTCAGGGGGAGAGTAGAGATCCGTAAAGAAAATGGTTTCCTGATCCGAACCATAGGGCATGGGGATGCTGTAAACGCTCGCTGGCATGGTAATGACATCAATATTACCACATCAAAAGGAAAAACGGAATTACGAAAAGAGAACGGCTATTTGATACGAACGCTTTAAAATAGCTGTAAAACTGGATTTATCGGATAAGTGCAGACAGAGAATAGCAAAGGTTCTACGCTACTCTTGTGACACGAACGATGAACAGAAATTTGTAATACCGGCCGATGGGCCGGAAAATACGCTTATGCCATCAAATCATGGCGAGATAACCGGGACGAGCTTAAGGCCTGTTTTGATTATCCCCGGGAGATCCGCAGGATAATCTACACCACAAACGCAGTCGAAAAGCTCAATAGCACTATCCGTAAATACACCAAAACAAAAACAGTTTTCCCGGACGATCAGGCAGCGTTAAAGGTGTGGAGTTCTTTAAATCCGGCAGCTCAGTTTACACAAAATCTTTCACAGGCTCTCGCCGCTGCGGGTAAACCATTTTTCCCATTCTGCCTTGCTTCCGACGGGTGCAG
>CAZAVK010000015.1:0-88975 GCA_964488645.1 uncultured Rikenella sp. | reverse complement strand
CTATATGATATTATACAAAAGAATTTTTAGGGTGTTGCATTGCGGAAAACAGGAGAGCGTGGTGGCTACCGAGCGTAAGAAGGAGGCTGATGCCAGGGCGCGGATAACCACCATCAGGGAGAGCCTGGCACATCTGAAAAAGTGAATCCCTCCCTCCGGAGCGTCACGAACGACGACCTAAACGGTTTGATCAATGCTTTATGATTGTATAGCTGCCGTCGCCCTGCGGTGCTGCCTGCCATCCGTCGCTGAGCACCAGGTGCCAGCCGTTGCCTGAGATATGGTTTTTCTCTATCTGGAACTCTTTGGCACTGACCCGCAGTGTCTGCAGATCATTGGAGAGGAGTGCACCTCCCTTCTCCACCGCCAGCCTGCCCCAGTTGTCTGATACCCTGAGCTTCTCATAGAGGGTGCCGAGGGTATCAAGGTAGTAGATATCTTCAGGTTCAAAGCTGAAGTTGGGGCTCTCCATGGTTATGGTGATCACCGGATTCTTTTTGAAGATGGTGACAATCCGGCGCGTATTCTCATTGATCTTTGCCTCGCGCTCGATCTCTTCATCCATGATCGACCGGATATCGTAATTGAAGGCGAGTGATCCGGCAATGTCGCGGCATACATCTGGCAGGGTGATGTCGTATAGTTCCAGGGCAGCCTTGCCGAGGTCAAAGTCTATTGAATCTATCTGCTTGAAATCAAATCCCTTGTCATTAAGCAGTGTGGCATAGAGGGCGCCATGCACAAATCCGTATCCCCAGGCGTATGAGTAGTTGTTGTAGATCCTGTCGAGGTATTCCAGTATCCTCTCCTGCATCTCTTCGGGGCCTGATGTGCACAGTTTAATGTATGTAAAGGTTGTGAGCCCCTCATAGTTCTCAAACTTGTTCTCCTCAGCTATTGCGTCGGGGAATAGTTCGCGCCTGGCTCCCCTGAAGACCAGTGCATCGCGTATTGCCTGGTGGCGTGCCTCGCCTGATGAGCCGATGGCCCTGATGAGTGCCTTCCACTCGAGCTTGAGGTAGAGCCGTGCGTTCTTCTCATTGAGGTGCCTGGTGCTGAAGGTTGAGGGCTTCATTCCGTGCCTGTCCTGGTAACAGTGGAAGAGGCTGTGAACGGTGCGCGTGACCATACGGTAGTGGTCATCCTGGTCGGGGACAGGCACCATGGCGTACTTCTCGCCTCCATACTCGATGACGTTGTTTGCGATGATCCTCTCCCTGGGCAGGGTACCGGTGAATATGCCATCCTTCTCCCTGAGCAGACCCTCCCTGTCGGGCCGGTTGGCGTAGATGGTACGGCTGCGGCTGTCGACATACATTACCGGACCGTAAAGTTTCTCGCCCCAGAGGGCACCGTTATCCTTGTTGCATATCTCCTCAACGGCTGCGAAATACTCCCTGGCAATGGCGGGAGTGAACCATTCACTCTTCTCCTCATGCCCGCATGAAACGAGCATCAGCAGGGCCGCTATGACAAGGAGTCGTCTCATCTCTGTTGAATTCAGCAACCAAAAATAGTAAAAAAACAATTCGGCGGTTCGTATAGGCAATAGTTGCGGTGGCGGGGCCGTACTGCAACCGGCGAGAGTCAGGGCAGCGGGGTCATACGGCAACTGCCGAGGGCCAGGGCGACGGAGCCGTACTGCAACTGGCGAGGGTCAGGGCTGCAGAGGCATCAGGGCCCTCTTTCGGCCGATGAGTATGCAAGTAGCTACGAAAGAAGGTGCCACTATGCCGGATGAGGGTGAGAACGGCTGCTGCTGCCGCTGTTGGGATACGCCCTTGCTGTACCTGGTTGAAGAGACCAGCCGGCGCCGGCATACCGGCAGCCTTTTCAGAAGAGATCTATGCTGGCGAGGAGGTTAAAGCTGAGTGTGGCCTGTGATATATTGGGGAAGTTCGGGTCAATGTAGAGACCTGATCCCAGTTCAGCCCTCAGCTCGACGGAGAGTGTCCGTTTCGGATCCAGCTGCAGCTTAATGCCACCTCCGGCCATTGCTCCCACAATCGGGTCCCTGATTCTGGTGGTCTCATCGGTGAAGATTTTCACAACATGATACTGATCCTCCACCTCAAAGTCTCTGACATATTTTGCGCCGGGACTGCGCATGAAAAATCCCCCGGCACTGAGGAAGGGACTGAATTTTCCTTCACCGAGGCTCACCCGGAACGAGACGGGAAACTTGATGCCGGTGTAGCTGACAGAGACGTCATTCCTTACTATATCTGAATAGACTTTAAACTCTTCATAGATGTAAAAGCTGGTTCTCATTGCAATGACCGCCACAGTAACCGTTGGCGGATTTTTTCTTCGCGTAAGCGGCCGGGTAAGATAAACTCCCAGCAGAGGATTGATCTCAAAGAAATCCATCGAAGGCAGATAGCGGGTTCTGTTGTTCGCTGTGCGTCCTACGATATATTTTGAGGCATTCCCACCTGCGATCAGTCCGTAGCTGTTGCTTACACTTCTTCCAAATCGTATCTCGTCATGAGAGGTCTTCTGGTTTTTCAGCGGATAGAGTGCCGACCTGTATCCGCGGCTCTGGTTGTAGCCGGCTATAACCTCTGCCATCCCGGCGGGGTTGAGCGGGATCTCTGCAGGCAGGGTGAACCGGTCCTCAGGGTCGGGCAGCTTCTGCAGAAGGTCACTGTAATCACTGTAATGGACCAGCTTCCCTTCGACATTTGTGCTTCCTCCCTCCCTGCCCAGGGCGACCATGCTCATGCCCATCCCGTCGAGATAGAGCCTTGAGCCGTCATAAAGCAGGTCGAGCAGGCCATCGGTCAGGCAAGCCATAAACTGAACCCTCCTGCTATCATTGACAGACTTGAATCTCATGCCGTAGGTAAATCCGAACCCGGCAATATCGTCCGGACCGAATTTCACCACCTCTGAGAGGTCAAACCACCTGAAGGTACATTGTTGTGCCGTATATCCCCTGACAACATTCGCCACCTGCCCGTAGGTGATGGTTCCGTCGTGTTTGATGATGTAGCCGTCTGTGAATTCTGTCTGCGGCAGGGCGATGCCCGAGAAGATCAACAGAGCAGTCAGTGTCAGCAGATATCGTTTCATTCTCCAGCAGGGTTCCGGTTCACCAATTTATGCAAACAATTCCGGAAATCGAACAGTCTGTCAAAATATTTTAAGAATCCGGCCTTTGATTAAAGTAAAGTCTTAAATTTACGATAGTCTGAAAACAAGAAGTGCCATGCCTGTCAGGTTTTCTGTTGGTCGGTGTCTCAGTATGCTTTTTGCATCTATTGCTGTTTTGCCTCTTCTGCTGCTTTTTACCGGGTGTGAGAATGAAAAGGTTTCGCGTGACTATCCGCGGGTACGTACACTCGATGTGGTTAACATTACTGCTGACGGGGCCACGTTTGCGGCTGAAATATTTGACGCGGGGAGTGTGCCGGTGACTGAGCACGGCTTCACATGGTCAACCAGGGATCCCGTACTTGACCTGGATGAGAAGATCCACCTTGGCAGCTTCAGCGGTACCGGGAAGTATGAGGTAAATGTTACAACAGCTCTCAGGGAGGGCGTTGACTATATTGTAAGCGCTTTCGTAAAGGCAGGTGATTATACTGTATATGGCAATACGGTGACTTTCCGGAGCCTTGGCAGCAAGGGGCCGGTTATAACCGGCTTCTCCCCGGCCATGGTAAACCTGGGAGACACCCTGCTGATCAGGGGAAAGAATTTCAGCTGGCAATCAGCTTTAAACATTGTCAGGTTCAATGAGACGACAGCTGCTGTTTGTATGCCAGCCACTGACACCACCCTTTATGTAATAGTGCCTGTTTCCCTTTCACAGAGGGAGAGTATTATAAGTGTGGAGGTTGCCGGAAACAGGGCCACCTATACAGAGTCACCCCTGCTTGTTGATCTTCCGGTTCTCGAATCATTCTTCCCTACTGAAGCCCATTGGGGAGATACGGTTGAAGTAGAGATATTCTGTAGTAACATGAGTGCCTCTACGAGTTTTTATTTCCTTGCCGGCGAAAGGCCCCTGCAGATGGTTAAGCCTTTTGACGGCACAAGCGTGACGGTTGCAGTTCCTGCCCTCGATGATCCCGGAGAGAAAACTATTTCATTGGTGATCGGCGTGGGACGCGTAACCGCACCGGGTCACTTTACAGTTTTACCTTCGGTTATAGACGGCTTCACCCCGGGCACGGCTTTTATCGGCGATACTGTTACACTTTACGGCCATTTTTTCCCTTCCCTGCAGGAGACCAGTGTACTGTTTGGTCCGGTGGCCGCCAAGGTGGTATCGGTAACACATAACACCGTCAGGGTGATTGTACCTGAGGCTGTGCCCCTGTCTCCGGTTCAACTGGCCTACCGGAGGGTGGGGATTGAGTGTTCCTCGGCTGACAGATTTAACCTTGCACCGCCGGAGATACACTCAGTAAACCCACTCTCCGGTTATGTGGGCGAGGAAATTACAATCACCGGAAAAGGATTCCTGGGAAGGGGATGGTATAGTCTTACATCGGTATGGTTCAATAATACCAAGGCACTACGTATATATGTAGAAAATAGTACGACAGTCATATGTGTGGTCCCCGGCTTCATCACCGGTGAGGCAACGCTGAAAGTTGTATCCGGTGAGCGGGAGGTGGTATATGGTACCCCGTTCATGGTGACCAACCCAGCCGTTCACTCGGTTTTCCCCTCCACCGGGTCGCCGGGAGATACAATCACCATAAGGGGAGCTCATTTAGGTTGGCCGGCCCAGATCGTGCTGACACCAGGTAATTATGTTATGGAGAAAGTATCAGGGGGAGAAAATGAGGTCGGGGCAATCCTGCCAGCCTATGATTACACTTCCGCCACCGTAGCTGCAAATATTTGGCAACTAGGTTATTCGCAAATCGGCTCAGCCCCGGTGACCATCCTGAAACCTGAGATCCATTCGGTCTCGCCGTTATCAGGGAGGGCGGGTACCCCGGTTACCCTGACCGGGAGTAACTTCTCAACGGTGAAAGAGTACAACAGGATAAGTTTCAGGGGGGTGAAGGCAGAGGTTACCGGTTCCACCAGAACCTCCGTCACATTTGTCATGCCGGCGGTCGAAATGGCCACTGAGGAAATTGAATTGAAAGTGTGCGGGCATACGGTACTCTCTTCTGGCCGGTTTGAAAATATCTCCCCCTGGAGCCGGTTGCCAGACCGGCCTTTAGGCTACAATATGGATGTGGTGATGAACTTCGGAAGTGAGCTTATTGTGACCGGTCCTTACTGGTCGTCTAGCAGATTTTACCGGTTTGATCCGTCGAACTCCCTGTTTACCTATCTTGGTGAGTTTGACTCTTCGCTCAGTCCTTATGGCAAAGCTGTTGTAAAGGGTGACAAGGCTTTTTTCTTTAACAGGGAGGCACCTTTGCTCATAGAGTTTGATCCGGCCACCCTGGGCTTATCAACGGTTACAACACGTCCGGGCAGTGGCATAATGAATGCTATTTTCCTTGATGGAGATTCGATACTCTATGCCGGGGGCGGAGCGGATACCTGGGGTCGCTCTGTCAGGGAGCTCTGGAAATACAGGCCGGGAGACGGCACATGGCACCGTCTCAATGACCTGCCGTTTGCATGTTACTGGCCAACTCATTTTACACTGAACGGACGCTCGTTTGTGCTTGCTCCTGACGGTAATCTGTGGGAGTATGATTGTGCGGCTGACAGCTGGCTCCCCAGGGCATCCTATCCCGGGATAGTTCAGGATGGGATGCTCTGCACCTCACTTGGAGGGAAGGGGCTTGCCGGGAATTATGATTATGATAGTGGCGCACACAGGATTTATACCTATGACCCGGTGGCTGACAGATGGAACAACCTTAACGGGGTTGCACCGCCATGGAGATCAGATCCGATTGGATTTGAATACAACGGATTGTTTTATTATTGCTCCATGTCGTCAGGATATTGGCGTGATTTCTGGCTCTATAACCCTGCCCTCGAGTGACTACACCTTCATAATTCCTAAAACAGATAGTGTAATGAGATTCCGCTACCCCCGCCTGCCTGCCATGATCATGATGTTTATGGTTTCCGGCCTGTTGCTCAAAGGCCAGATCAGGGAGATCACCTTTGGTCAGATTCCGGTTGAAGACCTGGAGATGGCTGAGTATGCACCCGACCCATCGGCTGATGCCGTAATGCTCGAGAATCACGCCAGCACCAGGATGCAGCAGCATGACGGAATCAGGGTGCTCACCACCTGCCATGTCAGGATCAGGATCAACAATACTGAGGGTCTGGCTCATGCAAACCTGGAGCTTCCCTACAGGGGTGATGAGACGATCTCCGGACTGAGGGCTGCCTCATACAACCTTGAAGAGGGGAAGATAGTACAGACCCAGGTTGATAAAAAGAATATTCAATATGAAGTGACCAGCCGATACCGGAACACTATCCGGGTAAGCTTCCCGGACGTCAGGGTCGGTACGGTTATCGAATACAGGTATAACCTGTCAAGCCCTGACTATTTTTCTCTCTATACCTTCTGGTTCCAGCAGGAGATACCTGTCAGAAGGTGTCAGTTCCAGGTTGAGTTTCCCGACTTCCTGGAGTATAAGATGGTCTCCGGCGGCAACCTGAGCAACATCGAGTTCCGCAGGGAGGAGCGCAAGATGTCATGGGGGGGAGCACTGGTCTCAGGGGTCCATGCAGCCTGGAGCGGATACAACCTGCCTGCATTTAAGAGCGAGCCCTTTGGTACCGGGGCGGCAGACTACTATTCACATATCGGGTTTGAGCTCTCAAAGATTGAGATCCCGGGCTACTACTTCAATCAGGTATCGCCAACCTATGACAGGCTGTCAGACAAGCTGCTTGCCCGTGATGATTTCGGCGGCTACCTTACCAGGAGTGCCGTTGTCAGGAAGGTTGCCGAAGAGCTGAGTGCAGAAGGGGGGAGCGAGACAGATATTGTCAGGCGCATCAGCAGTTATGTTGCCGGTCATATAATGTGGAACGGTGTATATGACTACACGGCATCAGCCTCCATGTCGAAGGTCTATAATAATGCACGGGGTAATTCTGCCGACATAAACCTGATGCTTGTTTCTATGCTCAGGCATGCCGGGATCAAGGCTGATCCGGTGATCCTCAGCACCCGCAGGAACGGCCGGCTCAATCCTTTTTTCGCCATTATGAGCCGCTTCAATAATGTGATTGCGGCTGTCTCTGCTGATGGCAGGAGGTGGCTCATTGATGCCACTGACCCGCTGAATCCTTTCAACATGCTGCCGGTGCAGTGCCTCAACGGGCAGGGATGGGTGGTTACCGCCGGCGGAGGTTCATGGGTTGACCTGTCCAACGGCGAACAATACAGTGAGTCGCTGACCCTGGAGATGGAGCTTGATGAGAATGGCGGTATGAGAGGCAGGGCCATGAACCGGTACAGCAGTTATGATGCCCGTCGCATCCGCGGTATCTGCAGACTGCAGGGAGAGGCTGCCTACACTGATCTCAGGCAGGCAGAGGAGGCTCACTGGAAGATCGGCAGCCTGGTGCTCGGGGGGCTTGATGACCCTGAGGGGCCTGTGGCTGAAACCATTGATATGACCATAGGCAATGAGTGCATGGCGGCTGACGGGATTATCTACCTCAATCCCATATTGACCGGCCGGACAGAGTCCAATGATTTCTATGCTGATGAGCGGCTCTCGCCCATCGACCTGGCCTGTCCCGATGTGAGACACTACCAGTGCACGATCACCATACCTGAGGGATGGCGTGTGGCTGAGCTGCCACAACCGGTCAGCCTGCGCCTGGAAGGCGGAGGAGCCCTCTTCAGGTATGATATCAAGGCAGAGGGAGGTACCCTCAAGCTTGATACCGAGATCAGTTTTACAACGGTCATCTATCCGCCTGAGAGGTATGAAACCATCCGGAACTTCTGGTCAGCCATCATACGGAAGCAGGCAGAGGTTGTTATTCTGACAAAAGAGATTTAAGCCCGGAAATGATGAAACGAATCCTGTTTGCTCTGATCGCGCTGTTGCTGATCCCCTGCGCCACCCTTGCCGATAAACTCTCTGTCGACTCGATACCCCTGCCACTGCGTGAAGATGCGGCTGTTGTGGTGAGAAGCAGTCAGATGGTATATACCGTCGAGTCGCTTACACGTGCAAAGGCATCCTTCAGGCAGGTGATTACACTGATGAATGAGAGTGCCGACAACCTCCGTGTGTTTCCGATCTACTATGACAGCTTCCGGTCTGTTCAGAGGATCAATGCATCAGTATATGATGCCGACGGCAGGTTTATTGAACCGGTACCTGCCAGCCGGATCCTCGATGTCAGTGCGGGCAGCGGCTTCATCTCCGATGCCCGCGCGAAGCTAATCCTCTTTCCGGTCAACCGCTATCCGTTTACCATTGAGGTGGAGTATGATGTGGTATTCAAGGGGTGGTATATGCTTCCCGGATGGCCGTTCCAGTCCAACCCCTATTTCTCCGTGGAGGAGTCGGGTGTACAGTACGTAATCCCCGGTTCATTCCCCTTCAGGTACAGGGAGAAACATATGAGTGCATCATTCGACAGCATCAGGCAGGATGACCGCACCATCTACACCTGGACCCAGCGTAATATCCCCGCCATTAAAAGAAGCTACTTCTCTCCCCTGGCCATTGACCGGCTGCCTGAGCTGCTTGTTGCCACCGATGATTTTGAGTTCGGCGGGATAAGGGGCAGCCTACGCTCATGGGAGAGCCTGGGTGAGTGGGCATGGAAGCTGAATCTCGGCCTCGACCAGCTGGGCGATGCCGAAAAGAGGCGGGTGGCCGGGATCACTTCAGGCCTGACCGATGACAGGGAGAAGGTTGAGGCGCTCTACCGCTATATGCAGTCACGCACCAGGTACACCTCGATACAGCTGGGTATCGGCGGACTTAAGCCTGCACCCGCCAGTGAGGTCTCAGAAAAAGGATACGGCGACTGCAAAGGGCTCACCAACTATATGTCTGCCTTGCTGAAAGAGGCCGGAATAGTATCATACTACACCTGGGTCAGGTCAGGCGCCAACCGGTCAATTGACCCCACATTTGTGTCTCACCAGTTTGATCATGCCATTTTATGCGTGCCCCTCCGGGGTGACACCGTCTGGCTTGAGTGCACCAGCCAGACCATCCCGTTCAATTACCTGGGCAGTTTCACCTCTGACAGGGATGTGTTGCTGATCACTCCTGATGGCGGCAGACTGGCCCGCACCCCGGCATTCCGGAACAGCTTCACCAACAATGTTGCAACCATCAGTATCGGCAGGAGGGAGCCCACAAAGGGGTCATTCACCCTGACCTCGGGCGGAGTGGGCTTTGATAATTACCGGAATTTCAACGGGAAGGATATAGCCGAGCTCAGGCGGATGCTGAACAGCGGCATGGAGCTCGGCACTTACATTACAGACACCGCCTCTTACCGCGAGTATGTTTCTGATGAGCCGCTGTCAGCTATCTCGTTTGAGCTGACTCTGAACGACTTCTCGGTGGTCACAGGCCGGAGGATCCACTTCAGGCCCTGCCTCTCGCCGTCAGGCTATCAGCCATTTGACAGTATCTCATTAAAGGTTTTTGAGATATCCGAGAAGAGAGACTCAATCATCTATAGGGTCCCTGCCGGCTACCGTGCCGAGTATATTCCGGAAGCGGTAGTAATGGAGGGGGAGTATGGCGCCTACAGCTTCAGTGTTGTGCCCCTCGATGACGGATCACTGCTCTTCACCCGGCGGATGAAGATCAACCGTGGCACCTATACCGGTGAAAGGGCCGCAGAGCTGTTTGCCTTCCTCAACAGGGCGGCTGCCAGTGACCAGAGAAGAGTCTATCTTATAAGGGATTAGCTGATGCGGTCTCAGACCTGTCCCGGTCATTATGTCCGTCTGTGTCAGCCTGACAGATGGCTGCCTTGATGCTGACGTTCAGCTCAAATCCGACAAGCAGGGCTATTGAGTTGAGGTAGAGCCATATAAGTATGACTATCAGGGTTCCGATTGATCCATATAGCTTGTTGTACTGGCCGAAATGGTTGACGTACCCTGAGAAGCCCAGCGAGGTGATGATAAAGAGGGTGGTGGCCACTATCCCTCCGGGTGAGATATAGCGGAAATCCTTTCGCCGGGCCGGTACCAGGTAGTAGAGGGTTGATATGGCAAAGAAAAGCATGATTATGATCAGCAGCCACTTCACCGCCATGATGATATAGAAGACCAGGTTGAATTCAATCACCCCCATCTCGACCAGACGGTTCACCACTGAGCGGCTCAGGATGATGAGTGCTCCTGCTGCCGAGAACATGAAGAGTATGAAAAGCAGCATGAAGATGGCGATTTTCCTCTGCTGCAGCCATGTGCGTCCGGCAAAGTCATGTGCCGACACGTTGAAGGCGTGCATCAGCGCATGTATGCCGTTGGTAGAGAAGATGATGGTGGCAAAGAACATCACTACCAGCAGGGTACCGCTCTTTTTGGTAATCACTTCAATGATGGTGCTCTCGAGCAGCTCATAGGCGGCCACCGGGAGGAAGCTCTCGAATAGTCTCACCAGCTCAGCCTGGAAGTTGGGAACCGGTATGAAGGGGATCAGTGTGAAGAGGAATATTGTTGCGGGCAGCAGTGCCATCAGCATATTGAAGGCTATTGAGGATGCCCGCGTGACGAGCACCCCGCGGCCAAAGAGCCCCTTGACTATCAGTTTGGCGACCAACTCAAGCGGAGCACCGTCAAACCCCGGCAGAGCTGTTTGCCTTATCTTCCTGGTTTTTGCGATCAGCTTCTCCCTTGCACTCATTCAAGGCAATTAACAGGCAAGCGGTCATGCCTCTATTCGTTGTCGGCCTCAATCCTGATCTGGTGGATCAATGGATTCGACCCGACTTTCTTCAGCAGGATATAAACCCGGAACTTACCCTTATCTGTTTCATAGTTTGCGATGGCATACTGTGCATCGCCCCTGGCTCCCTGGTGCCTGATGACAAACTCACGTGAACGGTAGCGGCTGAAGAAATCCTTCAGTATAGTCTCGGCAACGCTCTTGCTGTAGAAATCCTCTTTCCCGGGAAGTACCAGCTCGACGGTACTGTTGAGGTATTCAGAGAGTCCTGCAGCACTTCCGGTACGGAATGCTATGGCAATTCCTGAGGGTATCCTGGGCTGATCCTGGCCTGCAAGTGCCATGGCAACGGCCAGCAACAGGCCTGCCACGAACACTCTCTTTCTGGTCATATCGTCTCTTCTATGCTTAAAAACCATGTACAAAGCAAATTTAACCAATTATATCAAAAACCGCACCGCTTTTAATTATAAGTCACTTCCGGATTCTTAAAAGTCCTTAATTGCTATATTTGTCTGACTCTTAACCTACCGGCTCCACTGATGAAACTGGTTCTCCTTCTCGCGGGTAAGACTGATCAGTCCTGGATCAGGGATGGTATGGCAGAATATGAGAAGCGTATCGTCAGGTATGCCTCGTTTGAGGTTGTCACTCTTCCTGATGTGAAGAATCCGGGTGGCCGTCCGGCCGAGTGGGTGAAGGCCCGTGAGGCAGAGAAGATTATTTCTGCGGTGCGCAGCGATGATCACCTTGTTCTCCTCGATGAGCGTGGCATACGCTATTCGACGCTTGAGCTGGCCGGGTGGCTCCGCCGGTCGATGCTGCTGCCGGCCAGGCGTATTGTGTTTGCCGTCGGGGGGCCTTACGGCTTCGATCCCAGGGTGAGGGAGAGGGCTGACAGCACCCTTTCCCTCTCGCCGCTCACCTTCTCGCACCAGGTGGTACGGTTATTGTTTGCTGAACAGTTGTACAGGGTATTGTCGGTCAATGCCGGAAGCCCATATCACCACGAATAGTTGCATGGCTCCCTCATTCAGGAACATCCGCACCGTTACTGCCGCCCTGCTGGCGCTCTTTGCCCTTGCCATCCTCGCCGACCTGCTCTATCAGGGTAACCTGGAGTGGCGTCTGCGCACCCGGCGTGCTGATGCACGGCTCAGCTCGCTGGAGTCGGAGGCTGACAGGCTGCTCCGCCAGGCTGAGGAGGAGATCAGCGCTGCCGGCGACCCGGCAGTACTGTTCCACAGCACCCTTGGCAGCAATGCACTCAGGAAGGGGATTACCCTGCTGGTTTACCAGGAGGGACGTATTGCTTACTGGTCAGACAACAGCATCGCTTTCCCGGTTATCTACCGCGAGCGGTTCCAGGAACATAAGCCGGTCTTCTACAGCAACGGATGGTTCATCCCTATCCACCGGGAGTTCCCCGATCATGAGATGCTGGCCCTCATCAAGGTATACCGGCAATATCCCATAGTCAACAATATCCTCCGCAGCGGTTTCCCGGAGACTTTCCCGTTGCCGTCAGGTACCGGAATAACTTTTGACCAGGCAGACTCTGAGTTCCGGCTGATGGGCTCTGAGGATGAGTTTCATTTCGGGCTTATCTTTCCAGACAAGAAGCCAAACACTATCTTTCTCACTATCCCGGTGCTTCTCTGGCTGGCATTTTTCCTGGTGCTGCTGCGTCTCGCCGTGCTCTTCGCACACCGTCTTGACCGCGGGTCGCCCGGCCGTATGACAATGCCCCTGCTCTGCGGGTGCCTGGCCCTGATCTATATTGTCATACTGGTTGCCGGAGTGCCTCCCACGGTGCGGTCAACCGAGCTCTTTTCGCCGTTTCACTGGTCTGCAGGCAGCATGGTTCCTTCGGTGGGGCATCTGATACTCCTGGGGATGCTGGCACTCACTGTCATAAAGTTCTCCTTCACCAGCGGCAGGTTCAACTCACCACTTAAGAGCAAGGGAGTGTGGAGGAGGATCATTCCGGGTGCAGTGCTGGTTACGGGATTCCTGCTCTTCCTGCTGGCAGAGGGTATCTTCAGGGATCTGCTCATCAACTCAGATATCAGCTTTGAGGCCTTCCGGATACTCAACATGTCATTCATGAGCCTGGCCGGATTCATAACAGTCATGCTGCTGCTGACTGCTCCGGTCATGATCTTCATGCGTGTCGCCAGGATGATGAGAGGCTGGTCGCTGCGTGAGGCAGCTGCAGTCATCGGTGCTGCACTCCTGACGGTTTTGCCGGTCTGCCTGCTTATACCGGGATGCAGGCTCTGGGTCTTCGGCTGGGTGCTGCTGACACTGGCTGCGATCATGCTGTGGCAGGCCAGAACCCGGTCAGACAGTTCACTCACCATCATCCTGTCGTTACTTACCGCCCTCTTCTCCACGCTGCTTATTATCAGCTCTTCAGCCGTCAGGGAAGAGAGGCACATGAAGGTGCTGGCCATCTCGCTGGCCAGTGACAATGACATGGTGGCTGAGGGGATGCTGATGGATATGTGGCCGGCACTCTCGGAAGACACGCTTCTGGCCCAGCTTGTCAGGAAGATGGAGATCACCGGCGAAGTGACAGGCGCAGTATATAACTATCTGGAAGAGGGATACTTCTACGGCTACTGGGAAAACTATGATATCAATATCGTTGTCTGCCGCAACGACTCACCCCTGAGCCTGGGAGAGGGCGGCGGCAAGGCTGAGAACTGTTTCAGCTGGTTTGACAACCGTATTCGCAATGAAGGCGATACCATCACCAATACCGGGTGCTACTTCATTCACAACAATACCGGCCGGGCATGGTACCTGGCAAGACTGCTGTATGATGTTGCACCCGGGATAACCAACGGACTGTTCATTGAACTGGTAAGCCATATCGAGACCTACCTGGCGGGTTATCCGGAGCTGTTGCTTGATGAGTCACACCAGCGGTTCCCGAAGCTGAAAGATATATCATATGCCAAATATAATAAAGGAGTGCTGGTTCTGAGATCGGGCGACTATCCGTATGACTCCCGCATAGCAGAAGCAGGTGATGATGCCCCTGAGTACACTATTGAGAAGACCAGGGAGAGCCGGCACCTCTACTACAATATAGGAGACATGACCCTTGTCATCACCACTGCAAGGGTGAGGGCGATGGATATGCTGATAACCTTTGCATACCTCTTTATTATTACACTGGCATATATGGTGGTGCTGCTGGCAGTCTTCACCCAGAGGCCCGCAGAGTTTCTCAAGACCGACACCTTCCGCAGGCGGCTGCAGCTCTCCTTTGCCGCGGTACTCACGGTAGTCTTCATAATTGTGATCACTGCCGCACTGAAGCTCAGTACCCGGCAGATGAGGAACAATCACATAAGGATCATCCATGAGAAGGCCACCTCACTTTCAATCGAGCTTGAACATGTGCTTTTTGAGGAGGGCTCTATCGAGAAGGGCTGGCAGACTGATGACTATCCGTCACTCAATCATCTCCTGGTAGATTTTTCAAATGTCTTCTTCACCGATATCAATCTCTATTCCCCGTCAGGCAATCTTATTGCCACCTCCAGGCCCGAGGTCTTTATCCGCAAGATCGAGGGCAGTATGATCGATCCGGTGGCATACGGGGTGCTGACATCGGCGGGTCGTGAAGAGTATATCGGCACTGAAATGATCGGGAACCTGAGTTACCTCTCAGCGTATCTTCCTTTTTACAATGCTGACAATGAGCTGCTTGCCTATCTGAATATCCCTTATTTCGCCATGCAGAACCTGCTGGCACGCGAGACCACCAACCTGGTTGTGACGCTTGTCAACTTCGCACTCCTCTTCCTGCTTATCATGATGTGGGTCTCAGTGATATTGAGTGAGCGCATCACCAGTCCGCTTTACATACTGCAGCAGGCGATGGCCTCAGTTGAGTATGGCAAAAAGAATGAGCATATAAGTTACAGCAGCCGTGATGAGGTGGGAGAGCTTGTCAGGCAGTATAACCGTATGACCGACGAGCTTGAGGAAAGTGCCCGCAAGCTTGCCCGCAGTGAACGGGAGATGGCGTGGCGCGAGATGGCCAGGCAGATAGCGCATGAGATCAAAAATCCGCTTACCCCGATGAAGCTGAACGTACAGCAGCTCTTCAAGTCATGGAATGACGGGGTGTCTGACTTTGATACACGTATCAGGAGCTTCACAGACAATCAGATTGAATATATTGACAACCTCTCGAGCATTGCCTCCGCCTTCTCATCATTTGCCAGGCTGCCCGCTGCCGAACCGGCAGAGATTGATGTGATCGCACAGCTCGCCACCTCGGTGGCCATGTTCGGCAATGCCGAGGAGATGAGCATCACTGTTGAAACGGGCGGTTACAGCAAGGTGATGGTGTTGGTTGACAAGGAGCACCTGAACAGCATCTTCTCAAACCTGCTGAAGAATGCCATACAGTCTGTGCCGCCCGGGCGTAAGGGAGAGATCAGGATTGAGGTCTCTCCGGGTGGCGACCTGGTGCAGATCAGATTTGCCGACAACGGCACCGGCATCCCCCCTGAGCTGATTCCCAGGATGTTCACCCCCAACTTCACCACCAAGTCATCAGGTATGGGACTCGGTCTTTCTATAGCCAAGCGTTATGTTGAAGGCGCCGGTGGCAGGATATGGTTCGAGACTGAGCAGGGGGAAGGGAGTGTCTTCACTGTTGAGTTTCCGCTGCTGGCGGCGGTAAAGACCTAATTCGGCCGGGCTTTCTAAAATAATCCTGCAATTTTTCAGTTTAATTAAGGTGTATCAGCAAATCAATTGCCTGAAATGCCTTTCAGACCCTATGAGACAGCCGGGAGAGTCTTCCTGGTATTAGCCATACTGCTTGCAGGCACCTGCGGGGTGATGTGGGGGCAGACCCCTCTGCTAACCGGTCAGGTGAACCGTTATGCCAGGGTCACCTCTGCCGGCAGTGACTGGGTCATTGCAGACAATGTGAGTGAGTTCTCCCTGCATGACACCGTTATGGTTATCCAGATGGCCGGTGTGGCCATCAATGCCGGCCCCTCCCTGGATGGCAACCCGCAATATATGATCGGCCAGCCCGGCAGGTATGAGATCGTTATCGTTGGCAGCATCAACAGCGGTACCGGCAGGCTGGGCTTCACGCGTAACCTCCTGAACTCCTATCACCCAGACGGAAAGGTACAGGTGGTCAAGGTGCGTTCATACCGCAATGCCGTGGTCAACAATCTGCTCACCTGTCAGCCATGGGACTCCGCATCGGTAAGGGGCGGGGTGATCGCTTTCATGGTGAAAGGGGTGCTGACCCTCAATAATGATATTGACCTCACCGGAACAGGGTTCAGGGGAGGGCAGGTCTCCCAGGGTAATGGCTTCTGTCAGTCATCTGATGACACCATGCGGTACAACTCCTACAGTATCTGGTCACGGGCAGCCGGCTACAAGGGGGAGGGGCTGGCTGTGCAGACAGCTTCGGGATTCCCTCTCTGGCCCTCCTTCATGAAGGGCAGAGGCGCCAACATGACCGGTGGCGGCGGTGGCAACGGCCATTTCTCAGGTGGCGGCGGCGGATCGAACTACGGGGAGGGCAGCTCCGGTGATGTGGAGCTCGCTGACGGCTCATGCGGCGGTCTGCTGCGCAACGGCGGCCGCAGCGGATTCCCCGTCACCGTTCATGGCTCACTCAATAACGGCGTTTTCATGGGCGGGGGCGGAGGGGCCTCAGTATGGCTCACAGTGCCAACCACCTCAGCCGGTGGCAATGGAGGAGGTATAATCATCATCCATGCTGACACCATAGTGGGCAACGGGCGCCTGATAGCAGCCAACGGCGCAGCAGCAGCAGGGAACACGGTTGCCAATGCAGGCTCGGGCGGCGGCGGCGGAGGCGGATCGGTGATCGTAAGCAGCAGGGCGTTCCGTACCCTGCCGGTACTCAGCGCTGCCGGAGGCGCCGGCGGTAACAATTCCAACGACAACGGCGCTGGTGGTGGCGGCGGCGGCGGACTGATCTGGACCACGGGCTCCTTTGGCGGAACGGTTAACGCCCAGGGCGGACAGGGGGGACTGCATGGTGCAGGCAATCCCAACCTCAACGGCCAGGCAGGAGCGGTGCGCAACAACCTGAACCTTCCGCTTAACGGATTCCTCTTCAATGAGATATATGTGGTTCGCAACCAGACACGGATCGATTCAATATGCGAGGGCATGGTACCCCCCTCCCTCACCGGCACACGCCCGGCCGGCGGCAGCGGCAGCTACAGTTACCAGTGGCAGAGGAGCCATGACAACAATACATGGATTAATGTGCCTTCGGGCGGCAACTCCGTCAACTATACTCCTGCAGCAACGGAGACGACCACGGTATGGTTCAGGAGGGTGGTGGATGACGGTGCAGGAGTTACCGATATCAGCCTGCCGGTACAGGTCATCGTCCATCCGCGCATAACCGGCAACCTGGTCGGAAGCGATACCACGCTCTGTTACAACATGAATCCCGAGAGGCTCTATCCGCTTAACAGCGGGCCGGGCGGCGGCACCGGCCTCTATTTTTACCAGTGGGAGCAGAACCCCGACAACACAGGGTGGTCTGCTGCTGATGGTCTCTCTACGGCTGACCGGTATGACCCGTCCGCCCTGACGGTAACAACACGCTACCGCCGTATTGTCAACTCCGGGGCCTGTACTGACGTCAGCACGGCAGTGACTGTGACCATTCTGCCGCTTATATCAGGCAACACCGTCACCTCTGACCAGACCATCTGTGAAGGCTCCTCCTTCACCGCCCTCTCTGGCAGCCTGCCTTCAGGAGGCGCCTCCCCATCATACAGCTACCAGTGGATGAGCAGCAGCGACAATCTCAGCTGGTCACCTGCCTCGGGCAGTGCAGACGCCAGGAACTACACCCCCCAGGACCACTCACCGGGAACCACCTATTACCGGCGTACCGTTTTCAGCGGTCAGAACAACACCTGCCGCTCTGAGAGCAACGTCGTCACCCTGGTATCTCATCCTGCCATCACCAACAATACCATTGCCGGCGACCAGACCATCTGTGAGGGCAGCTCTCCGGCCACTCTCACCGGGAGTTCACCGGCCAACGGTGCGGGACCGGGCACCTACTCGTACCAATGGATGCGCAGCAGCAACGGCAGCACCTTTACAGCCATTCCCGGCGCTGATACGCCTGACCTGGCCGGCACCCCGCTGACCTCAGGCATCTGGTATCGCCGTGTGGTCACCTCATCGGTATGCAGCAGCACCAGCAATACCGTACACATCACGGTTGACCCCCGTATAACTGCATTTGCCATCTCCCTGCCACCCGGTGGTCATGACACCATCTGTACCGGCACCGCACCGGCGCTGCTCTCTGGCGCTCCTGCCGGCGGGTCTGGATCCTTCGCCTACGCGTGGGCCTCCTCGGCTGACGGGGTCAGTTACTCTCCCCTTCCGGCGACAACAATCTCATACCAGCCCGGGGAGCTCAACGTCACTACCTGGTTCAGGCGGTCGGTATCTTCCGGAGCCTGCACCGAGAGCTCGGAGGTTAAGATCACTGTGCTTCCCCTTATCAGCGGCAACACCATCGCTTCAGACCAGACGGTCTGCAACACGCAGACGCCTGCTGCCCTCACCGGCGCCGGCCTTTCCGGTGGTGACGGCACCTACCGTTACCTGTGGGAGGTCAGGGATGAGCTGATGAGTGACTGGGCGGCCGCTCCCGGCGTGAACAACAGCGCCAGCTATCAGCCGCCCCTCCTCAGCCGTCTCACCCGCTTCCGCAGACATGTATTCTCGGGTGAAGCTGACTGCTGTACCTCACTCTCAGAACCGGTCACCATTTCGGTTGACATGATGCCTCTCAATGTCAGTGCGGGGCCTGACCGGACACTGCTCCCATACCAGTTCGCGGCATTGCTTGAGGGAAGTTTTGAGGGAGAGGGAACGCCCTTGTGGAGACACGACTTCAGCAGCAGTGGCGGAAAACCGGCCCTTGCCACCCCTGACAGGAATGTCACCGAGGTCAGGAAACTGGGCTTTGGTGATAACACCTTCATCTTTACGGTAACCAACGGCAAATGTGTCACCCCTGCAGAGAGTGTGACACTGACGGTGCCAAAACTGATAATACCCGAGGGGGTGACACCCAACAATGACGGTATCAATGACTACTTCAACATCGAGGGGCTTGAGTTTACACGCAATGAGCTGGTCATCATCAATGCTGCTGGTGCAGTGGTCTACAAGGCGAACGACTACCGCAGCGATGACCCGGCGGGTGCCTGGAACGGGCGCGATCTTCATGGCAATGAGCTGCCTGACGGCACCTACTATTACCTGCTGACCATCAACGGCCTGCAGAATGCTGATGTACCTGACTACAAGGCCTATCTGAGCGGATACGTAATCCTGAGGAGGTAACATGAAGAGAGCCCTGTACATAATGATACTGTTGTCCGCTCTCCTCAGCCTTACGGCAGAGGCCCAGCTGGCTCCTATTACCAGCCAGTATCTGAACAATGGTCTTATAATCAATCCCGCCTATGCCGGTACCCGCGGTGCCCTCAGCGCCAACCTTTCATACCGTAAGCAGTGGGCACGTATTGAGGGAGCACCCCGGTTCCAGACACTGTCGCTGCACAGCCCCGTCAATACCCGTGAGAGGGTATCGCTTGGACTGACAGCCGATTATCTCAGCTACGGTGTGACCAGGGATATCGGTATCTATGGCTTCTATGCCTACAGCTTCAGGGCGGGCCGAGGCAGGCTCTCTATGGGTCTGAAGGGCGGGGTTGACCTGAGCAATACCAACTACAACAACCTGAAGTTCCCTGATGGTACGCCTCCCGACCCGCTGCTGACCGGTGACAACAGATATATCCTGCCAAATATCGGCACAGGTGTCTATTACTATAGTGACAGTTTCTTTGCAGGGTTATCGGTTCCCTCCCTGCTCACCTACCTGCGGGATGAGAGTGATGAGTTCCGGGTCAGGCCTGCCCCGTCGCACTTCAAGACCTACCTCACTGCCGGTACGCTGATCACCTTCACTGACCTCTTCAAGGCCAAGCCATCAGTGCTGCTGAGGTATTCAATGCATGAGCCGCTTGAGGCAGACCTCAATCTCAACCTGATCATTGCTGATATACTCTGGGTTGGGGGCTCATACCGCATTGCCGAGAAGGCTGCCGTGGCGCTTCTTGACCTGCAGCTCACCCCGCAGCTCAGGCTGGGTTACTCTTATGACTACCAGCTGGGGCACCTCAACAACTACACCTCGGGCACCCATGAGGTCTCCCTGAGGTATGAGTTTGAGTTTTCCGTGACTGCCACATCACCAAGATATTTCTGACATGATGAACGGGATTCTGAGACATATCGCCTTCTTGCCGCTCCTTCTCCTGCTGCCGCTCCCGCAGGCCGGCGGTCAGGCGAAGGGTACCTTCGAGATCAGGCAGGTCCCGAAGATCTCATCCATGTCTGATGATATGGCTCCCGTGATCATGCGTGACGGGCTTCTCTTCTCGTCGAACCGCAAGACCAATCCCTTCCTCACCCGCAGGAACCGTGAGGGGGTCAGGCTCTATGAGCTTTACCTGGCCCCTTTCGGCAGTGACGGCGAGCCCGGCCGGCCGGTGCGGTTTGCCCCATACCTGGGTGGTGATGCCAATGTGGGGCCGGCAGCCATGAGCCCTGACGGCAATACTCTTCTCTTCACCCGCAACTATACCGGCGGCCGTAAGCTCGGCAGGAAGCAGAGCAACCGGCTGGGGCTTTTTACTGCCACCAGGAGCGGTAAACAGTGGACTGACATCACTCCGTTTGAATACAACAACCCTGCATACAATCTCTCATACCCCTATATCTCGGCTGACGGCAGATACCTCTTCTTCTCATCGGACATGCCCGGCGGGCAAGGCGGATTTGACATATATATGTGTGAGATGCGTGACGGCCGCTGGAGTGAGCCTGTCAACCTTGGCCCCGGGGTGAACAGCAGATACGCCGAGATCTATCCCTTCCTTCACGGCTCCGGAAGGCTCTACTTCGCCTCTGACCGTCCGGGCGGCAAGGGAGGGCTCGATATATGGCACTCTGACCTTGCCTTTGGGTCATGGAGCAGCCCCGGGGTGATGGATGAACCCATCAACTCAGAGGCTGATGACTTCGCCTTCTATTCCGGGCAGGGAGGGCTCGAGGGCTACTTCACCTCAAACCGCCGCAGCTTCAGTGACGATATCTACAGCTTCGCCTCAACCATTATACGATGGTCTTTCTGCGACACACTGCAGACCAACAGCTACTGCTTTGAATTCATTGAGGAGAATGCACTGAAGCAGGACACCCTCAAGACCGGGTTCAGGTGGGAGTGGGACTTCGGCGACGGAAACAGGGCGGTGGGGATCACTGCCGAGCATTGCTATGATGGCCCGGGTGTATACGATGTAACCCTCGATATCGTCAACCTCATCACCGGTGCAATAGAGAAGCGCCAGGCATCCTATGAGCTCGAGATCACCGATATCGAGCAGCCGGTCATAACCGCACCTGATACTATCATGGCGGGTGAGGCGTTCTTCCTTAATGCGGGGGCCACCTATCTGCCGGGGATGAAAGTCGACCGGTACTACTGGAACTTCGGAGATGAGACTGTTGCCACCGGCCTGGAGGTCGCGAAACAGTACGCTCTTCCGGGAAGGTATAATATACAGCTGATAGTCAGCTCAAAACCTGATGCCGGAGGAGCAGTGCGTGAGGTCTGTGTCTGTAAGGATATAGTGGTATTGACGAACGGGAACTGATAACATCCATGTGAAAAATGAGAATAATACCCTCCATACTGTCTCTTGTGCTGATTACAGCCCTTTTGTCTGCAGGGGCTTTTGCGCAGGAGGTACCGGGCCCTGACGAGAATATCCCATTCCTGGTGACCTTCGGAAAGAACTCCCAGACCTCATGGGGTGATGACGACTTCTCCCAGACATTCTTTTTCACCATACCGGTTGACTACAAGGATCCGTTCTATATCCGGGTGTTTGACCCGGATGTGGGCGGCAAGCATGATGAGCTCAACAACTTCTGGGATACCCGTATGGCTTATTCAGTCTACGGGGGAAAAGGATGCTATACACACAATGATGCCAAGGGACTCTCCCCGACCGGCAATTACAAGAGCGGCACCCTCCTGGCAACGCGCACTTTCGGGATGGATCCCGACTATGATGACCGCTGGTACACCTTCGGACCCTTCAACCCGGCTGACGGCGAGTATTACCCCAAGTTCCTGAGCAACGTCTTCAAAATCATCTGTGACGGTCTGACGGGCGATGACGGGAACCTCTACCGCTATGCCCTGTCAAGAAGAGCTGATGCCAATGTCCCTATAGATGGTGCAAACGCCTTCACCTACGAGTATACGTTCAGGATGTGGAACAACAATGACACCTCCTACGTGTCACACATTTACCCATACATTGACAGTGGCTGCGTACACGTTCAGGTAAGGAACTTCGACTGGGACAGTGACGGTGATTTCATTGTGGTCTCGGTAGAGCGAAAAGGGCAGGTGATGCCCGTTTCGGGCGATGATGTCTGGGAGACCACCCGAATACCGGTTCTGGACGGAGAGATCGGCAAGTCACTCGATTTCCGGTTTTATAAAAGGAGGGGTGAACTGGTCAGGAACAATAACGTAGTGATTTCGGTGCAGAACCAGTATGGAGAGAACCTTCCGTTCTTCAGCGCCCCGATTGGCGGTGTGCCGGTATATAAACCCCGTATCAAGGTCATACCCAAAAGATAGTAATGCTGAAAAAGTCATCAATCCCGGTCAGGGCGGCCTGCCTCCTGTTTGTAATCCTGTTCTTCAGCCCGGTCTTATCCGCACAGACCTATAGCTTCCGCACCTATGACGAATATACCGGTTTGCCCGGTAACTATCTCAGCGTGATTGAGCAGGACCGCAGCGGTATGCTCTGGGTGGGCGTTGACACCGGTCTTTACCGTTATGATGGCTTCTCTTTTCATCATGTGGCTTTCCCCGACACCCTGCCACGTGGCAGTGTCAGCGCCCTGTTCTGTGATGCTGCCGGCACCATGTGGATTGGCATGAGTGACGGATCGCTCTTCTCCTGGTCTGCCGGAAGGGGTGTTGAGAGGAGGGAGCTGCTGGGCAGTGACCGCATTAACCGTATTACCGAGGGTCCTGATATGCGGGTATGGATAGCCACCCAGACCGGAGGGTTGTTCAGTTATGAGCGCGGCCCGGGAGGCAAGCCGGGAAGCGTGGACATGCCTGATGGCATAAATCTCTTCGATATCGCATTCACCGGCAGGGGAGAGTTTCTTGCCGCCACCCAGGATAACCTTTACCTCTTCACCCTGGATGGCAACAGGGCGATCGTCACGACTCACTTCCCGGCGCTTGAGTACACCTGGGTGCAGACCCTGCTTCAGATGGATAAGGAGACATGGTTTGCCGGCACGGGTGACAATGGTCTTTTTATTATCAGGCGTGAGAGTGATACCCTGGTTGCCCGGCCGGCCGGAGGAGATCTGTTTGCGGGGATGACCATCCCGGCACTTGCGGCCATGCCGGGGCGTATCCTGGTGGTCGCCACCAGGGCAGCCGGCGCAATAAAGGTCACCTTCAGCGATGATTATGCCACCATGAATCTGTCAGAGCGGTATGATACCCGTACCGGCCTCCCTGACAATAATATCCGCACTCTTTTCTGTGACCGGGAAGGTAATCTCTGGATAGGCCTCTTCAACAGGGGTATGGCAGCCGTTACCACAAATGCATTCTCATTCCATGCCCCCGACACCGAGAAGGAGATCACCTTCATAGGTCTGGCAGGCGAGTCAGCCGTAGCCGGCACCCGCAACGGTGTGTGGTCGTTTGATCCGGTCACCGGCAGCTTTGCCGGCTTCAGGCGCCTGGTACAGCTGACAGGGGGCAGCGCCATCTCATCATGGGCCTCTGACAGTGACGGCAACCTGTGGATCGGCACCTCTGGCAACGGCCTCTGGAAAATGAAGATTGACGGCGCCCCCGTCCGCTTTTTTACCAGCAGCAACCCCGGGCAGAACAGGATTAATTCAATTGCCCTTGACGGAGACAACATATGGCTCGGCACCGGTGATGGTGTGCTGCTCATTGACCGGGAGAGCGGGCGGCTGAGAGCTGTATGGACGACTCTCGAGCTGCTGCCGCACAACTATGTTTCGCAGGTGGTGGTCAACAGGCCCGGCGAGATATTGGTGGCCACCCGCAGTGACCAGCTCTGCTATATCCATGTAACAGGCGGCGTACGCTCAGAAGGGTATGTGATGGAGGGAACACGGATGAATGAACTCCGGAGTATCTCCGTAGCCCCGGGGCAGGTCATCGCTGTCGGAACCAACGGCAACGGACTCTTCCTGTTTGCACAGGATACCATACTCAACTACACCGAAAATGACGGTCTGCTCACCAACTTCTGCTACAGTACGCTGATCGCCTCTGACGGAAGGATATGGACCGGCCATCAGAAGGGTTTCTCAATAACCAACCCGGCCACCGGCTCTGTGCGTGCCTTCAGCAATGAGTTCGGCGTCAGGGGCGACTGCCTGCCCAATGCCCTGACGGAACTGCCTGACGGACGTATCTGTATCGGCACCACCGACGGGGTCGTTATATATAACCCGGCCCTGGAGCCCGAGAGGGTACCGCCACCGCAGGCAGGCATCATTTCTGTGGTGATAAACAACAGGAGCTATCCATGGCGTGAGAGCTACAGCCTCCCCTACAAGAAGTCATACACCATCAGGGTCAACTATGCAGGGATATTGCTGCGTGATCCGCTCAATGTGATATACCGCAACCGGCTCGAGGGGTTTGATGAAAACTGGAGTGACTATACTTCTGACCGGTCTGTCTCGTACAACCTTCGTGACGGCAGCTACCGCTTCACCGTTGAGGCGCTGGCCCTTGATGATCCCGGCAGCATGTCTGAAGCATCATTTACCCTTGTCATCCAGAAGCCGGTGACTGACCGGTGGTGGTTCATACTGTCAATGCTGGCTGTGGCTGCCGGAGTGGTATGGGTCATTGTGCGGCTGCGCGAAAGGGCGCACCGGAAGCAGCGCGAGTTCCTTGAGAACGAGCTGCAGAAACGGACCGCCGAGGTGTATGAACAGAAGGAAGAGCTTGCGCAGAAGAACCTTGATATCACCGAGAGTATCAAATATGCCCGGCGCATCCAGAGCAGCGTGCTTCCTGACATCACCAGGCTCAACAACGTCTTCAGTGATTCATTTGTCTTCTTCAGGCCGCGTGATATTGTCAGCGGCGATTTCTACTGGTACAACTGGATTGACAAGGACCGTTTCATGGTGGTATGCTCAGACTCAACCGGCCACGGCGTGCCGGGCGCCTTCATGTCAATGATAGGTACGGCGCTGCTGCAGGACATCATTACCGTCAAGAAGATCACCAGGCCGTCACAGATACTCCATGAACTTGACCGCCAGATATTCACCACCCTTAACCAGAACCAGGAACTGGAAGCATCGAATGATGGCATGGATATAGTGGTCTGTGATTTCAATATGGCCACCCGCCAGCTGGTATTTGCTTCGGCCATGCGGCCCGTGATACTGATGATTGACGGGGTACAGCACTATGTCAGGGGAAACCGCTCATCGGTCGGGGGAGAGTCAGTCAGCGAAAAATTCTTTGATGATCAGGAGTATCACCTGCGTGAGGGAGATATGGTCTACCTCTTCACTGACGGCTACTGTGACCAGTTCGGAGGCGAGGCCGGCAAAAAGATGAAGATCAGCCGGCTGAGAAGCCTGATTGACGAGATCCATGGCATGAGTGAGAATGACCAATACAGGAAGATCAGCGACTTCTTTGATGAGTGGATGGGTGAAAATGAGCAGGTTGATGATGTGCTCTTCATGGGTATGAGGGTCTGATAAACGCTTCTCTGCCGTCCTGACCAGACTGAACATGCTTGTGATCTGCTCCTGCCTGATTGGGAAGCCTGTGGCCGTTTATGCCGGGACCTGATTACACAGGGCAGATTCCCGGCCGTTCACTTTGCCGTACATGTTCCGTTTTCCCCCAGTATGAAAATGCAGGTCTTCTCGGTATTGCTCTCATTGCCTGCCCGGTCTCTGATCCAGAAATCGTAGTAGAGGGTATCATGCGGATTGTAGAGGAGGTACAGCAGGGTTACCTCCATGGTCCCTTTCAGTATCTTGTTCTGTCCGCCCGGTTCCAGGAATGGGATACGCAGCTCTTCCGGGTACAACGGTTCACCAGGGGTTACCAGCACAAATTTTCCGTTTTTCTGACGGTAAAGCTTCAGGAAGAGGTTACTCGAGGGGTCGCCGGGAACTTTCGGCGGATCAAGCCCCAGGTCACCGTCGCCATCTTCAAAATAGAAGGTCAGCAGCCCTGCCTTGGCAGGGTTGCCCAACGGGTCTATCGAGTCATGGATGGTAAAGCTCCTGAATTCGATCATAGGCTCGGCCGGCAGGTTCTCCGCCGGCCAGCATGATACCAGCAGCAGTGCTGCCAGGAAAACTCCCATGACTATTGTTCTCTTAATCATTACCTCTGCTCTTCTCTGTTACGTAAACCCGTTACTGCTGCCGGTCTCAGAAGCCGCAAAAACCACACCAAATGTATCTATTTTTTCCTGAAAAAGATCTTTACCGGTGCGCCGCCAAACCGGAAGCTCTCTCTCATTCTCTTCTCCAGGTACCTTTTATAGGGCTCCCTGATATACTGCGGCAGGTTGCAGAAGAAGGCGAACGCGGGATAGGGCAGAGGCAGCTGTGTGATATACTTTATTGTGATCTTCTTTCCCCTGACGGAGGGCGGTGGAAACTCGCTGATATGCTTCTGTATCACCTCATTGAGTGTTGAGGTAGGGATTTTCCGGTTGCGGTTTTCATAGACCTCGGTTATCAGTTTCAGCACCGCATGTACCCTCTGCCTGGTAATTGCCGATATGAAGAGGATGGGGTAGTCGGTGAACGGGGCTGTCTTCTCCCTGATCACCTTTTCGAACTGCCTGGCCGTTGAGCTCTCTTTCTCAACCAGGTCCCACTTGTTTACAAGGATTATCACCCCCTTGTTGTTCTTCTGTATTATGCTGAGTATGCTGAGATCCTGTCCCTCGAGTCCCCGTGTGGCATCCACGAGCAGCAGGCAGAGGTCGCTCTCCTCTATGGCCCTTACCGCCCTCAGGATAGAGTAGTACTCGACATCTTCACCGATCCTCGATTTTTTCCGCAGTCCGGCTGTATCTACCAGTATGAACCGCGCCCCGAACTTATTGAACAGGGAGTGGGTCGAGTCGCGTGTGGTTCCGGCCACCGGGGTGACGATGTTTCTCTCTTCTCCCAGCAGGGTGTTCACCAGGGAAGACTTGCCGGCATTTGGTCGTCCGACCACGGCCACCCTGGGTATATCCTCGCCGGGCGGGGGTGGCGTGTCGGGCAGATGCTTCACTATCTCATCGAGCAGGTCTCCGGTGCCGCTTCCGCTGACCGAGCTGACCGGGAAGTACTCTCCCAGCCCCAGCCCGTAAAACTCCGCCGCATCGAGCAGCAGCCGGTTGTTATCAACCTTGTTGACAACGGTGATGACCTGCTTCCCGCTTCTCCTGAGCATCTCTGCCACTGCCCTGTCGAGCTCATGCATGCCCGTCATGGCGTCAACCATGAAGAGTATCAAATCGGCCTCCTCCACTGCCAGCCTTACCTGCCGGTTGATCTCGCTCTCGAAAAGATCATCGGAGTTTTCAACGAATCCTCCTGTGTCGGCTATTGAGAACTCAATTCCGTTCCAGAGTACTTTTCCGTAATGGCGGTCGCGGGTTACTCCGCTCTCCTCGTTGACTATTGCCTTTCTGCTCTCCGTCAGGCGGTTGAAGAGGGTTGACTTGCCCACGTTCGGTCTGCCTACTATTGCTACAATCCTGCTCATCATCTGCTACATATACCCGAATCTTTTCAGCATCTCCCGGCTGTCACGCCATTCTCCGGCCACCTTTACACGGAGTTCGAGAAAGACCTTTTTCCCGAGGAATCCCTCCATCTCCTTCCGTGCCTCGGTTCCCACCCGTTTCAGCATGGAGCCCCTGTGTCCTATTATGATTCCTTTCTGGCTTTCACGTTCCACAAAGATTATTGCCGAGATACGGTTTATCCCCGGCTCCTCCAGGTAGCTCTCTATCTCCACCTCCACCGAGTATGGTATCTCTTTCCTGTAGTGTTCGAAGATCTTTCCCCTGATTATCTCGGCTGCGAAGAATCTCTCATAGCGGTCGGTGAGCTGGTCAGGCGGGAAGTAGGGTGCTCCTTCCGGCAGGCGGCTTACGATCTCACTGAGCAGGGGGGTGGTGTTGAAGCGGTTGAGTGCTGATACCGGGAGAATGGGTGTCTCCGGTGCCCTTTCCGCCCACTCCCCGACCAGACGCTCCAGGGCAGTCTGGTCTGTGAGGTCGATCTTGTTGATGACGATGATTTTCTGAATGTCCGAGTCGAGTATTCGCCGGAGCTGCTCTTCATTTCTGACGGGGTTCTCAACCACATCGGTGACATAGAGTATCAGGTCGGCATCGGTCAGGGCAGACTCAACCGATTTCATCATTGCCGATTGCAGCCTGTAGTGCGGCCTGATGATGCCGGGGGTGTCTGAATAGACTATCTGATAGTCATCGCCGGTAAGTATGCCCATGATGCGGTGGCGGGTTGTCTGCGCCCTGGCGGTGGCTACCGACAGGTTTTCCCCGACAAGCACATTCATCAGGGTTGACTTGCCGACGTTTGGGTTGCCGAGTATATTCACAAAGCCTGACCTGAATGCCATGACCGCCTTTATTTCCTGATTCCCCTCTTCAGCATACTTACCTCCCTGGTGGTCAGGTGTCTCCATGTTCCCCGCTGCAGGTTCTTTTTTGTCAGTCCGGCAAAGCTGACCCTGTCAAGCTTTGTCACCCTGTATCCGAGCTTCTCGAACATGCGCCGCACCACGCGGTTCTGCCCCGAATGTATTTCGAGGCCGGCCTGTGTGTGGTCGTCGGCGTCTGCATAAGAAACCGCGTCGGCGCTGACCACACCCTCCTCCAGCTCCACTCCGGTGACCAGCTGCTCCATATCGCGCCTGGTAAGTGCCTTGTTGAGGAAGACATGATAGACCTTGGCGGCTCCGTGTGATGGGTGTGTGAGTCTCTCGGCCAGCTCACCGTCATTGGTCAGCAGCAGCACACCGGTGGTTGCCTTGTCGAGCCGTCCCACCGGATAGATCCTTCCAGGAGCGGCCTCCCTGACCAGGTCGAGCACAGTGTTTTCGGCATGGGGATCTTTTGTGGTGGTCACATAGCCCTTCGGCTTGTTCAGCAGTATATAGACCCGCTTCTCCGGCTGCAGCCGCCTGCCCTTGTATACAACGATGTCACCGCGGCTTACCATCACTCCCATCTCTGTCACCTTCTTGCCGTTGACGGTGATCATCCCCTTTTTTATCAGCTCATCTGCCTCACGTCTTGCGCAGAGGCCGCTGCCGGCTATGTACCGGTTGAGGCGTATCAGCTCCTCCCTGCCGCCTGCTGCTCCTGATTTTCTCCTTTCGGGTGCTCCGGCCTTTCGTTTTTCCATCGTTTCTTTTTTCAGGATGCAAATTTACAACTATTTACCGGTTTTGTCGCCGATCTTTTTTGCACCTTTGCACTCTGAATAAAATGTTGATGACATGGCTCTGATAAAATCGATCTCAGGCATCAGGGGCACCATTGGCGGCCGGCCGGGTGAGTCGCTTACCCCCATTGATATCGTCAGGTTTGCATCTGCATACGGCACCTGGCTGCGGCGGCGCGGCGGGGGGCCGCTGCATGTGGTTACCGGCAGGGATGCGCGCCGCTCGGGTGAGATGGTCGCTGACCTGGTCAATGCAGCCCTCTGCAGCGTGGGTATTGATGTGACCGATGCCGGCCTGGCCACCACACCTACGGTCGAGATGGCGGTTACAGCGCTGGGGGCCGGTGGAGGTATAGTGCTTACCGCAAGTCACAACCCGGCACAGTGGAATGCGCTGAAGCTTCTGAATGAGAAGGGAGAGTTCCTCAGTGATACCGATGGCAGGGAGGTGCTGGCCCTGGCTGAGGCGGAGGACTTAGACTATGTCAGTTATGACAGGCTGGGGAAGGTACGGCGTGATGAGACACTGACCGGCCTTCACATTGATGCCGTTCTCAGGATGCCCCTCACTGACAGGGAGGCGATTGAAAAGGCAGGCCTCACCGTTGCCGTTGATGCTGTGAACTCGGTTGGCGGCGTGGCCGTCCCGCTGCTCCTGGAGAGACTGGGGGTGAAGCAGGTGATCAGACTCTTCTGTGAGCCTGACGGCAACTTCCCCCATAACCCCGAGCCGCTGCCCGAGCATCTTGAAGAGATATCGCGCACGGTGAGGGAGAACGGCGCCGATGTGGGCGTGGTGGTTGACCCCGATGTCGACCGGCTGGCTCTTGTCTGTGAGGATGGATCGATGTTCGGTGAGGAGTATACCCTGGTTGCCGTGGCCGACTATGTGCTGAGGCATGTCAAGGGCCCGACCGTTTCGAACATGTCATCTACCATGGCCCTGCGAGATGTGACCGCAGGCTATGGCTGCAGCTACACCTCGGCACCGGTTGGCGAGGTCAACGTGGTTGAGGAGATGAAGCGTACCGGCGCAGTAATCGGCGGAGAGGGCAACGGAGGCGTCATCTATCCTGCACTTCACTACGGTCGTGATGCACTGGCCGGAATAGCACTCTTCCTGTCGCACCTGGCACGGGAGAAGGTCACCTGCACCGCCCTCCGGAAGAGGTATCCCGCTTATCATATATCCAAGAAACGCATTGATCTGACCGGCAAAGTTGATATGGAGAGGCTGCTGGAGACCCTGGCGAAAAACTGGCCTGAGGCTGACGCCGACACACGTGACGGCATAAAGCTCAGCTTCCCCGATAAATGGGTGCAGGTGAGGAAATCAAACACCGAACCGATCATGCGTATCTATGCCGAGGCAGCCACCCGTGAAGCGTCGGAAACGATCGCTGACCATGTTACAGATATTGTTAAAAATCTGTAAATAGCATATCCCGTAAAGAATTTGTAGTTCTTTTGTACAATTTTTGTTCACCTCTATATAGTTAAGTGAATGAAAGTTAATGTTGTGTTAACGGGTTTTACCAAAACAAAATAGCATTAATTTCACGGCTTTGAAACAATCAGAAAATTCACCATAATGAAAAGGACAATTATTATTACCTCGATCGTTGTAGTGCTGGCAATCATTGCCATGATCATAATCAGCAAGCTCGCCGGCAAGAAGGATCTGGGCACTCTGTTTGCCGAGGTGAAGCGTGGGGACTTTGAGGTGGTGGTCACCACCACCGGTGAGTTGCAGGCGGAGGTATCGCTTGATATACGGGGTCCGGAAGGGCTTGCCGGCCGCAACATGCGCTTCGGGTCAATCAAAATCTCTGACCTGGTTCCCGAGGGTACCGAGGTGAAGGCCGGTGACTATGTGGCCAGTCTTGACCGCTCGAGTGTTGACAACACCCTGAAGGATGAGCTTGACAGGCTTGAGTCTTATGAGACCGACCTGCTGAAGAAACAGCTTGACACCACCATCTCCCTGGGCAACCTCAGGGATGACCTCGTCAACCTCAAGTTCAATATGGAAGAGGCAGAGATCACCCTTGAGCAGTCACAGTATGAGCCTCCGACCACCATCAGGCAGGCGAAGATCGCCCTTGAGAAGGCACAGCGTTCATATGATCAGGCCCTGAGCAATTACCAGCTCAAGATAAGGCAGGCCAGGGCAGATATCAGGGAGTCAGAGTTGCAGGTGACCAAGCAGAGGCGCAAGGTTGCCGATATGCAGGAGATCATTCAGAAGTTCATAATAACCGCTCCGGCTGATGGTATGGTTATCTACAAGAGAGAGTGGGGCGGTGCCAAGCGTAAGGTAGGTTCAGAGATCTCTCCATGGGACCCAGTGGTGGCCACCCTGCCTGATCTCACCTCAATGATCTCCAAGACCTACGTCAATGAGATTGATGTCAGCAAGGTGAAGGTTGGCCAGCCCATCAGGCTGACCATTGATGCCTTCCCCGAGAAATCAAATACCGGTACTGTGGTTAGCGTTGCCAATATCGGTGAACAGCTTCCCAATACCGATGCAAAGGTTTTTGAGGTGATAATCAAGATGGACGGTTCGGACCCCGACCTCAGGCCTTCGATGACTACCGGCAACCAGATCATCACCCAGACATTTCACGATGTGCTCTACATACCCCTTGAAACGGTCTTTGCCACCGCTGACAGCATACCTTTTGTCTATAAGAAGGATGGTACCCGCGCAGTGGTTGTGCTCGGAGAGTCAAACGAAAATGATGTAATAGTTGAGCAGGGGCTTAAGGAGGGAGACAAGCTTTACCTCTCCATACCAGAGAATGCAGAAAAGTACAGGCTCACCGGTGAGGACCTGATTGCCGTCATCAAGGAGCGCAAGAAGCAGAAAGAGGCCGAGGAGGCTGCCCGGAAGATCAACGGCAATAACCGCCAGGGCAGGGGCATGATGCCCGGCGGCTTCGATCCGGAACAGGCACGTCAGTTCATGCAGAACCTCACCCCTGAGCAGAGGGAGGCGATGCGTCAGCGTGCCGCCGGCCAGGGCACCGGTCAGGGTATGACCCGCGGTACCGGCCAGGGAACGGGTCAGGGTATGACCCGTGGTACCAGCCAGGGCACCGGTCAGGGTATGACCCGCGGTACCGGCCAGGGTGGACCGCAGGGAACACAGGCGGCCACCAGAACCGATACCACGGCTGCAAGGCAGAGATAATACGCTCTTCCGGCAGACAATCTGACAGAAAGGATTCTGAGGAAATAAACAAGCTAACAATATGTTCAAAAGATACGGACACGATATACGCATCGCTCTTGAGTCTATCCTGGCAAACAAGCTCAAGTCAATGCTCACTGCCCTCGGAATCATTTTCGGGGTGGCAGCGGTTATCAGCATGCTTGCCATTGGCAAGGGAGCGCAGCAGGAGATACTGGAGCAGATCAAGATGGTAGGGGTCAACAATATCCTTATCAGTCCCGTGGTACAGGAAAAGGATGCTTCCGAGGAGGAGGGAGACAAGCAGCTCAACAAGTTCTCGAGGGGGCTTACGCTGCTCGATGTTGAGGCCATCAGGAGCACCATCCCGGCTGTGAAGCGGATCAGCCCTGAGATATCATTCAACTCTACCATAGTGCTGAGCGGCATGCGTTACACCGCCAAGCTGGTGGGAGTGTCGAATGACTACTTCGAGCTCTATAACCTGCCCCTGGCACAGGGGGTCTTCTTCAATGAATTCCAGGAGGAGCATGGCATACAGGTCTGCATTATCGGTGCCAACATCAGGGCCAAGTTCTTCAGCCAGGTTGACCCGATAGGGCAGTACCTTAAGTTCAATAATGTCTGGCTGAAGGTGATTGGCGTTCTCGAGCGCACCAATGTCTCGCTGACAGGGTTTGAGGAGCAGGGGGTGAATGTCTACAATGACAATGTCTACATCCCCATCAAGACGATGCTGATGCGCTACCAGAACAGGGCACTGATCAATACCAAGCTGGCCAGCGAAGCCTCAACCTCGATCGGTTTTGGCGGTATGGGCGGCAGGATGAGGGGCAGGGTGGTAGTGAGCAGCTCCAATGCCACCACCGCTCCCACCGAGACCAACTACAACCAGCTTGACAAGATAGTTGTACAGGTGCAGGAGACCGAACAGCTCACCCCTACCACCGAGGTGCTCAGCAGGATGATGCTCCGCAGGCATTCGGGCGTCAAGGACTTTGAGATTACCGTACCGGAACTGTTGCTCAAGCAGCAGCAGCGTACAAAGGATATCTTCAATATCGTTCTGGGGGCTATAGCCAGTATCTCACTGATAGTCGGAGGTATAGGCATCATGAACATCATGTTTGCCTCGGTGATGGAGAGGATCAAGGAGATCGGGACACGCATGGCCATTGGCGCCAAGAAGATGGATATTGTGGTGCAGTTCCTGGCTGAAGCTGTGCTCATCAGCGTATCAGGAGGCTTTGTGGGTGTGTTCCTCGGTGTCATCCTGGCTGTCCTCATTGAGAAGGTGGCGGAGATAACCACCATCGTTTCCCTCTTCTCGGTGGTGGTGGCCTTTGGCGTCTCTGCAGCCGTGGGAGTCATCTTCGGCTACTCACCTGCAAAGAGGGCTTCCGAAAAAGATCCTATTGAATCACTTCGTTACGAATAACAGAGAACCATGAACAAGATAAAAACAGTTACGCTGACCCTGCTTCTTGCCTCGCTCTTGTCTCTTCCCTCATTTTCACAGGAGGTCAGGCGTCTCACTCTTCAGGATGTTATCGTACTTGCCTCCGAGCAGTCTCCTCAGGCTCTTATGGCCAAGCACCGTTTCCGTGCCAGCTACTGGCAGTACCGATCATTCAAGGCAGAATACCTGCCATCACTGACCCTGGCTGGCAACCTGCCCGACTACAGTACTGCATATACCAGGGTGTGGAACTCTCTCTCACAACAGTGGGAGTATGCCTCGTCCAACGTCCTGCAGACCTCCGGTAACCTTGCCCTCTCACAGAATATAGGGCTGACGGGCGGTTCGGTATCACTCTACTCAGACCTGACCTATGAAAAGAACTTCGAGACCGATGGCGAGAGGTACATCACCTCACCGCTGCTCATCAGGCTGAACCAGCCCATTTTCAGGTACAATGAGCTCAGGTGGCAGAAGAAGATTGAGCCCCTTAAGTATGAAGAGGCGCGGAAGATATACCTCAGGGATATTGAGAATGTTCACCTGACGGCAGTACAGTACTTCTTCGCGCTGGCGCTGGCCCAGATCAACAAGGAGATTGCCGAGACCAACATGTCCAATGCTGACACTCTCTACCAGATAGCCCGCGGACGCTATAACCTGGGTACCATTGCCGAGGATGAGCTGCTTCAGATGGAGCTTTCATACCTCAATGCCGGTACGGCCATCAATGAGTCAGACATGAACCTGCGTGACAGGGAGCTGAAACTGAGGTCATTCCTTGGCTTCAACCAGACCGTGCGGCTCGAGCTGCTGATCCCGGCCGAGATACCTGCCCTGCAGGTTGACGTGAAGGAGGTGCTTGAGTGGGCAGAGAAGAACAACCCCGATCTGATCGCCCTGGAGCGTCAGCTGATCGAGGCGCAGAGCTCGGTAGCCCAGGCCAGGGCGCAGAAGGGATTCAATGCCACCCTTTCGGCCTCTTACGGTCTTCGTGACCAGGATCCGGTATTCCAGCAGGCCTATGAGAGCCCCAACCAGCAGCAGACCATCCGTATCGGGTTCACCCTTCCCATCCTTGACTGGGGCAGGGGCAAGGGCCGCTACCAGATGGCCAAGTCAAGCCAGGAGCTGACACGGGTGCAGGTGGAACAGTCACGTATCGACTTCGAACAGAAACTGCTGCTTGAGGTACAACAGTTCAATATCCAGGATGACCAGGTGCGTATCGCCGCCAAATCAGATACCGTAGCCGCGAAGATGTTCGATGTGACCAAACAGCGCTTTCTTATCGGGAAGATTGACGTGCTTGAGCTCAACAACGCCGACACCAAGAAAGACCAGAACAAGCGGAGCTATATCCAGGCACTCCAGAACTACTGGACCTACTTCTACAATATGAGAGCCGTTACGCTCTTCGATTTTGTCAACCGCAGGGAGCTGACAACAGACTACGACAAGCTGGTCGACTAAGGTGAATATTCAACGATGAAACTGCCGGTGGAAGCCGGCAGTTTTGCTTTCCGTTCATATTGTAAACGAAAATAAAGTTTTATATTTGCGCCTCGTGAATATTTTCCTGTTCACAGACAACCAATAATTTCAAAAGCGGATACAGATGCAAAACAAAGGATTAATTTCTGCTCTGGCGATTGCCCTGGCCCTTGTTTGCGTTTACCAGCTCTCCTTTACTGCGGCCTCGTTCAAGGTCAAGAAGGAGGCGCGGGTATATGCTGCGGGTGACCTGGAGAAGGAGGTTGCATACCTCGACTCGGTTGCCTCCCTTCCCAAGGACCAGTGGAAATTCCTCGGCTACACCTACAAGGATGTTCAGACAAAAGAGATCAACCTCGGTCTTGACCTTAAAGGCGGTATGAACGTGGTGCTTGAGATCTCTGTTGAGGATGTGCTCAGAGCTCTTTCAAACCACAGTACTGACAAAACTTTCAATGAGGCGTTGGCCCTGGCCCGTCAGAAGCAGCTGGCAGGCAGCGGGGAGGACTTCATCTCGCTCTTCGTCAAATCATTTGAAGAGATCGACCCCAATGCCAGGCTGGCAGCAATCATGGGTACTGTTGAGCTGAAAGACCGCATAAATTTCAACTCCACCAATGCCGATGTTCAGAAGGTGCTTGAGGCAGAGACCAATGCTGCCATTGACAACGCCTTCAACGTTCTCGCCAACAGGATTGACCGGTTCGGGGTTGTCCAGCCCAATATCTCTCAGCTCCAGCCCCGCGGGCGCATTCTTGTCGAGCTGCCGGGCGTGAAGGATCCCCAGCGGGTGCGTGACCTGCTTCAGGGTACTGCCACGCTCGAGTTCTGGGAGACCTATGAGAACCCCGAGGTGATCGGCTTCCTGATGGAGGCCAATGAATACCTCAGGTCTGTCCGGGCTGACGGCACCCTTTCTGTTGCCACTGATACTGTTGCCGGAGCTGACATCACCGCTGAGTCTGACACTGCCGGCGGCAAGTCGCTGCTCGATATGGTCAGCAGCACCGCCGGCGCCACCCCGGCCGAAGCATCCACCCGTGAGGAGTTTACCCTGCAGAACCCGCTTTTCGGCGTACTCTCGCCAAATGTTACCATGGAAGGGCAGCCTATCCCGGGCAGTGTTGTCGGCTACTCCACTGCAAAAGATACCGCCCGTGTCAACCACTACCTGGCAATGAGCCAGGTGAAGGCACTCTTCCCGCGTGACCTCAGGTTCTACTGGAGCCAGGACCCCACCAAACAGGATAAGAGCTCCACACTCTATGAACTGAATGCCATCAAGGTGACCACCCGCGACGGGCGTGCACCGCTGACCGGTGACGTGGTCACCTCGGCACGTCCCTCAACAGGCGCTGCCGGCGGTGTCAAAGTGGATTTCTCGATGAATGCCGAGGGCGCCAAGATATGGCAGCGCATGACCCGTGACAATATCGGCCGCTGTATCGCCGTGGTACTTGACGGCTATGTGCGTTCAAACCCGAGGGTGCAGGGCGAGATACCCGGCGGCAACACCGAGATCACCGGAGGCTTCACCCTTGAAGAGGCCGAAGACCTTGCAAACATCCTCAAGTCAGGCAAGATGCCAGCCCCGGCACGTATCATACAGGATACCGTGGTGGGCCCGTCACTCGGCAAGGTGGCAATCAATAACGGCCTCCGCTCATTCGTCATAGCCTTTATCGTTATACTCCTTTACATGGTGTTCTACTACAGCCGGTCAGGAGGGCTGGTGGCAGACCTGGCGATGACAGCCAACCTCTTTTTCCTGATGGGAGTACTGGTATCCCTGAATGCCGTACTCACGCTTCCCGGTATTGCGGGTATCGTCCTGACCATGGGTATGTCCGTTGACGCCAACGTGCTTATCTTCGAAAGGATCAAGGAGGAGCTGCGCGCCGGCAAGGCGGTCAAGCAGGCTATTGCTGACGGCTATGGCGGAGCGCTCTCTGCCATCCTCGACAGTAACATCACAACCCTTCTTACCGGGGTGATACTCTATTTCTTCGGCACCGGCCCCATCAAGGGCTTCGCCACTACACTGGTGATCGGTATAATCACCTCGCTCTTCTCGGCAGTACTGATCTCACGCCTGATCTATGAGGCTCTGCTGAAGCGCAATGCCAGGCTGAAGTTTTCGAGGCCCATCACCGAGAACCTGCTGGCCAACACCAGGATCGACTTCATTGGCATCAGGAAGTACGGGTATATCATCTCCATCTCGCTTTCGCTTATTGCCCTTGTCAGTCTCTTCACCAAGGGGCTCAGCAGGGGTATAGATTTCACCGGCGGCCGTAACTATGTTGTCAGTTTTGAACAGCCGGTCAGTACGCAGGATATCGCCGAAATGCTTGCTGACGGGCTCCACGGAGCCCCGATGGTCGTCACCTTCGGCTCGGAAAACCAGGTAAAGATCAGCACCAAGTACAAGATCGAAGACCCGGCCGCTACCGATGAGGTGAGCGGGCTGCTCTATGAAGGGCTGAAAGAACTTGTGCCCGGAGTGGACCGCCAGACATTCATTGATGATTATATTGTGAGCTCCGAGACCGTCGGACCCACCATAGCCAAAGACCAGACCAAAAAGGCGGTCTACGCGGTGCTGCTCGCACTGCTGGTTATGTTCCTCTATATCTTCTTCAGGTTCAGGAAGTGGCAGTTCGGGCTGGGAGCCGTGGCAAGCCTTGCACATGACGTCATAATCCTGCTGGGTATCTATTCAATACTCCAGGGGTTAATGCCATTCTCAATGGATATAGACCAGTCATTCATTGCTGCCATACTTACCGTGGTGGGTTACTCGATCAACGATACCGTCGTTATATTTGACAGGATCAGGGAGTATCTCTCGGTTTACCGTAAGAGGTCAACACGTGAGGTATACAACATGGCGCTCAACAGCACCCTCACCCGTACCCTCAACACCAGTATGACCACCATCGTGGTGCTGGTGGCGATCTTCATCTTCGGAGGAGAGGTGATCAGGGGCTTTATTTTTGCCCTGCTCTTCGGAATTGTCTTCGGAACATATTCATCGCTGTTCATCTCCACACCTGTTCTCTATGAGACAACCAGGCGTTCCAGGCTGGAGGTTGACAAGAAGCTTGCCGAGGGCGAAAAGAAGAAATAGCACATTCCCACCTGACATATATTCTGAGGCTGCCGCCGACCGGCAGCCTCAGTTGTTTAATATATCTGCCGCTCTACTATTATTGGTATTCTTTCGTAACTTTGCCAGTCACAATTGCCGATGGTGATGGGAGTGATGCTCTTCATAAGCGGACAGGAAATTATTGTAATACTGATTGTTGTGCTGCTGCTCTTTGGTGCTGACCGGCTCCCCGAGATGGCTCGTGCCATGGGCAGGGGTATGCGTGAGGTACGCAAGGCCACCGATGAGATAAGGCGTGAGTTCGACGAGAGCACCCGTGAGATCAGGGATGATATCGGGGATCTGACAGATTCGGTCAGACATGAGGTCACAGAGATGACTGACAGTGTGAAGAAGGAGGTTGATAATGCTGCACGTCCGCTATCGGATGGTTTAAATGAGGTTGCCGGCAGTGTCAGGAGAGAGGTTGATGAAGCCTCCCGGCCTTTTGCCGGCGGTATGAGTGAGAGGGGTGACAGCATCAATAACGGGGCCAGATGATCAGGGTAAGCGGTATAGTCAAGTCATACGGTGACCTGCGGGTGCTGAAGGGCATTGACCTTGAAGTGGCGGAGAAGGAGGTAGTAACCATCGTCGGAGCCAGCGGCGCCGGGAAGACCACCCTGCTGCAGATCATCGGCACGCTCGACAAGGCTGATGCCGGCACCATTCTCTACAATGGCAGGGATGTCAGGCAGCTCTCATCCAGGGCCCTCTCAGCATTCCGAAACAGGAATATCGGGTTTGTGTTCCAGTTCCACCAGTTGCTTCCCGAATTTACCGCGACCGAGAATGTCTCCATCCCTGCCCTTATTGCGGGCAAGACGCGCAGTGAGGCGGCTGCCAGGGCCACCGAGCTGCTCTCATTCCTTGGCCTGAGTGACCGGCTCGATCATAAGCCGTCACAGCTCAGCGGCGGCGAGCAGCAGCGGGTGGCGGTGGCACGGGCAATAGTGAACAGTCCTGCACTCATACTGGCTGACGAACCATCAGGCAACCTCGACACGGAAAACAAGAAGGAGCTGCACAACCTCTTCTTCAGGCTGCGCGACACATTCGGGCACACCTTCATCATCGTTACGCACGACCCACAGCTGGCATCAATGTCAGACCGCACCATCAGGATCAGCGACGGCCTCATAACCCCTTAGGCGGGAAATAGGCCGGCGTGATCAGCTCATCCATCACCGGCCGGGCTACGCCCTTCAGGCAATCAGACAGGCTACGCAGCACACCCCCGCCGGCACCGCCTGAATGTTAAAAAAAAATAAGAATTCCTTTGTTGAACAATTAGTTAATCATTTTGGTTATATTTTTACCCTTTCAGGCGTGAGCAATGATCAAGCGTACACTTCTGGCCATACCGCTACTCACAGCCGGATTTCTTTTCCTGGCCGGTACCGTTGTATCACATCATCATCATGGCAACCATATCTGTTATCACAAGCTGCACTGTGAATCCCGGGACTCATCGGGCACCGGTGGCGGAGAGCGTGACGGTCATGATGACGGTGACGGGAAGAGTCCATGTAACTGCCGGCTTGATGAACCGGTGATAGTGAGCAGTGACAGGTCTGATGCCGGATCAAAGTACCTGGACAACAAGAGTTTTCAGTCGGGATGGAACAAGGCCGGAGGCCTGTTGCAGAACTGCAGAACAGATCTCCCTCATCCTGAGTTGTCTCTCGCGGCTTTTTCCCGCCCGGCTCTCTCTCCTCCCGTATCATGCCTGACTCCGCCGGCAGGATTACGCGCACCCCCGTCTGTCTGAGAGATCCCTGACCATATTCAATGTCAGGCTGCCGGCATGCCGGTACGGCACCATTCAATATTTTACAAATCCATAACAGAGACAATATGCGTTTTAAACTATTCCTTGCATTACTGGTTGCCATTGCAGTGGCAGCCTGTCACCATCAGGGTCATGACCATGACCATGACCAAGACCATGATCATGATCATGATCACGAAGGGCTAAAGGTTCATTATACCGCCTATACTGATCTCTATGAGCTCTATGCCGAGGCTGACCCCTTTGTGGCCGGTGAGAGCGCCTCCCTGCTGGTCCATCTCACCCTCCTGCCTGACTTCAGACCACTTGATGAAGCAAGGGTTACCCTTCGTGCGACGATAGGCGGCAGGGTGGCGGGAGAGATCGCTGAGGAGCCGGAGAGCCCGGGAATTTTCCATTTTCATGTTGATATACCCGACAGCGGAGGCGAGGGTTCGCTTCTCTTCATTGTACGGTCGGAGCATGGCGATGCTGAGATAAGCATCTCCGGGATAACGGTCTACGCTGATGATGAGGCGGCTGAAGCGGAGATTGAGGAGCAGGCCCATGAGGTGGTGAATGCCACCACCTTCACCAAGGAGCAGTCATGGAAGACGGATTTTGCCACCAGCCTCCCCGTCCGCGGGCCTTTCGGGCAGGTTATCAGGACCACCGCACTGGTGCAGCCGGTACAGGGCGCCGAGTCAGTTGTAACCGCCAGGGCAAGCGGCATTGTACTTTTTGCCGGCAACACCATACTGGAAGGGACCGGCGTCACCGCCGGCCAGAACCTGCTGACGATAGCGGGTGCCGGTTTTGCCGAGAAGAGCTCGAACGTGAGGTTCACCGAGGCAGCCAACAACTATGAGCAGGCCAGGATTGACTTTGAGAGGGCACAACTGCTGGCTGCTGACAAGATCATCTCAGAGAAGCAGTTGATTGAAGCCAGGACACAGTATGAAAATGCACGGGCAGTCTATGAAGACCTCAGACAGAATTTCAGCCGTGAGGGGCAGGTGGTACGCAGTCCCATGAGCGGTTTCATCAGTCACCTCCATGTACGTAACGGGCAGTATGTTGATGAGGGTACCCCCCTGCTGCTGGTATCGAGTGACAGGTCACTGCTGCTCAGGGCAGAGGTAAACCAGAAATATGCGGGTTATCTGCGGTCGATCGCAACGGCCAACATCAGGGTTCCCGGAGAGAGCCGCACCTACACCCTCGAGGAGCTGGGGGGCAGGCTGGCCGCCACCGGCAGATCAACCACCCCGGATAACTTCCTGATACCGGTTACCTTCCGTATCAACAACCCGGGCACACTGATGCCTGGCAGCTTTGTTGAGCTCTACATCACGACCCTTACCGACACCGAGGCGCTGACCGTTCCAAACAGTGCCCTGCTTGAGGAGGAGGGAATGCACTTCATTTTTGTGCAGCACACCCCCGAACTGTTCGAGAGGCGTGAGATCAGGACCGGCCCCACTGACGGGATCCGCACTGCTGTCCTCTCGGGGCTTGATGATGATGAGCGGGTTGTCACCAGGGGCGCCGTGATGCTGAAGCTGGCCCGTTCAACCGGGGCACTTGATCCGCATGCAGGCCATGTTCACTGATAAACACTCAGGCAGATGATCGGTAAACTAATCAGGTTCTCACTGCAGAACAAGTACCTGGTAATCCTGCTGGCGGTTGTACTGGTGATATTCGGCATCAGGACGGCCGTGAACATGGACATAGATGTTTTCCCTGACCTGACAGCACCTACCGTGGTGGTGATGACCGATGCCCATGGCATGGCTTCAGAAGAGGTTGAGCGGCTGGTCACCTTTCCCATAGAGACAGCTGTGAATGGTGCCACCGGCGTGCGCCGCGTACGCTCCACCTCAGCTTACGGTTTCTCATTTGTCTGGGTCGAGTTCGACTGGGGTACTGATATTTTCAGAGCCCGTCAGATAGTAAGCGAAAAGCTTATCACCATCTCATCACAGATACCCATGGGAGTTGAACAGCCTGTGCTGGCCCCTCAGTCGAGCGTGATGGGTGAGATCTTCTTTATCGGGCTGCAGGCTGACAGCACCAGCCTGATGGATCTGCGTACACTGGCAGACTGGAGCATCAAACCGCTGCTGCTGGCTACCGAGGGGGTGTCACAGGTGACCATCATCGGTGGCGACTCCAAGCAGTACCAGGTGCTCGCCAACCCGCAGAAGATGAGTTACTATAAGGTTTCACTGGGCGAGCTGGCAGAGGCATGCCGGGGTATCAGCAGCAACTCATCAGGCAGTGTGCTCAGGCAATATGGCAATGAGTTTGTTGTGAGGGGGATTGCACGTACCTCCGACCTGGAGCAGCTTGCAGGCTCCTATGTCAAGTCGGTTAATGGCAGGCCGGTGCGTATCGCTGATGTTGCCGATGTGCAGATCGGCAGCGCCGTGAAGATGGGCTATGCTTCACGAAATGCCACCCCGGCGGTGATCATTTCGGTCTCCAAGCAACCCAACACCAATACCCTTAACGTAACCAGGCTGATAGAGGAGAACATCAGGGAACTGGAGAAGACCCTGCCGCCGGATGTCAGGGTCGACACCAGGATCTTCCGCCAGGCCGACTTCATCGAGACCTCTGTGAGAAACGTGGAGAACGCGCTGATAGAGGGGGCAATCTTCGTCATCATCATCCTCTTTATCTTCCTCGGAAGCTTCCGTACCACGATTATCTCACTGCTGGCCATTCCCCTCTCACTTCTTGGTGCAGTGATAGTAATGAGGTTCCTTGGGCTGAATATCAATACCATGAGCCTCGGCGGGATGGCGATAGCCATCGGTTCTCTGGTTGATGATGCCATCATTGACGTGGAGAATGTCTACAAGCGTCTCAGACAGAACAGGCTTAAGCCTGCCGGCGAACGCAAGGACTCGTTCACTGTTGTCTATGAGGCATCCATGGAGATCAGGGCTTCGATTCTGAATGCTACGATAATTATTATCGTGGCGTTCATCCCGCTCTTCTTCCTCTCGGGAATGGAGGGCAGGATGCTCAAGCCTCTGGGTATAGCCTACATCGTGTCGCTATTCGTTTCACTGATCGTTGCGATGACGCTCACCCCGCTGCTGTCACGCATGCTCCTCTCACAGGAGCGCTACCTGCAGCGCAATGAGAAGGATAAGTGGCTGGTGCGCCGGCTGACCGCTCTCTATCAGCGTTCACTCAGCTGGTCGCTCAGTCATAAGAAGGTGATCCTCTCCACTATAATTGCCCTCTTCATTGCGTCACTGATCATTCTGGCCACCCTGGGCCGAAGCTTCCTGCCGGAGTTCAATGAGGGCTCCCTGACCCTTTCGGTGGTTACCACCCCCGGCACCTCGCTTGATGAGAGCAGCAGGCTGGGCAATCTGGTCGAGAGTGAGCTGTTGGCCCTTCCCGAGGTCACCAGCACCGCCCGCCGGTCCGGGCGTGGCGAGCTTGATGAGCACTCACAGGCCACCAACGGCGCCGAGATAGATGTCAACTTCACCCTGAAGGGCCGCAGCCAGGACACCTTCCTGGCCGATGTGCGTGACAGGCTCTCGAAAATCCCGGGCATTGCCTTCTCGGTGGGACAGCCCCTCGGACACCGCATAGATCATATGCTTACAGGCACCAGGGCAAACATCGCCATCAAGCTCTTCGGAACAGATCTCAACCGCATGTTCGCCATCGGCAATCAGATCAAGGCAGCGGTGGAGGATGTCAGGGGGCTGGTAGATGTTAACGTCGATCAGCAGGTTGAGATACCCCAGATCCAGATCAGGGCTGACCGTGAACTGTTGTGGAGGTACGGGATAACCATGCAGGAGTTCAATGAGTTTGTCGCGCTGGCGTTCGGTGAGGAGAAGCTGGGAGACATTTATGAAGGGCAATGGAGCTTTGACCTGGTCATGCGTCTTGACAGACAGTATACGTCTGATCTTGAAGGCATACGTAATGCACTGATCACCGGTCACGATGGCCGGACGGTGCCGCTTGAACAGGTAGCCGACATTGTCTCGGTCACAGGCCCCAACGCCATCAGCCGTGAGAATGTTCAGCGCAAGGTGGTTATCTCGGCCAATGTCGCCGGTCGTGACCTGCGTGGCACGGTGAGGGAGATGCAGCAGCAGATCAGTGAGACGGTACCCTTGCCTGAGGGTTACCGGGTTGAATATGGCGGACAGTTCGAGAGTGAGGCGAAAGCCTCCCGCACACTGACGATCACCTCGTTGCTGGCCATTGTGGTTATTTTCCTGCTGCTGTTCCAGGAGTTCAGGAACTTCCGGCTGGCCGGGATAATACTGCTCAACCTGCCGCTGGCGTTGATAGGGGGCGTATTCGCCATACTGGTCACTTCACGGGTGCTGAGCATCCCGGCGATAATCGGGTTCATCACCCTCTTCGGCATTGCCACCCGCAACGGTATCCTGCTGATATCGCGGTATCAGCGCCTGCAGGCCGAGGGCGCCTCACTCACCGATACCATCCTCAGGGGCTCGGCAGACCGCCTCAACCCGATACTGATGACTGCCCTGACCGCTGCACTGGCCCTCATCCCGCTGGCACTGAAGGGGCACCTCTCGGGGAATGAGATACAGAGCCCGATGGCAAAGGTGATACTGGGCGGACTGATAACCTCCACCTTCCTGAATATATACGTGGTACCGATAGTCTACAGCATCCTCAGGAAGCGCGGGCTATTAAAAAATGAGACCATATGAAGCAGCTGACAATATTTCTGACCATCATTATTCTTTCGTTAACCGAGCTCTTTCCGCAGGGGGTTGAGAGGGTTGTCTCACTGGTTGAGAGCAACAACACCACCCTGATTGCTCACCGGAAGAGTGCTGATGCTGAGCGCATCGGCAATATGACGGGGCTCTCACTGCAGAACCCCGAGGTTGAGTTTGACTATCTGTGGGGTACTCCCGATGCCATCGGTGTGAAGAAGGACCTGAGGGTGACGCAGTCGTTTGACTTCCCGTCAGCCTATGCCTACCGCCGTCAGATCTCCGGTGCCCGCAACAGGCAGGCCGAGTTGGTGTATGACCGCCAGTACCGTGAGATCATCACGCGTACCAGGCTGGTATGCAATGATATGATCTATCACAATGCCATGCGGGCAGAGTATGGCCGCAGGGTGGAGAATGCCCTGCGGCTGGCCGACTCGTACCGTACCAGCTATGAACTGGGTGCGACGGGGATCATTGAATACAACAAGGTGAGACTGGCGCTGCTCAACCTCAGGAGAGATGCCGAATCAAATGAGATTGAGGCCGGAGAACTGATGGCTGAACTGGTCAGCCTCAACGGCGGGAGGGAGCTGGAGTTCCATGATACCCTCTTCCAGGCACTCACCATTGAGCCCGATTTTGAGCAGTGGTATCTGCAGGCAGCCGCCAATAATCCGCTTCTTCAGTGGATGAGGCAGGAGGAGGAGATCAGCCGTGCCGGGGAGAAGCTGAGCAGGGCGATGAGCCTTCCCAGGTTCCATGCCGGCTATATGAGTGAAAAGGTGGTGAGTGAACAGTTCAGGGGTGTGACGGCAGGGATAGCCATTCCGCTGCTTGAGAACAGGAACACGGTTAAATATGCCCGGGCGAGGAGCGCAGCGGTGCAGAGTGCCGAGGCTGACCTGCAGGTGCAGTACTACAACAGCCTGAAGGCACTGCACAATAAGGCGCTGGTACTGCAGGAGACCCTTGCCCGGTTCAGGGAACAGCTGCAGCTCTGCAATAATGAACTACTTTTGCAGAAAGCACTGGAGCGTGGAGAGATGTCGCTTACCGAATACCTGGTTGAGCTCACTTTTTACTACGAGAGTGTTGACAGGCTGCTGGCAACGGCCAGGGATCTGAACGGAACCATTATTGAACTGAACCGGTACCGGTAGCGTTTAGCTGATCAGGGATCGCTGATGCAGGAATGAGCCACGAGCATATACATATTGACAGCAGGAGACTGGGCAATGCCTTCCGGGCAGGCATTGTCCTCAACCTCCTCTTCATTGCCATAGAGGTACTTTTCGGCTTCCTGAGCAACTCAACGGCGCTGGTGGCTGATGCGGGGCACAACCTGAGCGATGTGCTGGCACTCGCCTTCTCATGGATAGCTGTCATTCTCGCCAGGCGCAAGTCAACCCAGAAGTTCACCTACGGATTCCGCCGGTCAACCATACTGGTCTCGCTGCTCAATACCATAATACTGCTGGTTGCTGTCGGGTTCATCGTATGGCATGCGGTTGAGCGGCTCTACAGGCCGGTGCATGTAGAAGCTGCAAATGTAATCATCGTGGCGGCCGTTGGAATCGTTATCAACGGCTTCACTGCATGGCTCTTCATAAAGGGGCAGAAGCACGATCTCAACATACGCAGCGCCTTCATCCATTTTGTGGCTGATGCGCTGGTCTCGGCAGGGGTGGTGGTGGCAGGCGTGATAATGGTCTTGACAGGCATTGGCTGGATCGATTCGGTTATCTCCTTTATCATAGCCGGGGTGATACTTTACAGCCTCTGGCACCTGCTGATCGACTCGGTCAACCTGGCGCTTGATGCCGTGCCTGAGAATATTGATATTATGGCTGTCAGAAGCTATCTTGAGTCGCTTCCAGAGGTGACCAGCGTACATGACCTGCATATATGGGCTCTCAGCACCACTGAGGCGGCGCTCACCGTTCACCTGGTGACCTGCCTTCAGACTGACGCCGGTTTTATTGCCGGCACCAGGCAACACCTGCGCGAAGAGTTCAATATCAGCCATGTCACCATCCAGGTAGAGTATGGTGACCCGGCCGATGAGTGTGACAGCAACTGCAACTGACTGACGGCATACTCTAACCGGCTGACGGTTGGCTGCAGCTGAATGACGTGGAGATGCAGCCGACTGGCGGGTAACTGCCACTGACCGTCGTGGAGTTGCAGCCGATGTTATGGCTTACCGTAGTTTCTCGAAGACCCCTAGCCCGAAGAGGGCAAAGTCATATTTTACCGGGTCAGCCGGATCCATCGCTCTCAGTGCTGTGTCGAGCTCTGCCACCGCTCTGGCATCGTTCTGCCTGCGGGTGAGCAGTCCCAGCCGGCGTGCCACGTTTCCGCTGTGCAGGTCGAGGGGGCATGACAGGCTGGCCATCGGTATGCTTTTCCACAGGCCGAAATCGACCCCGCACCCGTCATCGCGCACCATCCATCTGAGAAACATGTTGATCCGTTTGGCTGCCGATCCGGTCATCGGGTCGGGCAGATGCTTGCGGCTGCGGGGCAGGTGCGGTACCGAGAAGAATTCGCGTTTCAGCTCATGGATTGCCGGCTGCAGCGAGCCCTCCGACTGGTGGCTGGTAAAGACCCCTTCCAGGCCGCCACGGTTGAGGTAAAGGTGTCTCAGTCCGGCGACAAATGCCAGCAGGTCGTCAGAGTTGAAGGTGCGGTGAACGAACCCCTCCATTGGCCTGAGATCAGCATCACGGTGGTTCATTATGAAATCATAGGGTGAGCGGCCCATGTATCCAAGCATACGCCCGGCATTCCTTATGATGGAACTGCGGTTGCCCCATGCGATCACCGCGGCCAGGAACCCGGCAATCTCAATATCCTCCTTCAATGAGTAGCCGTGCGGTATCTGAATGGGGTCAGAACCGATAAAGGCGGGGTTGTTGTACTGAGCCACCTTCTCATCAAGGAACTCCTTCAGGTTACGGTCTGCTGCTGGCATGCTGATCATGTGAAAACGGTCGCTCATCCGGCCCGGTACACGCTGATATGCCGCCGGGAGCGATGTCAAATGTAATGCATTGGAAGCAATTATTGCAAGGGAGCAGGAGAGGGGAGAGGTTTTTCAGGCCGACCGGTGCGGTAAGGATTAAAGTGTACAAAGGAACAGGTTATTTAAGCTGCCTGTCAGTTTGCATCTGTCTGATCACTACCTTTGCGGTGTCCCCGACATGCGAAATGATAGCTGCAGCCATTGACATATCATTGCCTCTGACTGATCCCGTCTTCAAGTTCCTGGTGATACTGCTCATCATCCTCTTTGTTCCGATCATCTCAGACAGGCTGCGTATTCCGCATTTGCTGGGCATGATACTGGCCGGGGTGCTGATCGGTCCGTTCGGATTCAACCTTATGACCCGTGACAGCAGCATCATTCTATCGGGCACGGCCGGGCTGCTCTACATAATGTTCCTGTCAGGGCTGGAGATTGACATGAATGACTTCAGGAAGAATGCCGGCAGGAGCACTCTTCTGGGGCTGTACGGGTTTGTCATACCCATGGTACTGGGTACAGTGACCTCCATCTGGATCCTGGGCTTCTCCACCGTTACCTCGGTGCTTCTTGCAAGCATGTTCGCCTCACACACCCTGATCACCTATCCCATCATCAGCAAGTTCGGCATCTCGCGAAACAGGGCGGTCAATATCTCCGTTGGCAGTACCCTTATAACCAATATTCTTGCCCTTACCGTCCTTGCAATTATCGTTGCCCTTACCGGCGGCGAGCTGAATACTGCCTTCTGGGTGAGGCTCTCGGTCTCATACCTGATCTTTCTGGCGGTAATCATATTCCTCTTCCCGGTTGTATCAAGGTGGTTCTTCAAGCGCTACAGTGACAGCATCTCCCAGTATATCTTCGTGCTGACGATGGTCTTTCTCGGTGCCGTCCTCTCCAAGCTGGCCGGTATCGAACCGATCATTGGCGCGTTCCTTGCCGGGCTGGCGCTCAACCGCCTTATACCCCGCACCTCGCCCCTGATGAACCGAATTGATTTTGTGGGGAATGCCATCTTCATTCCATTCTTCCTTATAGGGGTGGGTATGCTGATTGATTTCAGGGCTTTTGTCAACAGGGAGACCATTGTTGTGGCTATTGTCATGACGGTCATTGCAACCATCGGCAAGTATATCCCTGCATGGCTGACCCAGAAGCATTTCGGTTACACCCTTGATGAGCGCCGCATCATCTTCGGACTGACCAATTCACAGGCGGCTGCCACCCTGGCTGCAGTGATGGTCGGGTATAATATCATCCTCGGCTACAGCGCCACCGGCGAGCCGGTCAGGCTGCTGAATGACAGTGTGCTGAACGGCACCATCGTCATGATACTGGTGACCTGTACCATAGCTTCCTTTGTCACTCAGCGTGGCGCCCAGCAGATTGCCCTGTCAGATCTCGCACCGGAGGAGGCGGCAGCAGCCACGGAACGGATACTGCTGCCGGTCAGCAATCCTGACAATATCGATGAGATGATCAGCCTCAGTACCATACTGAAATCGAAAAAGAACAGTGACGGGCTGCTGACCCTCAATATACTCTCATCGCCGGTTGCCGACCCCGATGCCGAGAAGAGCGCCCGCAGGATACTCGAACAGGCAGCCATAACCGCATCGGGTGCTGACGTAAAAGTTCAGTCAATACTGCGGTATGACACCAACCTGGTCAACGGCATCTCAAACGTGATCAAGGAGAAGCGTATTACCGACCTGATTCTGGGACTGCATGTCAGGAAGAACATGCTCGACTCGTTCCTGGGGAGACTGACGACGGGGCTGCTGGGCAGGACCAACTGTACAACCTACATCTACCGCCCGGTGCAGCCGGTAGCCACGGTGAAGAGACACTTTGTCATCATACCCGAAAGGGCAGAGGATGAGCCGGGTTTCTCATTCTGGCTTACGAAGATGTGGAATATCGCCCTGAATACCGGTGCGAAAATAGTATTCTGTGCAAATGACAGGACTGCCGGATTGCTGAGGGAGATTGTGGCAAGCCATCCGATCAGTTCGGAGTTCAGGGAACTCAGCGAGTGGCACAGCTTCCTCGACCTGGGCACAGAGATGAAGAGGGATGACAACCTGATCATCGTGCTGAGCCGCAGGAATTTTGTCTCTTACAAGCCTGCCATGGAGAGGATCCCCCAGTACCTTGAGAGACATTTTGCCGACAAGAACCTGTTGCTTATATTTCCGTCACAGTCACGCGCCTGGGAGGATGAGCAGCTTGACCTGACCAGTCCCACCCTGCTCGAAGCCATCGAAAGGGTAGACCTGATTGGCAAGACCATAGCCTCGATCTTCAGAAAGAAATAGGCGGCCCGTAGAGCGGCAGGGCAGAACTGACCTGCAAAATGGCAGCCCCCACCCTCATGAAGGGAGAGGGGTAGCGGCAGAGCGGCAGGGCAGGCGACGAAGCGGCATGAAGTGAATGTTGATCATATTTTAACCAGAGAGCCGTGTCTTCGGGGTATTTCAGGTTCAAGCAGTTCGTGGTTCAGCAGCGGTACGCCTCTTTCGGTGTCACCACCGACAGTGTTCTGCTGGGCGCCTGGGCTGATATCTCCGGTGCCAGGACGATTCTTGATATCGGCACCGGTACCGGGCTGCTGGCGCTGATGGTTGCCCAGCGGTCTGACGCACTGATCACCGCCATTGAGCCTGACCCGGGTTCATACATGCAGGCAGGCATTAACTTTGCCGCCAGTCCCTGGCCGGAGAGACTTGTACTGATGAAGCTGACGCTGCAGCAATTCCTGGAGGTGAGCGGCGGGAGATTCGATGCCATCATCACCAATCCTCCCTATTTCGTTGACTCCCTCCCAAATCCTGACACGGGGAAGGCGTTCGCCCGCCATATGCCGCGCCAGGGGCAGTCTGACCTGCTCGATGCCGCCGTCAGGCTGCTGGCTGAAGATGGAAGCCTTCACCTGGTGCTTCCGGCTGCTGAGAGCGTACGGTTTGCCGATCTGGCCCTTGAGAGCGGTCTGCACCTGCGACGGCGCATGATGGTGATGTCTCTGCCCGGAAGGCCGCCGGCAAGGGCGCTGCTCACCCTGGGGCGACAGGCCGCAGCCTGCAAGGAGAGTGAGCTGGTCATAGAGAGTGGCGGCAGGCATCAATATTCGGAAGAATATATTTCACTGACCAGAGAGTTCTACCTGAAGTTCTGATCCGGCGGTTTTTCCGGGGTTGCCCGGTCTCACTTTATCATCCGTCCGGCCGGCAGGCCATACTCCTCGGTCATCTTTATGCCGTAGGCCTCCAGCTCGCTGAGCACCGGGTTATAGATTTCCGGCACCACAGGTCTGTATACCCCTGTGAGGGATATCTGTCCCTCCAGTATCATTCTTACGGCCATGGCAGCAGGCAGTGCCACTGTGCGTGCAATGGCGGTATTGGTTGCCGGTGATCCGTACTCGAGCATCCTGGAGCTGATCACCTCACTCCGGCCGTCATCATAAACGGCACGGAAGAGATGCTGCATGACCACCATGTCGCGCTCATTCTGCATGAGCCACATCTTTTCAATCATCAGGTCTGAGGTGATCTCGAACGGTGACGTCTCCCCGCGGCCCATCTTCTCATCGCTGAAGAGCCCCAGCCACTCGAATGCCTCCAGGGCTCTCCCGGTGGGGTTGAGGCCCGGTTTCTCCATCAGCTCTCTGCGCAGGTCGGCTCCCTTCACCCCGGCTGTCGCAGCAACAAATTCGCGGTAACTCATGCCGGTATAATCATGGCTGCCATCAGCGATCAGCCCCAGGGCATTGATCAGCTCGAGGGTCTCGCACCATCCCTTGAAGCGGTATGTACCGCGGTACATGGTGCTGATGCCCTTCAGACCGTAGATATCGATATAGCTTACTGAGTCGCGGTTAGGATAGACCTCCAGCTCGCCCACACCGGGGAAGTGGTGGGTGAACCGTTGCCTGAACAGATTTACCGGCTCGATATTGACAATCTTCCCGTGCTTGCGGTAGGTGGCGCCGTTGCGGCTGGCGAGAACCACTCCCTTCGGGCTCCATGAGAATTTGTAACCCAGCGGGTTGTCTGCGCTCTCGGGTGCCGGCAGCGCCCCGCAAAGAGAGTAGAACTCCTCAACCCTTCCTCCCTTGCGTTTTACATTGTCAATTACCCGCATGGCAGACATATGGTCTATCCCCGGGTCAAGCCCCACCTCATTGAGCAGTATCACCCCTGCCTTTACCGCCTCATCATGCAGTGCCTGCATCTCCGGTGAGACATATGATGTTGTCACCAGCGGCTTGCGGTGACTGAGGCACACCCTGGCCACTTCCACGTGGTACCTGTATGGCAGCAGGCTCACAGTGAGGTCAGCTCTCCTGACCATCGATGAGAGCTTCCCGTTGTCACCGGCCTCCCAGGCGACGGAGCTGCCATGTCTGTTTCCTGCTATCAGCTTGTCAGCCTTCTCTTTGTACTTCTCGGCAATCACTATCTCATAGCCTGCCCTGAAGAGATATTCCACCATGGGTTTTGACACCAGTCCGGCACCGAGGATCAATATCTTTTTCATAATTCCCGCTCTCTTTTATATTGTTTATAATTCTTCCGGTGTGGCGGCTTTGGCAGCCTTTCAGGCAAAGGTAGTCAAACCGGCTGCGGGTAATTATGACAAAAGTTTTACTTATGTTGCATGAGATTTATAATTTTGTTGCATTCCCCTGCAGCGGGCAAAAACTCACATGTCACAGAAGCACAAATATGCCGAGACGCCTCTGATGAAGCAATATTATGAGGTCAAGGCGAAGCATCCAGATGCGATACTTCTCTTCAGGGTGGGAGACTTCTATGAAACTTTCGGTGATGATGCCATCCGTGCCTCGGAGATACTCGGCATCACCCTCACCCGTCGTGCCAACGGTGCTGCCAGCTCGGTTGAGCTGGCCGGCTTTCCGCACCACGCCCTTGATACCTACCTGCCGCGGCTGGTCAGGGCCGGGCAGCGGGTGGCCATCTGTGAACAGCTGGAAGATCCGAAGCTGGCGAAGAAGATTGTCAAACGGGGGATCACCGAGCTGATTACGCCGGGTGTCTCATTCAGTGAGAATGTGCTTGACCATAAGGAGAATAATTTCCTGGCAGCCCTCCATTTCGAGAGGCAGGCGGTCGGGGTGGCACTGCTGGATGTCTCAACCGGTGAGTTCCTGCTCTCAGAGGGAGATGCCTCCCATGTTGAACAGATACTGAATAACCTTCACCCCAGGGAGGTGCTTTTTGAGAAGCGCAAGACGGAGCTTTTCAATGAGCGGTTCGGCAACCGGTTCTATACCTACCGGCTTGATGACTGGATCTTCGTTTATGAGACAGCTCTTGAGAGGCTGCTGAAGCAGTTCGGAACCACCTCGCTCAAGGGCTTCGGTGTGCAGGGTATGACCAACGGGATCATTGCCGCCGGCGCCATCCTGTGGTACCTTGACATGACGCGTCATGAGAACCTGGGTCATATCAACCGTATCTCACGCATTGAGGAGGATAAGTATGTGTGGCTTGACCGCTTCACCGTGCGCAACCTGGAGTTGTTCCATACGCCATATGAGGGAGCCCGTACGCTGATAGATGTGCTTGACCGTACCCTCTCGCCCATGGGCGGGCGCATGATGAAGAGATGGATTTCGCTGCCGCTGAAGGATGAGGCCGTCCTCAGATCCAGGCATGACATTGTGGAGCACCTGGTTGCCCATCCCGCCCTGCAGGAGGAGATCGGCCAGTATATCAGGGAAGTGGGTGATCTGGAGCGGCTGCTGGGCAGGGCGGCTGCCGGGCGGGTCACCCCTCGCGAGGTGGCGCAGATACGACGTGCCATGGTCGCTGTCGGGAGCCTGAAGAGGGTATGTGCAGAGAGCGGCTCGCAGCCGCTGGCAGCCCTGGCCTCAGGGCTCGACCCATGCCCCGAGCTCGCAGAGATCATCGCCAGGAAGCTTGCACCTGACCCTCCGGCTGCGGTCAGCAAGGGCCACGTGATAGCTGAAGGGGTATCAGATGAGCTGGACGAGCTGCGGAAGATTTTCTACGGGGGGAAGGATTATCTCAATGACCTGCAGCAGCGAGAGAGCCGGCGTACCGGGATCAGCTCGCTGAAGATCAGTTATAACAATGTGTTCGGTTACTATATTGAGGTGCGCAATACTCACAAGGACAAGGTGCCGGAGGAGTGGATAAGGAAGCAGACCCTCGTGAGCGCCGAGAGGTATATTACCGAGGAGCTCAAGGCTTATGAGGAGAAGATCCTCGGTGCGGGGGAGAAGATAGCAGCTCTTGAGACCTCACTCTTCAACGAACTGGTTGCCGCTGTCATACCGTTTATCACCCTCATGCAGGCTGATGCCGCTGCCGTGGGCCGGCTCGACTGCCTGCGGTCGTTCGCGGTTGTCTCTGATGAGAATGGCTATGCGAGGCCACTTCTTGACGACAGCCATGTGATTGATATCAGGGAAGGCCGTCACCCGGTCATTGAGCAGCAACTGCCACCTGACGACCCTTATGTTCCCAATGACGTCTGGCTCGACAACGAGGAGCAGCAGGTGATAATCCTCACCGGCCCGAATATGTCAGGGAAATCGGCACTGCTCAGGCAGACGGCACTGATAGTGATCATGGCGCAGGCGGGCTGCTTTGTGCCCGCCAGGGAGGCCCGGATAGGTATTATTGACAAGATATTCACCAGGGTGGGAGCTTCAGACAATCTCTCTTTGGGTGAGTCTACCTTCATGGTTGAGATGAATGAGGCGGCCAGCATACTCAATAACCTCTCTGACCGGAGCCTGGTGCTGCTCGATGAGATAGGCAGGGGCACCAGCACCTATGACGGTATCTCCATTGCCTGGGCAATGGTCGAATATATCCATGAGAACAGGCGCAGGGCCAAGACACTGTTTGCCACCCACTATCATGAACTGAATGAGATGGAGAACACCTTCGCAAGAGTCAGGAATTACAACGTATCGATCAGGGAGCTTGACAACAGGGTGATCTTCCTGCGTAAACTGAAGAGGGGCGGCAGTGAGCACAGCTTCGGGATCCATGTGGCACGCATGGCCGGCATGCCGAAGAGTGTGGTGGGCAGGGCCGATGAAATACTGAAGATCCTTGAGGCAGGGCGAGCCGGCGCCACCCCGGGCAAGCCGGTGGAGGAGGTGGCCACCAACCGTGAGGGGTACCAGCTCAGCTTCTTTCAGCTTGATGACCCGGTACTGAAACAGATACGTGATGAGCTGATCGGGCTTGACATTGACAACCTCACCCCGGTGGAGGCCCTCAACAAGCTCTACAATATCAGGAAGCTGCTGAGATAGACCGCAACAGGCATACGCGTCACCGTAGCCCGAACCATAACAGACCGCCTTGCCGGCACATTTCCCATGGCTGAGGTTGCCGCCACCGAGAGGGGAGATAAAAAGCTTTCCTGTTTAGGATTATTGAAAAAAGTATTATTTTTGCGGTCACAATTGCGGGAATAGCTCAGTTGGTAGAGCACGACCTTGCCAAGGTCGGGGTCGCGAGTTCGAGTCTCGTTTCCCGCTCAGAAAGAGCAAGGGCAGCCTGTTGAGTGCTGCCCTTTTTCTTTCGTGCCGTTTCCTGTTATCTGCAGCCCTGCAATATTTGCTTTTCAGAGCTCTCTCTTTCTCCCTGCTATCAGCAGTAGAGCAATATATGCTGTTGCAGCATTTACTTTCACCTCTCTCCTGCGGGGCCCCAGTCTGTCAGCACGCCTCCCCTGAAGTAGAGTATTGTCTTTGAGTAGACCCACTCTTCCACCATGCCTGATCCGCTGCTCCTGCGGTTCACCTTCAGCGGCTCCCCCCAGCTGTCGCGCGCCATCTCTGCGCTGATCCCTTTCCAGACCTTATGCTGGTACAGCCTGCGTGCCATATCGGCGCCATACTTGTCAATCAGTGCCTGGAACCGCTCGGTGGGCTGCTGGGTGTACTGTGTGGTCCGTCCGGGTTGCCCGGCGCTCTTATCCGTCAGTTCCGGCAGATCTCCATGCCTCCCCGGACCGGCTGCCGGCTTATCCGCAGGTGTGGTCACCACTACCGGCAGGGCTGCGGTAAGCCGGTCAGATTTGATATATCCTTCGGTGTTGCTGTACCTGACCAGCGTGAAGAGCGTGTCGGCACTGATCGCTTCCACCACAGTGCCCTCAGGCAAAATCTGTATCACCGATGCCAGGTCATCCTTGTCGGCAAAGAGCCGTACCGCGCCCTTGGTGGCCAGCTTCTGAAGATCCTGTGCACCCAGGGAAAGTGCAGCAAAGAGGATGAGCAGGGATAGTGGCAACTTTTTCATTTCTATTGCATTTTATTCAAAGTCAGATCAAAAATCATACCACCCTCCCTCAGCCTCTCATCCCGTTCTGGCGATAGAGGAGGGTCGAGAGCGCAGCCCTGTCAAAGATCTCTGAGGCTATACCGGTCAGCTCACTGCCGGCGACTGCCTCTATCTTGCTGAACACCGTCTCCATGCTGTCTATCCGGTCAAATATGAGCAGGCTCCTGCCCAGGCTGAGCATGAGACTCTCATGGTTCTCATATGCTCTTGCAAGATATCCCTTTATCTGGTTCTTGGCCTTGCGCAGTTGCAGCGATCCTAGCGGCTGGCGGCGTAGTTTCTCCAGCTCGGTATGTATGAGGGCGATACTCTTTTCAAGGTTGCGGCTGTCAGTGCCAAAATAGATGGTGAAGAGTCCGGTGTCGGTATATGGGTTATACATTGACTCAACATTGTATGCATATCCCCGCTTCTCCCGCAGTGAGAGGTTTAGTCTGGAGTTCATGCCCTGCCCGCCCACGATATTGTTCAGGATGAAGAGTCCCATCCTCCTTTTGTCATGCAGGTCATAGGCGATATTGCCGATGATGCAGTGGTTCTGCCAGGTGTCACCCTGCTTATCCCTCACTGACGGGGTATATCTGTAACGGCTCTTTTCACGCATCGTTCCGTTTCCTCCGGGAATATCGCCAAAGTATTTTGCGAAGAGCGTGATGATCTGCTTCGGGCTGATTGCCCCCACCGAACAGAATACCATCTGTGAGGTGGAGTAGTTCCTGGCGATAAAGCTGCGTATTGATTCTCCCGTTATTGCCTTTATTGTTTCGGGCCTGCCCAGGATACTCCTTCCTATCGGCTGTTCGGGGAAGACCATCTCTTCAAACTCGTCGAAGATATATTCGGCCGGGTTGTCGAGGTATGATGATATCTCCTCGATAATCACCTCCTTCTCCTTCTCTATCTCAACTGCGGGGAATGTTGACGAGAAGAGCAGGTCGGCCAGCAGTTCCATGGCGCGCGGGTAGTGTTCTTTCAGGAATGAGGCGTGCAGGGCGGTCTCCTCCTTGGTGGTGTAGGCATTGAGTTCGCCGCCCACATCTTCAAGCCGGCTGAGGATATGGAACGAGCGTCTGCGGCGGGTTCCCTTGAAGAGCATGTGCTCGGTGAAGTGGGCAATGCCATGCTCGCCGGGCAGCTCATCCCGTGAGCCGGTATTGATGATGATCCCGCAATGGGCAACAGTGCTCGATGTCGGCAGATGTACCAGCCTCAGGCCGTTGGGCAGGGTATGAAAGGTCAGCTCCATTCTCTCTGACAGAAACGGCAAAGATACGAATGAATTCATGTCTGCATGCCACCTCCCCGGTCAGCATCACTCTTTTTCAGACGGCACCATACAGATCCTGGGCCTGCTCTGACGTCCGCCATGCCGGGCTATCAGGATATAACAGCCAATGCACAACGGCCGGCAAAGTGCAGCGGAGATATTGCAATAAAAATAAAAAGCACTATATTTGCACTCCGGAATGGTACCATAGCTCAGTTGGTAGAGCAACGGACTGAAAATCCGTGTGTCCCCGGTTCGATTCCTGGTGGTACCACAAAAAGAAATCCGAATGAGTTGATAATTAATTCATTCGGATTATTTATTTTGAATTTGTGCCAACAATTGTACAAACAGGGTACAAAATCCTATCTTTTTTGTGGGTATTCTCTTTTTTATTAGGTGTCCGAAAATGTCAATTTTTTTGAGGAATTCCCTTTTTTTCGGTTCCCGAAAATGTCAAATCTCCTGGATATTTCCTTTTTTAAGGTGTCCAAAATGTCCAATTCTTTCTTTTTTGCCCTTAGAGTCTTTATCTCTTACTCAGGTAAAAAACCCGTGCCTCTGCCCTGATGTATGGCATACAGTCAAAAAGAGACGGCCGGTTCATAATTTTTTCAATTGCTCTCCTTGTGTTATGTATGCGATTGAAATACTCATTCCGGATTGAATGTGCAATCTCCCGGATCTGCACCTCTTCAGTCTCATTCTGCCAACGAAAAGACAACCTCTCCTCCCTTAGTTTCTCAAATCTGTCCGGGTCATTTTTTCTTAACTCATTAAGTCCTGAAATACTTAAAAACTTTGAACTGGATTTTTGCCTGGAAATATCAATTCCGGTGACCGGACAAATCTTTATTATTTCGGAGGGTGGTGGATTCTTACAGTCTAATAGAGGATAAGTTTCCGCCACTTTATGAAAGGTGGATATTACTTGTTGATCATTTGTTACTGTTGCATTTTGGTAAAAATCCGCCACTTTTTGAGGGAGAACCCGTGCGAGTTCATCTCTTATTAATTCTTCAATTACACCATATTTTGATCCATGTTTCCGAATAAGGCTCTGAAATCTTTTCCTATGCCGTTCCGGGTGACTGCCTTTAAGATTCTTCCAGAAGATAGGATTGTTCCCTTCTTCAATTACTTTAATCTCTGAAGGGGTCAGATTAGCCGTTTTCACAGTCGGATCGAAATAAATAACCTCTGCAAATGCCCTGATGAGGTACTGACCTAATATCTCCCAGGTTTCAGGTTTCTGAAGGTCTCCCCATGTCAGGCCATTAGGAAATGATCCCTTGAGCCATTGCATTCTGCAAACCCGGACCTCAACCCTCAGTAAGTTCTCCCCTCCCTGTTGGAGTCCTTTGTCGTATATCTTTACCCGATATTGCGTGTGTGGTGCCTCCGCCCTTTGCTGGTTTGGAGAGGTATAAAAGTTAAACCCTGTTTTTTTATGCGAGATGAGGTTGTTTAAAAAATGTCGGGGCGGGAAAGGTGTTTGAACATTGAGGCCTATCTCAATAACATTGATTCGATCCTCAGGTGTGATATAATCCTTTAACTCTTCCGCTATTTGAGTGAACCTGTCAAATGTAAAACGGTTGTTGTTTTTCTCCCCTCCATTGCTGAATTTGTGTACTGAACCCTGCATTTTCATATACCGGTCTCCAGGCGTGAGAGTAAATGTTAACCCGTTTAATTCTGAATGTCTTTTTCTATTGGGGATCTCCCCGGTCCGTTCTATTACTGTAATCCCAAAATCCAGTAAATCCAGGATCTTATCTTTCTGTTTTAATTCCTCAATCTTTACAAAGTCAATCATGATATGAGGTTGAGGAGAATTGTATATTTGTATCATTAACCGGTCCGGTTGCCGGTCCGGTTGGTGACATTGGCTCCTGTGGGTGGTTCCCGGGAGCCTTTCTCTTTATGAATTCTGTAAACAAAGGCCGTAATTGCCGGGGGTATGATTTGAATAGATAGACAGTCAACTCCGGAGAATTCAGTTTTACGACAATTAGGACCCGTTTACCGCCCTCTCTCCTGTCTCCGTAATAATATCCCTCTCCAAAAGGGATAAGGCCTGTAAATAGATTCTTTTGACCTCGTTTCCAACTTTCTATTACATATTCAGCTCCCTGCCTCCTGAGAAATTCAGTCCTGGGTTTGGACAGGCGTAAGAACGTAAACTCTTTAAACCGGGTTCCGGTCAGGTCATAAATATCCGGCCTGGTGGCATTCTGTTTGAATACCAGCTCTGAATACTTCGGAGTCATATCAACGGGCGTATTTTATTGTTGATATCTCTTTGACAGCCCGAGTGACTTCTTCCTCAGAATATAAGACCCGGCGACCAATATAATGGCCTTTTATTTTTCCGGTCCGGGTGTATTCAAATAGAGTGGGAAGGGTGATTTTTAAAAGATCTGCAACCTCTTGACGGGTTAGGTACCTGGGAATTGACCGCTCTAACTGGAGATTGGCAATCTCCTGTTTTACTACTTCTCTGACCGATTCAATGAGTTCTGTCGGAGTAACATTTTCAATAATTGTAGATCTAACCATAATTTTAATTTTTTAATTATGGTTGCAATCTAACTCCCCTTAATTCTTATGATCGGTCATTCTTTCATGATGACATCATGATGACATCAATTCTTCTTAATTCTGTTTAAATACTCTGTTATGAAACTTGTTTCGACTGGATCTTTTGGAGGTGAGTCATAAATTTTTCTATTCTCCGCAGGGCCTATTTCTCTACCAAATTCCTTTAACCATGTCCTTATATACTTTTCTTTTGAACGTGAGGGCCACTTAATGTATCCCATTTCATTCAAAATGTGAAAAGGGATAATAATGGAACTTAGATGCTGACCATAAGTCCATTTTTTTTGTCCTGAGTCATCTTCTTTCCACGCATCAGCCTGGCCCGGCCCTAAATAGAAAAGTACTTGTTTTGGTATCTCTTTTTGGTCTTCCAGCCGAAACAACTGTTTAAAAGTCATTTCTACTGTTTTTGGAGGCCTTATATTTTGGGATCCTTTTTTAAAATATACTATCCATTTCATTCCACCTATCAACTCGACCACCTTGTCAAAATCCTTCAGGGTTTTTATATCAAAGTCCACAGGTGTGTTTTTATTCAAATCAATATCTGAATTTAAATATTCGCTCAACAAACCTGAAGAGGAAAGGATTGAGAATGTCATTAGATCCCATAACTTACTGTGGATAGGAGCAAACCGAATTTCTTTATTTGGCGGTTTTCTCAACTTCAATTCTATGTAAACATCTAACCAGTCACAGTCTAAATCAATCTTTGTCAGCTCTTCACTTGCTCTGATGAGTTCATCCTTCAAAAACTGTTTTTCAGTTCTGTACTCAGGTACCGTTACATGGTATCTTATCCAATGTTTATGATTTAATTCTCCCATTTTGTCCATTGATCGGAGGCGGACAACTTCCAACAAAAAGTCAAATTTTCTTTGTTGCTCTTTGTTAAGTTCCTGATACCAGTTATTAAACTTCGTGAAATGGCTCATGATCTTATTTCGCAATTGATAAGGGATTTCCAACAAAGAATGGCCGTGAGGCGAGTCTCTGAGCTGTTTCTTCCTGTGAAACTCGTATATACTTTAAAAACTCTGTTTCTGTTTTATGGCCGGATATTTTCATAATGTCAATAGTCGGTTCTCCTGACAGATACATTAAAGTACAACCGGTCCTCCTGGCCGTGTGGGTCATTATCAGTTTATGTTTTAAAACTTTTGTAGATACCTTCATTCCGCCTTTAACTGTTTCCCGAGTGATCACTTCATTGATCTTTGCCTCTTTTGCAACCTCTTTGATGTAGTTGTTTACTTTCTGCTCCCAGATAGGCGGGGGGTTCTCACCTATCCGATTGAGGAGGGGGATCAGCTCCGGGCGGCATGGAATAACAACCCTTTCCCCGGTCTTTTGCTGAATCAATTCAATAACCTTGTTCCCTCCACTTTCTTTTATGAAAGAGGGGCGGATCCGGGAATAATCTGAGAATCTTTGAGCCGTGTAACAACCTACCAGGAAAATATCCCGGGCGAGTTCCAGGTGTTTCCGGTCAGATAAGTCGAGTTTAAAAAGTTTGTTCAGTTCCTCTTCTGTAAGATATATTTCGTGCGTTGGTACTGTAATAACCTTAAACCTTTTTTGCTCAAAATCTCCGTTACGGTGATGCCCTTCTTCCCGGGCCTGTCTCATTATGATTTTTAAGATTTTGATAAGTTTCCCAACGCTGTTTGGAGAATATTTTTTTTCATAGAAATAGTTTACAAAGTCATCATAAAACTCAATTGTAATGTCATCAAAATTGAGAATGCGGTTTCTCTGTTTCTGGTACTCTTCAAACAGGGATTTGAAACTTTTATATGATTTGAGCGTGTGAGGGGAGAATGCCTTTTTTGATACCGTTAACCTTTCCCCTCTTTCCGCCTGGTTCAGGTATTTTGTAATATAACTGTTGAGGGTTTCAGTTGTATGACCGAGTTTCTCCCGGTCAAATCTGTTAATGAGGGTCTGAAGGTATTCGTTACTCATTTCCTGAGTTCCTTTAACAGACTCAATCATTAAAAACTGCCTGAACTCTTTAAACAGGTCGGAAAGTTCAGCCCTTCTCTTTTCTGTGAATATTTCGGTATAATTAACCCGGGCCTTGAACTCTTGTTTTTTGGGATCCCAGAATTCTGGCGGTACTTTAAAAGAGGTCGGCCTTCTGAAATCTTTATTCCGGCCAACGCAAAAACGGACCCATACGGTTGCTAAGTTCCCTGTTACTTTTGATCTGAGGTACAATCTTACGGTTGCCATTTGGTAAATTGGTTGGTGACAATACAAATATACGTTGTGCCAACATTTGTACCAACATATTTCTTATTTTATTTTCTCTAATTTTACCCTCCTTATCTAATAGTGTCATTTAATGAGCATTGTAGAGCCTTATAGATTGTAGATAAGATTTGGCGGTATAATGATTTTGAGGTACTGGTGGTACCACATCAAGAGAGTATAAATCCCGCATGATCAGTGATCTGCGGGATTTATTTTTCAGTGGAAGTATAGCCAGCCAGAGTAATGCCGGCAGTTGATGCCTCGCATTTCTCCCTTCATCGCCGGCCATCCGGCATAGGAGGGATCAGAAAAGGAAAACAGCTCTCATTCTGATTGAGAATTCATGAAATTTTCTGCCTTTTTATTCGTTGTATTATCTGGCATTGTTATAAACCAATCTAAACCGGGGGCAAATGAACCGAGTAAAAACAAAGAATGTGCTGCTGATTTTTCTCTTTTCATCGATTGTGTCAGCGGCGGCCGGACAGACGAACCTGCCTGAAGAGCTTACCACCGAGACGATCAAGGGGCAGCTTGAGTACGTTGAAAAGAAGACCCGGATTTATGAGAATTTCAGGGCGGTAAGGGAAGATATTTTTCAGAAGGTGAACCGGAATGTACTCGACACCCTCTCTGCCGAGAAGAAGAGGATCATCGAACTCAGGAGTGTCAGGGATGCCCTGATAAGCTCGAACGACTCGCTGAATGTTCTGCTTGAAAGCACACGCGCCGAGCTCGGTGAGGTAACCGCCACCAAGAACAGGATCCGCGTACTGGGCCTTGATGTTGGCAAGAATGCCTATAATTCATTTATGTGGACCCTGATGGGAATAATCGTCTTCCTGGCGCTGATAGGCTTCCTGATCTTCAAACGGAACCTGGTCGTTCTGCTCCGGACCGAGAAAGACCTGAAAGAACTCAAGGAGGAGTTTGAAGCCTATCGCCAGAGCTCACGCCTGGCGCGGGAAAAGGTGGAGATGGACCTCTTCCGTGCAAACCAGAAACTGAAAAACCTGTCGGGGACAAAATAACCCCCTGAACAGGTGGTCACGGCTCTCCTACCTTGACGGAATCAGCTCGTAGGTGTGCTGTGACTTGTAATCCATTACCCAGAGAAACGGGAAGAGCAGAAATATTCCCCCCACAATGGCTCCGACGTTTGCCTCTTCATTCCGCTTCAGCAGGGTGTTGTAATCATCATAACCCTCCATCACCAGCCTTATGGGCGTAGAACTGCCCACAATCTTGGTATCTGAATAGGTGTAGGGTGTGTTGCCCACCGGTTCACCGTCAATGTAGAGCTTCGCACCGCTGGGTACGGAGTTGATCACCGTGGTTGAGGCACATGCAGGCAACAGGAAAGCTGCAATCAGTACCAGTGCCGTAATCTGCAGGACAAGCTTCTTTTTCATAGTGGTCTGGTTTTTTAATGGTAACAGCCGTGAGGATAATTAAATTGAAATATAGGAAAATAATTTGAATCAGATACATTAAGCAAATTGTCACTTTTTATTGAAGATTTCACCCTGCGGAAGGGTTGCCCGGCCATTGCAACGGTATTGACGGGTTTCGACTGACAGGCCGAGATCTGATTATCCGGACCTCCACCCCTGTCTTAATGGCCAAGATCACAGATCAATATGGTAGTATGATAAATGCAATATTTTTCGAATGAATTATAATTCATCGATTTTTCTATTACTTATTTGCATATCTTCGGTTTCGTTTTTCAATGATTTCAAATAAAATCTACAGAGCGCTATGTTATTACATCATCAGTTTATCAGGATGGCGAAGCAGAACGGCTCCAAGCCTGCAATCATAGACAAGACCACGGGTCAGACCGTTACATGGTCAAGGGCACTGATCGGGGCCCTGATCCTCAGTTCGCGCTTCAGGAAGTATGAGAAGGGGTTTATCGGCATCATGATACCCACCTCTGCCGGGGCGGCCCTGGCCACTACCGGGGCGCTTATGAGCGGCAGGGTGCCGGTGATGATCAACTATTCAACCGGCGCCGAGGCCAATGCCCGTTTTGCTCAGAAGAAGTGCCGTTTCCGTACCATAATCACCTCCCGGTCACTCCTTGAGAAGATCAACTGTCCGGTGATCGACGGTATGGTGATGATAGAGGATATCATGAAGAGCGTTTCCACGGGAGAGAAGCTGCGGGCAGCTCTGAAGGCGGCCATGCCGGCCGGACTGGTCAGGAATATGGTCAGCGGCGGGAGTGACGAGCAGAGTGCCGCCATGCTCTTCACCAGCGGCAGCGAGAAGGATCCCAAGGCGGTGCCACTCTCTCACCGGAACATTGTCGCCAATATTGAGAGCTTCAGTGAGCATATCGGCATCTCAGGTGAAGACAGGCTGCTTGCCAACCTTGTTTTCTACCATGTGTTCGGGCTTACCGTCAACCTGTGGGTGGCCCTTTACCACGGCATGACCATGGTTACCCATGCCAATCCGCTCGATTTTCAGACCATAAGCAATATTGCCAGGGATGAGAAGCCGACTCTCATGGTGGGAACGCCCAGCTTCTTCTGGGGATACCTGAACAAGTCAGAGCCGGGTGACTTCAAGTCGCTCAGGCTGATGGTGGCCGGGGCTGACAAGTGCCCTGATGCGCTCCGTGACGGCTTCATGAAAAAGCATGGTGTCGTCCTGCTCGAAGGGTATGGCGCTACGGAGACCTCACCGGTTATCTCGGCAAACTCGCATGAGTTCAACCGGCCGGGCAGCACCGGCAAGGTGATACCCGGACTGCAGGTGAAGATTGAGAGCATTGAGACCGGGGAGGAGTGCAAGAGGGGAGAGGTTGGAAAGATTGTGGTCAGGGGCCCGTCAGTGATGAAGGGCTATTTCGAAGACCCTGTCCAGACTGCCGAGGTGCTGAAGGATGGCTGGTACGACACCGGTGACATGGGCTTCCTGGATGAAGATGGCTACCTGTGGCATGCCGGACGCTTTAAGAGATTTGCAAAGGTGGGAGGCGAGATGGTTTCACTGGTAAGGGTTGAGGGGGTGATGGAGAAGCATCTGCCGGAGGGCGTCTCATGCTGCGTGGTGGAGATACCTGACCAGAAAAAGGGATCATACATTGTCGCATCGGTATCTGCCGAGATAAACAAGACCGAGGTACTGCGAAGGATGATGGATGAGTTGCCCAGCATCGCCCTGCCGCGTCAGTTTGTGGTTATTCCCAACCTGCCGATGATGGGTACCGGGAAGATCGATTTCCGTACCGTGACGAAAATGGTTCAGGAGATCATGAATGAGACGGGATATGCCGGTTAGCCCGGTTTCCTGCGGTCACGCCACTCAAGCCACCTGATAAGTAGGTAACCTGCCATACCGACCAGAACCATTATTGCCGCAAAAAGCGGGTAGGAGCGGTGCATGCCTCCCTCACCGCCGGTCATGACCGTCCATTCGCTCATGCCGAAGATCCCGGTCAGAAGGGTCAGCGGCATGAATATGGTGGTGATGAAGGTCAGCCGCCTTACCGTAGCATTGGTCTGGTTTGCGTCACGCGCCATATTGTTGTTGAGCATGGAGGCATAGAGCTCGGTCAGGCTGGTCACATTGTCACGGTTGCTTTCGGTCATATCCAGGAAATTGGAGATATGGCCCAGTATGTCGCGGTAATGGAGAGTAGCTTTTTCAGGTATCCACTGGCAGTCATTACGGGTTATCTTCAGCAGCAGCTCACGCTCATAAAAGAGGCTCCTGCGCAGAGTCAGCAGGTTGCGGCGCAGGTAGGTCAGACGGGACGGGTCAAAGTCTGCCGGCGAGGCCAGTATCTCCTCCTCGGCGCGTGCCAGGTCGGTCTCTGCCTGCTCCACGGTATCAGCCATCGAGTCAACCAGGTGGTCGAGGATTATATGCATCAGCCATGCCGGACCACGGCGGGCGGCCTGCAGATTCCGCTCAACCAGTGCAGGCAGCCCTGCGACGGGAGAGCCCGGTGGCTCACCGGGCCCGCTCACCGTAACCAGGTAGTTCCGGCTGATAATGAAGCTTATGCCGGTGGCGGCCACCTCCTGCGGATCATATCGCAACAGATTGAATGAGATGTATGTGTATCCCGGGAACTCATCCATCCGCGGGACACCTGTCCCTTCGGCGCATGCCTCCAGTGTCAGGGGGTGCAGCTCCAGGGGAGCGGCAAGCTCAGCCAACCGGTTACTGTCTGCCCCGGTATAGTTGAACCACACATATCCGCCCTCGCCAAGGGCCGCGACTGCCTCCTCAGGGGTCAGGCACCTCTTCATGACCCCGGATCCGGAGAGATGAAAATATTCAGGATCTTTTGTTGACATGGCTTCTGTTGTATTCAGTCGACAATGTTTTTTTTAAGCTTATCATGTGGGCAGGTTACCGGAAAAACCATCAGCAGGCCTGACAGTATGATGAGGAACCGGGCCATGCAGTGAGAGCTTTTTATTGGTACTGCCATAAAATTAGGCATAAAAAATGAAGCTGTACCCGGTAATTATTCAATTACCTGCGGTACAGCCTGCGACCGGTCCCCCACTGCCCGGTCCCCCACTGCTCCCTGTCAGCCCTTGTGTACCGGTTTCCCGGTGGCGTCGGCGCCTGCCTCAAGGAACACCTCCGAGATGGTCGGGTGGGCGTGCATCGTGCGTGCCACATCCCATACGGTGCTCTCAACGGCCATATATGCCGAAGCCTCGCTGATCAGGTCGGTGGCGTTGTGGGCAATGATCTGCACCCCCAGCACCTCGCCATACTTCGGTTCAGAGATTATCCTGAGTATGCCTTCGGGCTGTCCCTCGGTCAGCGCCTTACCATTGGCCGAGAGGGGGAACTCATTGACCTTGTATTCGGCCCCTTCTGCCGTGAGCTGCTGCTCGGTCTTCCCTATCTGAGCTATCTCCGGGTCGGTATAGATGGTCAGCGGCACCCGTTCGGTCTCCATGGTCTCGGTAATGCCCAGTATATGGTTCACCGCTGCCAGCGCCTGTGCCGATGCGGCATGGGCATAGATGCTCCTGCCGTTTACATCACCCACGGCGTAGACACCTGCCACGCTGGTCATGAAGTGCTCATCGGTGACATAGAAGCTGTCGTTCTCCTCGGCCTTCAGCGCACCGGCAGGCTTGATACCCCTGCGGGGCGTGCAGTTGACAATGGCATCATACTCATTCAGGGCGACCTGGTCATACCCTGCCGTACCGTCTATCCTTTTTATCTTCAGCGAGTCAAATCGCTTGATGATATAGTTGTTGAGGTAGTCGTCGAGTGCAGGGAATACTTTCTCTGCCGTCATCAGCAGGGTCACATCCCTTCCGGTGAGTGCCATCATCTGAGACACCTCGGCAGAGACGGGCCCTTCGCCCACCACCAGCAGTTTTGAGGGAATCTCCTTCATTGAGAAGAGGCTCTCGAGGTTCACTATGCGGCTCTCCTCCTTTACCTTGAAGGGCAGGGGCCTGGGATATGAGCCGGTGGCGATGATTATGTTTGCGGCGGTGAGCATCCTGTTGTCGACCACCACTGTGCCGGCCCCCTCCACCGAGGCGGTTCCGGTGATGATCTCCACACTGTTCTTCTTGAGCAGGTACTCAACCCCCTTCGTCAGTCGCCTCACTATCCGCTCTGACCGTTTGGCTGCCTTCTCCCAGCTGAATGAGACCTTCTTCAGGTCAATCCCCTCCACGCCGAAGTCGGCTGCCATGGTGAGCCTTGAGAAGTACTTCGCGCTTTCGAGCATCGCCTTTGAGGGTATACAGCCCCAGTTGAGGCACATGCCCCCAACATGCTTCTTCTCAATCACCGCCGTCTTCAGTCCGGCCTGACCGGCCCGTATTGCGGCCACATAGCCTGCCGGTCCCGCCCCGATGATAATCAGATCATAGTCCATCTCCTGAAGTTTTTTATTGTCTCATTATCAGTGACAGCGGGTCAGCTATTCCTGCTGCCACATCATTAAGGAACTCGGTTGCCTCTGCTCCGTCAACCATCCGGTGGTCAACCGATAGTGACAGCGGCATCACGTTCCCCACCTTCACCTCTCCGTCGGCCACCACCGGCTGCTGGTTGATACGGCCTATCCCGAGGATTCCCACCTGTGGGTAGTTGATGACCGGCACCCCGAACCAGCCGCCCAGGGCGCCGTAGTTGGTTATGGTGAATGTTCCGTCCTTCATGTCGTCGAGGGTGAGCTTCCGCTCGCGCGCCTTAACGGCCAGCTCTGCCACGGCACGGCTCAGCTCCCTGATGGTGAGCCTGTCGGCATTGCGTATCACCGGCACCACCAGCCCCTCCTCGGTGCTCACAGCTATACCGATGTTGTAGTAGTTCTTGTAGATGATGTTACCCTTGTCATAGTCCATCTCGGCATTGAGTTCGGGGTGGCGTCTGAGCGCTTCCACCACTGCCTTGATGATGAATGGCAGGTAGGTGAGGCTGAGCTCCTCCTTTTTGTATTCATCGCGGTAGCGTGCCCTTGCCTCGACCAGCCGTGACACCTCAGGCTCCTCGAAAAGGGTCATGTGTGCGGTGCTCTGCTTTGAGCGGAGCATGTTGCGGGCGATGGACTTCCTTATCTGGCTCATCGGCCTGATCTCAATCAGCCCGGCTGCCGGTGTGCCCGGTGCGGGCGGCATTATGGCTGCTGCGACTGCTGCCGGCGTGCGGTAGTTCTGTATATCGCTCTTCATCACCCTGCCTGCCGGTCCGGTACCGGTCACCAGGCTGATGTCGATATTCATCTCACGTGCCATGGCCCTGGCCACGGGTGTTGCCAGCACCTTCCTGCGTGCTGCGGGTGCAGCCTCACGGATGGGGCCGGTACCCTCATCGCTGGCCGGCAGCAGTGCCTTGTTCGATGCCACCTCAATTACCCCGACGACTCCTGCGCCCTCCTCCTCAACGGCTTCCGGCTCTGAAGGCGGCACATCGGCAGCGGCATCACCGGCTATCTCAATCTCAACCAGTGTCTCGCCCACATGAATGGTCTCGCCCACCTTGCCGTAGCGTGCCACGATCACCCCCTCGCGCGGCGAGGGTATATCGGTAACCACCTTGTCGGTCTCCATCTTCACCAGCGGCTGACCCACCCTGACAGTGGTACCCTTGTCAACGTACCATTCGATAATTATACCTTCAGTGAGGCCCTCGCCGATATCCGGAAATTTGAATATATATCTCATTGCCTCAGAATTTTATGGTTCTTTCAATCTCGTAGAAGATCTTGTCGGGAGTGATCATGTAGTGATGCTCGCCCCTCGGGTATGGTACGATCACGTCGAAGGCGGCCACTCTCTTGGGAGGTGCCTCCAGGTAGAGGAATGCCTCCTCATTGGCCACCGCCATGATCTCTGATCCGACCCCGAAGCTCCGGGGCTCTTCGCCGACGAAGACTATCCTGCCGGTCTTTTTGACCGAGTCGGCTATTGTCTTCTTGTCGAGCGGGTATATCGTTCTCAGGTCTATCAGCTCCACCGAGTATCCTGCCTCTTTTGCCATCACCATCGCCTTCTGCACCTCACGTATCATGGCTCCGTAGGCTACTACGGTCACGTCGGTGCCTTCAGCCAGGACCTTGGCTTTGCCGATAGGCACTGAGAATTTTTCTTCACTCACCTCCTGTTTTATTGCGCGGTAGATACGCTTGGGCTCGAGGAACAGCACCGGGTCATCGCTCTCGATGGCCGAGATGAGCAGCCCCTTGGCATCATGGGGTGTTGACGGTACCACCACCTTCAGTCCGGGAATATGTGCGAAGATCGCCTCCATGCTCTCTGAGTGGTGCTCAAGGGCATTGATGCCGCCGCCGTAGGGCAGCCTGATCACCACCGGCATGCGGTAGCGGCCCCGGGTACGGTTATGGTAGCGGGCGATGTGCGAGATGATCTGGTTGAAGGCGGGGTAGATAAACCCGCAGAACTGTATCTCCACCACGGGTCTCATGCCGGCCACGGCCATTCCCACGGCCGTACCCACAATACCCGACTCAGCCAGCGGCGAGTCAAAGACCCTCTCCACACCATGCTTCTTCTGGAGCCCCTCGGTTACCCTGAAGACACCGCCCTCAAGACCGGCATCCTCACCATAGATAACTATACTCTTGTCTTCTGTCAGTTTGATGTCAAGCGCATTGTTGATGGCATTGACGATATTCATTGCTTTCATTTGCGTGTGCTTTGCCATTGTAAGAATTTTTCATGTTCAATCTGCTGGTCACGGAGATCCTGGGGCATATCAACATATGTGTATTTCAGGGTATCTTCCAGCGGATACTGTACCGTCTGTTCGGTCTCGATAAACTGGCGGTCGATCTCCTTCTCGTACTCCTTAACCAGCTTCTCCTCGTCGGCATCAGACCACAGCTTCTTCCTTTCAAGGAACATCTTCATCCGCTTCAGCGGGTCCTTCTTGTCCCACTCCTTCTCCTCATCGCTGGTACGGTATTTTGTCGGGTCGTCTGATGTGGTGTGTGACCCCTTGCGGTAGGTCACCGCCTCTATCAGCACCGGCTGCTGCTCTTTCCTTGCAAATTCATGTGCATACCTGAAGGCTGTCACCATGGCAAAGATGTCATTGCCGTCAACCTTCAGCCCCTTTATACCGTAGGCCTTTGACTTTATGGCGATATTTATGCTTGCCGTCTGCATCCTGACCGGCACCGAGATTGCATACTGGTTGTTCTGCACCACGAAGATCACCGGTGCCTTCCATACGCCGGCAAAGTTGAGGGCCTCATGGAAGTCGCCCTCCGATGTTCCGCCGTCGCCCACAAAGGTCATCACCACCTCATCCTTCTTCTGGTATCTTATGGCATACCCTATTCCGGAGGCATGCAGCAGCTGTGAAGCTATCGGAACTGCCGATGGAAGCATATGATGTGCCCCGGCTACCTTCAGCCCCTCTTCGAAGCCCATGTTGAACATGAATACCTCCCTCAGTGTCATTCCTTTTGCCAGCCATGCACCCAGTTCGCGGAAGGCCGGCACCAGCCAGTCTTCATGCCTGAGCACTGATCCGGCTGCCACCCCGATGGCCTCCTGGCCGTAGTTCGGAGGGTAGGTGTAGAGGCGGCCCTGCCGCTGATAGGAGACGATCATGTGATCGAGGGTCCTGACGAAGAGCATATCCTTATATAGTTTAAGCATCTCGTCATCGGAGAGCTGCGGCATCAGCTCCTTGCTGATAACCTTTCCGTTGTTGTCAATCACCTGCAGCATCTTGTCTTCTGCAGGGTCAAACTGGTCGAACATATCCTGTTTTGTTTAATGTTTTCTGGCTAAATGACAATTAACTCAGTTATTTGTTCAACCTTTCCGGATCACCTATGCTAATGTGAAGAAATGTTAACTGGCTCCTTCGGGTTGTGGAATAATTCTTAAATTGGCTCATTATTACGCAATCTGTTAACCAAATCACCAAAACCATGAAGCACACCATCGCGTTGATCTTGATTATGACCCTATTTGCTTTTGGCGGATGCAAGCCCAAGGCAGGCACCGAGCTCTCGCTTCCGTTCGAGAAGTATGAGCTGGCCAACGGACTGAATGTCATTCTTCACCAGGACAAGTCAGACCCGATCGTGGCGGTTGCCATCTACTATCATGTGGGTTCCAACCGTGAGGTGCCCGGCCGTACCGGCTTTGCGCACCTGTTTGAGCACATGATGTTCCAGCAGAGCGAGAACGTTCCTGAAGATCAGTACTTCAAGCTGATACAGGGAGCGGGCGGAACGCTCAACGGCTCCACCAACCAGGACCGCACCAATTATTATGAGACTGTTCCGAAGAATGCCCTTGAGATGGTTCTCTGGATGGAGTCAGACCGCATGGGTTACCTTACCAACACCATCACCCAGCAGGCGTTTGCCATTCAGCAGAACGTCGTTCAGAACGAGAAGCGCCAGAACTATGACAACCGTCCCTACGGTCATCAGTCAACCGTGATGGCCCGGGCCATGTATCCCGAGGGGCACCCCTACAGCTGGACCACCATCGGCGAGATGAAAGACCTCTTCAATGCCACCATTGATGATGTCAAGGAGTTCCATGCCCGCTATTATGTACCCAACAATGCCACCCTGGCCATTGCCGGTGACTTTGAGACCGATGAGGTCAAGGCTCTTGTTGAGAAGTATTTCGGAGAGATACCGCGCGGACCGGAGGTGGAGAAGCTGAAGCCGATGCCGGTGACCCTTACCGGGACAAAGAAGCTCTATCATGAAGACAACTTCGCCAATGCGGCACAGCTCACCATGGCATACCCGACCCCTGAAAGGTATTCAAAAGACTCCTATGCCCTCTCGGCTCTGGCAAGCATTCTCTCGAGCGGTAAGAAGTCGCCTCTCTACAATGTACTTGTGAAAGAGAAGAACCTCACCTCCTTTGCCATGGCAATGAACTGGGCCCAGGAGCTTGCCGGCAGCTTCAACATATCAGTCACCGCCAATCCGGGAGTATCCCTGGCTGAGGTGGAGGATGCGATCTTCGAGGCCTTTGAGCGCTTTGAGAAGGAGGGGTTCACCGAAAACGATCTTGAGCGTATCAAGGCAGGGCAGGAGACCAGTTTCTACAACATGGTAAGCAGCGTACAGGGCAAGGCATTCAACCTGGCAGAGTACAATATCTTTGCCGGCGACCCGGGCTTCTACAAAAAGAATATGGAGAACACCCTGGCGGTCACCGTTGCCGATGTGAAGCATGCCTATGAGAAGTATATCAAGGGCAAGCCTTATGTGGCAACCAGTTTCGTCCCGCGCGGCAAGGTCAGCCTGGCAGCCGCCAACTCCGTTGATGCCGGTATTGTTGAGGAGGATATTCTGACGGCTACCGAGGTGAAGATCGAGGCAGGCGGTCCGGAGGAGATCAAGAAGACCCCCACCTCGTTTGACCGTTCTGTTCAGCCGCCGCTCGGCCCGGATGTGTCGGTCACCGTACCGCCGGTATGGAAGTCGTCGCTTGCCAATGGCATGAAGGTTTTCGGCATCCGCCATACCGAGGTGCCGCTGGTGCAGTACAGCATCGTTATTGACGGCGGTCACCGTCTTGATGATATCAATAACCCCGGCGTTGCCAGCATGATGGCCAGCCTGCTCAATGAGGGCACAAGGAACAAGACCCCCGAGGAGCTTGAGGAGGAGATCGCCCTGCTGGGCGCATCGATACGGTTTGGCGGCGGCTCAGAGAGCGTCACCGTAAGTGTCACCACCCTGGCCCGCAATTTTGAGAAGACCCTTGCCATAGTGCAGGAGATGCTTGTTGAGCCACGCTGGGACTCGCTCTCGCTTGAGCTGGCCCGCACCCGTGTTCTCAACAGTCTGAGACGCAATGCCATTGATCCGACCTACCTGGGCTCAAGGACACTCAACCAACTGGTTCTCGGAAAGGATAATATCTATGCCACCGATGCCTCAGGAACACCTGAGAGTGTCCAGGCAATGACCATGGATCAGCTTCGTGAATACTATGAGAAATACATGTCACCTTCGGTATCCAGGTTCCTTGTGGTGGGTGATATCACCCAGGAGAGGGTGGAGAAGGCTCTTGAGTCACTCAGCGCCGGCTGGGCTGCCAAAGAGGTTAAGATGCCTGAGATAGCATTCGCCCCGCCTCCCCCGAAGCCGGTAGTCTATTTCGTTGATGTGCCCGGCGCCAAGCAGTCGAATATCTATATCGGCGCACCTGCCATCCCGAGGGGCCATCCCGACTACTACCCGGCATTTGTGGCCAACTACAAGCTGGGTGGCACATTCAACGGTTATGTAAACATGGTTCTCCGTGAGGAGAAGGGTTATACCTACGGTGCACGCACCGCGTTCAACGGCATGCAGGACTACGGCACCTTCGTGGCCAGCTCAGCCGTCAGGTCAACAGCCACCCTTGAGTCGGTCGAGATCTTCAGGGATCTGATGAAGCAGTACAGGGCAGGCGTTTCGCAGGAGGATGTTGATTTCACCAGGGATGCCCTGCTGAAGGGGAATGCCCTGCAGTATGAGACACAGCGGGCACTGATGGGTGTGCTCAGCACCCTGAGCGCCTACGGGCTGCCTGATGACTATATCACCCGCGAAGAGAACTATGTGAAGAACCTTACCGTTGATGAGGTGAATGCCATAGTACAGAAGTATATTGACCCGACAAAGATGTATTATGTTGTTGCCGGTGATGCAGCCACACAGATGAAGGGGCTGCGGAAGCTCGGGTTCGGCGAACCGGTAATGGTCAGGTAAGAGGAGGCGATCATGAAACGGATTATTTCATTTGCACTGGTCACTCTTCTGCTGCTGATCTCAGGCTGCGGCGGGAAAGAGAAGACCAGGCTCTCTGTTCCCTATGAGTCATATAAGCTTGACAACGGACTGACTGTTATTCTCAATGAGGACAAATCTGATCCCATCGCTGCACTGGTGATCCTGTATCATGTGGGGTCAGCCCGGGAGGTACCCGGCCGCACCGGATTCGCCCACCTCTTTGAACACATGATGTTCCAGCGTTCCGAGAATGTCGGGGAGGATGAGTTCTTCAAGTATATTGAGGGAGCGGGCGGCACACTTAATGGCGGAACCAGCTTTGACCAGACCATCTATTTTGAGGTTGTGCCCAAGAATGCGCTTGAGCTGGCCATGTGGCTCGAGTCAGACCGTATGGGCTTCCTGCGCAATACCGTCACCCCGCAGTCATTTGCGCTGCAGCAGAATGTGGTTCAGAATGAGAAGCGGCAGACGGTTGACAACAGGCCATACGGACATACCGAGACAGTCATACTGAAGAACCTCTATCCCGCAGGGCATCCCTACAGCTGGGATGTGATCGGTGAGATGGAGGATCTTGCCAATGCCACCATCGATGATGTGAAGGAGTTCCACAGGAAGTTCTATATACCGAACAACGCAACGCTGGTTGTATCTGGCGATTACGATGCGGCAGAGGTGAAGACGCTGATCGAAAAGTACTTCGGTGAGATACCCGCCGGCGAGCCGCTGGCTGATCCCGGTCCGCAGACCGTTACCCTTGATGTGACCAGGAAGCTATATCATGAAGACGGCTTTGCCCGGGCACCGCAGTACACCATGGTCTTCCCGTCAGCTCAGCAGTATACCCGTGATGCCTACGCCCTGGACGTCCTTGCACAGCTGCTCGGCCGTGGCAAGAACTCTCCCTTCTACAAGGTGCTGGTGAAGGAGCGGAAGCTCACATCGGGTGTCTCGGTCTATAACCAGGCCCTGGAGCTGGCCGGACAGTTCGAGATAGGAGTGACCGCCAACCCCTCCACCAGCCTCAATGATGTGGAGGCGGCCATAGCCGAGGCGTTTGAGAGGTTCGAAAAGGACCGGTTCACTGACAGGGATCTTGAACGCATCAAGGCAGGGCTCGAAAGCCAGTTCTACCAGATGATGGGAAGCGTGATGTACAAGGCATTCATGCTCGCCATGTACAATGAGTTTGCAGGCTCGCCCGATTTTATGATAGAGGAGCTGGAGATGATGAAGGGAATCACCAGGGATGACGTCTGGGATGTCTATAACCGCTATATCAAGGGTCACCACTATGTGGCTACCAGCTTTGTGCCCAGGGGTCAGCTTGACCTTGTGGCCGACGGCTCGGTCAATGCAGGTGTGGTCGAGGAGGATATCACCCGTGCCACCAGTATGGAGGTGGTCTTTGGTGAGGAGGAGGAGATAGTCAGGACACCCAGCAGCTTCGACCGGTCGGTTCCGCCTGTTCCGGGCCCTGATCCGTCGGTAACCGTTCCGGCGATATGGAAGTCGGAGGCGCTGAACGGGATGAAGATCATGGGGATCAGCCAGCATGAGCTTCCCCTGGTCACCTATTCGATCATCATTGAGGGCGGTCATCTGCTTGATGATCCCTTCAAGCCCGGCGTGGCCCGCTTCACCGCACAGATGCTCAATGAGGGCACTGCCAGCCGTACCCCCGAGCAGCTTGAGGAGGAGATTCAGCTGCTGGGAGCGACGATCAGCATCAGCGGATCAGAAGACCGGATCACCGTCTCGGTGAGTACCCTGGCACGCAACTTCGAGAAGACCCTCTCGCTGGTTGAGGAGATGCTGCTTCAACCCCGCTGGGATGAGGAGCAGTTCTCACTCAACAAGACACGCACCGTCAACGGCCTCAAACGTAACCTGGCTGATCCGAACTACCTGGCCGGGGCAGCCTTCAACAGGCTGCTGTTCGGTGAAGGAAGCATTCTGGCGGCAGATGTCAGCGGCACCGTTGAGAGCGTTGAGGCCATCACCATGAATGACCTGAAGAGCTTCTATGAGAAGAATATCTCACCTACGGCTGCCAGCTTCCTGATTGTGGGAGACATCACCCGGCCGAGGGTTGAGAAGGCGCTGAAGGGACTGGGCAGCCGGTGGACACCCAGGGATGTGACCATCCCCGAGATCACCCTGCCACCCGCCCCGGAAAAGTCATCTGTCTGGTTCGTAGATGTCCCCGATGCCAAGCAGTCGGTTATCAATATCGGCACCCTCGCCATACCCAGGTCACACCCTGACTATTACAAGGCTGAAGTGGCCAACCACATGCTTGGCGGCGGAGCCAGTGCACGGCTATTCATGGTTCTCAGGGAGGAGAAGGGATTCACCTACGGGGCCTATTCCAGGTTTTCAGGCCAGAAGCAGTACGGAACATTCAGGGCATACTCATCAGTGCGCTCAGATGCCACACTTGAGTCGGTGCAGCTCTTCAGGGATATCATGGCCGAATACCGGGCCGGGGTTTCCGGGGAGACGGTCGAATTCACCAGGAGCTCACTGCTGAAAGCAAATGCCCTGAAGTTCGAGACCAACGAGGCCAAGCTCGGGATGCTGAGTACCATATCATTCTACCGGTTGCCTGATGACTTCATCAGGAAACAGGAGGATTACCTGCGCGGGCTCACCGTTGAGCAGCTCAACGAGACGGTGAGGAAGTATATTGACCCGATGAAGATGTACTATGTAGTGGCAGGTGATGCCGCCACACAGATGAAAGGTCTGAAGAAGATCGGGTTCGGCGAACCGCAGGAGGTAAAATAATATTTATATTTGCGCGGCTTAGTGTGTCCTGCCGTGGTGCAGCAGCCAGACTGCCCGGCAGGACACTCTTTAGCGCCGCGAAGCGATCGCTTCGCCCGGATGGTGGAATGGTAGACACGAAGGACTTAAAATCCTTTGGGCAGTAATGCCTGTGCGGGTTCAAGTCCCGCTCCGGGCACAGATAAGCCCTCATATAAAATTAAATATGAGGGCATTGCATTTTAATGAGATTCAAATATGATGCAAAAAACAATAAATCAAAGGATAATATTTATAATCGCCTGAAACATCTTCATAAAAGGCTTAAATTCGGTTTTACTATAAATGAAATTACACAAAAAAAATCAGTCAAAAAAATGAAGATCAATTTATTGCTACTGGATTTCTGTCTGCTGGCAGCGCTGTTAATTACCGATGCCTCAGCGCAGCAAACGAAACCACGTATAGGCATTGCCGGCATACAGATTGAAAACAGCGTTTTTATGCCCAACCGGCAAGCTATAATAGGGAGGACGGCTTCTTTGCCTTCTTATCTTAGTAAGGATTCCGTAATGGGTCAGTCTGCAATCTGGCTTCCTTCTTTAATTGGCAGAGGCGGCGGACGAGGGCCGGTTACCAGAGAATCATTTGAAACTTTTGTTAATAACGCGCTTGAGATTATCCGGAGTAATATGCCTTACGATGCATTCTGGTTTTACAATCATGGGGCTTGTAGTGTTGATGGTGTTGATGATCCGGAGGGGGAATTTATGGAGAGAGTAAGGGCTGTAATAGGTAACGATGCCCTTGTTACAACAACTATGGACCTGCACGGAAACGTCTCCTGGCGTGTGGCTCTCTACTCTGACCTTATTACCACATATCGTACAGCTCCTCATGATGATGCGTTTGAATCACATCGCCGTGGCGTGGTTAATCTGCTTGAGCGGTTATCGTCCGGGAAGGGACGGCCGGCTTATAAAGCATGGGTGGCTGTCCCTGTACTTCTCTCCGGAGAGTGGACAAGTACCCGGGTTGAACCTGCCAAATCATTATACGCAATGGTTCCTGAAGTTGAGTCGTTGCCCGGTGTGGTGGATGCCGGTATCTGGATTGGCTATGTATGGGGAGACGAGAGACGTAATCAGGGTGTGGTTATGGTAGTAGGTGATGATAAAGCCCAGGTGGAAAACGGTGCAAAAAAGCTTGCCCGGAGATTCTGGGATGTGCGCCGGCAATTCAGTCTGGAAGCGCCGGGGTATCCCCTCGAAAAATGCATTGATCTGGCTGTTGCCAGTAATAAAAGACCTTTCCTGATCAGCGATATGGGCGACAATCCTGGTGGTGGCGGTTCAGGCGAGGTGACCTGGACTCTGGCAAGGGTATTGAAGCGGCCGGAATTTAAGACTCCAGAAGGGAAAAGCCTGCTTTATTGCTCTATTCCGGGAAGCGAAATGGTGGAAGCCGCCCGAAAAGCCGGTATTGGTGGTCAGGCAGAGGGTTTTGTTGGGGCAATGACTGATAATTCATACGAAGGTCCTGTTCGTTTATCAGGTACGGTAATATATGTCACTCCTGATCATGAGAAAGACCGGCAATCAGAAAGTAAATCACCCCCGGACCGGAGGCTTCCTGACATCGCAATTATTAAAACGGGAAGCATATATGTGGTTGTGGGAACATCTTCACCCACACCAAACCTGGAAGGTACAGGAATTGATCCGAAGAAAATGGATATCATAATGGTAAAGCAGGGTTATCTTGTGAGTCAGTGGTATGATATGCAGGCCGATTGGGTTATGGCTCTGACACGGGGAAGTGTTGATCAGGATTTTAAAAGTCTCCCCTATAAACGTGTTGTAAGGCCTCTCTTTCCACTGGATCCTGACATGCCTGATCCGGAACTGAATGTTATAATGGTACCATCTGCAAAATACATGTACGGCAGATAAAAGGTTTTCAATTTAGTTTGGGGATTCCGGTGCCAGCGAACACCCTGTTCCGGTTCATGGCAGCTACACAGAGCGGCTCGGTGGCCATAAACGATACGGTGATGCAGGTGGTATCACCCCACCTCCCGTTCGGGGGCGTCGGCCCCAGCGGTATGGGCAGATACCATGGCCGAAAATCATTTGAGACATTCTCAAACATGCGGTCGGTCATGGCAAAGTCGAACCTGATCGATCTTCCTGCACGCTATCCGCCCTACACACCATTCGCGGAGAAAATCCTCCGGCTGATTATGCGGTAATGGCCTCTTGCATGCTTCTGGGGTCAGGATGATGCCAGCGTCTCAAAGAGGCAGTAATTCCGTTCATCCGTTACAGCAACAGATATCACCTCAGCCTCAGAAGGTGTATGCCTGTGACGGGCCGGTGGTGAAGAAGAAGATCGGCTTGTCTATGCGGCGCAGGATGAGCGGACAGTGCTTTACCCCTTTCGGGATGAAGACCAGACAGCTCTTTGTGATCAGGTGCTGCTCGCCATCAATCCACAGCTCTATCTCGCCGTTCAGCTCATTGGGGTTGTCGGGATCGCTTCCATAGAGCCCGAACACCTCATCCCAGTCGTGAACATGTTCCGTAACCCACACCTTGTCAGGGTATGCCTTCCGCAGCCATGAGGTCTCCGTGTAGTATGCCCCGGGCAGCACCTCACCGTCGAGGTAGGTGATCTGCTTAACCATATCCTTCGGCTGTTCACCCAGGTTGGTGGTCTCACGCGGCACTGCAGGCGGTGGCTGGGTGGTGTAGATTATGTTCTTGCCCCACTTGGTTTTGTCCTGGGCCTTGACGGCCGGTTCGCCGGTCTGCCCCTTCAGCATGGTGGTCATCCCGAAAACAATAACCGCAATCAGGAGGCGGAAAGAGAGGGTACAAAGTTTCATGAGCATAGGTTTTAAGGGTTGCTTATGCTCAAAGTTAAGCAATCTTTTGCCAACAGGCATCCTTCCGGCCACATTGCGGTGCTGAGTCAGCTCCTTTGCCGGCACAGTGGTGTTAATACCCCTGTCTTCTCCTGAAAAGGCGGAGGCTAATAAAGTAATAGACCATTGAAAGAGCTGCTATCCACGCTGTTTCGAAAAGCACATCCTTCAGGCCGGCATCAAAGTTGAGTATCTTGTTGAATGCCCGTGCTGCCGTTGCCGTGGGCAGGATATCGTTCAGGTAAACCTGCTGCCCGGCAAGCCTGAATAAGTCTATCCTGGGCAGGGGCATGAAACAGTCTGAGAAGAAGACCAGTATGAAGAATGGGAATGTCCCGAGCGTCAGCAGGCCGAACATTGACCTGATGAATCCTGAAACGATGATGCTGATACTTACCACCGAGAGGCAGGTGACAGCGCCGACCAGCAGCAGCAGCGGTATTGAGCCGGAGGAATGGAAGCCGACCGAGAGAGCTGCCAGGTAGGTCAACATGAGGCAGATCAGTCCAATGATCACCTGGTTGAGACTCAGGGCTGTAATGAATCCGGCAGGCCTCAGCCCAGACAGTGCGAGCCTTGTAATCGTGTCCTTTTCAATCTCACGCACTATTGATGCGCCGGAGGTGAACAGGATCATTATCAGCGACAATATTAGCAGTGCCGGCACGTAAATGTCAAATTCATTGTGACTCTTTCCCTGCCCGGCATGGCTGTAACTGATATGAACCGGTATGGTGATGCCGGTAACGCTTCTTATCAGGCTGAAAATGGCGTAGTCAGCCAGAGATGTGGCGGTCATGTACCTTATATTTGACTGGTCACCGTAGCTGTGGATCGCGGGCGGGACAGGGCTGATGCCGGTGAGGTACATCTGCAGCGAGTCGGTAAACCCTTCCGGGACAGTAATAAACAGGTCAGCCTCCCTGTTCTTTATCATCTCTCTTGCCACAGCCTGATCTGTCACGGAGAGGATGTTCAGAAATTGCCGGCCATCGTCATCCCTGAGTCTTTCCCACTCTGTTATCAGTTCTTCGGTAAACCGGCCTGCTCTCTCTTCACTGACCAGAACTATGTTGTATGATGCCTGTCTGCCATTGCCCATATATGCATAATACATATAGATAAAGAATGGTGCGAAGACAACCGCAAGAATAAGGATCTTCCAGTCGCGCAGGTTCTCCCTGAGTGTCTTTATGAAACAGGCCAATGTTTTCATCTCTGCTGTCGGTTCTGTCAGGTTCTCATGTCATGAGGGCCGGCTTCTCTTGTTACTTCTCACTCAGGGCCCTGCCCGTCAGGTTGATGAAGATATCTTCAAGGCTGATTTTTCTCATCTGCAGGTTTTTCACCGGCAGGTTTCTCTCTCCGGCTATTTTCAGGATTGTCCTGACCAGTGTCACTGGTTCGGCTGTGCTGAAAGAGAGCCGGTTTCCCTTCACCGTTGCAGTTTTGAAATGTTCACCGCCAAGGGGAGTGAGCAGATCATCCTCCACATTGCCCTCCATCTCCAGCTCTACCAGGTCTTCATACCCGTTTATTGCGGTGATCTCTGATGCTGTGCCCAGGGCCAGTATCTTACCCCTGTCAATGATGCATATCCTGTCTGAAAGCTTTTCTGCCTCTTCCATGTCATGTGTGGTAAGCACCACGGTTGTCCTGTTCCTGACAGACCTGATATATTCCCGCACCATCACCCTTCCCTGCGGGTCAAGCCCTGCCTGTGGCTCATCAAGGAAGAGCAGGTCAGGCGAATGGACCAGTGCCAGGGCAATGTTCAGGCGTCTTTTCATGCCTCCTGACAGGTTTTTGGCGAGCCTGTTTTTTACATCGTTCAGTCCCAGTGCACCGATGAGCTCATTGCTTTTCCTGCTGATCTCATCCGATGTCATCTCATACATACGGCCCATGAACCGGATCTGCTCTGAGCAGGTTAGGTTATCCCATATAACGATGTGCTGGGGGCATACTCCAACTGACATGTGGCCCGTAGCATTTCCGGTGATTACCCTGCCGCTGTCAGGCTTGAGCAGTCCGCTCATTATCCTGATCGTGGTGGTCTTGCCGGCACCGTTGGGCCCGAGGAAGCCAAATATCTCACCACGGGCTACCTCAAAAGAGACACCATCAACGGCAATGATTTCGCCGAATTTCTTGACCAGAGAGTCAGCCTTGATGATCAGATCCATAACTTCCTGATGGGGAGGTTGGGCTGATAAATTTAGTCAAATTCATCAGAATGCCGGTTGCGGCGACAGTTATTTGTCTCTGCGGGTAACAGCCGGTCAGGCTATATCAATGATTTCGTAAATGATCTCCTCGCCGTCGGTTTTGAGTGCGGCTTTCTCTCCCTTTTTCCTGCTCATCAGCGCTCTTGCCAGCGGTGAGATGAAAGAGATCTTTCCGCCGGCTATGTCTGCTTCATCAACGCCGGTTATCTGGAAGGTGCGGGTCTCCCCGGTTGCCTCCTCTTTCAGGGTTACGGTTGCCCCGAACCGCACCTGGCCGGGGCGCTGGCCGCCGCCATCTATCACCCTTGCCTCTGCTATCCTGCCATTGAGCAGGTTGAGACGGGCATTGATATGGTTGACTGCTATACGCCTCTCATTCTCATTGTTGCCGGTGACCTGCTCCCGCTCATTGATCAGTGCCTCTCTCTCCTGCAGCAGCTGCTCCATCCCCGCAGGTGTGACATAGTTGGGCACGCCCGGCGGCAGATAGGCCCTCTGCGGCACCATCGGCACCTCTTCCTGGTCTCCCTCCCTGACAAAACCCCTGCTCATGATCGCTTACCTGGTTCAACAGACCGGTCACTGACCCTTGAAGGTCAGGCTGGCAAGAAGCTACACTCCAAAGATAGTCAAAAGGATGAAAGGTTCTGCGCTAGCGCTTCTTCTCCCTGGTGATGCCGGTTATCACGACCGGATTCTCCAGATACTGCCCGGGTGCTTCAATATCATGTATCTTCCTGACCACATCCATCCCGGCCGTTACCTTTCCGAAGGCGGCAAACCCCTGTCCGTCAGGATTTCTTTTCCCTCCGAAATCGAGCTCAGGCTGGTCGCCCACACATATGAAGAACTCGGAGGTGGCTGTCCCGGGCTCGTTCCGGGCCATTGAGATGGTGCCGTCAAGATGGAGTATACCGGTCTGGTCAGTGGTTTCGTGACCGATCGGATCAAAGCCGCCATGCTCTTCAGCCCTGTAGCGGCCTCCCTGGATCACCTCAATCTTCACAGGACTGGCGGGCTGGTTGTCGGGCCTGACCACACGGTAGAAGCAGGCATCATCAAAAAGTCCGGCGTCAATATACCTGAGGAAGTTCGATGAGGTAACCGGTGCATTTTTCAGGTCAAGTGTAACATGTATCTCTCCCAGTTCGGTTGAGATTACTATTTTCTCATGATCCCCGCCGGCGGCACCGCATGAGATGCAGGAGAGCATGATGGTGATCAGCAGGGTCAGTGCAGCAGCAAGGCGCATGATCTTGGGATTAATGAGATGCAATCAGGTGGAACAGGATGTACGATACTATCAGTGTGAAGAAGATATTAAATGTCTGTGCCACCAGGAAGCTGTAGAATGGTTTCTTGCTTTCCATCTGCCTGAAATCTGCAAAGCGCGTCTCCAGCCCTATGCTGATGAATGCCAGGTTGAACCAGAAGGCGCTGAATGACTTGATCACCTTGCCTGAAGCCGCCACCTTTTCGGGGCTGAGTACAAAGGAGAAGAGCAGTGAGGCCACGATGAATCCGAGGACGAACTTCGGGAAGCGGTCCCAGATTACTCTGACCGGCACCCGTTCGCCTTTGTTTTTTCCATTGTTTCCGCGGTAGGCCCAGAAGATTGAGATCATGAATGCAGCCACGCCGAGCAGCACGTTCTGGGAAAACTTTACTATTGTTGCATACTTCAGCCCGGTCTCCCCGGCTATCGTACCCGCAGCCACCACTGCGCCTGTGGTGTCTATGGTACCGCCCAGCCATGCGCCGGTGACCATCTCGGTCAGTCCCATCCATTTGGCTACAATGGGAAGGATAAGCATCATGGGGATAGCTACTATCAGTACCAGTGATATGATGAACGATAATTTCTTCTTGTCGCCGTTGATGGCTCCTGCCGTGGCTATGGCTGCCGAGACGCCGCAGATGGAGACGGCACTGGCCAGCATGGTCGAGAACTCATCGTCAACCTTCATCTTCCTGGAAAACCAGAAAGCGAAGTACCATACCACCGTTACCACAATCACTGCCTGTATCAGACCGAGAGAACCTGCCGTGAGGATATCGTTGAAGAGTATGGTGGCGCCAAGCAGTACCAGTCCCACCTTTACATAGAGCTCTGTCTGTACCCCGGCACGCAGCCAGTCAGGCAGCCTGACCAGGTTGCCTATGAGCAGGCCTATCAGCAGCGAGAAGAGTACCGTTTCGAGCCCCAGGTTCTTGAAGTGGGTGTAGGAAGCGATAAACTGTGCCAGGATGGCCAGCAGGAAAATTGCCAGGAATCCTGTAATGAACCTCTTCAGGGCGTCACCGCTGAGGAGGATGGCAATCACTGCCACCACCCCGAATATCAGGAAGGAGTAAAGCACCGAGCTCCATAGTGACGAAGCACCGAGCAGCCCGATGAAGTCAGATTCGCTGCTCCAGCCTGCCTTCCCGCCGAAACTGGGCGTGCCGGTGGCATAGCCGGTAATAACCACGAAGAATATCAGGAGAAACGCTGCCACAACTGAGGCCCAGTCCTGTCCGATAGCCGTTTTTTTAAGAAGGGGGGAGTCTTTTTCCTTGGTCATACCTTTCTGTTTTTACCTGGTACATAGGCCTGATTATTACTCCTATGCACCAACCGGGACAAAGATGGGCACATTTTACGACTGATAAGTAAGCATAAAACTGTATTCTTAATCAGTTCTTTTCCGGCAGTTGGCCCATAATCATTTTGGATAGAATATTCATTAATTTCGCATCGCAACAGCAGACTGTAGACATGAAAAAACTCCGCGATCATTTTGCTTATTACGATCTGCCGCAGAAGGTCATGCAGGCCGGTATCTACCCCTATTTCAGGACCATTGATTCAGACCAGGACACGGTTGTCAACATCCATGGACGGAAGGTTCTTATGTTTGGCTCCAACAGTTACCTGGGCCTTACCAATCACCCTGCGGTCAAAGAGGCTGCTAAGCGGGCAACCGACAAGTACGGTACAGGTTGTGCAGGGTCACGTTTCCTGAACGGAACCCTCGATATCCACCTTGAGCTGGAAGAACGCATTGCAGGGCTTACCGGCAAGGAAGAGGCTCTCTGTTACAGCACCGGTTTCCAGGTTAATATCGGAGTGGTCTCTGCACTGACCGGCCGCAGAGACTTCATCCTGCTTGATGAGCTTGATCATGCCTCGATCATTGAAGGGAGCAGGCTCTCATTTTCGAAGGTCTTGAAGTATGGTCACAACAACATGGCCAGCCTTGAAAAGAGGCTTAAGCAGTGTCCGCCCGAGAGGCTCAAGCTGATCGTTGCCGATGGTATTTTTTCCATGGAGGGCGATATCGTCAAGTTGCCGGAGATGGTTGATCTGGCCGGAAAATATGGAGCCTCCATTATGATTGACGATGCTCACGGGATAGGTGTGCTGGGAGTGAACGGCAGCGGAACGGCATCACATTTCGGTCTCACTGACAAGGTGGACCTGATCATGGGTACCTTCTCGAAGTCACTTGCCTCGCTTGGCGGATTTATTGCAGGCGACAGGAACACCATCAACTACCTTAAGCACAACTCGCGCTCGCTGATATTCAGCGCCAGCATGACTCCCGCCTCGGTGGCTGCGGTGCTGGCAGCCATAGAGATTATGACACGTGAGCCTGAGAGGATCAGCCGGCTGTGGGAGAATACGAGGTATGCCCTCGGCCGTTTCCATGAGGCAGGGTTTTATACGGGAAATTCTGAGTCGCCAATCATCCCGCTATTTGTACGTGATGACGTTAAGGCACTTACGCTTACCCAGCAACTGCTGGCCGACGGCATCTTCGTTAACCCGGTCGTCTCGCCGGCAGTGCCGAAGAATGACAGCCTCATCCGCTACTCACTGATGGCAACCCATACCAGTGAGCAGATCGATATCTCGGTGGAAAAGATTACCAGGGCCGCCAAAGCGCTGGGGATAATCGGCGGCTGAACATAATCACCAAACAGAGTACAGCATCAAAATGGGGAAAGTAATTCTGATAACGGGCGTCTCCACGGGGTTTGGCCGTGAGACGGCAGCCCTGCTGGCCGGCTATGGGCACACGGTCTACGGTACCGTACGAAGTACCTGCGATGTGCATGAAAAGGTCAGCCTGCTGACGATGGACCTGACTGACCATGCCTCCATCAGGCAGGCTGTAAGGTCAGTTGTGGAGAGGGAGGGAAGGATCGACGTGCTGATCAACAATGCCGGGATGCATACCGGAGGAGCCGCCGAAACCACTCCCGAAGAGTATCTCAGGCTGCAGGTCGAGACCAGCTTCATGGGAATGGTGATGCTGACCAGGGAGGTGCTCCCGGTAATGCGTGCTGCAGGAAGGGGATTGATAATCAATATCAGTTCAATAGGCGGATTGATGGGACTGCCCTTCCAGGCCTACTATTCGGCTGCCAAGTTTGCGGTTGAAGGCTTCAGCGAAGCCCTGAGGATGGAGATCAGGCAGTTCAATATCAGGGTTGTGGTAATAAATCCGGGTGACTTCCATACCAGCAACTCGGCCAATCGCAGGAAGTTCCTCGCGCCCTCGGCTCCTGGTGATCCGTATCATGAACAGTTCGGGAAGACCTTGTCAGTCATTGAGCGTGATGAGACCGGCGGCCGTGACCCGGGACTCCTGGCACGCAAGCTGGCACGCATCGTTGAGTCTGCCAGGCCTGCCGGGCGTTATGTGATAGCCTCACCTGACCAGAAACTGGCTGTGGTGCTGAAACGGCTGCTGCCCGGGAACCTGTTTATGCGGATACTTGCCGGTCACTACAGGATCGGGCATCCGGCAAAGAGATAAATGCCGGATTGGTTGCGGCGGGCTCTCTGCTTCTGCTCCCTGCTCGACTTCTGCTTCCTGCTCCGCTTCCGCTTATTGCCTGCCTGCGGTCCCATTGGTCCATGCAGGGCAGCCTATATCTCTCCCGGCCTGCGGAAGTAATTTGACTCTTTCTTTGGCACCACCTTCCCGTTGAAACGCTTGACACTGCCCCTTGTGGGTGTGATGATGACATCCGCCACATTGCCTGAGCTCTTCTTCAGGGAAATTTCAACCTTGGCTGTAATCATCAATCCCTTGGCCTGGAAAGCGATGCGGATATTGCCCTTCTTGTCGGTTGTCTGACTGAAGTTGTTTACCGCCAGCCGGTTGGTGTTGTCATTCCCGGCTACGATACCTCCCTGCAGGATAATGTGGTCATCTTCGAAGCAAAGGAAGTTGGCGGGGTCGGCATTGTCATTGAAGACACCTCCCTCGGTCTGGTAGGTTGCCACAATGATCACATAATCCTTTGTCTCCAGGGTGGCAGATGCCTTTTCGAAGGCTTCCAGTGCAGCAGCTTCCCGCTCGGCTTTTTTATCCTGTGCCTGTGAAGGAATCAGCATTGCAGCAAGCAAAACAACAGAGATCAGATACTTTTTCATATTGATTTGATTTTTCAACTCATCACCGGTAAAAATACAATATATATGCCAAGTAAAAATTTTATTCACCCACCCCGATTGAGAGATCATGGATATAATCTCTGCCCGGACAGAGAGTGGCTGTGGTACTCAACCAGATTCTGCCCGGGCAGTAGTTTGTGCGGATACTCTCAGTTCATTAAAGAACCTGGTATCCAAAAAAAGGTCGTTTCAGCGGCCTGCCCCGCTGCCACCGGTTGCCGGGCGGTGGGCCCTGATGCCGTTGGAAGCGCCCTGCATTTTTGCAGCCGGCCTGGCCTGCACGGCTGATCGCCGGGTTTGGCCCGGTGCCTTTGCCGGTGAGCTGGCAGCCGGGCTTTTACCGCCATGGTTCTTGTTTGCTGCTGCTCCGGGTCTATTCCCATATGTGGCTGCCCTGTTTGCCTTGCCAGCCTGCCCGCCGGCCGGGTCAGACTGATGAATCTTCTCCCTTGAGCGGGTCTGCTTCATTGCAGCATCTCCGGCCGGGTCAGACTGATGAATCTTCTCCCTTG